>CAIVDS010000001.1 GCA_903904685.1 uncultured Verrucomicrobiota bacterium
ATGCGTGGAGAGAAACGCCGGCGGTTTCGTGCCGCCCTGCGCGGCCATTTTCCTCCAGAACACCGCCGCCGCCCGCGGATCGTAACCCGCCCCGGCGGCGAACTTGATGCCGATGCTGTCGGCCTCCGACTCGTGCAAGCGGGAGTATGGCAGTGCATACCCCACCTGCGAACCCACGCCGTAGGCTGCGAGGATCATGTTGCGCTTCGCCGGATCGACCTGCTTCGCCTCCATGCCAAACGCCGCGAGGGCTCCGATGCCTGCGATCGCATAGTTTTGCGAAGTGCGCTCGGCGCCGTGGCGCGAGGTCACGTGGGCAATTTCATGGCCCATCACGATGGCGAGCTCGTCATCGGTCGTGGCCAGCTTGAGCAGGCCCGTGTAAACACCCACCTTGCCGCCCGGCAGCGCGAAAGCGTTGACCTGCGGAGAATCGAACACGACGAACTCCCACTGCGCGTTGGGAATCTCGCGGCCTACCGAGGCGGCGATGCGCCTTCCGATTCGCGTCACCCGTGCGTTGAGAACGGGATCGGTGCAGATTTTTTCCTGCCGCTTGATCTGCTCAAACGAAGTAAGGCCCATCTGCGCTTCTTCGCCCGGTGAAACAAGCATGAGTTGCGAGCGCCCTGTGTCGGGATTGGTCACGCAACCGCCAAGTAGTCCCAGCATCACCAGACAGGGAAGATAAAAGGTTTTCATGCTGAAAAAAGGGGAGGGAATTCATCGCAGGCGCAATGCGTTTTGCCAACACCGTTTAACGCAGGAAGGGGGAGTGCGAGATTACGTTTTCGCCTTTGAGCAAGTGGCCGATGGCATCCATAAGGACGCGCTGCTGATAAGGCTTGGTCAAGATGGCGGTCGCCGGCAGCGCGAGCTGTTGTTTGAGCGCCTTCTCCATTTCGGCGTCGCCCACCATGCCGGTGGAAAAAAGGACGGGAAGTCCTGGCCGGCGCTTGCGAAGTTCGACCGCCACTTTGTCTCCGGTCATGCCCGGCATCATCACATCCATGATCGCCAGCGCGATGGGCGCGGCGTGATTTTCCACGATCCGCAGGGCCTCGGCTCCGTTGGCCGCGCCGAGCACCTTGAAACCGTTGACGGCGAGAAGCTCACCGGTGACATCGCGGATAATATCCTCGTCGTCGCAAATGAGCACCGTCTGCCCAGCCCCTGACACCAAGAGTGGCCGAACCGGGGTTGCGACCGGAACCTCTGGAGCTTCCAAGGCGGGCAAATACACTTGAAATTCCGTCCCTGCGCCGAGGGTGCTCTTCACATCAACAAAGCCGCCGTGGCTCCGCACGATGCCAAAAACCGTCGAGAGGCCAAGACCGGTGCCTTTGCCTTGTTCCTTGGTGGTGAAAAACGGTTCGAACACCCGTGACATGACCTCCGGCGGTATGCCGCAGCCGGTATCGCGCACGACCACTTTGATATAGGCGCCGGGCTTGATCGCGCCGACGAACGGAGAACTGCTTTCCTTAACTTGCACCGCATCGGCCTGCAAGGTGAGCACGCCGCCCTCCGGCATCGCATCGCGCGCGTTGACGGCGAGGTTGAGCAACACTTGGTGAAGCTGGGTGGCGTCGCCCAGCGTTTGTGGCAGATCACGGGCCAGACTCTGCTGTATTTGGATGCTCCGGGGGAAGGTCTCCTCGATCATCCTCGCCATCTCCCGAATGACATCCGCCACCCGGATAGGCATACGTTCGCCGTCGATACCGCGGGCAAACGTGAGCACCTGCCGCACGATGCCCGCGCCGCGGCGTGCCGCCGACTCGATGGCGTTTATGATGGCGTGGGATTCCGCATCGGGAAAACGCATTTTCATCAGCTCCACGCTCAGGAGGATGGGCGAGAGCACGTTGTTGAGATCGTGCGCGATGCCGCCGGCCAGCATACCGATGCCCTCCATGCGCTGAGAACGAAGCAACCGCAGTTCGGTCTGCTTCGCTTCTGTGATGTCGTATTTCATCGCCACGAAGTGCGTGATGATCCCGTGCTCGTTGCGCACCGGAACGATGGTCATTTGTTCATGGTAGAGGGCGCCGTCCTTGCGACGGTTGTGCATTTCGCCGGTCCACACCTCGCCGCGCTTCACGGTAGTCCACATGTCCCGATAGAATTCCACGGAATGCAGGCCCGAGCGCAGGATTCGTGGATTCCGTCCGATCACCTCGTCCGCCGCGTAGCCGGTGACCTTGGTGAATCCGGCGTTCACCCACTGGATAATGCCGTTCGTGTCGGTGATCACCCAAGAGGAGGGAGTGGACTGCAGGGCTGTGTGGAGCAGGTTGAGTTGAAATTCCGTTTTTTTACGAAGGGCCTCGCGAGCGTAGTTATCCAGTGCGAAGCTGATATCCGTCGCCATTTCGGAGAGGAGTTCCTTTTCCTCGTCGTCAAACGCATCGGCCGTCTTGGCGTAAAGGACGAACGCCCCGACAGGCCGGCCCCCGCACACCAGCGGCAACGCAGCGAAGCTTTGCCAGTGGTAAGGCTCCGCACGTTCACGCCAAGGCTTGCTCATCGGGTCGTTCAAAAAATCCTGACACCACACGGGCCGATTTTCACGCACTGCGATGCCGACGGGGCCGCACCCAAAAGGATCGTCGGCGGACGTCGATATCCGGATGCCATCCAAGTAACCTAGGCCGTCGCCGAAAGAGGCCATCGGACGGACCTGTTGCGTCGCCTCATCCTCGCGGCCGATCCAGGCCATTTTCATCCCGCCGAACTGCACCGCGTCCCGGCATATCTCGGCAAAAAGCGTCGCTTCATCCGTGCAGCGCACGATGGACTGGTTGCATTGGCTGAGCGCGGCGTAGAGCTGGGTCAGCCGCTGGATTTTTGTCTCGCTCACTTTACGATCGGTGATGTCGGTGTGCGTGCCGAGCATGCGCAAGGGCCGGCCGTCAGGCGTGCGCTCCATTAATTTTCCCACGGACAGTATCCATTTCCAATCGCCGCTTTGGGTGCGCAGTCGAAACTCGGCACGATACTCGCCGCTACGGCCGCCGATGCAGTCCTCATGCGCTTTGACCACCCGATCACGGTCGTCTGGATGCAACTGCTCTATCCACTTGTCTAGCGTTTGGTGGAATGTGGCCGGGTCATAGCCCAGCATCGTGGCATATTCGGGGCTGACGCAGACTTCTCCGGTCAGAAGATTGAGGTCGTATATCCCCTGATGGGCGGCGGTAAGCGCCAACCGCAGACGCTCCTCGCTGTCTCGCACCAACTCCGCCGACTGCAGATGATCTTCGAAGTGTTTGCGCGTTTCGTTTCGCCACCAAAGCCCCGCGCCCACGCCGACCGACAGCAACGCCCCGAGTATCCCGCCCTCGATCAATCGTTCCTGCGGATTCCCGTAATACAGCCCGCCCAGCGTCACGACGAGCGCGGCGCAAAGTCCAAGCGCCATCAGCGATTCCGTCCATGTGCGCGATGGTTTTGAAGCAGGCGAAGTCATGATGAGAGGAATATTAAAATGGCATCTTAAAACACGGTAATTCAACCCGCTCGACAACATCGAATCTGCCCATCGCCGGACCCGCTGCAAGCCTGTGTCCCGTATATTATTCAGCGGATGAGGGCACTCCCATACGATTCGCAGACCTGCAATCCATACCAGCCGCGCCACGGGGAATTGCATTGCCGCGCATGAATGGCATCGCCCAAGCTGTAGGTCATGAAAGATCCGATGATCACATCACCCCGAACGGATGCGGACATCGTGGGCCGGCAGGCGCAACACATCCGCGAGTGGAAGGATCTGCGGAGTTTCGTGGATGTGATTCCCGATATCTTGGTCGCGGTCAATTCGACGCGTCAGATCGTTTTTGCGAATCAGGCGGCGGTTGCATTTTTTCAGGTCAAAGACGCCTCGGCGCTATGGGGAAAGCGCCCCGGCGAGGTGTCGGGATGCCTTCACAGCGTCGAGGAGCCGGGCGGATGCGGCGAATCGGCTGCCTGCCAAGTCTGCGGCGCCTTCCGCTCGATCATGCAGGGACTCGAAGGGAAGCCATCGGTCGAGGAGTGCCGGATGGCGCTCGTTGCCGGGGTGTCGCTCGACCTCCGGATTTGGGCGCACCCGTTTAAGATCGGAAGCGAGACCTTCGTTTTTGTTTCGATCAGGGACATCAGCGACGAGAAGCGCCGCCAGGCGCTGGAGAAAATCTTTTTTCACGATCTCCTGAACACGGCCGGCGGCATCCAATCCATCGGCGAAATCATGGAACATGCCGAACCGAGGGAACTCGGCGAACTGCGCGCCCTGATTGTCACCCTCTCCGAACAACTCGTTGAAGAGATCCGGAGCCAGCGCGAGTTGCTGGTGCCCGAGCGCGGGGAACTGCATGTCGAGATGCACCCCGTGAACAGCCGAGATGCCGTCAACCGCGTGATCGCCGCCTACTCCGTCAACCCCGCGTTCGCCGGGAAAAGCATCCGCGCCGACGAGACATGCGAAATCGTCGAGCTGGTCTCCGATCCCACTCTCCTGATGAGGGTGTTGGGCAACCTGGTTAAAAATGCGCTCGAGGCCAGCGCCCCGGGCGGGCTGGTCACGGTGGGTTGCCGCAAATCCGACCCTGCCACCGTCGAGTTTTCCATCCACAACCAAGGCGTGATCCCCCGCACCGCCCAGCTGCAGATTTTCAACCGCTCGTTCAGCACGAAAGGCGCCGGCCGCGGACTCGGCACTTATAGCGCGAGGCTCCTCACCACGAGATTTATGCACGGCCGCACTTGGTTCGTTTCCACTCCGGAGACGCAGACCGTGTTTTATGTGGAGTTGCCGATCGCACGCTGAGCCGTGCGCAGAACGCCCGACGGGGTTCGCATGCCAAAAACTCCGCCGACACTCGCCGCCGGTCCGCATCCGAGGAACCGGCATCGCGCACGGTATGATTTCCAACGGCTCACCAAGAGTTGCCCGGCGCTGGCGCGGTTTGTGGAGCCGCATCCGGATGGCGGCGTCACGATCGACTTCTCCGATCCCGTCGCGGTGACGACGCTCAACCGCGCCCTCTTGATCCACCACTACGGGCTTGTCTGGTGGGACATCCCGCCCGGTTTTCTTTGCCCTCCCGTTCCGGGCCGGGCGGACTATCTCCATCACGCGGCCGACCTGCTTGGAAACGGGATCGAGTCGGCCATTCCTCGCGGTCAGGCGGTCAAGGTTCTCGACATCGGCGTGGGCGCCAACTGCATCTACCCGATCATCGGGGTTCGGGAATACGACTGGCGCTTCGTCGGCGCGGACATCTCCACGGTCGCCGTCAACGCCGCCAGGAAAATCGTATCCGCCAACCCGATGCTCGCGGGCAAGGTCGAGTGCCGCCTGCAGCCCTCGCCGACCGCCATCTTCGACGGCGTCGTGAAATCCTCGGATCTCTTCGACCTGTCGATTTGCAACCCGCCTTTTCATTCCTCGGCGACCGAGGCGGCGGCGGGCACGCTGCGAAAACTGAGAAATCTCGGTGACGGTGGTAAAGTCGGGAAACCTGTTTTGAATTTCGGCGGCCAGGGCAACGAACTCTGGTGCGAGGGAGGCGAGGCCGCCTTCGTGCGCCGGATGATCGCCGAGAGCGCCCGCAGGCCGGAGCAGGTCCTGTGGTTCACCACGCTGGTTTCGAAACGCGGCAGCCTCCCCGCCATCTGTCACGCGCTCAAAAACGTGAAGGCCGCCGAGGTGCGCACCATCGCGATGGCGCAGGGCCAGAAAAACAGCCGCCTCGTGGCCTGGACTTTTCTCGGGCCGGACGAACATCGCGCGTGGCGCGCCCGCCGCTGGCTCGCGACGGCGCCGGGAAAGTGCCGTGCGTCTTCCGGCGCCTGAGCGGCCGGCTCAGTGTTTGAAGTGGCGGATGCCGGTGAAGACCATCGCCATTCCGCGCTCGTCGGCGGCCTTGATGACTTCCTCGTCGCGCACCGAACCGCCCGGCTGGATTGCTGCGGTCGCGCCCGCCTCGGCAGCGGCGATGAGGCCGTCGGCAAAGGGGAACAACGCTTCCGACACCACGACGGAGCCGCGGAGATCGAGCTTGGCCTCGCCGGCTTTCCACACGGCGATGCGCGAACTGTCCACGCGCGCCATCTGTCCGGCGCCGACGCCGAGCGTCTGCTCGTTGCGCACATAGACAATGGCGTTCGACTTGACGTGTTTGCACACGCGCCAGCCGAACATCATCGTGTCCCATTCCTCTGCGGTGGGCTGGCGTTTGGTCACGACCTTGAAGTCGCGCGGATTGCCCAGAAGCTTGTTGCGATCCTGCACGAGCAGGCCGCCGATCACGGAGCGCATGTCGAGCAGCGAATCCGCGCCCACGCCCTGCTTCGCGATCATGAGGCGCAGGTTTTTCTTCTTCGCGAAGATCGCGAGCGCCTCGTCGCTGAAACGCGGGGCGATGATCACCTCGGTGAATATCTCCGAGATGGTCTTCGCGAGGCCGGCCTCAAGCGTGCGGTTGACGATGATGATGCCGCCGAAGGGTGCTTGACGGTCGGTGGAGTAGGCCTTTTCCCAGGCGGCCTCGAGGGTGTCGGCGCAGGCGACTCCGCACGGGTTGGTGTGCTTGAGGATGGCGAGCGTGGGCTTCTCGAACTCGCCGATCAGGTAGGTGGCGGAGGTGAGGTCGAGAATGTTGTTATACGAAAGCTCCTTGCCTTGGAGCTGCGCGAAGTGGTCGTGGAACGTGCCGTAAAGCGCCGCCTTCTGGTGGGGATTCTCTCCGTAGCGGAGGGCCTGGGCCTTCTTGTAGGAGAGCGAGAGCGTGTCGGGCAGCCCGCTCAATGCGGCGAGATCGGGTTCGTCCGTCTGCGACTCCAGATAGCGTGCGATGGCGGTGTCGTAGGCTCCGGTGCGCTGGAAAACCTTCAGCGCGAGCTTGCGGCGGAGAGCGGGCAACGCGGCGGGCTCATCGAGCGCGGCGAGCACGGCGGCGTAGTCGTAGTGGTCGACAACCACGGTGACGCTCTCGTGATTCTTCGCGGCGCTGCGCAGCATGGAGGGGCCGCCGATGTCGATGTTCTCGATGGCCTCCTCGAAGTGGACGCCCTTCTTGGCCACGGTCGCCTCGAACGGGTAGAGGTTGACGACCACGAGGTCGATGAGGTCGATGCCGTGGGCCTTGGCGGCGGCGAGATGGTCTGCCTTGTCGCGACGGCAGAGAAGCCCGCCGTGGATCTTGGGATGGAGCGTCTTCACGCGGCCTTCCATCATCTCGGGAAAGCCGGTGTGCCGGCTCACCTCGGTGACGGGCAGGCCGTTTTCGGCAAGGAGCTTGGCGGTGCCGCCGGTCGAGAGGAGCTTGTAGCCATGCCGCTTGACGAGGACGGTGGCAAATTCCACCAGACCGCTTTTGTCGCTCACAGAAAGAAGGGCCAGTTTTTCCATAAACTGCGTTTGTGCGCCCCGCCAAAATAAGAGGCAAGCCATCAATGCGTCGCCGGCGAAAAACAGCGCGCAAAAAACGGCCGGCCCCGCCGATCTTTCCGCAAAGCAGCCCGGCGTGGCGGGGAATCCTGGAAAAAGTCCGGCCTGTCCGCGTCTCAGCGCCCGGCCCACGGTCTCCGCCGGATCATCGCGAGGACGCCGCAGGCCAAGCCCGCGATCAGCGCCCAGGTCGCCGGCTCGGGCACCGTCGCGATCGCGATAAACGTCGGCGTGGCGAGGCCCGTGCTGGCGAACGTCCCCAAGTCCGTGCCGTTGGACGAGAACTTCTCGACGATGTTCGCGTCGCGGTAGGCTGCGTAGAGATTCCCGCTCGCGTCGAACGCCAGTCCTATGGGCGTGTGCGTTCCCGTGGACGCGAACACGCCCAGACTGGCGCCCGTCGGCGACAACACCTCGATCTGATGGTTGCCCTGGTCGCTCACATAAATATTCCCGAGCGCGTCAAACACCAGGTCGCCCGGCGTATAGACATTGGCGGTGAACGACAGGGGGCTCCCGTCCGTCGCGAATTTCAAAATGTCGCCGGTGTTGTAGTTCGCCACATAGAGGTTGCCGCTCGCGTCGAACTTCAGCCCGGTCGGTCCGTTCACGCCGGTGCCGGCGAACACGCCGAGATCCGTGCCCGTCGAAGAGAATTTTTCCACCGAGTTGCTCCCGAAGTTGGCGGCGTAAAGATTGCCGCCCGCATCGAACGCCAGACCCATCGGATTGTTCACGCCCGTCGTGGCAAACGTGCCCAGATGAGTGCCGTTCGCCGAGTATTCCTCGATCACGCCTCCCGTCGCCACATACAGGTGCCCGCCGGAGTCCAGCGCCACGCCGTTGGGAAAGCTGATGCTCGATGCCACCGTTCCCAAGCTCACGCCGTTTCCGTCGAACGCCGCGACCGAGTCGCGTCCATTGTTGGCGACAAACATCACCTGCGCCGAAGCCATCCCCGCCGCGCAAACCAGCAGCAATGCCAGCCCCGCCGTTTGCGCCGCCCCCGACTTGATTTTATCGAGCAAGTTCATGGTTAAAAAAACAACGGTTACGAGGCTATGAAGGATTCTAGATGCCTTCGTTTACGGGGCGTCAAGAGGCAAACCAGAGGCCGCGCTGCTTTGTTCTATAAGTTTTCTTTTCACCAGCACTGCCTATGCCAATCACGGAGGAGAATCGAGGCTGGCCGGCAGCCTGAAAACGGGTGCTTTCATCGACCCCGAGCGCGCCGGATCGGACGCGGGATTTTGCAACGTCGCGGCGAAGTAGGGTAGTGCCCCATGGTTGGCTGCGGTGCGTCCGTCTATGCTGCCGCGATGAATATTCTGCTGGTCATCGTGATTTTGCTGCTCCTGTTCGGCGGCGGCGGCTTTTATATCGGCGGCCCGGCCTATGGCGGCGGAGGCGTCGGCCTGCTTCTCCTCATTTTGCTTGTCGGCTATCTGATGGGCGGACTTCGCCGGAAATGAACCGGTCTTCAACACCGGCGAACGCCCTTGGTCGTGGCGGTCTCCCCTCGCCCCTCGTCGCAGGCGGAC
The DNA here is from genome assembly GCA_903904685.1 of uncultured Verrucomicrobiota bacterium. Lineage (GTDB taxonomy): Bacteria > Verrucomicrobiota > Verrucomicrobiia > Opitutales > Opitutaceae > Rariglobus. The sequence continues at coordinate 8,980 of CAIVDS010000001.1, forward strand.
AACCGCACGGATCGGCTCCGTGCGCGCCGGATCGGACCGGGACTTTGCAACGTCGCGACGAAGTAGGGTAGTGCCCCATGGTTGACTGCGGTGCGTCCGTCTATGCTGCCGCGATGAATAATCCGCTGATGATTCTTGCGCTGCTGCTCCTGTTCGGTGGCGGCGACTGTTATATCTGTGGCTGCGGCCTTTTGCAGCGGAGGCGTCGGCCTGCTTTCCCTCATCGTTCTTATCGGATATTCGACGTGCGGACTTCGCCGTAAATGAACCGGCCTGCAACACCGGCGAACGCCCTTGGTCGTGGCGGACTCCCCTCACCATTTGTCGCAGGCGCGCAACCGCACGGCCTGTTTCCGCATCCACTCCCTCCCGTGATGACCGGGGCGCATTGCGGCCGCCTTCCTTTCAAGGGCCGTCCGATCCCGCCGCCGACCGATGAATTTCCCCTTTCGGGGGACTGCAAGAAAACACCAAAACCAAACCCAATGAAACGAATCCAACCGATACTCGCGAGTCTCTCGCTCCTCCTCGCCGGCGCCTTCACGGCCCGCGCGCAGACCGATGCCACCGCCTCCTCCTCAAGCGCCAGAACTCCGAGCTCCTCTTATCATGCGACGAGCGAATTCGGCGCCAGCAAAGGCGACTGGGAGTTCTCCCTCGGCGGCGGCGGCGCCAGCAACAGGGCCTTGAACAACTCCCTTGGCGGCGTGAACGCCTCCCTCGGTTATTTCCTCACCGACGGGTTGGAAGTTTCCATGCGCCAGTTCGTCAACTACTCCAACGGCCCGGGAGGCGGCGGCACCGACTATGACGGCGCGACTTTCGCCGGCATCGACGCGCATTTCGGCACGGGACGCCTCCATCCCTTCGTGGGAGTTACCTTTGGCCGGCTCTATGGCGACAGCACCAACGACTCCTGGGCCGCCGGCATCGAGGGAGGTCTCAAGTTCTACGTCCTGTCCAAGACCTTCCTTTTCGCGACGGGCACTTACGACTGGATCTTCAGCCATGCCTCCCGGCCCGCCGATAACTTCAGCGACGGCGCCTTCCTCTGGTCCTTGGGTGTCGGCTTCAACTTCTGATGTCTGACCGTCTCGTTTGATCCTTCCTTCATCCGCGCGCTCCGCAGACCTGTTCTGCGGGGCGCTTTTTTATGTCCGCCGCGCCCCTTCCGCTTCCGATGTGGCCAAACGGGGATTTCCCGCCCGGCTCAATCCCTTCCCCTCCGCGCATAAAACCATCGCCGGCACGCCCAAGGTCATGCTTGCCACGCCGCCATGCCCAAGAGTACCTAGTTCTATGAATACCCCCTTCTGTATTGGTGCATTCTGCGCGGCGCTTATCCTCCAACCGCTGTCGACGCTGATGGCGGGCGAAGGGTCTGACGATGGCCGGACGATGTCATTCAACTCCACGGTCAATGTTGTTCCGGCGCCGGGCCCTGTGGTCATCGACGGGAATACAGACGACTGGGACCTTTCCGCCGGGGTTTGGAGTTATAACGATCCTTCCATCGTTCAGAAATTCAGTGTTTGGACGCATATGATGTGGGACGCAAAGGGGATCTACTTTCTTGCCCGTTTCGCGGACAAAACGCCTATGATGAATGCGACCATGGGCAAGGATCATGCCAACAGTTGGAAAGCCGACAGCTATCAGGCTCGTGTGATATTTGACGATCACACTCCGGATGAGCACCAGATGCACATCACCATGTTTTATTCCACTCCGGACAAGAAGCCTTACATGATCATCCATCATGGCGGGTTGTCGGACAACAAGACTGATGCAACATCTCCCAGGCGACCCGACTTGCAGGAACGCTTCGGTGAGGACATGGAAAAAGCCGGTGG
>CAIVDS010000002.1 GCA_903904685.1 uncultured Verrucomicrobiota bacterium
ATTTGCCGGAAGCCATGACGGTGCCCGGGGGCACGTGGTGGGTGATGCTGTCGAACGGATACGGTTTGTAGGACGCATCACGCGGGCTGAGGTCGAGTTTGGTCTCGCCCATGATCTTGGGGAGATCGGGCTCGGGAAACGCCTCGATACGGGTCGCGATGGCCTGATCGGAAAGGATGATGACAGGCGTGCTGTAGTCGCGGGCGATGCGGGCGGCCTCGATGGAAAGATAGAAGCAGTCCTCGACGTTCTTGGGAGCGAGCACGACGCGCGGGGCGTCGCCGTGGCTGCCGTAGATGGCCTGGAGGAGGTCGCTTTGCTCGACGCTGGTCGCCATGCCGGTGGAGGGGCCGGCGCGCTGGATGTTGACGAGGATGAGGGGCATCTCGGCCATGGTGGCCCAGCCGAGGGCTTCCATCTTGAGGGAGATGCCGGGGCCGGAGGAACCGGTCATGGAGAGGTGTCCGGCGTAGGCGAAGCCGAGCGCGGTGGAGATCGCGGCGATCTCGTCCTCGCATTGCACGAAGACGCCGCCGTATTTGGGCAATTCGGCGCGGAGGGTCTCCATGATGGAGGTCCACGGAGTGATCGGGTAGGCGGCGCCGTGGCGGACGCCGGCGGCAATGAGGCCGTAGGCGATCGCGGTGTTGCCGTCGGTGGTGATCTGCGGGCGGGAGTCCGTCGAGGGTTCTGATTTTTCGAGGCGGTAGAGACAGTTGCGAAGGTGCTCGGCCGGATAAGCGTAGCCGGTGTCGAACACGAGCAGGGCGTTGCGAACGATGTCCTCGTTCTTGCCGCCGAAACGTTCCTTGATGAGCTGCGTGAGCTTGGGCACGTCGAGGTCGAACATGCGGGCGAGCAGGCCGAGCACGAAGATGTTCTTGCCCTTCTCCTTGGCGGAGCCGCCGAGAGCCTCGACCGTCGCGGTGGTCATCGGGATGCCGACAGCGGTGACCTCCTTGTCATCGGGATTGGGGGTGACGTGATCGCTGTCGTAAAGGAGCACGCCGCCCGGACGAAGCGAGGCGCGGTGGCTTTCGTAGCTATGTTGATAGAGCGCCACGAGCACGTCGGCGCGGTCGCCGGCGGAGAGAATATCACCGGAGCCCATGCGGACTTGGAAAATCGAAGGACCGCCGGAAATCGTGGACGGGATGGTCATGTAGGTCATGACATCCTGGTCGGAACGACCGGCGAGGCGGGCGAGGAAGCCGCCGATGGCCTGAATGCCGTCTTGGGAATTACCAGCAAGACGAATAACCACATCGGGCACGGTGGCTGCGATGCAATCGGTTGAGGAAACCACAGGCTTTTCGCCTGCGGGGAGAGAGGTGAGACTAACCATAACTGATTATGTGGAGAAAGACGGGTTATGGCGTGGCATGCTTTGCAGAAAACCACGCATTTATTGCGAACAAATATGAATGAGCAGCGGTGTTAATGGACAAGGACAAAGTGAGTATCTGCGAGTAACCTCAATGCCATAAACCAGTAGGCAGTGCCAGGTGCAGGCCGACGCCATGCTTGCCAAAGAGAGCACCCTGCAGGGCCACAAAGTGATGGTGCACAGATCACACATTTCTACACGTAGCAACCTGCGCGTTCTTTGGGAAATCTGGCTCAGTCGCATAATGTGACTTGCGCACCGTGCCGTGTCGTAACCTAGTCTGAACGCATGAGTGATTTGAAACGAACACCCCTGCGCGACTTCCATGCGGCCCACGGCGCCCGTCTGGTGGATTTCGCCGGCTGGGAAATGCCGGTCCAATACCGGTCCATTCTTGAGGAAAACAAGGCCGTGCGGCGCACCGCCGGCTTGTTCGACGTCGGCCACATGGGCGAGGTCGATGTGAAGGGGCCGGGGGCGGCCCGCTTCCTCGATCACCTCGTCACCAACGATGTTTCCAAGCTGTTTCCCGGCCGGGTGATCTACTCGCCGATGTGTTATCCCAACGGAGGGGTGGTGGATGACCTGCTCGTTTATATGCGGGCACCCGAGGATTATTTTCTCTGCATCAACGCGGGCAACATCGCCAAGGATGTCGCATGGCTCCGCGAGCAGGCCAAGGGCTTCGCCGTCACCGTCACCGACCGTTCGGACGACTACGCCTTGATTGCCGTGCAGGGGCCGAAAGCCGCCGCCATCGTGCAGACGCTCACCGGCGCCAAGCTCGACGCGATCAGGTATTACCACTTCGCCGAGGGCACCGTGGCCGGAGTCCACTGCATCATCAGCCGCACCGGCTACACCGGCGAAGACGGCTTCGAGCTTTACCATGCCAAGGGCGACGCTCTCGCGCTCGCCGAAGCCGTGATGAAAGCAGGCGCTCCCCATGGTCTCGAATTGGTCGGTCTGGGCGCGCGCGACAGTCTCCGCCTGGAAGCGGGCTATCCGCTCTACGGACACGAGATCGCGGCGGATATTTCCCCGCTCACCGCCGGTATTGGCTGGACGGTGAAGCTCGACAAGGCCGACTTCATCGGTCGTGCCGCCCTGCTCGCCGAAAAGACCAACGGCGCGCCGCAACAGGTCGTCTTCTTCAAGACCGGCGACCGTCGCATCGTGCGGGCCGACACTCCCGTGCTTGGCGCCGACGGCACCGTGGTGGGCCGCGTGCTCTCCGGCACGCTTTCTCCGATCCTCAACGAGGCCATCGGCTCCGCCCTGGTCGCCACTTCTTCGGCGGGCAAGCCGCTTGCGGTCGATATCCGCGGCACCTTGATTCAATTCCAACTCGTCAAACCTCCCTTCGTCACTTTAAAAAAATCCTCATGAGCAGCGTTCCTTCCGATCTCCGTTACGTAAAATCCCATGAATGGCTGAAGCCCTCCGGCGACGGCACCGCATTGATCGGCATCACCGACTACGCCCAGAACAGTCTTGGCGACATCACCTACGTGCAGTTGCCCAAGGTTGGCGCGACGCTCGCCGCCGGCCAGACCTTTGGCGTGGTCGAGTCCGTCAAGGCCGCGTCCGACATCTACGCGCCGGTCGCCGGCACGGTGATCGAGATCAACCCCGCGTTGGATTCCGCGCCCGAAACGGTCAACCAGGTTCCCTACGCAGGCGGTTGGATGCTCAAGCTCAAGCTCGCCGATCCCGCTTCCCCCGCGACGCTCCTCGACGCCGCAGCCTACGCGAAACTGATCGGGTGAGGCGCAGTCTCGGACAACCCTAAAGACCGACACTCGGAAACGGACGACGGCGGCCACGGTCTTTCAGGCGGGCATCGATGGAGAGTGTTTGGGCAAGTGGTCCTCCGCGTCCAATATCCTCAACTTCCACATTATCCTTCTCGTCTTTGCCGCGCACGGTGAATAACCATTGCCTCCCATGTCGCAAAACCCTCATGCGCTCGTTGATCAAACCGTCCTCGATATGATCGAGCACAGCCCCATCGGGGCCGTGCCGCATACGCCTACTTATCAGGATGCCGTCCGTCGGCTTCACGCCTCGCACCAAGCCTATGCCTCGGCCGATTTCAAAGATGGCCATGTGACCGTGCGCTCGCTCACCCGGCTGCCTTTGTTCCAGGCCAGCAATCTAGACTCGCTCATCGCCGGTCAGATCGACGCAACCGCGCTGGAAACCAATGCCAGCATTTTCAGCCGCTACGTGCAGTCCCTCCCTGCTGCATTGCAACCGAAGGCCGAGACTCACCGTATCAAAGTCGTCGGTCGCCCGATCCATCATCGCAAGCATCATGGCGCCACCGAGGCTCCGGCGATCCACGATCCGGTGCACAGCCTGTTCCTGGTGCCGGGCACGGGACCTCATCACGGACTGCCGGGCAATTATCTCTACGGCTCGGTGTTCGAAATCCTTCACTCCGGTGCGCCGGCGACATGGATGGTGCAACTCCATGACGCCGCCGACGGCGCATCCTCGTGCGATGCGGCCACCCTGCCTGCGGCCCTTGATAAAATGCAGGAAGCGATGGCAAGCGCGCCTTTTCATCTGAGTGAACTCGACGCACTGGGATTCAAGTCGAACTGATTCCGGTTCTTGGCCGGGTCCCCGCGCACTTTCCCTGAACGATCAAGGTCTTTCGGGCTGATTTTACCGCACTACTGAGAGGGATGCCGAAAATAGTCCGGGTGGAGAGCTAGAGAGTGTCAACAAAAGCTGCGTAATAAGATGATTGCTGCGACGAGATGCACGAAGGTGAGATAAGAGCGTTGATTTTTTACGACTCCAGCATTGATCATCGGCACCGGGCGGGCAGGGTTTGCCCGTGGCGTTTGAGAAACACCTGCTCGTTGACGGGGCCAATCTGGTGCATGCTTGGCCGGAGTTGCGCGCACTCATGAAGCGTGATCGCGAAGCGGCGCGTTCCCAGCTCACACAGCGTCTCGTCGCCATTCACGATGCCGAGCAGATGAGGGTGACGCTGGTGTTTGACGGTCGCGGGGACGAGTTGGTCGTGGATCGGCCATTGGGACATGTGACGTTCAGCGTGCTCTACACGCCGTCATCGCTCACGGCGGATGATGTGATCGAGCAACTCGTCGGTCGCGCCGCCGATCCTTCGTTGTGTCTGGTGGCAACAGGCGATCAAGGGGAGCGTCAAACCATCGAGGCCATCGGAGCGGTTTGGGTGCCTTCGGCAGACCTGACCGCTTGGATAGAGCGGGCGGAGTTGAGGCTCACCGCGACCGTGGCTGGACTCAATCGCACGAACGCACAACGATGGCGGAAACCTTCGTGATGAACAAAACCGCATCAACACCGGACGCCCAAGCCGTGGCCGAATTGCAGGGGATCTACGGATTATTTTTGTTTCCGGAAAAATTATTGCAGAAAATATGGGCGAAGCGGGAGTTTTCGGAGGCGGATTTGAAAACCGTCGATGGCCGGCCGGTGACGGTGATTCATCCTGGCAAGTGGAACGGACTTGGTGGTCCGGATTTTCTTGGCGCACATTTAAAGATAGGTGGTCGGGAACTGGCCGGCGACGTGGAGGTTCACTTGCGCGAAGCCGATTGGGCTGTGCATCGGCACGCGGAAGATCCGGCCTACGACAATGTCGTGCTGCATGTCGTGTTGTTCGAACCGGCAGTGGCGTGTAGCGTCGGTGCGGCGGGGAAGCGCATTCCGGTGGTCACGCTGTTGCCGCTCCTGCATTACGGGCTGGAGGAATACGCGGCCGATGATGCGGTCGAGAAGCTGGCGAATCGTCCGCTGGATCACGCACGAGAAAAGCTCGGGGTGTTCGATGCGGTGGCATTGGGAGCCTTGTTGAAACGGCATTCGGACGAGCGGTGGACGCAAAAGGCGGGCTTTGCCCGCGAACGCATCCGGCTTTTGGGCTGGGAGGCGGCGTGTCATCATGCGGCCCTCGAAATTCTTGGTTACCGTTTCAATCGTGCGCCGATGTTATCCGTGGCGACCGAGTTTCCTCTGGGGATGTGGGTAGGCGGTCAGGTCGATCCAGAGCAGATTTTTGAAACGCGACGGATGCAGTGGAGTTTGCAGGGCGTGAGACCGCTGAATCATCCGAGGCTGCGTTTGCGTCAATATGCCGTCTGGGTTACCGCGCGACCGGACTGGCCGGAACGTCTAAAAAATCTGGCCGGTGCGTTGAAAGCGGCTGCGGATAAAGTGGCCGGTGCCGAAGAGACGAGTTGTTTGGTGGGCGAGGGGATCTCTGTCCGGGCGGTGCGAAAAGCCGCCCAAATGAAAATACTGCGCGGGCAGTTGCTCGACGGGTTGTGCGGCGGGGAGGTGGGCGGCAGCCGTTTTGAAAATCTGGTGTGCGATGGCTTTTTGCCACTCTTGGCGGCGGAAGCGAACACGGTGCTGCGCCCGCTGTGGTATCACTGGTTTGCGGGAGATGCGCCGGCTGACAGGGTGCGCATGTTGCGTGGCCTCGGTGTGTTTGACGGAGCTTTGCAACCGGCCGCGCACGGTCCGATTCAGGGGCTTTTGGGCTGGATGCTGGCGCAAGAGAGGCCGATTGCGTCGTAGTCTTTGTTTTCCCTCGGAGGGCGCGGGACTTGACAAGATTTTACCTCACAAGCTACCCTGACCCTTTCTATCAACGTTCACTTTCCAAAAGGTGGGCCTCTGGCCCGCTTTTTTTTTCTAAAAATCACTACCTATGAGCAGCGAAATTCTTTCAGTTCTCGAGTATATGGAGAAGGAGAAGGGGATCGGTCGTGCCGACATGATCTCCGCCATCGTCAACGCCATCAAAGCGGCGGCTCTCAAGGGAGTTAACTCCGGCCAGGACCTGAAGATTGAAATCAATCCGAAGAACGGCCAGATGCATGCTTGGTCGCTGTTGAAGGTGGTGGATTCCGTGAGCAATCCCCGGACCGAGATACATGTCGAAAAAGCCCAGGTGCTTAAACCCGGCGCGCTTTTGGGGGACATCGTGGAAAAGGAAATCGACCCCGCGACGCTTGGCCGCATCGCTGCGCAGACCGCCCGTCAGGCCGTCATGCAGAAGCTCCGCCAGTTCGAAAAAGACCGCATTTACGATGATTTCAAGGACATGGTCGGCAACATCGTGACCGGCACGGTGCGCCGCAAGGAACGTAACGACATCTTCATCGACCTCGGCAAGGCCGAGGCGGTGCTCACCGGCAAGGAACAGGTTCCCGGCGAAGAATACCAGCCGGGTGATCGTATCCGCTGCCTGCTGCTCGCGATCGAGAGCACGCCTCGAGGCCCTGAGCTCATGCTCAGTCGCGCCAGTCAGAAATTTGTCCGCCGCCTTTTCGAGGTCGAGGTCGCCGAGATCGCCGACGGCACCGTCAAGATCGAGGCATTCGCCCGCGAGCCCGGTTACCGCACGAAGATCGCCGTCACCAGCACCGACTCCAAGGTCGATCCGGTCGGCGCCTGCGTCGGTGCTCGTGGCGCCCGCGTCAAAACGATCGTCCGCGAACTCAACGGAGAGAAGATCGACATCATCAACTATTTCGCCGACCCGAAGCAGATGATCATCGAGGCGCTCAAGCCGGCCGTGCCGCGTGATATCCAGCTCGACGAGAAAAACCACCGCATCCTGCTCAAGGTTGCCAACGAAGATCTCGCCATCGCCATCGGGCGCAAGGGTCAGAACGCGCGCCTCACCTCGCGCCTCATCGGCTGGCGCCTCGACATCGAGGAATTCCACGCCGTCTCCACCGATCCGCGCACGACCGCGATCAGCGGTCTCGTGAAAACCTTCGGCCTGGACCCGGTCTTGGCCGAACGCCTTGTGGCCATCGGCATCAACTCGCCCGCCGCCTTCGAAGGTGTCGGTGCGGACGACTTGGTCGATGGCGGCTTCACCAGCGAAGAAGCCCAGACCATCATCACCCAGGTTGGCGGCGCCTAATCAACTTTTAAAACACATCCGCGCAGACCTTACGCACGCAAACCTTGTAGAATGAGTATCCGCATCCACGAATTGGCTAAGAAGATCGGCATGGACAACAAAGCGTTGTTGGCCCTGCTCAAGGAGCGCAAATTTGACGTCAAAAGTGCCTCCAGCACGGTCGATAACATTTCGGCGGAGGCACTCGAAGTGGAGTTTGCAGCCAAGGTCGCGGCAGCCGCCCCTGCTCCGGAGCCAGTGGCGGAAGTCGCAAAACCGGCTGTGCACAAGGTGCCCACGGTCAAAAGTGCCCAGGATGTAGTGCGTGAAAAGGAAGAGGCAAAAGCCGCCGTTGCCGCGTCGAAAAACGCGCCTGCGGTACCGGTCGTTCCTGCTTCTGTCCCTGCTGCTCCTGCCTCGGCGCCGCGTCCCGTTTCGGTGCCGCAACCGCTGCCTCCGCGTCCGGTCTCGGTTCCGGCGTCCATCTCATCCGCCCCGAAGCCGGCCCCGACTTCCCCGTCTCATCCGGGCGTGCGTGCGCCCTCGGTTCCGTCTGCGATCTCCGTTCCCAAGCCGGTCGGCGCGCCGATTTCAGCGCCAGCGCCGCTCGTTCCAGCCGCCGTTGTCAAGAAGGCACCGCCAGCTCCATCGGCACCTGTCTCGGTTCCGGCTTCGCCTCCTCCCATTGTCAGCGCGCCCAAGGCACCCATGCATGTCAGCGCGCCGGGCAATCCGGCTCGCCCAGCCACGCCCCCTGCGCAAACGGTAACCATCACGACGGATGGTGATATTAAGATCATCCACATCAAACCGCCAATCATCGTCCGCGATTTCGCGACGGCGCTTGGCATGAAGCCATTCAAACTCATCTCCGAGTTGATGGAGATGGGGATTTTCGCATCGATGAATCAGGCCATCGATGAGCCGGTCGCCGTCAAGGTTGCGGAAAAGCACGGCTTCATGCTGGAGATCAAGCATCGCGGCGAAGCGGCGCAGCAGATTCAGCAGACCACTCAAGAAAAAGCCCAGAACAAGGAAAAAACCGCCGCCGAGGACGAGATCAAGAATCTCGTGCTCCGTCCTCCGGTTGTGTGCATCCTCGGTCACGTTGATCATGGCAAAACCTCGCTGCTCGACGCCATTCGCAAGGCCGATGTCGCCGCCGGCGAGGCGGGTGGCATTACCCAGCATATCGGCGCCTACCAGATCGAGCATTCCGGCCGGCAAATCACTTTCCTCGACACTCCAGGTCACGCCGCGTTCACGAAAATGCGCGCCCGTGGCGCCGATGTCACCGACATCGCCGTGCTGGTGATCGCCGCCGATGACGGCTTCATGCCGCAGACCGACGAGGCCCTCAAGCACGCCCAGAACGCCGCCGTCACCCTCATGGTCGCGGTCAATAAAATGGACGTCAAAGGCGCGAACATTGAGCGCGTGAAACAGCAGATGCAGGAGCGCAACATCGCTCCCGAAGACTGGGGCGGTGAGACCGTCACCATTCCCGTTTCCGCCATCAAGGGGACCGGCATCACCGATCTGCTGGACATGATTCTCCTTCAGGCCGACGTACTCGAACTCAAGGCCAATCCCAAGGCTCCCGCCGCCGGTATCATCATCGAATCGCAGATCGATGTCGGCCGCGGACCGCTCGCCACCGTGATCGTCCAACGAGGCACCCTCAAGATCGGTGATTGCGTCGTCTGCGGTCCGCACTGGGCCAAGGTCCGTGCGATGTTCGATGATCAGGGCAAGAACATCAAGGAGGCGCCGCCTTCTACTCCGGTCCGCGTAATCGGCTGGACCGGCGCGCCCGACAGCGGAGCCGAGTTCACGAGCGTCAAGAACGCCCGCGAAGCCGAAAACCTCGCCGAAGAGGCCCAGCATCTCATTCGCAAAACCACCGGCACCGCCGATGCGGCGCCCAAGGAAATCTCGGTCGAAAGCCTCTTTGCCAACATCGCCGCGACGCAGGCCAAGGTCCTCAAGCTTATCATCAAGACCGATGTGTTCGGTTCCACCGAGGCCGTGCGCAACATCCTCGAAGGCATCAAGAGCACCAAGGTCTCGCTCGAAATCGTTTCCACCGAGGTGGGCCTCGTTTCCAAGAACGACGTTCTCATGGCCGGCGCGGCCGGCGCGGTTGTCATCGGTTTCAACACCAAGCTGGAAAATGGCGTCACCTCCGTCGCCAAACATCACGGCGTCCGCATCGAGACCTACGGCATCATCTATGAGATGGGCGACAAGGTTCGCGAGATGATGGCCGACCTGCTCGACCCCGATCTCAAGGAAAACAAGACCGGCGCCGCCGAGGTTCGTGCGACGTTCCCGCTGGCCAAGGGCTTTGTGGCCGGCTGTCTCGTGACCGAGGGCAAGGTCACCCGCAATGCCGCCGCCCGCGTGCGCCGCAAGAAGGATGTCGTTTTCGAGGGCAAGGTCGGCACGCTGAAACGCTTCAAGGACGACGCCAATGAGGTCCGCGCCGGCCTCGAGTGCGGCATCAAGATCGGCGATTTCAACGGCTACGAAATCGGCGACGTCATCGAGTGCTACGAAATCCAGAAGGTCCGCGCCTCGCTCTGAACTGGCGGCCAGAGGTCAGTCTTCCAACCATGTCCACCCGCACACTTCGCGTCAACGAGCTCATCCAGCGCGAGCTGAGCGACATCCTGCGCAAGCAATACCAGGAGGAGGCGGTCGCCATCACCATCACGGGCGTGCAAGTCTCGCCCGATCTGCACGAGGGGCGTGTTTTCGTGGCTGTCACGGGAGACGACGAGCTCACCGCCGACCGTCTCAGGTGGTTGAAGCATCATTCCAAGGGATTTCGCTTCGAGCTTGGTCGTCGCATCGTGCTCAAGCACATGCCCGCCTTTATCTACCTGCTCGATACCTCGACGGCCCGCGGCAACCGCATTTTGCAGGTGCTCGACGAGATCGCGGAGAAAGAGAAATCCGGCGCCGCCGACGAAAAGAAGGAGTGAGCCGTGGAGCTGATTTATCCTGAATTTTACGATCGTTTTGCCGAGTTCCTTCGCGACTTGGAGGGCCGCAAGATCGTCGTCATCGCCCATTCCCGACCGGATGGCGATTGCATCGGTTCGCAAGTGGCTCTGGCCCGGGTGCTGCGCGCGCTTGATCTCGATGTCATCTGCGCCAACCCCGATCCGGTTCCGCGCCGCATCCAATTCACGGTGGGCGACACACCGATGGTGCGGTTTGATGGCCTGCCCGTCGGCGAGTTGACCGCGATCTATGTCGATTGCGCCGATCAGGTGAGGGCGGGGGACAAGTTCAAGTCCCGCTTTCCTGCGCCGTTTGCCAACATCGACCATCATCTGTCGAACACCGGTTACGCACAGCATAATTTTATCGATGTCGGCTCCGCCGCGACCGCCGAGATTCTGGCCGGGCTTTTCTTTGATCACCACCTGCCCGTTGATGCGCAGGCCGCTCAAGCGCTCTACACCGGCATCGCGACCGATACAGGCCAGTTTCGTTTTAATTCCACCTCGCGCCGCACGTTCATGATCGCCTCCGAACTCATGGCCCGTGGTGCTCAGCCAGCCGCCGCCGCGACCGAACTCTACGAGCGCGAGACGGCCGGGAAACTCCAGTTGCTCCAACGATTTTTGGCGTCCTTCCGCCACGAGTGCGGCGGTCGCGTGTGCATCGGCACATTGCCCGATGGCATTTACAAAGAAACCGGCACGAGCGCCGAGGATACCGAAGGGCTTGTGGATTACGCCCGTTCCATCAATGGCGTTGAAATCGGCGTGCTCATTGAGGAGCAGGCGGGCATGGTCAAGGCCAGCCTGCGCGCCAAGAACCCGGCTTATCGCGTTGATCAAATCGCCGCCCGCTTCAGTGGCGGCGGCCATGCCTGCGCCGCCGGCCTCAATGTGAAAAACACCACGCTCGCTGCTTTTCAGGCCGAGTTGATCGCCGCCCTCGCCGCACAAATCAAGGCGGTGGATTCGCTTAAAAAAACTTCCTGATGCTCGTTCCGGCCAAAGAACTCGATGGCGTGCTTCTCATCGACAAGCCTTCCGCGCACACCTCTCACGATGTTGTCGCCCGACTGCGCGGCATCCTGCGTATGAAACGCATCGGGCATGCCGGCACGCTTGATCCCATGGCGACCGGATTGCTCGTCATGCTGGTCGGCAAGGCCACGCGCATCTCGCAATACCTGATGAGCGTGGACAAGGAATACACCGGCACGATCAGGCTCGGCCAGTCCACGAATACCCAGGATGCCGAGGGCCAGGTGATGGAAACGCGTCCCGTGCCTTCGCTCACCGAGGCCGACGTGCGCGCCGCGCTCAATGGATTTCTCGGCGATCAATATCAGATGCCGCCGATGTTTTCCGCCATCAAGATCGCCGGAAAAGCCCTCTACAAAAGCGCCCGCGCCGGAGAAGAGGTGGAACGCGAGCCGCGTTTCATCCGTATTTCTCAATATGATCTGCTGCGCTGGGAGTCTCCCGATATCGACTTCCGCGTGCTCTGTACCAAGGGCACCTACGTCCGCACGCTTGCGCATGATCTCGGCCAGAAACTTGGCTGCGGCGCGCATCTGAGCGCGCTCCGGCGCATCGCCTCGGGCAATCTCAACGTGTCGCGCGCCGTGTCGCTCGAACAGTTGCAAAAAATGTCCACGCCCGAGATCGAAAAGATACTCATTCCCGCCTACGAGGCAGCGCCGAGTGTGGCTTTCGGCTAAATAACACCGCCTGAAATCGTCGTGGCAATCCCCTGACGGCAGGCTAATCTGCAACTCGCGTGGAACCCCGCTGCTATAACTCCCTCGCCGAAGCTTCCGCGCTTCCGGCCCAGCCCTTGCACCTCGCCATCGGCATGTTTGACGGTGTTCACCTGGGCCATCATGCGGTGATCGAGGCCGCGGTGCATTCCGCACGTCGTTGCGGCGGAATCTCCGCCGTGCTGACTTTTTGGCCGCACCCGAGACGTCTTTTCAACCCTGATGATTCGGTGCGTCTCATCATGGCGCCCGCGTTGAAAACCAGGCAGTTGTTCAAGCTGGGCGTGGATGTTGTCATCATGCAGCCTTTCGACAGGGCGTTCGCCGGCATCGAGGCGGAGGCGCTTTTACCGCATATCCTGCGTGCGCTTCCGGGGCTCGCCACGATTTATGTCGGCGAAAATTGGCGCTTTGGCCGAGGCCGGCGAGGCGACATCCATCTGCTCGTCGCAGAAGCAAAAAAACTGGGCGTCAACGTCGTGAGCGCCGAGCGCATCAACCAGAATGGCGAGCCCATCAGCAGCACGCGCATCCGTGGTTATCTTGAGGAAGGTCGCATGGAGGAAGCCAACGCGCTGTTGGGGTATACGTATTTTGCCGAAGGTGTGGTCATTCCCGGAAAACAACTGGGTCGCACGATCGGCTTTCCCACTCTTAACGTCTCATGGGAGCCCGACCTGCGTCCGCGTCTGGGCGTGTATGCCGTGAGTGTTTCAGGAGGGAAGTCCGCCGGGACGCTGCCTGCCGTGGCCAACTACGGCCTGCGTCCCACCGTGGAGAACTCGACCGCGCCGCGTCTGGAGGTCCATGTGCTCGCCACGTCGTGTCCGTTCGATGTGGGTGATTCGTTGACGGTGGAATGGCTGTCCTTTCTTCGCCCCGAACAAAAATTCCCCGATGTGGAGGCTTTGCGCCTCCAGATTGCCAAAGATCGCGAGGATGCGCTGGCGTGGTTCGCCCGTTAAAACACGGGCATTGAAAAGCCGCTAATCACTGTGGATTAACGGCATTAAAATGGTGGACCCTACTGGGCTCGAACCAGTGACCTCTTCCATGTCAAGGAAACGCTCTAACCAACTGAGCTAAGGGTCCGCGGAAATGAGTCGGCGAGTAAGCACGACCCGATGGGCGTTCGGCAAGTAAAAATAACACCGGTGTTTTTCACGGGGCTGACGGGTTGAAAACCATTAACCGACTTGCTCCGCGCCGATGGAACACACTCACTCAACCAGACCTCATGCTTCAGTCGCTCCGCATCAAGAACCTCGCCCTGCTGGAAGAAGTCGCCCTCGATTTCGAGGCTGGGTTCACCGTCGTCACCGGCGAGACGGGCGCGGGCAAGAGCATCCTGCTTGGCGCGTTGTCCCTGCTGGCCGGCGAGCGGGCCGACAAGACCGTGATCCGCCAGGGTGCGCCCGCCTGCGAGGTCGAGGCTTCGCTGTATTTTGAGCATCCGAAGAAAATGGATGCGGTTCTCGCCGGGCTCGACCTGCCGCCCTGCGAGGACGGCATTCTCCTGCTCAAGCGCAGCCTGCCTCGCGACAAGGCTCCCAAGCTCACCGTCAACGGTGGCCTCGCTTCGCTTTCCGCGCTTCAACGTCTCGGCGAACACTGGATCGATTTCCACGGTCCCAGCGAGCCGCGCCGCCTGCTCAAGGAAAGCTGCCAGCTCGAACTGCTCGACCTCTACGCTCGCGCCGGCGGCGCGATTGCCACCTACGGCGAGAAATACCAGACGTGGCGCGACCTCGTCGCCGAACGCGAACGCATCGCCCGCGAAACCAAGCTCGCGCCCGACCAGATCAAGTTTCTCGAAAACCAGCTCGTCCGCCTCGACGCGCTCGATCTCACCGACGAAGCCATTGAGGCGCTGGAGCGCGATTTCCAGCGCCTGAGCAAGGCGCAGGAACTCATCGCGCTGGCCTCCGCGCTGGCCAACGGACTCACCGGCGAGGACGGCGCCACCGGTCGCGTGGCCGCGCTCGTGCGCGAGGCGCGCCAGCTCGAAAACATCGACCCGGCCAGCAAGGCGCTGGCCGACCGTCTCTCCGCCGCCAGCATCGAGCTGGCCGATCTTGGGAGCGAGTTCGAGGCGCTGGGCGGGCAATTCCATTTCGATCCCGAGCAGGCCGAGCAGTTGCAGGCCAACATGAACACCTGGCTGGAGGTGAAACGAAAGCATGGCGGCGACGTGCGCGCCGTGATCGAGGCGCGCGACGACATGCGCCGCCGCCTCGAAATCCAAGGCGACCTCGAAGGCACCCTCATAAAAATCGAAAAACAGATCGCCGACGTCGAGCGCGCCGCTCGCAAGGAGGCGACCGTGCTGCGCGCCCTTCGCGAGAAGGCTTCGCGCGAACTCGCCAAGATCGCCGCCAAGAGCATCGCCCAGCTCGGTTTCAAGAAGGCCGACTTCCAGATTCGCATCGTGCCGCTCGCCGAACTCGCCGCCACGGGCGACTGCGGCGTCGAGTTCCTGTTCTCGCCGAACGTCGGCGAAGCCCCGCTGCCGCTCAACCGCGTCGCCTCCAGCGGCGAACTCGCCCGCGTGATGCTCGCCTTGAAAACCGTGCTGGCCGACCTCGACGACGTGCCCGTGCTGGTGTTCGACGAGGTCGATGCCAACGTGGGCGGCGAGATCGGCCGCGTCGTCGGCGAAAAGATGGCAGAGATCGCCAAAGGACACCAAGTGCTGTGCGTGACGCATCTGCCGCAGGTCGCCGCGCAGGCGGACAGCCACCTCGTCGTCGAGAAAGACCAGTCCAAGGAGCGCGCCATCGTCACCATTTCGCCGATTCAGGCCGACCGCAAAGCCCGCGTCGGCGAACTCGCCCGCATGCTCGGCGATCGCGCCGCGAAGAGCGCGCTCGCCCACGCCGAGGAGCTGTTGGGCGCCCGGTGATCAGGCGTTGCCGATCTTGCAGCGGACAAGGGCGTCCTCGTCGAACGAGTAGAGGGCGCACAGGCGGTGATAGCCGTCGGCGATGACCAATTTCCCGTGCACCGGGTCGCGCACCAGAAGGATGGGCGAGAGCAGTTTGCCGGCCTCGATCTTTCTCCGGTCTCGTTCGACGTGGGAGTTGCTGACGCCCAGCAGTGAAAGCGCCGAGGCGCGGAAAATATCCTTGGCCTTGAATTCCGACACGTGCGCCGCCTTGAGCTTCGCCACGATGCCTTTTGCCTTTGCGGGCGGGTAGAGCAGCGACAGATACGAAAGCGCCGCCGGGTAGTTGTGCGGCTCGCACTCGGCGAGCCAGCGGATTTCAGCGGAAGACTTGGCCATGGGGAAAAGGAGGGATATTTGATCTTAAGCTTGCCGAGGCTTTTTGCCGGATCGCCTGCGGTCTCGCAAACGACTTCATACGATCCTGCGGAAATGTCACTCAAGTCTTCCGCCATGGCGGAACCCTTTGAGGTGACCGCCGGAAACTAGGCCAGTGACAGAGTTAGTCTGGGGGATAAAAAGGAACCAGACATATGAAAGGAAAACGCTACACGACGGAGGACAAGATACGGATACTGCGCGAGGCCGACGCAGGCCTGAGCATTGTG
>CAIVDS010000003.1 GCA_903904685.1 uncultured Verrucomicrobiota bacterium
CCGCGACCGGGTGCGCTGGCTGCAAAGCCAGTTGCTCGTCGCCGCATCCTTTTTCAAAGCCGTTAAAATAGACCGCGATAGCTTGGAAAAAATCTGGGCCACGCGTCGCGCCATGACGCCACGAGACACCAATCTGATTTTCCTCACCGCACTCGCCCTCGGGCGACCATCCCTAATCCGGCCTGCCATGCCCGCCGACTGGCTGAGATTTATGCTCAACGTCGGGCGCCATCCTCTCGCCAACCTGCGCGGACTTCGCTTCCGTAGCGTTCACGCGGAGCTCTGGACATGGCTACGGCAGCATACGCCCGCGACTTCTTTGCGCACCACTCCCCTCTTGTTGGACAAGCACGCCACGCCACCGGCCATCTAACTGCCCTCATGTCTGCCGCCCGCATCCTCATCATCAGCAATGGACCGCTTTGTCGGAATCCACGCGTGGTGAAAGAAGCCACCACACTCGGCCATGCCGGTTACGATGTGACCGTGCTCACCGTGCGCAACCACGCTCCTTCCGAAAAACACGATATGGAACTGCTTCGCGACGCGCCCTTCCGTCGTGAAACCATCGACATGCTCTCCGGCTTCTCCACACCGCGCTCGACGGTGTTTGCCCGTCGGATAATACTCTGGACCTCGCGCAAGGCCGCCGAGCTTTTCAAGCTCCACGGCATCCGCGCACTGGGCCCGTCCGGTGCGCTTCTGCGCAAAGCACGCCTCCTTCCCGCCGACTTGACCATTGTTCATAATGAGGTTCCCCATTGGATCGGCACCCGCCTCATTACGGAAGGTCGCCGCGTGAGCGCCGACATCGAGGACTGGCACTCGGAAGATCTGCTGCCCGGCGACCGCACCCGGCGACCGCTCGCGTTGATCCGTTCGGTTGAATGTGCGCTCCTGCACCGCGCCGTCCACACCACCACCACCTCGCACGCCCTCGCAAACGCCCTGCATACCCGCTACGGCGGACGTCGCCCGGAGGTCATCACCAACTCCTTTCCGCTCCAACCCGATCCCCGCGTCGGCGAGCCCGGCACGCCTCCCGCGTTTTTCTGGTTCTCTCAGACGATCGGTCCGGGCCGTGGCCTCGAACATTTCTTCGCCGCGTGGAAACTCACACGAAACTCGAGCCGTGTCGTTCTTCTCGGAGAAGTCCACGGTGATTATGCGCAACAACTCCTCGCCCGTTTGCCCTCCGAACGGCGCGCGTCAGTCAGCTTCCTGCCGCTGGTCTCGCCCGCCGAACTTCCTGCCGTCATCGCACACCATGACATCGGCCTCGCGCTGGAGCAGGCCTTCATCGTGAATCGCGATCTTACGGTCACAAACAAGATCATCCAATATCTCAACGCCGGACTGGCAGTCGTGGCCAGCGATACCGCCGGGCAGCGCGAAGTCCTCACCCATTCTCCCGACGCCGGTATAATCGTAGAAACGCACGAAACCAGCCGCTTTGCCGCCGCGCTCGACGGGCTGCTGGCCGACCGTGAAGCATTGCGACACCGCCAGCACGCCGCCCGTCGGCTCGCCGAAGAAACCTACTGCTGGGAACGCGAAGCTCACCGACTCACCGCGCTGGTAGCCCGCGCCGTCGCCTCCCCCGTTTAACCCGAACCATGATCGGCCTCGCCCGCGGCGTCCACCTTCTCGCAACCATCGTCACACTGGGAACGATTCGCGTGCCTGCGTTCAAACGGCGAGTTCGGAGGCTGGCAAATGCGTGCAGCCGCATGGCGCTGCGCCTCCGCGCCAAATCTTACACGTCCGAGGGTGAGCCCGTAACACTCATCGTCTCGCCGCATCAGGATGATGACGTTCTGGGCTGCGGTGGCCTCATCGCTCGGAAACGCCTCGACGGTTATCCTGTGCACGTTGCTTATATCACCGACGGCAGCGCATCGCACAAAGCTCATCCCGCGCTTACTCCGGCGGCGGTCACCCACCTTCGTAATACCGAGGCTCGCGCCGCTCTCCGAAAACTCGGAGTCGAAACTCCGGCCATCCACTTTCTAGGCGCGCAAGATGGCACGCTAGCGCACCTGTCACCAGACCAAGCAGCGGTCGTTGTCCGTCAGCTCCGCGAAGTGATCGACCGCGTGCGACCGGATGAGATTTTCACGCCTTGCCGCAAAGACGGCAGCTCGGAGCACGAGGCGTCGTTTGGTCTGCTCACGCTCGCCCTTGGGGCCGGTCCCCGTCATGCGCGGCTTTACGAATATCCGGTCTGGTCATGGTGGAATCCTGTGCTTCTGGTGCGTCCCTATTTCACCAGCCGCCGTGTGGTGAGTTTTAATTTCAAAGGTTACGGCTTCCTAAAACAGGCGGCGCTGGCCTGCCACCGTTCCCAATTCGAACCGACCCCACCCTGGACCAAACCGGTGATCGCACCCGACTTCACCGCGTTGTTCGCCGGCGACGAGGAATTTTACTTCGAAATCTAATGTCGCGTCTTTCCACTCAACGCATCCTCGGCGGGCTTGCCCAGCGCTTCATCCATGGCCCGCGCGGAGGCGGAAAACCCGTGCCCGAGGCCGCGCTCGACCGAGAATACGCCAGCGGAAATTGGGATCACTTTTTCGGCGATCGAGAGCTGCCACGCTACCAGGCGTTAGCCGGCTTGATCCGCGCCCACACCGTGCAGCCTCCGCGTGTGCTGGACATCGGCTGTGGCAGCGGACGCCTCCCCTCCCTATTCGTATCGAACGAAATCGCCGATTACCTTGGCATGGACTTATCCAACGAAGGACTCCGCCGCGCGAAAAAACTTGGTATCCCGAAAGCCCGCTTTGTCCATGGTGATTTTGAAACATGGAGACCGGTGGAGACATGGGACATCATCGTATTGAACGAAGTGATCGGCTACGCCCACGATCCCGGCGCGGTGGTGGCCTCATTCCTGCCGTTCCTCGCCACCGACGGCGTGCTGATCGTCTCGCTTTACCGCTGGGGAAACCATGCGGCGATCTGGAAGTGCATTGGACGCCGCGCGCTCGCGAAAAAACATATCGAGGTGCATGGATCTCTTGGAGTGACTTGGGATATAAAGCTACTCGCGAAGGTTACCTCCTGACCACCCCGGCATCTGTATACCTTGAAAAGAGTCTTCATTCTCCCACCGTACGAGTCTGCCGTGACCACCCTAGTACCTGACAGGCTCTAGGCGCGGGCTGGGCGACTTGGCTGTCATATACATCCTTCGAAAAACCAGCGTTGCGATGGCAAGCCATCCGCAGCACACATTAAGGGCTTCGCAGCACAATGAGTTCGCCACAACGACGCGGCATCGACCGCTTTACCCTGACGTCTGATCTGGCGCCTGGCGTGAAACAGCTCATTTTACGGTCTTTGCTGCCTACGGGACTCATCTTTGCCGTGCTGACGCTCTCTCTGGCAGTGAGCCACTCGTCCGGGGCGGTGGGGTTTGCGTTCATGGGCATCGGCACGTACATCGTTCTTTCGCTTTGGGCGAGATATGGCATAGGCCTACCCCTTCTCCCCGTCATCGCAATCCAGCACTTGTTCACCTACGCCCTGCCCATCGCAGTGCAGAATGAAACCGTCCTCGCTTATTCGGATGCCACCCTGCTGCATGGCAGCATTGAGGTTTTGGTTTTCCTACTCGCCTTGGGTGGGGGCTGGCGTTTTGGCATGCAAGTTTTCTCCCCATCCCCGCCGATGGCGTATTCGTTGTATATCTTGGCAGAAGAGGGAAGCGCTGGCCTGCGACGGATCGGCTACGGTTTGATAGGGGTCACTTCCATCTGCTATCTGCTGCAAGCCTTGGGATTGCTTAATCTCGTGATAGACTTCCTGCCTAGCGGTAGCGAGTCGGTCGTTAACGCCCTTGTCTCCGGCGCGGGCATGTGCGGATTTTTCGTGATCGCGCTCGGCATCGGTTCGGGAGAAATCCCTTTGTATAGAACCGGGCTTTTCTGGGGCCTGTTTCTTTTCGACTGTCTTGTCTCGGCGTCTGCGTTGCTGCTGTCCGCTCCCACAAGCTTTGTGGCCACCGTTGCCATCGGCTTATTCTGGGGCTCGGAGCGGATACCTTGGAAATTCCTAACGGTCGTCGTGGCCATACTGGGATTCCTTAATCTGGGAAAATACGAGATGCGCGAACGATATTGGGATCCTCTGGTGGATTACACCAATACCCTGCCGTTGTCCCAGATACCCGCCCGTTATGCGGAATGGGCGGATACAAGTCTCACCGTTATCAGCTCAGGGGAAAACAGCGCGATAAAGGACCAGAAAAAAAAGAAGGACAACAGCATCTTGGCACGCGTAAACAATCTCCAGAATCTCCTCTACGTCATGGACGCGGTGGAGACCGATCACATTCCCCTGCTCCTCGGCTCCACCTACACGCTGATCCCTCCCCTGCTCATCCCGCGCATCCTGTGGCCGGACAAACCGCGCACCCACGAAGGTCAGGTCATGCTCAACGTCCACTTCGGCCGGCAGGATCTGATCTCCAGTTATCGCACCTACATCGCCTGGGGCCTGCTACCCGAGGCCTATGGCAACTTTGGCTCCTTCTGGGGTTCCATCGTTCTAGGCGTCGTCCTCGGCGGGTTTATCGCGTGGGTGGAAAACGCCAGTGCCAACAAACCCGTGCTCTCTATGGAAGGATTTCTTGTGTTCACCCTGTTTCTTAACATGGCTGCGTCCTTCGAGATGGTGGCCAGCGTGCTGATCACCTCCATTTTCCAAAGCCTTATCCCGGTCGTGATCGCATGCATGCCGTTCGTCTATCGAAATTACGTGCGCCGCCCTGAACCCGACGCGTCATGAGGACTCCGGAGAAACCACTTCGGCTGGCCGTGGTGCTATCCCATCCCACCCAGTATTACAGTCCGTGGTTCCGATGGATTGCGGCCAACACCAACCTGCAACTGCGGGTTTTCTACCTCTGGGACTTCGGGGTCAAACTCGCCCTCGACCGGCAGTTTGGAAAAGCATTCGTCTGGGACGTGGATCTGCTCTCCGGCTACGATCACGAGTTCGTTCCTAACACCTCGCGCCATCCCGGCACGGAGCATTTCGGCGGTCTGCGCAACCCCTCGCTTCCGTCGCGACTCGCCATTTGGCAACCCGATGCCGTGCTGCTCTTCGGCTACAAATACCGCACCCACCTCAACCTCGTCCTGTGGGCGAGGCTCCACCGCCTGCCGCTGATTTTCCGAGGCGACTCCCATCTCATCGGACGACCGCCGCTGTCTCTGGCAAAACGTCTTCCCCTTGCGCTGCTCTTCAGGCAACTCGCCGCATTCACCTGCGTGGGTGAGGCCAATCGCGACTATTTTCGCCGATTCGGCGTTCCGGAGAAAAAAATCTTCTCCGTTCCTCATTGCGTGGATGCCTCGCACTTCACCGCAACCGACGACCTGCGACGCGAGGCCGACCGACTCCGCGCCGACCTCGGACTGGAAGGCAAACGCATCGTCCTTTTTGCAGGAAAATTCGTCCCCGCCAAACAACCCGTCGAGCTGATCAAGGCTTTCATCGCCATCAACGCACCCGACGCCGCACTCGTGTTTGTCGGCGACGGCGAGCAACGCGCCGCTCTGGAAGCCCTCGCCGCCGCCAATCCCGGGAAAACCGTGCGCTTCCTGCCCTTCGCCAACCAGAGCGAGATGCCCGCACGTTACCTGATGGCCGATATTTTTACCCTTCCCTCGCGTGGCCTTTATGAAACTTGGGGCCTCGCCGTGAATGAAGCCATGCACCTCGGCGTTCCCTGCCTGGTGAGCGACCGCGTCGGCTGTCAGCGCGACCTCGTGACCGACCGCGAGACCGGCTGGGTCTTCTCGGCCACCGTTCCCGGTGCGCTGCAAACCGCCCTCGGGGGCGCTCTGTCCGACATCGCCACCCGTGCCGATACATTTCACAAACAGGTCGCCACGCGCATCGCCTCCTACAACTACGAAACCGCCACCGCCGGTTTACTTCGCGCCATCACCTTCGCGCTTTCCCGCTCATGAAGATCACCGTCGTCTCGAGTTTTTTCCTGCCCGTGCCACCGGTCGCCGGCGGTGCGATGGAAAAAATCTGGTTCCGGCTCGCGCAGGAATTCGCCGCCGCCGGCCACGAGGTCACGCACGTCTCCCGCACTTGGCCGGGCTTCCCCCATGCCGAGACCATTGACGGGGTTGGCATGATCCGCCTTCCCGGCTACGACCACACGCGTAAACTCTGGAGCAATCTGCTGCTCGATTTTCTCTGGGGCCTGCGCGTCGCCCGGCGCCTGCCCCCGGGCGATATCGTCGCTTGCAACACCGTCACGCTTCCTGTGCATCTCGCGACACTGAATCGCACCGCAGGGCGGGTGGTCGCCGTGCTCGGACGCATGCCAAAAGGTCATGCGCGTTTTTATGGCAACGTTGACCGGCTCGTCGCCACCAGCGAAGCCGTGCGATCCAAAGTGATTCAGGAAAACCCGCGCCTCGCCGCACGCACACTCGTATTCCCTAATCCCATCGACTGGAAACTCCACCAAGCAGCCAAAAACACCTCATCGAACGTCGATCGTCCGATCACGATCAGTTTTGTCGGGCGCATGAACCCCGAAAAAGGGCTGGAAATCCTGTTGCATGCCGCGGCCGAACTCGCCCGCCGTCCGGGCCTGCCGGCGTGGAACCTGCGTCTCGTCGGTCCGCAAAGCGTGGCCGAAGGCGGCGGCGGCGAAGCCTACGTCGCCAGCCTGCGAAATCTCGCCACTCAAGCCGGCGCGCAAGTCTCGGTTGAACCACCGATCTACGATCCGGAAAAACTCGCCTGCATTTACGGCGCGACGGACATCTTTTGCTATCCCAGCCTCGCCGAAAAAGGCGAAGGCCTGAGCGTGGCTCCGCTCGAAGCCATGGCGGCCGGCGCGGTGCCCGTCGTGTCATCGCTCGACTGCTACGACGATGTCGTCCGTTCCGGCCACAACGGGATTATTTTTGACCACCGTGCGCCTGACCGCGCGACGCGTCTCGCCGATGCGTTTGAAACTCTACTCACCAATACCGATGCCCGGCGGCGCATGAGCATCGCCGCCCAGGCCGATTCCCGCCGCTTCGACTACTCCGAGGTCGCCGACGGGTTGCTGGCCGATTTTGCCACACTCGTATCTCCCCTCGACCAAAACGCATCTGCATCCTAAGAGCTATCCCCATGTCCAGCGAATCCCCCTACCTCGGTCAAAATTGCACCACGCCCTATCCGCGCGAGGAGATTGTTCGCCGCATGGTGTGGTCATTCGTGCAGGCCACGTTTTTCCGCTGGAGCCCGCGCTCCTGCCACGCATGGCGGGCACATTTGTTACGCTGGTTCGGGGCCGACATCCCCGCGCCGGACAAGGTGGTCATCTTTCCAACGGTCTGCATCACATTTCCATGGAAGCTGCGACTCGAACCGCGCTCCATGATCGGGCGCAACGTACTGGTTTATAACCTGGCCCAAGTCACCCTCGCTCGCGGGGCCAACATCAGCCAGCGCACCCACCTGTGCGCCGGCACCCACGATTACCTGCAATGGAGCATGCCGTTGGTCACCGCGCCCATCGTCATCGGTGAAAACGCATGGATCGGCGCCGATGTCTTCGTCGGTCCCGGCGTGACCATCGGAAAACTCGCCGTGATTGGCGCGCGTTCCGTGGTGGTGAAAGACCAACCCGCCCGCATGGTCTGCGCCGGCCATCCTTGCCGCCCGCTCAAGCCCCGCCCCGACCCGCAATGAGGATCGCGCAGATCGTCGCCAGTCTTGAGTCCCGTCACGGCGGGCCTTCGCGATCCGTGCGCGGATTGGCGGCGGGTTTCGGGGCCAACGGTCACGACGTTGAACTGCTCAGCACCGTCCCCGGTGCCGGCGAACCCGTTCGCACCGGCGGCGGCGTCACCACCCGCCTTTTCCCGCGCGAGTGGCCCCAGACCTTCACGCCATCCAAACCACTGCGACAATTGCTAACGGCGACGTCCTTCGACGTGGTCCACCATCATGGACTGTGGTTGCGCACCTTCCACTACGCCCGTCTCGCCGCATGCAAGTCGTCGGCGCCGCTCGTCGTCTCGCCGCGCGGCATGATGAGCCCGTGGGCCTGGCAGCACAACCGGTGGAAAAAAATTCTGGCGTCATGGTTGATTCATCCCGGCGCGCTGTCCGCCGTCCAAGGCTGGCACGCGACCAGTGAGGCCGAAGCCGCCGAAATCGGCGAACTCGGTTTCACCCAACCCGTCTGTGTCGCGCCCAACGGCGTCGTCGCTCCCGAAGCCGACACTACTTCCGAAGCCCTCGCCTACTGGCAGCGAAATTGTCCCGCGCTGGCCTCTCGTCCGGTCGCGTTGTTCTACTCGCGCTTTCATCCCAAGAAACGCGTATTGGAACTGATCGACCTATGGCTCTCCACTGCGCCCGCCGACTGGTTGTTGCTGCTCGTCGGCATACCGGAAGCCTACACCGTCGATGACATCAAGCAGTATGTCCAAGCCGCTGGCGGCGGACAACGCATCATGGTTTTCGACGGCACGGATGCGCCGGCCCCCTATGCGGCGGCCTCACTTTTCCTGCTGCCATCGCACTCGGAGAATTTCGGCCTCGTGGTCGCCGAAGCTCTCGTGAACGGACTGCCGGCGCTTGCGACGGACGCCACACCGTGGAAATTTCTCGATACGACAGGTGCCGGTCACTGCGTGCCATGGGCGGACTTTGGCGTAGCTCTGCGCGCCCTGTTGGCAGAGGGACCTGAGGCGTTGCGCGCCCGTGGTCGGCAGGCCCGCGATCTGGCCATCAAGGAATTCGCCTGGGACAAATCCGCCCGCACCCTGGCCTCATTTTACGAACGCCTGCGCGTGACCCGATGAGTTCGAAGTCCTCATCATCCTTTTCTTCACGACTGGAAACCGCCGTTCTTATCCACGTTGGCGTGCTGGTTTTGGCGTCGAGCTGGATCTACGGTGGCAATATCTGGTGGGTCCGCCCGCTTCTTTCGACATGGGCAGGCTTTGGACTCGTGCTGACCGTCGCCGCCTTCCTGCAACCGGGCGACTCCGGACGCGAGGCACGCGGCAAAAGCGGATGGCTTTTGCCATGGGTCCTGCTGATAGGCCTCATCGTCGCCAGCAGTTTCAACCCCAGTTTCTTCCCCATTCAGATCGAGGGGAAAACGATGTTCGTCCATCGAGGCCCAGCTCATCCCGACTGGCCCAGCACCGTCAACCCGTCGGCTACCCTCCATGAACTTTGGTTCGGCGCGGGAGCCTATCTGGCCGCCTTCAACCTCATGCTCGCTATGGGCAGTCGGCGCGCCTTGCGTCGGCTGTTGGTTTTCTGCACGACCAGCGCAGTCGTTCTGGCTGTGTTCGGGACGATCCAGAAACTCTCCGGTCTGGGATACTATTTCGGGTCGTCAACCTCACCCAACGTCCGCTTCTTCGCCACCTTCATTTATTACAACCATTGGGGTGCGTTCATGATCCTGTGGCTCGCGACCGGCGCCGGGCTTGTTTTTTATCATGCAATCAGGCATCGCGCGCGCGACTTGTGGCACTCTCCTCTCACCGCCGTGGCCATGGGGGTTCTATTCATGGCCCTGACGGCG
This sequence comes from uncultured Verrucomicrobiota bacterium, assembly GCA_903904685.1. Taxonomy (GTDB): domain Bacteria; phylum Verrucomicrobiota; class Verrucomicrobiia; order Opitutales; family Opitutaceae; genus Rariglobus. The sequence goes on from CAIVDS010000003.1 coordinate 9,581, forward strand.
CCGGTCAGCGCATCGCGCTCGGCTACCGTCATGGCTGGACTCGTCGTGTTGGTTGCGCTCGCCCACGCACTCAGCCGCATCGCCGCCCACCGGCGTGCCATCAATCGTCCCGTGTGGCCTCCTATCGTGGCGTTGCTTTTGATGGTCGTGTTGACTATGGCGGCAACCGGCTGGCTCGCCCATCGCTCGATCAGCGAGCGCTACACCGATACCCGGCAGGTCATGACTAAAGACAAGCCGTTTCTCGCCGAGCGTCTGGATCTGTATAAGGACACTTGGAAACTCGCCATGCAGAAGCCCGTCTTCGGCTGGGGACTCGAAAGCTACGGCACCGCCTTCATGTTGATCCGACCACGACCGCTTGCGGAAAACCGTCAATATGAGGCAAGCTATGTGAAAGCGCATTCCGACTGGCTCCAATCCGTCGCCGAAACCGGGTTCGTCGGCACCACCCTGTTGATTCTCATGGCCCTCGTTCCGCTGGCTTCCGTCACTTGGCGCGCCCTGCGTCATCCGCTCGTGACCTACCCGCTGCTGGGGTGCGCGCTGATCGCACTCTACGCATGGGTGGAGTTCCCCTTCGCCAACGGTGCCGTGCTTATCGCCTTCTGGACCCTGTTTTTTTCAGCCATTCGTTATGCGGGGCTCCAGCGCCAATCTGACTCCGCAGGATAGCAAATCATGTTTTCCATCGTCATTCTCACCCTGAACGAAGAGCAAAACCTGCCCGCCTGCCTCGCCAGCACCGCCGGTTGCGACGACGTGGTCGTGCTCGATTCAGGCTCGACGGACCGCACCGCCGAGATCGCGCTCGCGGCGGGTGCACGCGTTTTCGTCAATCGCTTCGAAAACTTCGGCCAGCAGCGCAACCATGCCCACGACGCCATTCCGTTCCGGCATGACTGGATCTTTCACCTCGACGCCGACGAGAAACTCACCCCCGAGCTGATCGCCGAATGCGCCGCGCTCACCAGCTCGCCCGAAGCCGAAACCATCGACGGTTTCTATGCCGCGCCGAAAATGATCTTTCGAGGTCGCTGGATTCCTCATTGCACGGACTTTCCAGCTTGGCAGGCGCGCTTCACCCACGTCCGGCGATTCCGCTTTATTCAGGTTGGACACGGTCAACGAGAGGCTCCGGGCCTTCGATTGAGACGCCTTGCGCATAGCTACAGCCACAACCTCTCGTCGCAAAGTGAAGTAGACATCAAGGCGAAACATGCCCGCTACGCTCGAGCCGAAGCCATCACATTCATGGACACCCGCCGTTCGGCAGGCGTGTTGTGGCAAGCTTTGCGCAGCGGCGACCGGCTTACCCGACGGCGAGCGATCAAGGAGATCAGCTACCACCTGCCCGCCCGTGGCTTTCTTCGCTTCGTTTATCAATTTGGCGTGCGCGGTGGTTTTCTCGATGGGGTACCAGGTTTCGCCTATTGCCGTCTGCTGGCTCACTACGAAAACAGCATCACGGCGGAAATACGTCGCATGAATGCCGGAAAACCTCGCACAGCAGCATGAGGTCGCCCGTCCGTATTTTTCCCCCGGCTGGTTTTGCCAATTCGAAGAATGAACATCGTACATACCTTCAGCCTGGAAAGTTTTAATCGCTCCCGAGGAGCAACTCATGCACGCTGATAACAACGGAGATTGCCTCTAAAAACGCTTCCCCCGCACGCCTGAGCATTCCTGAATGAATCCAAAGCCCCACCTGTTTGTAAATGAACAAGCACCGTAAAACTGCCATTGTCTTGGTCTTGCTCGACGCCGTGATGCTGCTGCTGATCTTCAACGTCGTTGCCCTCGGCTGGCTGCGTGACGTCATAGCGCCGGGCCTTTGGATCACCGATGCGTTAAGCGTGCCGCTCGCGCTAGTCATCACAGGATTTCACCTCATCGATGGCTACAAGGCGCGGGTCGACATGATGAGCCTGGACTATACCAGCGAGCATATCATCGCGCTTTTGTCCTGTATGGTGACAACGCTGCTCATCACCTTTGCGCTGCTCCCTGCAGGATATCCCTTGCAACAAAGCCGCGCGGTCATCGCCCTGAGCTTTCTCGCCTACATGCCGATTTCACTCGGTTACCGGTGCCTAATCTATGCGACCAGACGGAAACTCCTCAAAAAGCGCGCGCTGATCTTCATTGGCAATGCCTCGAGCTGTGAGATTTTCGCCGCGGAATGCGCCCGCATGAGGTTCACCCAACCTGTCGTTTACACCGTCCTGTCCGCCGAGCCTGAGACCGACGATTCTAAAAATAGCATCAAGCAGACGTTGTGCCGACTGGAAAACCGTGAGCTTGAGGTCGAAGCCATCGTGCTCCGCGAAAGCGGACAGGAACTCAGCCCGGCCATTTCCCAACGACTCGTGCAACTCTATTTCCAAGGAGTGCCCACTTATACGCTGGAGCTTTTCCATCAGATTTATTGGCGCAAAATCCCACTCTACCGGCTCAACCAAACCTGGCTTTTCCAGGAAGGTTTTCAAATCGCACGCGAACCCGTCTTCGAGCGCCTGAAACGTCTGAGCGACATCGTTCTTTCGCTGGTCGGCATAATCGTCGGTGCCCCTATTTTTCTCTTCGCCTGCATCGCCATCTGGCTGGATGATCGGGGAGCTGTTTTTTTTGCCCAAACACGCATCGGACGGAATCGCGCCCCGTTTCAGTTGCTCAAGTTCCGAACCATGCGCCCCAACGACGGCAGCGAAGCCTACACCCGCGCCGGGGACGCGCGCATCACCCGGGTTGGTCGGATGCTTCGCGCCAGCCGACTCGACGAATGGCCGCAGATGATCAACGTCCTGCGCGGTGACATGAGCCTCATTGGACCGCGCGCAGAATGGGACAAACTCGTGGTCTCCTACGAGGAGCAAATCCCCTGCTACCACTTCCGCCACCTCGTGAAACCCGGCATCACCGGCTGGGCCCAGGTCAACTATCCCTACGGAGCCAACCTCGACGACACCATTCGCAAGCTGGAATACGACCTGTATTACATCCGGCATTTTTCCTTCCTGCTGGATGCGGCCATCGTCCTGAAGACGGTTCATGTCATGTTGTTTGGCAAAGGCCGCTAAATGCTCTCGCCGACCACCGCACGCGACAATCGGTTGCTGTCCGTCTTGGCGACGGCCGCGCTGCTGTTCTTGTTGCTCACTGCGGGCCTACGCATGCAATCAGCCTGGGGCGACGCATCCCTTCCACCGGGCGTTAATGTCACTTCCGGCTGCGAAGAGGAAAGTTTCTTCGCAATCTGGCGGCTGGTTCACAAGCAACCCGTTTATTCCGACCCCGCACAACCGCCTTACGCGGCGGCCTATTTCAACTGGCTGTTTTACCGATCTTATGGCGCGGTGGTGACGCCCGCCGTAGAATCACGGGGCGCCGTTGCGTTGGTTCGCTACGGTCGGCTTTTCACGCTTGTCGGCGCCCTGTGCGGCGCGTCTGCATTGGGCGTCTTGGCGTGGCGGCTCATCCCCTCATCCAAGCCCGCCGTGCGAGCTGGCGGGCTGGCGGTTGCTGCGTTCACGTTTCTCGGACCGCTTGCCGGGTGGTGGATTGTGACGGTGCGCCCCGATCTATGGGCCACGACCTTGGCAAGCTGCGGTTTGGTTCTCCTGTTGGTGTTGTGGCGGCACGCACCGGTGAAGGCGGCGGCGGTCGCCGCCGTTTGTTTTTATGCGGCATGGTCCTTCAAGCAGAATTTCGTCCAGAGCTTCGGCATCTCCCTGATTTTCCTGCTCTTTCATCGTCGGTGGAAAAGCGCCGCCATTCTGCTGGCGTTGTCCACGCTGGGATGGTGCGCCACGATGTTCGCTCTCGGCCCCGACTACAGGTCGGCCTTGCTGTCCACCGTGGCCGCGAGTAGCTACAAACTCATGTTTGGATGGGAAAATCTGGGCGACGCCTTTGTTCGCATTTTGCCGCTTATCGCCGCCGCAGGCTGCCTGCCGTTTCTTCGCCCGCCCGACAACGAACCGCCGATCGTCCGCGACACACTGCGTCTTGGCGTGATCGGACTGCCTCTGGCGCTCTCCCTCTCGTTTGCCGCCAGCTGCAAATTCGGCGCCTCAATCAACTACTATTTCACGCCGATGTTTTTTGTCGCGCTGCTGGCTCTGGTCTCCCTTTCCCGCGCCACTTCGCTTTATCCGGCTGGGATGGCTTTGATAGGCATGCTCGCGCTATGCGTCTATCTGCTGGCCGCCCGCTCGCTGCACCTGCGGCCCGATACGGTCGCCATCACCCGGCAGCGATGGGCTCTCTGGCAAAATGCCCCGTCGCCGCGTTACTCCGACGATCAAAGGTTCAACCTTCCCTGGCTCAATCCAAGTGCGCCGGTTTATTTCACGGCATTCCACTACGCCAATTGGCGCGCACAAGAGAAAACCTTTGCCCATGACGGCATCGGCGGACTCATCCGCCGACACCATTTTGCCGCCATGCTGCTGCCCGACTTTATCCGGGACACCTATGACGGGTCTTCGCTTGACGGCTATGAACGCGGCCCCAGCGCGGCGGGTGTCGCTCTCTGGCTGCAGCGCCTCCCTGAATTTCATCCATGAGAAAGTCCCCGCCCCAACCCTACGATCTTCTTGTGATCGGCAGCGGTTCCGCCGGCTTTAACGCCGCCCGCGTCGCCGCTTCGCTCGGGAAGCGCGTCGCCATCGTGGACGGCGCCCGTCAACTCGGCGGCCTCTGCATTCTGCGCGGCTGCATGCCCTCGAAGACGCTTCTCTACTCGACCGAAGTCCTCCACCTCGCCCAAAAAGGGAAAACCTTCGGCCTTGATATCCCCAAGGCCGCCGTGGATATGAAAGCGCTGCACGCCCGCAAAATAAAAATCATCGGCGAATTCGCCGACTACCGCGTGCAAGCCCTCGAAAGCGGAAAATACGACGTTTACCGCAGTCACGCCCGCTTCGTTGATCCGCACACCGTTGCCCTTGCCGACGGACGCATCCTCGCGGCCAATCATTTTCTTATCGGCACCGGCTCAAAGGTCAGCGTCCCTCCCGTTCCCGGTCTGGCCGAAACCCCCTTCTGGACGAGCGACGATGTGCTCAACCTCGATTTCGTCCCCGAGAGCGTGATCGTGCTCGGCGGAGGAATCGTCGCCTGCGAACTCGCCCAATTTCTCCATCGTATCGGCTCGAAGGTCACCCTCGTTCAACGCAGCAAAAACATCCTCAAAGACCACTCGCCCGCCGCCAGTGAAGTCGTTCAGCAGGCTTTCCGCGACGAAGGCATTAATCTGCATACCGACACCAAAATCGAAAAAATCTCTGGCGATACGCGCAGCATTACCGTAAAATTTAAAAACGGCGACAAGTCGCTCACACGAAGAGCCCGGTTTCTTTTAAACGCCCTCGGCCGCGAACCCAACACCACCGGCCTCAACCTCGCCGCAGCCGGCGTGAAAACCACGCCCGCCGGACGAATCGCCGTGAACAAATGGCAGCAGACGAGCGCAAGCCACATCTATGCCGGCGGTGATGTGTGCGGCCCGCACGACATCGTCCATCTGGCCGTCGCTCAGGGTGAGCTCGCCGCACGCCACGCCTTCGGCGTAAAAGGACTCAAGCCCATCGACTACTCCCTGCTGCTCAATGTCGTCTTCACCGATCCTCCGCTCGCGACCATCGGGGTGCAGGAAAGCGAACTCACCGCACGCGGCAAAAAATTCATCGTCGCCTCCTATCCGTTCAACGACCACGGCAAATCCATTCTCATGAATGCCCATTACGGCTACGTGAAAATCATCGCCGAGCCCAAACGCGGCCGCATCCTCGGTGCTGAAATCGTCGGCCGCGATGCCGGTGAACTCATCCACTGCTTCTCCGGTCCGCTGGCGATGAAAGCCACCGTCTTCGATCTGCTTCGCGCCCCGTGGTATCACCCCACCCTCGCGGAGATTTTAACTTATCCGCTCGAAGAACTCGCCGAACAGATCAACAGCTAATCCATGTCCGCTTTTTTGCGTCGCCTGCTATCAACGCCCGTCATCGCACGCCTGCCGATCCGCGTGCGCAGCGGAATCGCCAAAGGCGCCCGGTGGTCACTGTTTCCGTGGACCGCCTACTGGCGAGGAACGCACGAACCCGCGGTGCAAGCCCGCCTGCTCCAGATGGGTGACTGGACGGGTAAGCACGTCTGGGACCTTGGCAGTCATTACGGCATCTTCACGATTGGTCTCGGTCGACTGGTCGGACCCACCGGAAGCGTGGCCGCGTTCGAACCCAATCCCCTGAGCTATGAACGCCTCCAGCTTCATGTTCGACTCAACCACCTCGGCTGGGTGAAAACGTTCCCCTGCGCCGCAAGCGACTCCACGGGCAGCCAACGTTTTTTCATCTACGAGGGTCTTGAAACCACCTCGTCTCATCTCGCCTTTGAAGGCGAAACGTGGAACGAGACTATCCCGACTATTCAGGTAAACTCCAGACGTCTTGATGACATGGTGGCCGCTGGCGAGATCAACCTGCCCGACTTCATCAAACTCGATGTCGAAGGCCATGGACACAAAGCTCTGGTCGGAGCCATGGCAGCGCTGGCTAAAAGCCGACCAACGCTTTTGATCGGGTTGCACAGCGTGCCGGAAGTCGAGGGTATCCTTGCGGTGCTTGAGCCTTTGGGCTACCGAAGCACTCCGATCCTGCCGGACGCCCCGCCGGTTCCAACCTCGGGTTTCGACTATCTTTTTGAACCACTGCCTTAGGATCAAGCCACTTGCAGGGATACCTCGCAGCTTGCCACTGGGAGGGTTTATGGGTTGAGATCGCTCAACGAAGATCCTCATTCCGCAGATAAGCCAATGGGTTCTTTTTCTGAGCGAAATCAGCGCTGGTTTGTCGAACGACCGCACTATCGGAGTCTTTTGAGGTTTGCCAGCAGGCGCGTGTTTTTTGCCAAACGCCGCGCAGCCATAGTCGGCCATCCTTGTTAAACTATGGGCATTATGACCCCCATATCCTGTGACTCAGGACTATCTCCCGTTGGCGGTGCGCCGTTTCCTCGTGGCGCCGCATTGCTGGCCAACTCGCTCCTCAACAAGGGCACCGCGTTCACCGAACGCGAACGGGACGCCCTCGGGCTGCGCGGATTGCTACCTCCCCGTGTGTTCACGATGGACGAGCAGGTTGGCCGCGTGCTCGGCAACTTCCGGCGCAAGGAGAACGCGTTGGAGAAATATATTTTCCTAACAACGCTGCAAAACCGCAACGAGACGCTGTTTTACCGCGTCATGCAGGACCATGCGGAAGAGATGATCCCGATCATCTATACGCCCACCGTCGGTCAGGCCTGCTTGGAATACGGTGCGATTTTCCGCCGTCCGCGCGGCCTCTTCATTAGTATCCGCGAACGCGGCCGCATCGCCGAGATTCTGCGGCACTGGCCGGTGATCGATGTGCGCATGATCGTGGTGACCGACGGCGAACGTATCCTTGGCCTCGGAGACCTCGGCGCGCTCGGCATGGGCATCCCCGTGGGCAAGCTCGCCCTCTATACCGCCTGCGCCGGTCTGCACCCCGCCTACGGTCTGCCCATTACGCTCGATGTGGGCACCGACAACGCCTCGCTGCGCGCCGATCCTTTTTACCTCGGTCTGCCGCAAGCGCGCGTGCGTGGCGCCGCCTATGATGAATTTATTGCCGAGTTTGTCACTGCCGTGCGCGCGGTATTCCCCCGTGCATTGCTCCAATGGGAAGATTTCGGCAACACCAACGCCTTCCGCCTGCTCCAAGACAACCGCCCGAAATTGTGCAGTTTCAACGACGACATTCAAGGCACCGCGGCCGTCGCCGTTGCCGGCCTGCTCGCATCGTTGCGCGAAACCGGCGGCAAGCTCACCGAACAGCGCCTGCTCTTCCTCGGGGCTGGCGAAGCGGGCACCGGCATCGCCGACCTGTTCGTGGCGGCTGCCTGCTCCGCTGGCCTCTCCGCCGCCGAGGCGTGCGCACGATGCTGGTTCGTTGACTCGGAAGGCCTCGTCGTGCGCAACCGTTCCGGACGTCCGCTGGCCCACCACAAACTCCCCTACGCTCAAGACCACGCGCCCTTGCGCACGCTCGCCGAGGCCGTGGACGCGGTGCGACCGACCATCCTCATCGGCGTCTCGGGCCAAGCCGGCACCTTCACTCCTGCAATCCTGCGGAGGATGGCGGAGCTGAATGCGCGCCCCGTCGTTTTTGCACTCTCCAATCCCACCAGCCAGGCCGAGTGCACCGCCGAAACAGTCTACCGCGAGACCCAAGGCCGCGCGCTGTTTGCCAGTGGCAGCCCGTTCGCACCCGTCACTCTGAATGGGCGCATATTCACGCCGGGCCAGGGCAACAACGTGTATATTTTCCCCGGTGTAGGTTATGGCGCGCTGGCCTGCGGCGCCCGAGAAATCACCGACGCGATGTTTCTGGCGGCAGCCAGACGACTGGCCGAGTTGGTCACCGCCGGAGACCTCGCGATGGGTCGCATCTACCCGGCACTCACCCGCATCCGCGAAGTATCGTTGGAGCTCGCGATTGCGGTGGTGGCCGAGGCGAGGGAAAACGGTCTCGCCACAATTGCTCTGCCAGATGACCCGCGCGCCGAGCTATGCGCCCGTCGCTTTGAGGCGGTCTATCGCGACTACGTGTGAGCCCTCTCGAGTTCCGCGCCAGAGGATCCGAGTCGGAGAAAGGCGGCAACGGTCTTTAAGCCAAACGTTCTCTGCCGCCCGCCATTCTCGATCCACCGTCCACGCCGGCATCAGACGCACGGCAGGTCGAGCGTCGCTTGCAGACCGAGACCACCGGGGCCCGGTTGCAGGGTGAGCCGGCCGCCGGCGATCTCGGCCACGGAGCGGGCGATGCCCAGCCCCAAACCGAGTCCGACCTGATGGTGTTCGCTGCGTGCGAATTGTTTGAATGCCCCGGTGTGGACGCACTGCTCCGCCGTCATGCCCACGCCCTGATCAACGATATCAATGTGGTAGCGCCCGTCGCGGCGCGTGCCGGTCACCACCACCGGCAGACCCGGTTTCGAGAAGAAAAACGCATTGGCCGCCAGCTCGGCGAGGGCAGCGCCGAGGGGCGCGCCGGCGAGCGGCACCGTGCTGGGGTCGCAGCGCACGGTGAGGTCCGCCGTGCGCTTGGCGGTCTTCGCGGCGCCACGGGCGCCGGCGGTGATGGAGGCGGGGGCGTCGGCGTGGGCTGGCGTGGCTGCCGAGGTGGTTTTCAACCGCTCCAGCTCGTAGTAGAGCATGAGTTTTTTCGAGAGGGCATGCTGCCGCTCGGCGCCGGCGCGGATGATCCCGAGCAATTCCCGGAGTTCGCCCGGCTTGATGGTGTCGGCCTCCGCCTCGATCAGCTCGAGACCGCCCAGTACACCGGTGAGCGGCGTCATCAGTTCGTGCGCCCAGTTGGCGCCGGCCTCGTGTCTGTGATCGGTGAGGAGGGTCTCGATGCGCTCGCGGAGCGGCTGTTGCCGGCGAACGCTCGCCGCGAGGGCGTTGATGATTTCGCGTTCGGTGAAAGGCTTGGTGATGTAGTCCGATGCGCCCAATTCCATGCCCCGGCGCTGGGCCGCGCGGTCGGCGACGGCGGTGAGAAAGATGAAGGGGATGTCGCGGCACGGCGGGAGTTTTTGGATCTCCGTGATCGTCTGGTAGCCGTCCATCTTCGGCATGTTGATGTCGCACAGGATGAGGTCGGGGTGACGGACGGCGAGTTCGACACCCTCGGCGCCGTCCTCCGCGTCCTCGACGGTATGCCCGTTGATCTCCAGCAATTCCCGGAGCACTTGGCGGATGGGCTCCTCGTCTTCGATGATGAGGATATTCATGGTGCGGAAAAGGGTGATTCGATTTCGCTCCGGACGGCGACGGGCAACTCGAACCAGAAGCGGGCGCCGGCGCCGGGCGCGCTGGCCACGCCGACCTTGCCGCCGAGTTTTTCGACGATGCGCCGCACGATGGAGAGGCCGAGGCCGTGGCCGCCGGCGCGCACGGCGGCAATGCGCGTAAAGGGCACGAACATCTGTGCCTGCGCCGCCGCGTCGATGCCGGGTCCGTTGTCCTGCACCCAGAACCGGGCGAAGCGGCCGTCGGCGACGGTTTCCGCGCCAAGCACGATGCGCGCATTCGGCCCGCCATATTTGGCGGCGTTGCTCAGGTAGTTCACCCATATCTGGACCACCCAGGGCGCATGGCCGACGGCGGCGGGCCAGGCGCCGGGCAGCTCGATTTGCGCGGCGTGCTGTTCAAAAAAATCCCCCAGTTGGGCGGTCGCCTCGGCGACGATGGCGGCCATATCGAGGGGAACGGACACGACGGCCTGGCGGCGCACGCCGGAGAGGATGAGGAGTTCCTCGATGATGCGGGTCAGTCGCCGGGTGGAGTCGCTCGCTTCCTTGAGGTGGTGGCGCAGCGTCGCCTCGTCGGTCTTGCCCAGCCTCATGGCAAGGATCTCCAGCCGCCCGCCGACCACGGCGAGCGGATTCTTAAGATCGTGCGCCACGGTGTGGGAAAAGGCGTCGAGCTCGTCGAGGAGTTCCTTTTTCTCCAGGCGGGCGGCGATGGAGTGGAGCACCTCGTCTTCCGAAAACGGCTTGGTGATGAAGTCGGCGGCGCCAAGTTCCATGCCGTGGCGCGTGGCGGCGCGGTCCACCTTGGCCGAGATCACGATGACGGGGATCGCCCGCAGCCTCTCGTCGGCGCGAAACGTCTCCAGCAATTCGAAGCCGGTCATGCCCGGCATGTTCAAATCGGTGATGATAAGCGTGGGCAGGTCGCGTTTCGCCGCTGCAAGGCCCTCGGTGCCGTCACGGGCGCTGAGGGTGGCATAGCCGTTCAACTCCAGGATGTCGGCCAGCGTCCGGCGGACGGATTCGTCGTCCTCGATGATAAGGATGGTGACAGGATGCCGGGGGTTCATGAATGGGCGGGTTCGGGGATTTCGGCGCGGGGAAGCTCGACGATAAAGCGGCTGCCGCCGCCAACAGAAGACTCAAGCCTGACGGTGCCGCCAAGCATCCCGGTCATGCGTCTCACGATGTCGAGACCGAGGCCGGTACCCTTGATGGTGCCGACGTTGGAACCACGCTCGAACGACTCGAAGATGCGCTCGCGGTCCTCCTCAGAGACGCCGATGCCGTGGTCCTCGACCGTCATCAACATGCGCCCGGGCTCGACGGCGAGATACGTGGTGATGACGGTGCCGGCGGGGGAATAGTGCGCGGCGTTGCTCAGCAGGTTGGAAAGGATGTGGCGGAGCAGAACGACGTCGGTGACAAAATAGGCGGTATCGCCGGTGGCGTGCAGCTCGAAGAGGTGTGTGTCGTGGTCGCCTATTCGGACTTCGCCGACGATGGCGCTCGTGAAATCCCGCAGATCAACCGGGGCGAGTTGCACCTTGAGACGGTCCGCATCGATGCGGTTCAGGAGCAGGACGTCGTCAAGCATCTCGGTCATGCGATGGAACGAGAAGTCGATGCGGTTGAAAATCTCCTCGCGTTTGGCGGGAGCGAGCCGGTCGTAGTGGTTGTGCAGCAAGTCCGTCGAGGCCATGGCGGCGGCCATCGGCGTGCGAAATTCATGCGAGGTGACGGAGATGAAGCGCGACTTCATTTCGGAGATCTGCTGCGATTTCTCCAGCATGGCGGCCATGGCGGCGTCCAACCGTTTGCGCTCGGTGATGTCTCGTGCGAAGACCACGACCTCGTCGTTGCCGATCGGCGTGACGCGGAACTCGGCCACCATGGGGCAGCCGCCAAGCGTCACTTCCGCTTCGGCGGTGACGGTGATCTTGCCCGTGAGCGCGCGGTGGCCGAGGGGCAGCGCCACCTTTGTCAGAGGCCCCATGAGATCGTCCACGGATCGCTCGTTCATTTTCACAAAGACCGCCCCCAGCGGCGTCGCACCCTTGGCCGGCTGGAAGTCCCGCACCGTGCCGTCGTCGCGCAACCGCATCACCAGATCGGGGATCGATGCCAGCAGGGCTTCGATCTCGCTGTTGCGGAGGGCGAGTTCCTCCGTGCGCAGGGTTACTTTCTTCTCCAGTTCCTCGTTGAAGCGCTCGAGCGTCTCGCGGATTTTCTCTTGCTCGGTGATGTCGCGTATGACCAGCACTGCCAGGATTTGGCCGCCGCGCCCGAAGGCCCGCACGCTGATATCGACCGGAAACACCGTGCCGTCGCGCTTGCGATGGAGACGGAGGGAAACACGGACTATTTGGCCAAATTTTTGGCCCGTAGCGATGGCATGAGTCACGCGGGTTTTTTCCGGCTCGGCGGAAATGTCCTCGTTGGTCATCGTGAGCAACTCGGCCACGGTATAGCCATAGACGACGCTGGCGGCGGTATTGGCCTGGACGATCCGGCCGGTGCCGGATTCGGTGACCAGGATGGCGTCGGATTCGAGGTCGAAAAGCTCGCGGAAACGCTCCTCGCTCTCGCGCAGGGCCGTCTCCGCCGCTTTCTTGGCGGTGATGTCCTGTTTGAGCGCCACGTAGTGCGTGACCTTCCCGGCGTCGTCGGTCACCGGCGCGATCACCGCCTGCTCGTCGTAGAGTTCGCCGTTCTTCTTCTTGTTGTTGAATTCGCCGCGCCACACCTTGCCGCGGGTCAGCGTTTGCCACAGGTTGCGATAAACGTCCGGCGAGGTCAGGCCGGACTTGAGCACGCGGGGATTCCGCCCGAGCACCGCGTCGACGGTGTATCCGGTGACGGCGCAGAAGGCCGGGTTGACGTATTCGATCGCGCCGGCGAGGTCGGTGATGACGACGGAGAGCGGCGCCTGCTCGACGATGCGAGAGAGCTTGCGCAGCTCCGCCTCCGCCCGCTTGGCCTCCGAAATATCACGGATGATGGCGGTGAAAAACGTCTTTCCCTCGATCTGCCAGTCCGAGATGGCGAGATTCAGCGGGAACTCGACGCCGCTTTTGCGCCAGCCGGACGTTTCCACGACTTTGCTGGCGACGCGACGCCCGTAGTCCGCCGTGTGGTTTGCCCGGTGTCCGTCGGGCATGAGCAACGCGAGCGGCTGCCCGAGGATTTCGGTTTCCGAGTAGCCGAAAATGCGCTCGGCGGCGGGGTTCCACCCCACGATGTCGCCCGCCTGGTCGGTGCTGACGATGGCGTCGCCGATGGAGTGCACCATGGACGAGTAGCGTGCCTCGCGGGCGGCGAGGGCGATCTTCGTGCGCTGGAGGTCTTCCATGGCGCTGAGCATCGCCTTGCGGTTCCGATCGGCCTCAGCGAGATTGTCGGCTTGTTCTCTCTCCAGCTGCTTGCGCGCAGTGATGTCGCGGTGAAAGGCCAGGATGAAGGATTTTCCCTCGTCCGTGATCAGGCTGGCCGACACTTCGAGCGTGAAGAGATGGCCGTCCTTGTGATGGTGTTCCACCTCGAAAATCAGGGTTTCCCCGGCCAGCACGCGGGCGATCCGTTCCAGTGTCAGTCGGGTCGTTTCGGACGCGTCCAAGTCCCTTAAATTCATCCGCATCATTTCCTCCACCTGGTAACCGTGCATGCGGGCGAACGATTCGTTGATCGATATCAGCGTGCCGTCACCCGAGAAAAGCATGATGCCGTCATTCGCCCGGTCGAACAGGGCCCGGTAGCGCCGGTCGCTTTCCAGTCGTGCCGCATCCGCCGCCGCCTGCTTCGCGTAGGTTTTCAGTCTCTGCTGTCGCCAGACCACCCCCGCCCCGGCACTAATGGACAAGAGCAGCAGACTGATAATGATCCCCACCTGCCAGAATTGCTGCCACATCGGCCCATACGCCTCCGCGGCATCCATCTTGGCCATCAGAATCCAAGGCGAATCCGGCACAACCTGCGCGAAGGCGAGCACCGGCACACCGCGATAGTCCGTGCCGGCCATTAACCCGCTCCGGCCTAGGACGGCCTTGACGGCGGGGAATTTTGTTTCCTTCAACGGCAGGCGCACCAGCAAGGCCGAATCCTTCTGGAACCGGACGTTATTCAAGAACACCGCCTCGTTGCCTTCCCGCTGGACGAGCACGGTTTCGCCCGACCGGCTGGGCGCGGGCCAGCGTTGGATGACGGGGTAAAGATACGATTGCGGATCGATGCGCATGACGATCACACCCAGCGGCCGGTCGCCGTCCGTTTCGTCGCGGACAGGGACCAACAACGACAGATAGATCCGCTGGTTTTCTTCGAACCGGTAAAAGTCCTGAAACAGTGGCTGGGCCGACCGCAGGGCTTCAGGCAGGCGCGCCTTAATCGCAGCCGAGACCGTCACCGGCGATTGAGAAGCCGACATGCGCACCACACCCTGAGTATCGAGCAGAGAAACCTCATCATACTGATAGTTCCCCTGGTATTTGGCGAACCACTCCTGAAGATCCCGGCGCGCCTCCGCGTCCGCCGTGGGACCGAAGGCGCGGCGCACCAGTCGGGAGATGACGGGATTGCTGTTGAGGATGCGGGCATCGCCCATCCGCTCCTGGCGAAACTGCACCAGCTCGCTGACTTTCAGTGCCGTAATGACCGTCAGCTTCCGCTCGACCTCGGCGCTGAATTTATCCTCGTCATTTCGAAAATAGACATAACCGACGGTGATGATGCCCGCGCTCAGCAGGCCGCAAACCAGCAAAAACACCCTGCGGGAACCGACGATCGCCAATCGGCCCAAAAAACCGACCGGCCCACCCAAAGCCATGAGCGCCAGGGCCAGCATCGCAAACGCCAGGTTCGTGCCGAGCGCCGGCGGGATGAAGTCGCCGCCGTAGAGCAACGGTGCGCCGAAGCAATAAGCCAGCAGAAAAATGAAGCTGATGAGCAGCAGCACGCCGGCAGAGCCTAACGTCAGAACGGTGCTCCATGACCGGGTCGCGATCGGCGACAACACGGCGAAGAACGACACGTTGACGAGCAAAAAACAAAGCCCGGTGATCACCGACATGTGGCCGATGGGCGCTCCGCCCGCCATTGCGGGGAGTTTCAGGCCGAAGTGTTCAACGTACCAGTGAATGTCCAGACCGGCCAGCACGACCAGCAATAGCACAACCAGCATGCCCAAGCCGGTCATCGCCAGGCTGCCCCAATAGGCGCGCCGGCTCAGCGGCGCCCAAGCGCGCCAGCCGAGGGCCGAGCCATACACCAGCAACAGAATCGCCGTGCTCGGCGCCATCGGTATCCGGGTCGCCCCCAAGCTGGCGAGCAACGGCCAGTTCAAAATCCATCCCAGCAGCGTCAGCAAGCCAAGCGCCACCGTGAGGGTGGCGTAGATCACCGGAAACACGGAGCCATGGTGCTCGCCGGCAGGTTCCGAGGATTTCATGGTCGGGCTGTTCCTCCGGTGGCGTCGTCGGATTGGCTGGGATAGCGCACGGACTGGCCGATTTGGTGACACAGGTCATTGACCTCGCGCTTGAGCTCCTGCACGCGGTCCTCGCGGTCGAGCATGACGGCATGCCAGCGTTGCAGTTCCTCCAGCTGATTTCTGATTTTCTCTTCGGCCAGTTTGCGCTCGGTGATGTCGGTGAGTGATCCATCGAGGATTCCAGTCTCCGGATAAAATTTGAGCGAGGTCAGGCAGATCCTCGTTTCGCCGGCCTTATTGAGCAAGTGGAACTCGAAGTCGGCCACGCTGCCCTTTGCCTTGAGCATCTGGACCATCTTCTCCCGCTCTCTCGGGTCGGCCCAGAGGATGACGGTTGGTTTGCCGATGATCTCTTCGCGCGTTCTGCCGAGTATCGATAGGAATTCCCCATTGATTTCCAACATCTCCGATCCATCCAGCCGCGACCGGAACATCCCCACCTCGGCGTTGTTGAAAAGGTTGCTGAAATGCTCCATGCTTTGCCGCAGCGACTCCTCGGCCTGCCGGCGTGCGGTGATGTCGCGGAAACTCCACACACGCCCCACGACGGTTTCGCCAAGGCGCTGGGGGTGGGAATAGCGCTCGAAGATGCGGCCATCCTTGAACGCCAGCTCGTCTATGGAATCGGCGTTCGGCATGTGGTAAAGCTCCTGCACCCTGGCCTGAAACGCTTCGGGGTCCTTAAGCTGGTCGAGGACAAACTGGAGCAACTGCGCGTCGTCCCGTTCCACGGTCAATTTCTCGGGGATCTGCCAGAGTTCAAGAAAGCGGTGGTTGAAGAGTGTCACTTTGCCGGCGGTGTTCACCACGAGGATGCCGTCCGCCGTCGATTCGAGCGCGGCGGACAAAAGCGAATGGGATTTCTTGAGTTCACCCTCCGCCCGCCTGTGCTCGGTGATGTCCTGGATCGTGCCGCACATCTCCACGACCCGGCCTTGGGCGTCGAATTGCAATTTGCCGGTGCCCCACACCCAGCGCTCGGCCTGGTCGGACCGGCGGATGATGCGATACTCCTTGTTGAAAGACCGGCCCCGGCCCAGCACCTCGTTTTTAAAGTAGTCCACCATCATGGCCCGGTCCTCGGGGTGGATCAGGGCTTCCCATCCCGCCAGCGAACGTTCATAGGCCTGGTCGATCCCGAACACCTGATCCAGCATTTCCGAGCTGCGCCACACCAAGCCGGTGGAAACATCCAGCACGTAACTGCCCAAGCCGGCGATGGCCTGCGCTTCCCTGAGGAAAGCTTCGCTCTCTCGCAACGCCTCGGACGCCCGCACCTGCCCGGTGACGTCCCTGACCGTTGCTTGGAGGGACAGCTTTCCGTCTGATCGCATCCGGCTCAACCATACGGTGGCGATAAACTCCTCGCCGCCAATCCGACGGTGTGTCCACTCGAAGAAATGGGTGCCATCACACAAAGCCGTCTCAATCATCTCCGCAGCCTTCTCCTGAGAACCGCGTCCATCTGGCTGCCGCTCGGGCGACAATTTCCAAGGATCGAGCGCGATGAATTCCGTCACGCTCTTCGCCCCGAACATCTCCACGGCAGCCGGGTTTCCGGAGGTGAAATGCCAAGAGGGAGGCTCAAGCGTCATGATCGCCTCGCGGGAGCCCTCGAAGAGGTGCCGGTATTTCGCTTCGCTTTCCCGCAACTTATCCTCCGCCTGCTTGCGCTCGCGGCGCCCGGCCGCCTCGCGCAACTCGCGTTGCACGGCGGGCGCGAGCCGCGCCAGCTTGCCCTTCATCAGGTAATCATGCGCCCCCGCCTTCATCGCCGCCACGGCCACGTCCTCGCCGATCGTGCCCGATACGACGATGAACGGCAGGTCGAGACCGCTGGCCTGCAGCAGCTCCAGCGCGGCCAGCCCGCTGAAACGCG
>CAIVDS010000004.1 GCA_903904685.1 uncultured Verrucomicrobiota bacterium
GGTCCTACTCCCCTTATCCTAAATTGAATGAGTGATTGTATTTCGGTGTCACGGACAATCTCTGCATTGGCGGGAATCGGGAATTCGCCAACTGTGTCAATGAACTTGATGGTCTTCTCTTTGTGCGTCGGTTGGTCTGACGCCGTGACAGTCTTGCCGGGTTCTTGGATGCGCAGAACCTTTGGGTTGGAACGCGGGGCGAAGATTGTGACGGTGATGACCATTCCGGGCTTGAGGGTCTTGATATAGGCAACGTCATCGGCATGGGGAGAGGCCACGCCATCCGTTTTTTTTCTGGGCATGCGCACACCGATTTCAAGTTCTTTGCCAACCATGGGGGCGCTGTCCTTCAAGGCACTTGCCGCCGGATCGACTTCCGCCTTGGCAACGACCAGGACAAAACACCGGCCGTCGTCCTGGGCCGATTTGACCGTGCCCGTCACCTGGCCCCAAAAGCCAAGGGCCTCCGGGACGTTTTCCGGTTCGGCGGCCATCGCGCCGACTTGCAGCGCCATGCCTATCATCGCCACTGCGCACAGCCGGTTTATCATGTGCAGGATATTGATAGGACTAAGGGAGGTAAACATAGTGATTGGGGGGGGCTTTGCTCGCTGAGCGGGTTTAGGGGAGAGGCGTCCAAGCACGGTTCTATAAAATCATCACGACGCCGATGGCAACAGCCTTACGCCCGATGGCTGTTCATTGTTCAAAGGCTTTCAACCGGGCGATAAATGGCTCCGGGCCTCCCGGTTGATAGCCAAACCTGCCGACAGACTCCCCTTGGGGATTGAGCACGATCACCGTCGGATATCCCTGGATTTTGAATTGCCGCTGCAACTCCTGGTTCTGGCTCTTCACGGCCTCGGATTGTTCTTTCTGCCGCGGGAAATCCAGCTCGACCAACACGAGCTTCGCGCCGGCATACGCCTTGAACTCCGGCGTGGACAATATCTCCCCATCCAGCTTCTTGCACCACCCGCACCAGTCCGATCCGGTGAAAAACAAAAACACGTTGCGGTGCTGATTGGCCGCAACGGCCAGCGCCGCCTTGTAGTCGGTGGTCCAAACACTCGGAGCGTCCTCCGCCGCTTTCTTGGGAACGGGTTTCGGCGCTTCCGAATGCGCCACCGGAACGCGGCCGGGTTTTACCTCCCTTATCTCCACGACGAGATCATCCCGGCACTTGATGCTCACGTCCGCGTAATTGAGGATAACAACGGACCCCGCCTCGGCTTGGCTCGATGGCTGGCCTTTCTCCGCGATCACCTGGGTGCGCGAATCGCCGACGCTGGTTGCCAACGCGCTGACAGAGGCGGCGCAAAACACCGCCAGATAGGATATTTTCATAAATGAGATTTCAAAGGTCTGTCGTGGATTCGGTCAGGAGGGTCCCGTATTCGGTGCAGGTCTTCTTTCTTTGCCGAACGCGGTGTTAGGGGCCCGTGAAGGATGCCTGGTCGGGGTTTGGAGGGGCGGCGCAATCATCGTTTTGTTTTTGGCAAACGTTCAAGGATTCATTGCGGCACCTCACCCCTTCGGCTCGATCGCCCGCAACGGCGCCAGATCGTCGTCGCTCTTTGCCAGCTCGACGAACTTCGCGTCGAGTCCGCAGGCCGTGTCGAGGAACGCCCGCGCATCGTCGATATGGCCGAGCTGCGCCTCGTAGCAGGCGAGGTTGAAGTGAAACACCGCCTCCAGCGGATGCAGCCCCACCCCGCGCATCAGGATCGCCCGGGCCGCCGCCAGCGAATCGCTCCGCCGCGTCGCGTAGGCCCATTGGATCCAGTGCCACGCCACCCGCGGCTCGCACTGGCACAAAACCGCGGCGATCTCGGCCGCCTTGTCCCATTCGCCCCGCTCGGTGCACACGGCCAGCCACACCGCCAGCACGGGAGTCGCCGCGCGTTCCGCCTCGCCGATCTGCCCCAACGCCTCCGCCGCGTGATTCGTCATCCCCAGTTCCAAATACCCCTGCGCATAGCTCAACTGCCGCAGCGTATGGGTGGAGAGTCGCATATTCGTTGTCAGGTTTCTCGTCCCGACGGGCCAAGGCAAGCCCGACTCCGCGCCGCCGCCGGGTCGCAGGCGCGGCGCGGCGCGCAAATCGGACTCGCCGGGGAGGCCGCGCGGGTGTAGCGTTTTCCCCATGAGCACTCCCATCATCGCCAAGAAATCCCCGTATGCCGTCAACGTCGAGGCCGGCAAGACCTACGCCTGGTGCGCCTGCGGCGGCAGCAAAGCCCAGCCGCTCTGCGACGGCTCGCACAAGGGCACCGGTTTGGCCCCCACGATGTTCAAGGCGGCGGCGACCGAGACGGTTTACTTCTGCGGCTGCAAGCACTCGAAGACCGGCGCCACCTGCGACGGCACCCACAAGACGCTTTGACGCCGGGCGGCTTGAGACGGGGATTCCCCCGCACCCTTTAGATCGGACTTCTCACGCTCTAAAAACAGTTGTCCACGAATGGTCACGAATGCCGAATCTCCGCATGGAGTGCCGATGAGTGTTCTTTAGTGGTTAAACTTCCGGCCTCCGAATCCCGCCGTGTTTCATCACCGGCGGGATTTTTTGCGCCTACCGTCCTCCGGCTTGACACACTACGCCAATGGCGCAGCCTGTGCCGTGTGGAATTTGTGCGCTTCCCCACCTTCGAGAAGACCGCCGCCGACCTGTTGTCGGAAGCGGACATCTTTGAGTTGGAAATGCAACTCGCCGTGCAACCCGAAGCCGGCGACCTGATTCCCGGCGGACGCGGACTGCGCAAACTCCGCCGCCCCGCCAAAGGCCACGGCAAACGCGGCGGTGCCCGCGTCATCTACTACCACGTCTCCCGACAACACCTCATCCTGCTCATCGTCGCCTACGCCAAAAACGAACAGGAAGACCTCGACCGCAAACAACTCCAAATTCTCGCCACCCTCATCAAATCCGAATTCCCATGAAAGACGCCGATTTCAAAAACCTCCTCCAAGGCATTCGCGAAGCCGGTTCCTACCTGCGCGGAAACAAGAAAGCCGCCGCCCGCGTTGATCGGATCGATCCCTGCTCGATCACTGCCATTCGCACCAAGCTCCACCTCAGCCAGACGGAATTATCAACCGCCTTCGGCATCAGTCTCGCCACCCTGCGCAACTGGGAACAAGGCCGCCGCCAACCGACGGGTGCCGCCCGCGTCCTCCTCCGCGTCGCCGCCAAGCATCCCAAGGCCGTGCTCGAAGCCGTGCGTTAAAATCAACCAAGGCGGCCACGCTCTGAGGCTTCAACTTAAACTCAGAACTTCAACGGGCCGGAGGCCCACAGCCTCAGCCACACCGCCTGACTCGAAATCAACACAACTCGCCTCGACCCCTTGGATCGCTTGTGCGCCATGACACTCCCGACACCCCAAGACATCAACGTTCACGATTCGCTCGACGAGCGGCACGCTTGCAAGATTTTCCTCGGTAAGAGTATTGAGGAGGCAGAGGCACTTTTCCGTGAGCATGCACTATTCTATCACGAAGATTTGATGTGGATGGGGCCGGTGGCGTTCCGCTTCTATGTTGGAGCTGCCATTCGTTACATTCAGAGCGAGGCAGCTTCTGGTGATTCCGATGCCGTCAACAGCTTCGCGGGCGTCCTTGAGTTTCGTTCGGAGCGTGAGTCGGCAGAGTTAGTTCCGGTTGCCGAGCAGCTCGCCGCCATTTGCAGTTATATCGTCGAGCATTACGCGAGGTTTGATCTCACGCCGGAGATTTATGGCGATGTTCGCGCTCGCTTTCAGATGTTACAGCAGACATTTTTGCGACAGAGAGTAAATGGAAAAGCAGGCTAACAAATCGCTGCAGGCAACGCGGGATGGCCGGTAAGAAGGATGCCTTCGAGAGATTTACTGGAAAACCGAAACGAGCAGCCAAACACAACACAAGGAAAGGGCAGAAATATGGCACGAATACCAAAAGAAGTTCAGGAGTTCCTGAAAGGCAAAATGGCGTGGGTGGCGACAGCCGCATCCGACGGCATGCCCAACACGACACCCAAAGGCTCCGTTCGGGTGATTGATGACGAGCATGTCTTTTTTGCCGATCTGTTTTCACGGAAGACTCGCGAAAACCTCCGGGCCAATCCCAAAGTCGCGGTCACAGTCGCGGACATGACGACCTTCAAAGGCTACCAGATCAAAGGTTCAGCAGAAATCCTGGAGTCCGGATTGCTGTTCGAACAAATGAGAGAGGAGATAAAGAAAGCGCCGATGAAGTTGCCGCCACTCCAATACGTCGTCCGAATCACGGTGGAAGGCGTTTACGACCAGTCCGTGGGACCGGACGCCGGGAAGCAAATCGTGTAATCGAATGGCCGCGAAAGATCACGAAGGCCGGATCTCCGCGTTTCCGCCTCTCTCCTCCGCAATCCCTTTGATACCTGTCGATTTTTTGGCTTTCTCCTCCTCATGTCTCGGCCAAATCCCCCACCCCCATTTGGCCTAATAACTCTGTTAAGCGGCATCGAGAGTTTATGGTAAATCTCAAGTCACTTTTCGCCATTTTGATGATGTTCTGCATCTTGATGGCGTCCGTTGGATTGGTTCGTTTCGGCATTGATTTGTGGAGTTATTATCATGCTTCGCCGACAGTCGGCGCTCATTTGAATTTTCGCGGCGTTGCGATGATTGCGGAGATGTTGATTATGGCGGCTCTCTTTTTCGGATTGTTCTTGATGAGGAAGCATTGAGTTATGACGAAGTTGCCGAATAGTTTCAGGTCTGAAGTGCAACGCACCGGAAGCGTGGATGGCGGAAGGTAGACGACCATTCTCGCGAGCAGCCGCCGGGAAGATTGAAGCCCCTCTCGTTCTTTGGCGATCATGCGGGCTCCCCGCTGCGCGTGAAAAAGGCCCGGTCGTTTAAGCCGGGCCTTGCGTCGGGTTCGCCCGATCATCCGTTCAGTTCAACGCGTGGTGGGCCGAGAGCTTGAACTCGACGCGGATGCCCTCGTTGCCGGGGATCAGCGCGGACCAGAGCGCCTCCGCCGCAAACTGGATCTTGCGGCGATCACTCATCACCTCGTGCACCTTCGCCTCCAATCCCGAGCGCGACGTCCTCGCCGGGGTTTACGATCATCCGCTTGGTTTTGGCGCCACCCGCGACGGAGTTCATCGGGCCGGGCGCGGGACATCCCTCTCTTATCATCAACGGGGAAATCTTATTTTGGTGGTGCAATCGCGACGGCGCCGCTGGTAGCGTGGTCGGCGACAACCCCCAGAGGCGCGCCTTTTATCCCAACGCTTGAGGCACGATGCCGTTCAGGCAGGCCGCCAAACCCAGTGCCATTTCCCCCATGAAAAGAAACCCAACGACCATGCGCTTCTCCATCATCCAACGGCTCGCGCCCGTCATCGCCGCCCTCGGTCTTTGCTTCGCCTCGAACGCCCGGGCGTTCGATCTGGCCGACGGCCTGATGATCGCGGTGCCGGCCCCGAAGGGCGCCCCCGCCCTCGACGGCTCCGACACGGGCTGGGATCTCTCCGGAGCCGAGCCGCTCTGGATGTCCAACCAGCTGGCCGCGCAATTGCACGGCTCGGTGGCGCTGAATTACGACGACGAGAATCTCTACGTCTACGCGAAGTCGAGCCTGCCGGGGCGCAAGATGCTTAATCGCAACGGCCCGTCCGATCCCTTCTGGGCGGGCGATTGCGTGGAGCTGCGCCTTTGCTCCGACCCCGCGCTGCCCTATCCGGCGAGCAACAACAACGCCGCGATGCACGTCTCGAAGCAGGTTTGCCACATCGAGTTTTGGAAGGACACGAACGACGGCAAGGATTACATCAACATCCAATACGGCGGCATGCACGGCGGCAACCAGGGCAAGGTCTTCAACCCGCCCGGCAGCAAGATCGCGATCACCGAAACGGAAAACCAATACGTCGCGCAGGTGGTGCTGCCGTGGTCCGTGCTGAATGTTCCCAACGGCAAGAACCCGTTCAAGCCCGGCGCCAAGATGACGACGATTTTCGGGCTGCACTGGCTGACGCCCACGCAGTTTTACTCCGTCAACGCGGTCTACGCGCACAACCCCGGCGATTTCGCGTTCCTCAACTGGGACAGCTGGGGCCAGACGGAATTCAGCGCGACGGGCAACCTGAAGCCGCGCCACGTGACGATGGCGGAGGCGCTGGCCTCCTCGGCATCGTCGGCGACCTCGGTGGTGGGAGTGCCGATCACGGTGGACGTGCCGGAGGACGGGAAGCTCTCGCTCAACATCGTGGGCGAAAACGGCGAAGTGATCCGCGATGTGATCGGCGGCCAGCCGGTGAAGGCCGGCCAGTTCACGACCTATTGGGATGGGCGCGACCAGTGGGGATTCGCGCAGACGCCGGGGAAGTATCATTGGGCGGCTTATTTTTCGCACGGGCTGAAGGTGCGGTTGGCGGGCTTTGTCGGCTCGTCGGGCAATCCGCCCTACCCAACGGACGACGGCAAGGGCGGCTGGGGCGGCGACCACGGCGTGCCGACCGCGGTGGCGGCGGACGACAGCGGCCTGTATCTGGGCTGGCAGGGTTGCGAGGCGCAGCGCCAGATCGTGAAACTCGACTACGCGGGCAACACGCTCTGGCGTCAGGCGCCCTTTGTTTCGGGTTCCCTGCGAGCGCTGGCCTCCAACGGCAAATATCTTTTCGCAGCCTATAGCGGCGTCACGTCGGCGCTGACCCGCCTCAATCCGCAGACGGGGCTCTTCGCCCTGTTCGGGCAGGAAGTAGGCAAAGGAGGCGCGGTGCCTTTCGGGCCGGACGCGAAGGCGAACGCGGCGATCAAACCTCCGGAGGGCAGCCTGCCGGAAGAAGGCGGCGTCAACGGCATGGGACGCACTCCCGCACCCGAAGACGGCACGGCCCCGGAATGTCTCGGCCTGGCGGCCACCGCCAACGAAGTCTTCGCCTCGGTTTACTCGCAGAACATCATCCAGGTGCTCGATGTCGAGTCGGGCCAACCGACGCGCACGCTGAGCTGCCCCCGCCCGCGCGCGCTGGCGCTCGACGCGAAGGGGAATCTCTACGCGGTGAGCTTCGGCACGGATGCGGCCGCGCAGGTGCTCCGTTTCAACGGCGTGCAGGGAACGCCGACGCCCGTGGTGACCGGCGAACTCGTCGCGCCCGTGGGAGTGACGGTAGACGCCGCGGGTCGGATCAGCGTCACCGACGAAGGCGCGAGCCAGCAGATCAAAACATTTTCACCCGACGGAAAACTTGTCCGCACGCTGGGCAAGAAGGGCGGCAGGCCTTGGGCGGGCACCTACGACCCGACGAGCTACCGCGATCCTTCCCAGATCACCGCGGACAAGCAGGGCGGGCTGCTCGTCGCCGAGTCGTCCATCCCGAAAATCTTCAACCGGATCGACAACGCCTCGGGCAAGACGCTCAGCCGCTGGTTCGGCTGGCCGGGTTACGGAGTGGCGAACATTCCCGATCCGGAAGATCCGATGACCAACTACTACTCGTTCGAGCCGGAAGGTTTCGCGCGGGCGACCTCCGTTGACGGCAAGAGCGGCATGCCCGACGCCTACTGGGTGCCCAAGAAAGCCGGGATGGAAGACGTGGGCCCGATGTTCAAGGAGGATTTCCCCCTCGTGAAAGTGCTGGCCAATGGGCGCAAGTATTTCATCGAGGATATCAATCCGCATGCAGTATGCCTGATCGACGGCGACAATTTCCTGCCCGTGGGCAATCTGAATGTCGGTGTTGACAGGTCACAGCTTAAGCCGGGTGCGAACGCAAACTCTGCGCCGACGATAATCTCCATGTGGATCGACAAAAACGGCGACCACAAGTCGCAGCCTGAGGAAGTGACGACGATTTCGCAGGTGGACGGCAAGCCGATGCCTCGTCTCGCCACCCAGAGTAACTCGATGTGGTTGGATGAGAAGGGCAACGCCTACATTATCACCGCAGCCAACAGCATTCTGAAAGTTCCCGCAGAGGGATTTGCCAGGAACGGCGCCATTCTCTGGAATCCGGCCAAGGCGAGCTATGTTTTACCCACAGTTCTACCCAGTCTGCTGACTCATGGCATTAGCGGGCGACAGGGTATGCCGGGCCTGCGCACGGACAGCCAAGGCAACATCTACGTCTGCCTCTCCGCCGTGGCGCCGGCGTTGACCCCGAAACTCGCGTCGCAAATCCAGACGGCCTTCCCGAACATCCCGCAATCCGCCTGGTTCGCCTATGCCACGCCGGAGCTGGCCAAGCAAAACAAGGAGGGCCTCGGCCACACCGCGGAATCGAATATCGCGAAGTTCGCGAAGTTCAGCCCCGACGGGAAACTTCTCTGGACCGCGGGGCGCAAGGCCACGGCGGCGCCGGGCCCGGGCGAGATGTATCATTTCTGGACCATCGGCGGGATGGTCGGCGACAACTACGTGACCGGTTGCAGCGAGTGGGGCCCGATCTATTTCTACACGACCGACGGATTTTACGTCGACACGCTGATGAATGATCCGGCCACGCTGGCCCCGGCCGGGCCTTACACCTTTGGCAGCGAGAACTTCAGCGGCCAGGTGTACGGCTTCCCGAAACTGGGCAAAGTCTTCGCCTACGATCAGGGCGGCATCTACGCGGTGGACGGGTTCGACAAAAACCTGAAGGTCGAGGGCGAACGCCGTTTCAAGGGAAGCGTCGTCCTCGACAAAGTCTATCAGGAGGCCATGCCCATATCCCAAATCGCGGCCAGTCTTAAGATCGTGCCCGTTGCGGGAGACATCACCCGGGATGCGACGTGGAAGACGGTTCCCATCGTGACATTGATCCGCAACGGCAAGCCTCTGGCCACCGCGAAGGTCGGCTATGACGGCGCCAATCTCTACGCGACGATCCATGTGGTTGACGACACGCCGCTACAGAACGCCGGCGACGATCCCAGCCTGGTATTCAAGAGCGGCGACGTGGTGGGGCTTGATCTCGGTCCGACAGGCGAGCGCAACAAACCGGTCCTCGGCGATCTGCGCATCCTCGCGGCCAAGATGCAGGGTCAGAACCGTCTCATCGCCATGAAACCGATCTCCAAACAGGCGAAGCAACCGAAGCCCTATACCACGCAGGCGTCCGGCACCAAGTCGTTCGATTTCGTGGGCGACATTCCCGGCGGCAAAGTCGTGTTGACCGCCGATGCCGACGGCAAGGGATACACCGCGCTCTTCACGGTGCCGCGCAGCTTCCTTGAGTTCACGATCACACCGGGCACTCCCCTCAAAGGCGATATCGAAGTCCTGCTCTCGGGCATCAAGTCGCAGGGCCTGCAGGCGACTTCGCGCAACTGGCTCTACTCCGGCGGACAAGTCCAGACCACGATGATCGATGATATCCCGACCGAAGCTTGGCTCTATCCTCAATTTTGGGGAGACATAATGGTGGCGCCATAGGAGGTGACTCCATCAACCCGCACGAGGGATCGTCGTGGATGCGGTTTGGACATCCTGTTTGGCCCATCGGCCAAACAGGATGCCGCGCAAGGGGAATGCGGCGGTTAAAGCGGAAGCCAAACTATCGAGATCATCCTGAAGGCTGCGGAACTTAGACTGTAACCACGGCTATCACGGATCGACATGGATTGATGACATTTCCATCTGATTCAATCTGTTGATAGCTCTCTGTATAAGAACGCGCCCTCCGGGCGCGTTCTGCCTCAATTCAACCGACGGTGATACAAAGAACCCCGCCGGGCCGGAGCCAAGCGGGATCGGGTTGAGGCATTCGCAGCCGCCAGGCAGGGCCGATCAGGCCTTGGGCTGAAC
>CAIVDS010000005.1 GCA_903904685.1 uncultured Verrucomicrobiota bacterium
CGACCGGATGGCGGCTGTCAAGGGCGGGTTTGGCGAGGTAGTGTCCTAATTTGAAAAAGATCTGTACTTTCGGCGTTTTTGAAAGCATGGGTTTTCCATGCGGCTTCAACCGAACAGGGACTATGTGAGCAACGACGAGGTTCAGACTCCTCTCGATCTCGCCGAAAGATTGGTGAGGCACTTCAGTCCATCGGGGCGCATCCTGGAGCCGTGCCGTGGCGCCGGCCATTTCCTTCGCTTCCTGCCCGAGGGCACCGCGTGGTGCGAAATCAACGACGGGCGGGATTTCCTGCAATGGAATCAGCCGGTGGACTGGATCATCACCAACCCGCCATGGAGTAAAATCCGCGCATTCCTTTCCCACGCGATGACCGTTTCAACCAATGTGGTTTTTCTGCTCACGGTGAACCATGTTTGGACGAAGGCGCGCATCCGCGATATCCAGCATGCCGGTTTCGGGATCAAGGAAATCGTCTTGGTGGAAATGCCTCCGTCGTTTCCTCAATCGGGATTCCAGCTGGGTGCCGTTCACGTTGCCAAGGGTTGGTCGGGTTCGATCGGGTTCACCGACCTTAGCGTTCCGGTGACAACCAAGCGTTCGGCCAAAAAGAGCGGCCGGCCGGCCGGGAAATGTCTGACCACCGACGAACGCTTGATCGTGGTTTAATAACATGAGGAACCTGACATGCGCATCGCGGTGATCGCCGACACTCACGACCGGTATCCGCCGGAACTGCCCGGGCTGTTGCTTGGGGCGGCCGAAATCTGGCATCTGGGCGACGTGTGCGCGCCGGAGACTCTGGCGGAGTTTGAATTACTTGGAGCGCCGTTGCGAGTGGTGCGGGGCAACAACGATACGGACCCGCGCTGGCCGCTTACGCTCGATCTCACGCGCGGAGAAGTGAAGTTTCATCTCGTGCATATTCCGCCGGCGCGCGCGCCGGCGGGGGTGCGTGTGCTGCTGCATGGCCATACCCATGTGCCGAGCGATGATTCCGACGTGGCCGGAACGCGTTGGCTCAACCCTGGCTGCGTCTCCTATCCTCGTGCGGGCGTCCGTAGTTTTGCCTGGTTGGAGGTGGAGGCGGGCGGTTTTAAGTGGGAGCTGGTGGAGTTGTGACGCGACAAGGGCGCAATATCGGTCTGGCCCCGGCCGGGCGGATGCGTTTACTTGCGGCTCAATCGTGAGTGACTCAGGCCAACAAAGTTTTTTTGAAATGTCCGTCGCCTCCGGGGCGGTCGCCGGGGTGGTTGCCCCGCTGCGGGAGATGTACCGGCCCGATATCGTGTTTGAACGTAGTCTGCGTGCGCACCGCTACCGGTTGACGTTGAGACGGGACGGCACCGCCGCCGTCATTATTCCCTTACGTGGCAGCGAGCGCGAGGCGCGGGTTTTCGTGGAAGAGCATCGCGAGTGGCTGGAGCGGGCCCGCGAGCGGCAGCGCCGGAAACCGCGCGGGGTCGAGGTGTGGACGCTGGGCGCGCATGTGCTCTGGCGCGGGGAACTCACGGAAGTGCGCAAGGCCGTCGAGGGCGAGCGCCCGCAGGTGTGCTTGGCGGCGGATGTCTTTCGCGTGCCGCGGCTCGATGGCGACTTGCGTCCGACGTTGGAGGCGCATTTTTTACGGCTGTCCAAGGCGGAGCTGCCCGCGCGCACCTGGGAACTGGCGGCGGTCACCGGGATGGAGGTCAAGGAAGTGTCGGTGCGCAACCAGCGCACGCGCTGGGGGTCGTGCACGGCGGGCGGGGGTATTTCGCTCAACTGGCGGCTCATCCAGACGCCGGAGTTTGTGCGTGACTACATCATCCACCACGAGCTGATGCACCTGAAGGAAATGAACCACTCCGACCGCTTTTGGGCGCGCGTCGAGGAGGTGTGCCCGGAGTGGCGGGATGCGGAGCGCTGGCTCAAGCGCAACGGTTCACTGCTGGGATTGTAGGCGGGGGCGGCGCGATTGCGAATAACGTGTTGGCAACTTTGAGGAACTGCCGGTTGTGCTCCACGGCACCGCGCCGCTTTTCGGCACAATCACTAGCGAGGACTCGAAGCGCTCGCTCGCCTCGGTGTGGCAGCGGAGTGGAAGCATCGGCGGTGTCATCTCTCCTGCCTTCGCGGGCGGAGAGGTCACTTTTGATGCTGAGCCAGCCAATCAAGGATGTCCTGCGCCTGCTTGGCGGTGGAGCCCTTGTGGTCGGCGTAGACGATCTTCCCGTCCTTGATCAGATAGGCTTGGCGGCTGGCGAACAGGATGCCGCTCTGGCCGAAGGCCTTCATCACTTTCTTGTCGGTGTCGGCAAGGAGGGTGAAGGGAAACCTCTCCGCGTCCTTGAATTTCTTCTGGGTCTCGGCGCTGTCGGTGCTAACGCCGATGACGGCCACGCCTTGGGTGGAAAGTTTTTCGTAGGCGTCGCGCAGTGAGCAGCCTTGGGCGGTGCAGCCGCCGGTGAAGGCCTTGGGATAAAAATAAACGAGGGTGTAGGTGTTCTGCTTGTAGGCGTCGGCGAGGTTGAGCTCGGCTCCGGTTTCGGTGGTGGCGGTGACTGCAGGGGCATCGGCGCCGACGTTGAGGGATGAGGCGGAGAGGAAGGAGAACATGGAGAGAAAGAGGGGGACGAGAAGAATGCGTTTCATGATTCAAGAAACCCTGTGGAGACAGGAATGTTTCGCAAGCGGCTGACGCCTATTCGTGCTACGGGCGACCCACCCGATAGGCGGAAAACTGGATTTGCAGAGCCGTTTGCCATCAATAGGCCGAAGCCTCTTTGGAACGCCCAAAATCAACAGACACCGGCCGGCACCCCGCTCTTCCGTCTCCGGATCATGCCCGCACCTTGTTCCGCCGCGTTTATTTTTTCTCTTCAGGCGGCTGCTCTTTCTTGACCGTGGCTTTGCGCACCCACTGCGCGAGCAACGGCAGGGCGCCATCGGCAATCAGGCCGTGGTTGTGGCCGCTCAATTCGTAGCACTCCACCGAGGGATGTTTGAGCGCTCTCAGGGTGTCCGCCATCAGCATGTTTTCGGCGGCGCGGGCGGGCCAATCCAGGCGGCGTTCGCCCACAATCAGGCATATGGGTGGCAAGTCGCGGCTTACGTAATAAAGCGGCGCGTTTTCGTCGATCTGAGGGAGGAGGGGCTCGACCGGGACTGCCTTGCCGTCCCGAAGAGCCAGTTCCTTTTTGATCAGAAAGTGCGTAGTCATCTCTCCACTGACGGGGACCAGTCCCGCCAGCCGCCGGTTGGAAATGCCGTGCGCAGCGAGCCATCTTGGGTCCATGCCCACCATGGCCGCCAGATATCCTCCCGCCGAGATGCCGCCGACGAAGACTCTGTCCGGGTCGCCGCCGTATTCTCCGACATGTCGCAGCGTCCATGCCACGGCCGCGGCGGCGTCTTCAAGATACGACGGGAATTTTCCCTTGGGGGACAGCCGGTAGTCCACCGTCACGATGGCAAGCCCAGGATCGGGAATCGCGGGGAAATAGCGTTGCCCGGCCGTCATCCCGCCGCCGTGGAACCAGACGAGCGTGGAAAATCCCTTGCGGTTGGCGGGGTATGAGATGTCCAGAAAGCAGCATTCGCGCTGGTAAGCATCGCCCTTTTTCAAGGCCACGGGTTCGTAATAAGCGATGTTTTTGACCATGCGGGTTTCCACGGGCGGCTCGGGTGCGGCCGGGGCAGCCGAAACCGGCGAAGCGGCCAAGAGGATCAACCCTACGATGGCAAACAAGGCGGCGAGGCTTGCCGCCGGGCGGTGAGAAAAATACGGGGGCATGGGAAAAAGCTTTTCATGGAATAACCGGGAGGGGAATTGCAAAACGCAACCGGCAGGGACAAC
Source organism: uncultured Verrucomicrobiota bacterium (assembly GCA_903904685.1). GTDB lineage: Bacteria > Verrucomicrobiota > Verrucomicrobiia > Opitutales > Opitutaceae > Rariglobus. The sequence goes on from CAIVDS010000005.1 coordinate 3,837, forward strand.
GCCGCCACCTCAAAAACGCCAGCATGCCGACGCACCTCCGGCCAGCAGCGCGCCCGTGATAGGTTCGGGACCTGCGGCGCTGGCGTTCAGCGTCCATTGCGCGGTGGCCGGGGCCGACACCGTTGCACTCACTCGACGCCGGTAACAGGCAGGTCCGCGGGGTGCTCGATGGAGAACTTGAGGGGAAACTCGTGTTTTTCGCCGGGCTTCAGGTCGAGGCGCCAGGTGAGTTTGCCGTCGGAGTCGCGGGCGATGCCGAGCTTGGGCGGTTGCGCGGCGGCGTCCTCGGGCTTGAGGAGTTCGCGATCTGAGGGAGCCATGAGTTTGACGGTGATCTTTTCGTCGCGGGCGACGGGGGCGGCGTCCTTGATGACCACGCGCTCGACGGTGCGCTTGTTGTTGGTGATGGTCATGAGGATTTCGTAGGTTGTGCGGCGGCTTTTGGTGGTGAAACCGGTGTCCTCGGTGAAGCGGGAGACGATCTTGCGCTTGATGGCGATGCTTTCGTCGGCTCCGAGGTTGAGGGTGAACTTTTCGCCCGGCATGGTGGTGGCGAGGCGCGAGGCGGCGACGAAGGTGTCGTCGAGGAAGACGTTGAGCGAGCCGGCGAGGAAGGGGAGCTCGCTGCGGTTGGTGACATAGGCGGCGAGGTAGGCGGTTTCCTGGAGCTTGGGCGTAGCCTGGTATTGGAGCTCGGCGGCGAAGGTGGCGGAGCCGAGAGGCACGCGTTGCGGGGTATTGTCACTCGCGAGCGTGACAGGCGTGGCGATCTTGAAGCTGGCGCTGGTGGCGGAGGTTTCGACGGCGGCGATGCTGAGGGAGGCGACGACGGGTTCTGGGGCTGCGGGGAGCAGCATCGCTCCGTTGGTCATCATGGCTCGGTTGCTAAACGCGGATTGATCGAGAGCCAGAGCATCGATTGCCTCAGCGTTTTTCCGGCCGCTTGTCCTCAAGTCGCCCAATGTCGTGCTCATGGTCATGGGGCGGGAGACATCAACATACCACGGCGCGATCTCGGGCGCGGCGCCGCCGAGACCGGGGCGTGCAGTGGAGAGGGTGAGCGCGAGGCCTTTCCAATCTTCGCCGGTGGCGTTCCGCACGAGGCCGAAGGCGTCGAGCTGAACTTGGCGTATTTCGGAGCGCAGGCGGGCGTCGTAGGCGGGCGTCCACGAGGCGCCGGGCAGTCCGTAGCTGAGCGAGACGTCGAGCTTGCCGGCGGCTTCGGTGGAGAGGCGGACGGTGACGGTCTTATTGGCGCGGCGGCCGGGTTGTTTGCCGCGGAGTTCATTCAACTGGGACTGGACGGCGGCGATTTTTTCGGCGAGCGCGGCGCGGTCAACGTCGAGTTTTTGTCCGGCGGCGTCGAGGCGGGTGCGCTGGCTGGCGGAGAAGCCGAGGAGTTTCTCGTAATCCTCAAGCGAGGGGCGCGCCGGCGGAGTGGAGCCGGCGGAAGCATTCACGGGGGTGGTTGAGGCTTTCTCGATATTCCCGAGCAAGGCGTGCTGCGACTCGAGGATGGCATGCTGGTCGTTGAGCGCGCGTTCGTCGCGGCGGAGGGCGAGGAGCTGGTCGTCGAGGGCCTTGATGCGGGCGTCGGGTTCGGCGGTGACGAACACGGTGCGGGTGGAGATGTCGAGCAGCGCGGCGGCGGTGCCCTTGGCGGAAACCTGCACGGACTCGTCCTGCAGGGAGGCGGGCAGGCCGGAGAATGTGATTTCACTGATGCCGGCCGGGACGTCGATACCGGCGGCGAGGCGGGTGAGGACGGCGCGGTCGGGGTAAACGGTGGCGGCGGTGATCGAGGATGTGGCTGGAATCGGGGCGGCCGACGCGGCCGTGGAGGCCAGTATGACGAGGAAAAGCGGAAGGCGGAGTAAGTTCATGATGGGGGAGGGATGAAGTCTGGGGTGAAGAGGCAAACGATCCAAGCCGGGAATTGTCAGGAGAGTGTCATAAAAAAGCGGCCCCGGAGGAGAGACCGCTTTTTGTGGCTGCTTACCAAGTGTCGCTGCGGAACGGCACGGCGGGGAGGCCTTCGCCGTTGCAGAGGCTGGCGACGGGGGCGTTGCACCAGGCATAGCGGACCGCGACGGGAGCGGGCACGGCGGCGCTGGTGACGAGCACGGTGTCTTTTTCGAGCACGGCATCGGCGGGGTGGAATACCTTGTCTTCGCCAGCGAGTTCAAAGCTTGCGAGGGGGGTGTTGAGCGGGGAGCGCAGCCCGCCGGTCGTGGCGGTGAAGCTCACGCGGAAACCCGCGCCTTCGCGTTCGGCCTTGGCGAACACGGGGCCGCTGTCGGCGATCTTGAAACCGTAGTCGCGCGCGAGAGCGAGGCGGGCGAGGCGGCGACCGACGTCCTTTTTGTTGCGGGGATGGATGTCCTTGGAATCGCCGATGTCGACGGTCACGGCCTGGCCGGTGTGGGCGAGGGAGAGGGTCTGTGTCTGGGCTTCGCGGAGGAAGGCCCATGAGGTTTCGGTGTCGTAGGGGCTCTTGCTGGTGAAGTTGGCGAGTTGAACCCAGTAGAAGGGGAAGTCGCCCTGGCCGAACTGGGCACGCCAGCTGGTGATCATGGCGGAGAGAAGCGCGTGATATTCGTTGGCGCGGCCGGCGTTGGACTCGCCCTGATACCAGAGCGCACCGCGGAGGGCGTAGGGCACCAGCGGGTTGATCATGGCGTTGTTGAGGGTGGAGGGCTTTTGAGCGCTTTCGGAAGGAAGACCGGGCTGTCCGGGGGCGCGCTTGGTAAAGGGTGCGCTGGCGGCTTTGGCGGCGTCGCGCTCGGCTTCCCATGCGGCGAAATCGGCGGTGAACTTCGCTTTGCGCTCGGGATAAGCGGCGACGTTTTGGGCCCAGCGTTCTCCCACCGGGGCGAAGGCGGGATTGCCGGCGAGGGTTTCGGCGTTGATCCAAGGCTCGATCTGGGTTCCCCCCCAGGAGCTGTTGATGATGCCGACGGGGACGTTGAGCAGTTCGTAGAGATCGCGGGCGAAATAGTAGCCGACGGCGGTGAACGCGCCCGTGGTCGCGGGGCCGGCGACCTGCCAGGAGCCCTTGGCTGTGGCGAGAGGCGTGTCGGAGACCTTTTGTTGTATCTTGATGTGGCGAATCAGCGGAAAGTTGGCGGAGGCGGGGATGTCGATGGCGGAGTCGTAGGTGTTTTTGACGCTCAGCTCCATGTTGGACTGGCCGGAGGCGAGCCAGACCTCGCCGACGACGATGTCGGACAGGGTGATCGTGTTGTTACCCTTGATGACGAGGTCGGAGGGCTTTGCGTTGGCCGGCTGGGAGGGAAGATCGACGCGCCATTTGCCGCCGGCATCGGCGGTGGCTTCGAAGGTCTGCCCGGCGAAGATGACGGCGATTTTTTCTCCGGCGGCGGCGGTGCCCCAGACGGGGATTGGCTTGTCGCGCTGAAGCACGGCATGATCGGTGAACAACGGGGCGGGAATGACGTCGGCGCGAGCGGACGCGCCGAGACATAGGAATGCTAGGCAGAACAGGATATTACGCATGGGAGGGCAATTCATGCGCGTCGAGCAGGACGACGCAAACGCGTTTTGCCTGCAAACACCGTCAGGCCAAAGGCGGCGCGGTGTGCAGGAAGGCGTGCAGCTCCGCCGCCATGCGCGGACCGAAACCGGCGACTTCGGCCAACTGTTTCTTGGAGGCCGCGCGCAGGCGGTCGATGCCTCCAAAATGGGCGAGTAACGCAGTCCGTCGCACGGTGCCGAGGCCGGGGAAATCGTCGAGGATGCTCTCGCGGATTTTTTTGGAGCGGAGGTCGGCGTTGTAAGTGTTGGCGAAGCGGTGGGCCTCGTCGCGCAGGCGCTGGAGGAGGTTGAGCGCGGGCGAGTTGAGCGGGAGGTTAAGCGGAGGACGTTCGTCGGGGAAGATGATCGTCTCGTGTTTTTTCGCGAGGCCGATGAGCGCGGGCGGCTCGACGTCGATGGCGACGAAGGCCTTTAACGCCGCGCTGATCTGGCCGCGTCCGCCGTCGATCACCACGAGATCGGGCATGGGCTTGCCCTCGTCGCGCAGGCGGCGGTAGCGGCGGCCCACGACCTCTTCCATCGCGCGGAAGTCGTCGTTGCCCTTGAAGCTTTTTATCTGGTAGCGGCGGTAGTTGTCCTTGTCGGGCCGGCCATCGGCGAAATGAACCATCGAGGCCACGACGAACGTGCCGCTAATGTGAGAGATGTCGAAACACTCCAGCGTGCGCGGTGCGGTTTTGAGGCCGAGGGCTTCGCCAAGCAGGCGAGAGGCCTCGGCGCCGATCTCCGGCGAGGATGGATCGGAGCGCTCGAACGTGCGGGTTTTGGCGAGGGTCTTTTCGAGGGCGAAGACGACGTCGCGCAGCTCGGCGGCTTTTTCAAATTCGTGTTTTTCGGCGGCGGCGAGCATCTCGGTGCGGAGGGCGGCGAGCCATTCGCGGGATTTGCCGTCGAGGAAGGCGCAGGCTTCGTCCACG
>CAIVDS010000006.1 GCA_903904685.1 uncultured Verrucomicrobiota bacterium
AACCGGGATCGTTACCAATTGTGCCCTGTCTGCACCGCAACGAAGCAACCCAATGGCCCTGCGCATCCTGCACGCCATCAGCACGCTTAATCCGACCGGTGGCGGCCCGGTCGAGGGATTGCACCAGCTGACGAAGCAAAACACCCTGCTGGGCCACCAAGTCGAGTTCCTCACGCTTGATGCTCCGGACTCACCCTGGCTGAAGAACTGCCCGGTGCCGGTGCATGCCGTCGGCCCCCACTCGTTGGGAATCTATGGATTTACCCCCCGCTATATCCCCTGGCTCCGCGCCAACGCGCACCGCTTCGATTGCGTGATTGTAAACGGCATCTGGAATTTCAACGGCTATGGCACATGGCTTGCCCTGCGCGATACCAACACCCCCTATTTCGTTTTTACCCACGGTATGCTGGATCCGTGGTTCAAGCGTCAGTACCCGCTCAAGCATCTCAAGAAACTGCTCTACTGGTGGTGGGGCTGCTACCCGATGCTTCGCGATGCGCACGCCGTCTTCTTCACCTGCGAGGAGGAGCGGGTGCTCGCCCGCGAATCGTTCTGGCTCTACGACTGCCACGAGTTCGTCCTGCGCTACGGCACGGCGGGGCTGCCTTGGCCGGCGGACGACGGCCCCAAGGAGGCGTTCCTCGCCGCCCATCCTTCGCTGCGCGGCAAACGCCTGTTCACGTTTCTCGGTCGCGTGCATCCCAAAAAAGGCCCCGATCTGCTGATCAAAGCCGTTGCCGCCCTCGTGAAACACGGCATCTGGAACCGTGACACGATGCGTGTGGTGATGGCCGGCCCCGTCAGTGGCGCCTACGCCGCCACCCTCCGGCGCTTGATCGAAAAACTCGGCGTCCAAGATGTCTTCCACTGGACTGGCATGCTCCTTGGCCCGCAAAAATGGGGCGTGCTGCAAGCCTCCGAAGTGATGGTGCTGCCGTCCCACCAGGAAAACTTCGGTCTGGTGGTCGCGGAGGCCCTTTCCACCGGCACCCCCGTGCTGCTTGGCAAGGGCGTCAACATCTGGAGCGACATCATCGCCGACGGCGCGGGATTCGCCGACGACGATACCACCAAAGGCTGTGGAAAAATGCTGACGCAGTGGATTGAGTTGTCCGCCGCCGCACAAGCGACCATGCGGCACCAGGCGCGCGCCTGCTATGAGGCACGCTACACGGCGGAATCCGCCGCCAACACCTTTGTGGCGGCGCTCTATCTATTGCTTAGCGTAAACAAGGCGCCACGGTGGCAGGCTGACGAGAAAGGTGCCCCCCCCCCCCAAGAAAAGGCGGTTAAGCCTTACTTGATCGCTTCCAGTTCCACGCCCGTCCAAGGTTTGGTGCGGCCCGCTTCAACTTTCTCACGGATAGCCTTCACGGCATCCGCCGTGATCGCAGCCGCCTTGTTGGTCCACGCCTGACGGATGTAGGTGGCCACGGCGGCGATTTTATCGTCGGTCCATTTGCTGCCACCGGGCCCGAAACCGGGCATCGTGCTGTTGAAAGGCTTGCCCGACACCTTCAACGGACCGGTGACACCGTTCAATATCACGCGCACCAGCCGCTCTTCGCTCCCCGTTGCCCAATCGGAGCCGACCAGCGACGGGAACACGCCGGGAATCCCCGCACCGGTGATCTGATGGCAGGCGGCGCAGTTTAGATTAAAGAGGCTCTTCCCCTTGGCCACGTCGGCTGCGGACGCAGCGACGGGGTCGGCATGCAGGGAAACGCCGGTTGCAAG
>CAIVDS010000007.1 GCA_903904685.1 uncultured Verrucomicrobiota bacterium
CCACCTTTCGCGAATTCGCGGAGTGCCTCAGCAATCAAATCGTGGCTACAAAAGAGCACCTCCCGAATTTCCTGCCAGGTCAGGCCCTTGGCTCGAAGATCAACCGGGCTAATCCCCTCGATTTCTGTTTGGCCGTTGATCAAGCGGATCAGTATGGTTTGGCCCCAGGCTTTTGCCTTTTCGAGGTTGCTGAACGTTTTTCTCACCCGGTCGCCCGCCTCGGAGTAGGTGACGCAATGCGTGTGGTAGGTCTCCCCGTCTTTTTTCTGCTTGGAAGAATATATCTTAACCGAGCACGCTCCCTCGGATAGGAGCCAATGGTTTTTCCCCTTACCGGTCCTGATCAGCTTGGACTTCATGTTGCGAAAGTCAGTTTACTGCCAGGAATCTGACAAGAAAAGCCAAAAAACCGAGTTTCCCTTGGGGCGGCCAACGGGATTCGAACCCGCGACCCCAAGAATCACAATCTTGTGCTCTAACCAACTGAGCTATGGCCGCCGTGAGGAAAGGTCGGGAAACTTCGGGGGCGCATCCTTCGCTGTCAATCTCATCTTCCAGTCCTTTGCCGTTGCGTCATTTTTTCGGCACGTTGATACTCCTTGCACATGCTCCGGGTCCGGATTGTCACGTTCAATATAGCCCATGGCCGCGGTCTGTCGCCTATCCAAGGCATGACCAGCCGGCGGCACATCCGGGCCACGTTGCTCAAGATCGCCGGTCTGCTCGCAGAGTTGAAACCCGACATCGTCGCACTTCAGGAGATTGACGAAAAATCCCGTTGGGCCGGCAACTTTGACCATTTGGAGCTTCTTCGGGAGGCCGGCGGGTTCGAGTACTCGGTTTTTGGCATCAACAACCGCCGGGCGGGGCTGCTCAATCTCTGCTACGGCAACGCGATCCTCTCCCGCCATCCCATCATGGTGTCCGAAAACATCGCGTTTGGACGACGCAAGGTCGGCGAGAAAGGATTTTTATTCGCCGAGATCGACATTCATCGCCGTCGCCTTCCCGTGGCCAACATGCATCTGCACTACCGTTCAAAGGTTCAGCGGGTCAGGCAGGTCGATCGGTTTCTCGCCTACTTGCAGGACAAGCAGCGTTCGCGGCACCTGCACTGGGCGGTGCCGCCCATCGTGTGCGGTGATTTGAACAACACGCATCGCGCTTCCGACGCCACGGCTACGTTGCTCAGTCATTTGCACGATTACGGCGACTACATGTTGCATCCGCAGGAGGGCGGCACGTTTCCGTCGCCGATGCCCAGCCGCAGGTTGGATTTCATATTCATGCCGCCGGGCGCGACCAAGGTGAAGAGCCATATCGTGCGCGCCTTCCTCTCCGACCACCGGCCCGTCGTGGTGGATTTCGAGCTGGCCTGAAACCCGTCCCGAAAAATCCTTTTGCGCCTGCGCCGACTTTGGTTGGCAATGGTCCTTCCATGGATCGTATCGCCCAAGCTTTCGCCCGCGCCCGCGCCGAAAACCGCGCCGCCTTTGTCGCCTACCTGTGCGCCGGCGACCCGGATTTCGACGCTTCGCTCGCCGCCTGCCGCGCCCTCATCGACAACGGCATCGACATCCTCGAATTGGGCGTGCCGTTTTCCGATCCGCTGGCCGACGGTCTTACCAACCAGCTCGCAGCCCAGCGCGCGCTCGAAGGCGGCATGACCGCCGCGCGCGTTTTCGAACTGGTGCGGCGCATCCGCGAGTTCAGCCAGGTGCCCATCGTTTTTTATACCTACTACAATCTGGTTTTTTCCAATGGCGTGGAGGCCTATGTCGCCGCCGCCCAAGCCGCGGGGGTTGACGGTATTCTCACGCTCGACCTGCCGCCGGAAGAAGCGGCCGATATCCAGGCGGCCTGCGCCAAACACGGGCTCAAAACGGTCTTCATCGTCGCGCCCACCACGCCGGAGTCGCGACTGGACCGGATCGGCGCGGCGGCCACCGGGTTTATTTACTATGTGTCCCGCGAAGGCGTGACGGGCGTGCGCGATTCCGTCGCCGCCAACGTTCCCCAAGCGGTCGCCGCCATCAAGCGTCACACTTCGCTGCCGGTCGTCGTCGGCTTCGGCATCGGCAAGCGCGAGCATGTGACCGAGGTCGCCGCGCATGCGGACGGCGTGGTCGTGGGCTCGGCCTTGGTCAATGTGATCCGTGACAACCTCGCCGACCGCGCCCGCATCGCCCCGTTGCTTGCCATCAAAGCGGCCGATCTGGTCGCAGGCACGCGCCGCCGGTAATCGCCCCTGCAACTTCTCTCACCATGTTGCGCCGAATCCTCCTCATTGATGACGACCGGCTGCAGTTTCGCCTGACGCATCGCATGTTCGATTCATTTCGGGGCGAACGTTTCGAACTCGAGTGGTCGGATAATTTCGAGGACGGGCTGGCCCGGCTGCTCAAGGGAAACTACACCGCCTGCCTGCTTGATTACCAACTGGGGCCGCGCGATGGGCTGGAACTCATCTCGGCCGCCGTCGCGCAGGGTTGCCATACCCCGATTGTTTTTCTGACGGCCGAAACCTCCGCCAATGTCGACACGGCCGCCATGAATGCGGGCGCGCTGGATTATCTGGTGAAGGGCGAGATCACGCCGCGCAGTCTGGAGCGCTCGCTGCGATACGCGTTGAAACTGGGCGATACGCTCGGGCAGCTGCGCCAGCTCGCGACGACCGACCAGCTCACCGGTTTGCTCAACCGCCGCGAGTTCGACCGCCTGCTCGCCGAGGAGGTGGAACGCGCCCTCCGGTTTGAACATCCTTTCGTGCTCGTGCTGCTCGACCTCGATCACTTCAAGGACATCAACGATCAGCACGGTCATCCGGCGGGTGACGCGGTGTTGCGAACCGTGGCCGCGCGGATCACCGGGGCGGTGCGCACCATCGACCGCGTTGCGCGCATCGGCGGCGAAGAGTTTGCCGTGCTGCTCATGGAAACATCCCTCGAAGAAGCGGCGGCGGCGGCGCAACGCCTGGTCGAGGTGGTGAGGGGCGAACCGATTTCGGTGGGCGACGGGGTTCGGTTGCCGGTGACCATCAGCGTCGGTGGCGCGGTGGCGCCGACGCATGCGAAGGAGTCCGCCGCGCTCATTCAGGCGGCCGACAACGCGCTCTACGCGGCCAAGCGCGCCGGTCGCAACCGGGTGGCGCTTGCTTCGTGAATGAGACGGAGACCGTCGCCTGTGCGCGGACTTGCACCGGGCGGTCGCATGGGTGAGCCTGCGGACATGGCGCTCTCCGACTCATCCACGACCCTGGCCGAAATCAAAACCCGCGTGCTGGCCTTTGCCCGCGAACGCGATTGGGAGCAGTTTC
>CAIVDS010000008.1 GCA_903904685.1 uncultured Verrucomicrobiota bacterium
GCACCGGTGGCCACCTCAAGCAGCCTGATGCCGGACAGCCGGCCGGAGTCGTCGGGCGCTGGGAGCGTGCGGGCCTCCGCGCCGAGAAGCAGATCGAGATTGGGCAGCGCTTTCAACTCGGCCTCATACTGCGGTCCGAAACGGGTCGGCAGACTCCAGCGCTCGAGCACCGTGTCGCTGATCAAGGCGGAACGAAAACCTTCCGCCAGCGGTGGCACCGGTCCGGTTTTGGTCTCCGGGTCGGCCAGATCGAACGGCCCGGAGCCGCTCTCAAAATAACGCTGGGCCGCCGCCACGTGCGGAACACACTCTTCGTAAAACGAGAGATCCCAGGTGCAGCCGTCGCCGATCACCGGACGCGGAAGGAAATCACCCCGGTCATACATCACGCAACGCCCGCCCCAGCTCGCGGTGCTGCCGCCCAGCCCCTTGTTGGTGCACTCGTAGGGGGTGTGGTGGTTGACGGGATTGCGCACCCCTATCCGGTCATCGAGGGCGTTGCGCACCGGGGCGCCGGGGGCGCCGTAATCGACGAGTAAGACCCGATGATCCGGGCGACGGCGTGCATATTCCAGCGCCACGATGATCCCCGCCGGCCCTGCGCCGACCACGCAAAGCTCGTATTTTCCCAAGGGCGAAGAAACGGGAGGGAATGGGATCAACATGCTGTTTCTTCTCCGATGGATGGCGCCGTCAACGTGCGCGTGCCTACTCGCCGGGCGGGATTGCCCGCATAAACACCGAGGGGCTCCAAATCCCTGCTGGCGACGGCGCCGGCGCCCAGCACCGCGCCACCGCCCACGACCACCCCCGGCAGCACGATCGCACGGGCGCAAACCCATGCGTAAGGCCCCAGGGCAATCGGCTTCCAAATCATCGGAAAGGCGGGGTCGTTGAAATCGTGGGTGCCCCCGCACAAAAAGGCGTCCTGGGAAACGATGGCGTGATGTTCCAAGGTGATGCCGCCGGGATTGTAAATTTCAACCCCGGGTCCGATGGTGGCGGTGTCGTCGATCCGCAGGTGCCACGGCGCCCATATCTTCGCCGTGGGATAGATATACGTCCCGCGCCCGACACGCGCCCCGAAACGGCGAAGAACCCACGCCCGCCAGGCAAAAAAAGGCCGGGGCGATGGGTTGAAGAGCAAACGGCAGACAACGTTCCAGACCAGCCGCCGCAACCGGTCGCTGAAGGGAAAGATCGGCTGCGTATAAAAGTCGCCCGTCTTCGAAGTCTGGAAAAGTTTGGCCATGATATTATGGGTCGATTGAAAGTCGCATGCCGGTTTGTCGCTTCAAAACCGGCCCTGCCCCTGGAGCCGGCGGCGAACAAGTATCAACACCCATGTCCAAAAGAAGCGATCTCGGTTTGTTCATGGCGCCAGATGCACCCGGTCGAGGAGGGCGCGCACCTCCGCCGCGGCCGTCTCCATGCCCGCTCGGGTGTCGGTCAGGCCGGGGATGCGCCGCCCCGGCACCACGAAGGCCGCTAGGTAGGGTGTCCAGGGCTTGAGCGCGGGGTCGGTGGCGATGCCGCGGGCCATGCGCGCACGCGCGTTTTTCACCCGCAACCCGAGTTGCAGCGAGGGGGACAGCTTGCCGAGCAGGAAATCCACGATGTCCCGGTTGCGATAGGCCCATTGGCCCAGTTCGTGCCGCAGCGCCGCCATCACTCCGGAGAGGACGTGGTGCTGGAACCGTCCGCGGGGTGGCGGACGCTCCACCACCAGCGGTTCCACGCCGAGACGTCCCGCATAATAGGTATGAATATCCCTCCAGCTCCATGATGGTTCGGAAATCAGCGTATAGGTGCCGGGGGCGAATTCCCTCAGCGCCGCCTTGCGGATGGCCTCGGCCACGCTGAAGACGAAAACCGTGCAGGAGGGCCCGGACACCATCGTGGCCGGCACCCCGGGCCGGCCTGCCAGATCGCGCAGGGAGTTGCGGCTCACGCTTTGCACTTCGCCGTGAACTTGGGCAAGGCGCAGCACATAGGCCTCCTTGCCGGCGGCGCGGGCCGTCTTGAGCGCGTATTTTTCGGCATGTCGCTTGGTCGCGCCGTAGGCCCGGTAGATCGGATCATCGCGCTGCAGCCGGTGCACCGCCATGGTGCTCATATAAACATAGGTCTTCAACCGGTCCCCGCCCAGCAATGCGGAGCGGATGATCTGTTCGTTGGTCGCGCGCATCTGCTCGGTCGTTCCCTTGGGCAGGGTGAAATCGACCACCACCTCGCAATCCCCGATGAGTTCGCGCGCCGCCGCCTCGTCCTTCAGCGAACCGATGCGCGGCGAGAAGCCGCAGCGGCGCAAAAGCACCGAGTTGGGCAATGACCGGCTGATGGGGACCACCTCGACATCCGGATAGCGTCGCAGGTAAAGGCAGGTCTCCGAACCCACCTGGCCGTTGGCGCCCAAGACGGCGATTTTGACGGGGGAACGTGATGAGGGAGGCATGGCGGCGGTCACTGGGAACGGGCGTGATTGTAGATGTCCTCGACGATCTGCGTGGTGAGAACGCAGTCGGCGGCGGCGGTAAAGTTGGCCTCGCGGCGGCGCCAGCCATCCACGAAGGCGGACCAATAGGCGTGGAAGATCTGGTCGCTCGTCCGCGGATAGAGTTCGCGGACATCGGAAATTTGGAAGGGTCCGCCGCCACCGCCCCGCCGGGGCCGCACCGTGATCCCCGCCTGCCCGAAAATGGAAAACTCCAACGAGGCATGCTCGCAGTGGATGACGATGTCCTCGCGGGTGTCCTCCAGGATGCTGACTTTCAAATCAAGGCCCACCTCGCCCGCGCCGGCGGTGGTCACGGCGATCGTGGCGTCGGTGTGAACGTCCATTCCTTGGTCGAGAACGGTTCGCGCGGTCTGGAGACTCACCGCACGCGCATCCAACAGATGAAGCACCGCATCCACGCAATGAATGCCTACCTCGGTGAGCACGCCGCCGCCGGCCTGCCGGGGATCCGCCGCGTAACCGCCCCCATCGACGATGCGCCCCCGGTAACCCAGACCGATCTCGACCCGCTCGGGGCGTCCGAAAACGCCGGACAAGATGAGTTCGCGCGTCACCCGCACCAGGCCGGAAGCGCGGCGTTGGAAACCGCAGGCCATGCCATGGGCCGGCGCCAGGGCGCACAGTTCGCGATGTTCGGCTGCCGTCTTCGCGAAAGGTTTTTCGACATACCAGCCGACCGAGGGACCCTTGAAACGCTCATAGAAGGCGCGACGCGGCCCGTAGGGAATGGCCAGCAAAAGAATATCAAATGCGGGCAAATCCGCCCGCGTCAGCACATCGTCCCCCACCGCCGGCGTACCGTAGCTTTTGGCCACGAGCCGCGCACGGGCCAGATCGCGGTCGGCTATCCACGCCAGACCGACCCCCGGCAGATTGGCGATCGCCGGCAGGTGCGCGGCGGTCACGATGCCGCCGGCGCCCACCACGGCGATGCTCAAGGGAGACAAGGTTGCTTTCATGCTGAATAAAAAGGAAAGGGAGAGTGCTCCTCAATGGGCGGACGGATCAAAAGCGGCCGTGCCCGACCGCCTGCGACTGGACAAGACTCAAAGGAGCCGAGGAGGCCGGCAAACGTCTTCTATGAAATTGATATGAACATTGGTTTACCATGTAGAGCATGAAGATCGGAAAACTTGAGACATCGCTGCCATGAGCTTCATGCCCTTCATGGTTAAAACTCCGTCGTTATGGGAATAATTTACCATGGAGCACATGAAGAACCATGAAGGACGGAAAGACTCAAAATTGCGGTCTGATTGAAACCCTCCATGATCTTCATGAACTTCATGGTAAAAACTCCGTCGATCGAGAAGCTTGAACTTGAACTCATAACTTGAACTGAAGTTCCGTCGATATGAGAACGATTGCCATGGAGCGCATGAAGACCATGAAGGTCGGAAAAACCTGAAGCATCGTCTGATCGATAAACTTAAACTCATAACTTAAACCGGAGACTTCAACTGATCCGCCGCCGAACTTCATGGTAAAAACTCCGTTGAAAAAAATCCGTCGATCCAACTCCCGCCCTTGAAACCTGTATGATCGGTGTAATCCGTGGTCGAAGCCAACTGCGGAATAGAGGTTAACCGTTCTCTTCCGCTCTGGCGTGTCCGATCCGGGCTGCCGAAAGCGGGAGGGAGCCAAAGCGGTTAGCTTGAAATCCGAGGGAGCAACCACTGCTTGTTGCGTTCAAAGGCTTCTTTGATCTCGGGCACCGCCGGGATGATCGCCCTATCCAGCGCACCCTTTAACCGCGCTTCGTTACAGTCCGATTGATTAAGCAGAAAGTCTATATCCTCCCGGTCTTGTGGATCGACTCGCATCATTTTGGTCAGAATCAGGTCTTCTGTCGAGGGTCGGTAGAGCAGCAGGTGCCTCAACCCGCCGATCGGCAGTCTCACAACGCGAGCCAACCAATCGGGGGTCAATATGACCTGCCTGTCTTCAAATAAATGCGTGAAATACAATCCGCTGTCCCCCAATTCGGAATTCGCAAGCTCTTGGGCCTGCCAGAAATCTTCGCTGGCCTCGATCATCAGAATATCCTTGGCCGGCAGAATGGCATCCACATCCATGGTCGCGTGCATGGCCGCCGGGGCCTCTGGAAACGCTAGCGCCAAGGCTGATCGGCCGTAGACATGAAGCGTGAAAGGCGCATGCAGATGTCCGTCCAGCACACGCAGGATGCGAAGCGGGTTGCTCGTCATGGGCATGGCTGGGAACGTGGACGGAGCCATACGGGCTTGGGCGCTCCTCCTCCGCGCCGGTATCCTGACTGTAGCATGAAACGACTGGGATGCGGCCATGCGGTCGAGGCATACCCCTCATGGTGAGGCAGCGCCGCCACCAATGCGTCCCAAAACGCTTCGCGTCCCTCGTCCCATTTTCCGGCCTGCTCGGCAATATAACCGAGGACGGGTTCGCAACGCTCCATCGTGGCCAGCCTTGCCAAGACTGCCGTATCCAGATCAGGGCCGCTGAAAAGCTGGGCGGCGCAACGCATCAGTTGCGGGTCGTATTCCTGTGCGCCGGAAATCATCGCCATGCCTAACTCCTCATCGGAGAGACGGTCGGCGCCGGGATCGTCAACCTGCACCTTGTCATAGTCGGCCGGGGCATAGTGGTCGCAACCTCTCGCCACCGCGAGGCGGAGCAGGGAATCGGGCGTGGCCAGACCGAGACGTTTCGTCTTGCGAAGCAAGGGCGAGACATGAGTGGTACTCCCACAGGTATTGGCTACAGAAGGCATGATAACGATAAACTTGCGCGGTGCGCGGGTTTCTTCAAGGGCATAGCTTCGGTTTAAGTGGCGAGTTCCAGTTCAAGCGGGAATGACGGGAAAACCTGCAAGGTTGGGATATGGGAGTCAGGCGGTGCCTGATTGCGACCCTCCATGCCCTTCATGAACTTCATGGTTAAAACTCCGTCGATAAAAGAACAATTTACCATGGAGCGCATGAAGACCATGAAGGTCGGAAAAGCTGTGCGCTTGCCGCCTGATTGAAACCCTCCATGCCCTCCATGTCCTTCATGGTTTAAACTCCGTTGATCGAAAAGCTTGAACTTGAACTCCCAACTTGAACTGAAGCTCCGTCAGTTTGAACCGCCGGAATGAGGATCCATCACTTGGCATCGCTCCGATGCCTACCTGGATCGGCGAGGCATCAGGAGCCCTCGAGGGCGGTCACTGGGCATCAAAAACTTGGCCATAACCCAAGCGATCAAACAATAAATAGCGAAAATGAACGGGATATAAATGAGCGGCAACAATGACGAGAACACCGCCTCTACGAAATTATGATGCAACGCCGTGACACCAAACACCCAGAATATTCCTCCTGAACGGTTGAAACCAAAGGCGAACGACACGAGTAAAAAGAGGAAAAATGCGGTCAAGAAACCGCCGATGACGACACCTTGATTCCCAAAGGCATTATAAAAATTCGCCATATACCCGAAGGAAATCGAAGTCGCGTCATCATCGCTCCCGGTGATTCCCGAGAAACTCCCCAGCCAAGGCGCGGCGCTTCCCGCCGGCTTGTCGGGCTTTAGAAACCGGGGCCAGAGCATGTCAAACCCCCAATCGATGGTGAACCACCCCGACCGCTGGCTGGGATCAACCGAGGCGCTCACCAGCCAGCTTTGCTCATAGACCAGGGCGAGCCGGCTGAGGATATAAACATTCTCGTTAAAATACGACTTCTTGTCGAATTCCTCCATGTCATCGATTCTTGCAATGTTGTCCTCGCGCACCGAGCTGTCGGTGGCGTTCTTCGCGAATGCCTTCAGTGTCTCCTTGCCTGAAGACCGGCCTCCCGCCGACATATTGACCATTTTGGCCGTTTGCGTGAACGGATTGATGATATATTGCGCGGCAAAAAAGGCAAGTATCCCCAAGATCAGGTAGCGCTTCCACTGAAAGCCGCGGATGGAATAATAGGCCAACCCCGCAAAAAAGGCCGGCTCCAAAATGCCCTGCTTGGAGGTACTTATCACCCCCAAGACTGTCAGCAACACGAGGGTACCCATCACCAACGGGTTGAGCAGAATGGCCCGCCGACCTTTTGCATGGCTGTAAAAAATAAAACACGACACGCAAAACCCCTTGTATCCGGCCAGGGTTTTGATCAAGCCCAAGCCCCCGCCCGCCTGGTCTATATAGGCTCCCCCGATGAAGGAGAACACCGTTCCGCACAGGAAAAATGACAACCCGAGCGCCAGAAGGAATTGCGCATTATTCGGGAGGAGCGTCATAAACACGCCACGCCTTAAGAATCGACTGGGAAACAGCCAAAATCGGGCCGCGAGCGAGGCCAGCAACAGGCTGGCATACCCCCATGCCAGCATGCCCGCCGTCTCCACCGGTGCGAACAGATTGCTTTCGACCGTTTCCAATAAGATCGATTTTAACAAAAGCGCCACCAACAGGACTTTTAAAACATGAATTAAACACAAGGCCCCGATAATCGTGCGAAAGCCGCCGGCCGCCGCCGAGGCCGCCACTCCCAGAAAGGCCGCGAAGCAGAAACCCGCCACCACCAATCCGTCGGCGCCGAGCAGCAGCTGAAAGATCGCCAGCACGCTCAGGTAGATCGCGCCAGCCTTGATCAACAGCCTGTCGGTTTTCACCGTGGACCGAGTGCCGGCAACCATGCCGGGATCACTGTCGTGCACGAAAAATGGGGTTGCAGCTATCGGTCTAGGCTTTGCGAGAAGCATGGGAAAGGGTTAAAGGGGAAGTGGATTCAATTGAAGGCAAGCGCTTTTGCCTTCGCGGAGGGTAACTTGCCTCGGCCTTCAGCCGTTGGCGGGATGACACAAAGACAGTGATTCCTTCATCCGGGCGCCGAGAAAATAATCGGAACGCTCGCACCGCAGCCGGCCGGCCGTGGCTATCTTGTCGCGCAAGACGGGGTTCTTCAGATAAAACCTAGCCTTGTCGGCGCATTCTGCGGGCGAGGCAAAGTACTCCGCCTCTTTGCCCTCTTCAAACAGTTCGCAATGCTTCGGTGTCCGCTCCCCCAGAAAGAAGCCCCCGGCGCCGGGGATTTCAAAGGTGCGCATCGTATGGTCGTCGTGGTTGCTGGACGACACAAACGCCAGGCTGATGGCGCTCCGCCAGATGACGTCCACATAGGCCTGGCCGGAAACCGGAGCGTGAAAACGCCGGAAATGACGCCAGCGACTGGCCGTCTTATACCACTTCCGCCCGAATACATCCACGGGCAGCCGTTGGAACCCCAGCAACTCCCGGATATGATCAACCCGATGGTCCAAGGCGGTCCCCACGAAAGAAACGGCATAATCTGTCTCTCCTGCGCCTTCGGGACGAGGCCGGAACAGGGGCTCATAAACGCCGTGCATGGCCAAAACCGTCCGACGGGCTCCACGCTTGGTAAACTCGACGATATCCTCCGCCCGCTTGACGAAGTGAATATCGAAAAATGGTATGTTTTGGGCAAACAACTCCCAACCGGCGCGTTCTTCCTCACGGTCGCCAAAGGGATTGTCGTCCTGAAAACAGGCGAAAATCGCGTGCGGCCACGCGGCCCGTAATTGCTCCAACGTCTCCCGATGAAAAGTGCGGGGCCATTCCATCCAGACGATATCCGGCTTTACCTGATCGCGAAGTGCCAGCAACGACCGGTTCAGGAGGGCGTCCTGTGCGCGGGCCGTCTGGGGGCCGAAGATGCGCCGACGCACCCGAAACGCCATGGTCTCCGGTGGACGGAAAGCACCGTAGTCGAAGGACTGCACGGCATGCCCGAGACGGCGCAAGGCGTCGCAACGCTGGTAGCTGGACATGGAGACATCCGCAAGGTCGCCGGTGAAAAGGATGAGGGGACTGGCTGTCATATTATCCTATGAGAATGGATTGACCATGAAGGTGGGGAAACCCCGAGGCATCGCCTGATCGAAAAGCTTGAACTTGAACTCTCAACTTGCACTGAACCGCCGGCGCCGTCCGCGGCTGTGCCTTATGCGCTCACGCGTACAAAGGGCGTTTGTGTTCAGTCTCCCGCGGCGACATGGCCTGTTAATCCAAGGTCCTTTGTCGTCAAAAATAGATGGGCCGTCTCCGAGGCCTGTTCCCAAAAGCAACCGATGAGTCCAGCCGCTTCCGCCCCGGCAAGAATCTGGTTTTGCGCCGCACGATCCCCGTGAACTTCCAGGACGAACGCAATGTGACTGAGAGGAGCTTGGCGGAAAAAGTCATTGAGGATTTCAAACTCCGCGCCTTCGACGTCCAGTTTGACCAGAATCCGTTGGGAGCGGATCGGTTCGTAAAAATCCCAAAGCCTCCGCACATCGACGTCGATCGTGGTTGAAAATTCGAGATTGCCGCCCAGGCTGCCCTGGTTCGCTTCTCGAAGAAAAAACTGCGCCTTGCGGTTGTCACCCCCCAGGGCGATGGGAAACAACTCAACCCGCTCGGTGAGATTGTTCATCGCCAGATGCCGGCGAATCAACTCCACATTGGCTGGCATGGGTTCGAAGCAAAGCAATCGCACGGCGGGCCAACGGGCTGCGGCTGCGAGGCTGAATAATCCCGTGTTTCCTCCTCCATCGATCACAACATCAGGCTGCCAGGCAAACTTCGCCAAGCCGTAGCAATCTCCCGCGGCGAGTTCCAGCACGCTCTGCAAGTCGCTTCTTAGATGCTTATCGCGGACTATCACTGAACGTGGAACTCCGAATTTACGGTATCGAATTAAGAAATCCGGTCGCGACTTTCCCGATTTGATTCTTAAAAGGCCCGACATGCACCGCAGAGCGGAAAAAAGCGACAACCCCCTTAAGAGTAGGCGAGAACGATAAAAACGTTTCATGAGTTTAGAAAGAGATGGATGGGTGGGTTATTCGCCGTTGATGACAGGTGGTGTGGCGATGGCTCATTAGCCTGTATATGTTATAGATCAAGATTTTCCAGATATAAGAATTGGTTTATACCATATAGAGCATAAGGACCATGAAGGTCGGAAAGACTCAAATTGCGGTCTGATCGAAACCCTCCATGTGCTTCATGTCCTTCATGGTTAAACTCCGTTGATTGAAAAGCTTGAACTTGAACTCGCGACTTGAACTGGCGCATCAGCGCCCTCCTCTGCCTCTCCACTTAAACTGGAGACTTCAACTGTTCCGTCGCCGGGCTGTGGGATTATACTGGTCGTAGTCGCTCGTCAGCCGACATTCACCCAGCGGCCCAGCCGGGTCGCCCGCGCGGCGGCGTCGGGCGGAAAGGCGGCGAACTGCTCCAAGGCGGTCGCGATGACCTCGTCGGTCTTGATTTCATCCATGCACTCGCGGGTGAGGCAGGTCGGTTTCCGGCAAATCGCGCAAGGCACCTTGTCGTCCTTGCGAATGATCCTGACCTTGGGATTTGCGAGCGGCTGCCAGACATACACCGGGTTGGCCGCATTGCCCAGCACGACCGAGGGCGTCCCGACCGCCCAGGCCACATGCATCCCGCCGGTATCCACGGTCACGATGAGATCGCACAATGTGCAGAATGCCGCGAGACGCTGGGCGGAGGTGCGTCCCGCCAGCGAGGTCGCCCCCTCGCCGCAGGCCTTGGCCAGCAGCGCCGCGTGCTCGATATCTTTGGGCCCGCCAAAAAAAACCAGCCGCGCCCCCGTGCGGCGCCTCAGCTCCTTGCCCACCGCGATAAAGCGGTCGTCATACCATTGATTGGGAGGGCCGCCGCTGGTGGCGGTGAAAAAACCGATCACCGGCCCGTCGCCCAACGGGGCGCGCATGGCCAGGGCCGCCTCCGCGTCCGCCTGCCGATACCATATTTCGGGATCGGCCGGGCCGCCGGTCGGCACACCGAGCAAGCCCAGAAGCCGGAGATTGTTTTGGATGAGGCTCAGACTGTTGTCATAACGCAGATGATCCCGGACCATGAACGGGTGTATCGCGTAGCCCGCCCGCCGCCGGGCGCTAAAAAGGCGGCTGAGCAGCCCCAGCCTGGTGCGTTGATTGTCGGCATTGTAGATCGCCGCATCATAGCGGCCCATCTCGCGCCGATGCCGCAGCGCCCACCTGGCAAACGCCCCGCTTTCCTTCAGGATATGCGGCGTATGCCAGACGCGGTCGATATGGGGATTGGATCCCAGAACATCGCCGGCCATGCCCGCCGACGCCACATGCACCTCCCAATCCGGCCGGGCCGCGCGCAATCGGGCGAACACCGGCGTGGCATGCATGGCCGTACCCAAGGGGGTTTCGTAATGAATAAACAGCAGACGCATGGGAAACTTCTGAAAATATATACTCAGGAGGAGGAGGCCGCCCGTTTGGCCTGCGGCGTCTTAAGCCCGACAAGCTGCGCGAACGCCCTGCCCGTCAGACGCCAGGCCCGCCGCGTTGGAAATTGGCCGGCCCGCAGCCAGCCGAGGTGCATGCGCGCTCCGGCCCAAGGGTAGGCC
>CAIVDS010000009.1 GCA_903904685.1 uncultured Verrucomicrobiota bacterium
CCGGCCGTGTTTCCGTTTTTTGGTTTCCGAGTTACCCAATCTTCCTGACCTCGTTCCCTGCCCTCTTCCCGGCCTCATCCCTCTCGTTCTTTGGCGACCGTGCGGATTCCCCGCTGCGCGCAAAAAAGGCCCGACCTTGGCGGTCGGGCCTTCGTGAGCAGGCGATTGACGCGGGAAATCAGCGCAGCGATTTGCCGGCGTTCATCTTGAACTCGATGCGGATGCCCGCGTTGTTCTTGACGCTCGCGGGCCAGAGGCTGTCCACCGCGTATTGGATGTGCCGGCGCAGTCCCGCGATCGCCTTCACCTTGTCCCTGAACTGCGCGCGCGTGGTCGTCGCCCCCGACTGCTCGCCGGTCTGCTCCGTCTTCGACGCCGAATAGGCGGCGAGGGCGGCTTGGAACGCGGTCACGTCCTCCGGCTTCATGCCCGGCAGGGTGTCCTCCGAGAGATGGAGGAGCATCGTCTGCGCGCTGCTTTCCAGGAGCAGGCGGCTGCCCCTGATCTTCTCGGCGATGAAGTAGCGGGCGCGACGGGGATCGCCGGGCTTGTAGGCGCGCTTGGCCCGCGACTGCACGAGGGAGACGAACCTGAGCAGCACGGCGCGGCAGGCGTCCTCGTTTTGCGTGGAGACCTCCTTGCCGGCGGTCCGGCCTTCGGCGGCGGCGGCGAGCGCGTTGGCCTCGGCGATCCGGGCGCGCAGGTCGGCGACGATCGCGGCGTCGATGCCCTCGGCGGCGAGCGCGGCGGTGTATTCGGTTTTCTCGGACGTGGCGGCGACCTCCGAAGCCAGCAACAGCTCGGCGGCGAGCTGCTGGTTGAGGAGGGAACGGCGGCGCTTGGTCTTGGCCGGCGTGGGTTCGGGGGCGGGCGTGGCGGTTGCGGGGGCGGGTATGTCGTTTGAGTTCATAATAACCTTTATTAATCTGACATCGCTGAACAGCGCCGTTCCCGCAGCGGGACGGAGGGCGCACTCTCGTCGCGCTCCTACGTCACCGGGTTGCCCCTCAACGCAGTCGAACGCACATCAAGAGCGCGTCGTTGAAATAATCTTGTTTCAACAAGGTCAATCGCTCTCAAGTATCTGCTATCAAGTAGATTGAGACCCAATAGGGACAAATAAATACCGTTCTGTCTTATTTTCTTAAATAAACAGAGTTTCGGGATGTCCACAGAGCGAAACGTCATAAGAAATTTGCGTTCTGGCATTAGAAACTAAGGCGAAACCATAGGAAATTAGTCCAAAAACACTCGCGATTAGCGTGAAACCCAAACTTTTTAGCGTGAAAACACTCGTTGTTAGCGCAAAACCCAAAGTTTTTAGTGCGAAACCCAAACTTTTTAGTCTCAAACCCAAAGTATTTAGCGTGAAAACACTCGTTTTTAGGCGAATTCCAAACTTTTTAGCGTGAAAACACTCGTTGTTAGCGTGGAAACACTCGCGCATAGCGTGCCGCCACTCGTCCACATCGTCCCGTCACTGGCTTTTAGCGTCCCGTCATAACCCCCTAGCGTGCCGACATAAGCCCCTAGCGTCCCGACACAACATCATGGCTTTCCGCCACCGGTTTTTAATCCCCCGCCACCGGCCCACAGGACGTTTCGCATTCAAAGGTATCACACGGGTGGGCGAGGCGTCCCTGCCGAGTTGCGGCTCACCGGGACGGTTCGCCCTACCCTCACCACGCATGCTTAGGCCTTTGATCGCGCAATGGTATTTGGGCCGCCGTCATGAACGCTTGGGCAAGCCGGACAAGGAAAGACGGCGCCGAGGGGAGCCGTCGCCCCCAAGGCTCCAGCGGACAATGATGCCCCCCAAGCGCATGGAGCGGGTCGAGCCAAAGAGGCCCGCCTGTTTTGGCGTTATGCATAAAAAACCCGCGCCCGCCGTGAAGCGGGAGCGGGTTTGAAGTTTTCAGACCGGATGGTCGGAACTCGTCTTAGAAGCCGAGGGCCAGGCCAACCGTGTAATAAAGCGAGCCCTTCTCGCGGAAACCGGCGGAGGTGGCGTTGATGCCATCGCTGTCGGCATATTGCAGGCCGCCGGTGAGGGTGGCGTTGGGAGCCAGCTTGTAGGGAACCGTCACGCCCGCACCCCAGTAGGTGCTGTTGGCGACACCGGTGTTGAAACGACCGGTGTTGGGCGTGAATCCGTAGGCGACGGCAAAATCGAGCGAGGTGCCGAGCTGCTTGAGGGGAACGCTGTAGCCGACCGAACCCTGAATGGTGAGGTCATCATACTTGAAGTCATAGTAGGCGTAGAGCGAAGGAGTCAGACCGGAAACGTTGCCGCCGGTCAGACCAACGTAACCCTCGTAGGTGGCGAAACCCGTCGAGCCGCTGCCGTTGACATACTGGGGGAAGTTGTAGGAGGTGACGCCGGTATCGATCTTCCAGTCGTTCTGGAGGGGGAAGCCGTAGCCGAGGTAGAGATCGACCTCGTTGCCGTCGTTACGGAGGGGCATATTGGTCCAGACGCCACCGTAGAATTGCGTGTAGGTGACCTCGGCGGAGGCCTGGAAGGTGGCGTTGCTCTGTTTCTGGCCGCGGAACACATAGGCGCTGGCATACGTGAAGTCGGTCGTGATGTTGTAGGCGGGCTTCGAAGCGGCGACGGAAGCGTCGGCGGCTTGAGCCGAGTAGCTCACCGCGAGAGCGGCAAGGATGAGGGCGATCTTTTTCATAGTGGGTTTGTTTGTGGTAGTTCTTCGGTCAGGTTTGCCGATTGCATCGGCAATCGGCAGGCAAGGAATCCCGGGGGAAAGTGCAAGTCTTAACCTTAAGGCGGGGACGAGCCGAAATGCCGAATCCGCCATGGGAAATTTGCGGTCTGGCATTGGATATTAAGGCGAAACCACTCGTTGTTAGCGTGAAACCACTCGATTTTAGCGTGCCGGCACTCGTTTTGGTGCTCCGCCACCGGTTCATAGGCTCATTTCTCCGGTTCTTGGCATGCCGCCATGAACGCTTGGTCAAGCCGGATGAGGAAAGACTACGCGGAGGCAGCGCAACTACGCACTACACCCCATGTCGGTCGGTTGCGGATAGTGATATACCTGACATCAGCAGCCTGACATGACCCGGCGCCCCGGGCGAACACTCCGCCCGGGCACCATCAGGCGGTCCCCCGTCATCATAATAATCCACATGAAACTTCTAAAACACCTGTCTGTATTGTCCGTTGTCGGCGGCTTCGCCGTCACCGCCCATGCCACCGCCTTCTTCCAGGCCGCGCTGTGGGCTCCCGAACCCCAACTCGTGCCCACGACCGAAAGCGTCGCCGGCATCCGTCTGGAGCTTTATGGTGAAAACAAAAACGTAAGCGGCCTTGAGATCGGCCTCTTCAACGTGACCACCGGCAACTTCGTCGGCGTCACGGGCATCATCATCATTCCCTCGATCTTCAACAAGGTCGAAGGCACGACCACGGGCATCCAATTCGGTCTCCTCAACGTGACCAAGGGCGAAGTCCTCGCCTGGCAGGCGGGCTGGATCAACATTTACGAGTCCAAGGCCACCGGTCTCCAGATGGGCTTCGTCAACTGGGGCGGCGAGGGCGTCAAAGCCGACTTCACCGGCCTGCAAATCGGCCTGATCAACACGGCCAACAACGCCAAAGGCGTGCAGATCGGTTTCATCAACTACGCCGAAACCCTCCAAGGCCTGCAGATCGGCCTGTGGAACGAGGTCAACTCCCGCGAGTGGGACTCGTTCAAGCCGCTCCCGAAGGTTTTCCCTTTTATCAACGTCGGTTTTTGAAGACCGGCTGATCCGCCTCATCCAGGCTTCATCAGTGAATTGAAGACCCGATGCCGCATACCGCGCATCGGGTTTTTTCATGCCTCCGCCATGAAGGCTTGGCGCGTCGTGATGTCGCGATAAGCAGGCGTTGATTTACGCCAATGTCCCCGCGCGCCGCAGCACGCGCACCCGTTCCCTTCCCTCGCGTCCGCGAAAGGCGACGTCCGGCACGTAGTCGTCCACGATTTCGTAGCCATCGGCAAAGAGCGCGGCGAGGTCGGGCACGCTGAAGGCGAACGGAGGCCCTTCCTCCCCCGGATCGAGCGCCGGATCGATGAACCACACGCCGACGAGCAAGCCGCCGGGTTTCAACGCAAGGTCGATGCCGCGCCGGTAGTCCGCGCGCAGCGCCGGAGCCAGCGCGCTCATGCAGGTGTGTTCCAGCACGACATCGAACGCGCCGCGCATCGCCGCCGGTGGATTGAACAAATCCCCGACCACGAAACGCTCCGCCAGCCGCGGATAGAGGGCCCGCGCCTCGGCCACGCCGGTGGGCGCGATGTCCAGGCCGATGGCATCGAGCCCGTGTTCCACCGCCAGCGCGACCTCGTGGCCGCGACCGCAGCCCGGCACCAGTGCGCGCCCGCGCACGGCATGGCGCTCCAGATATTGTTTCATCGGCAGCGACGCCGTGCCTTTGTCCCAGAACACCTCGCCCTTTTGATAAAAAACATCCCAGTCCATGAACGAGCTTTTCAGCGAGGCCGCCGCGACGTCAACCCGGGCCTCCGCCTCCGCGCCGCGTCCGACGAGCCGAAGGAGGCGGGCCGCAAGGGGTATGGCTGTTCAGGCAAAGCCGACTGGAAACCAGATCAAGGGTAGCATCCGGCCGCCCGACCCCTTATCAAACCACCGTCGCAAATCTTCCGACCCATGGACCGCGCCCCCGCCATTTCGATCATCGTTCCCGCCTTCAACGAGGAAAAACTCCTCGCCGACTCGCTTCAGGCGGTGACGGCGGCGGCGGAGCACGCCTTCACCGGGGCCGGCTTCGCCTGGGAACTCGTCGTTTGCGACAACAACTCCACCGACCGCACCGCCGAAATCGCCCGAACCAAGGGCGCCAAGGTCGTGTTCGAGCCCGTCAACCAAATCGGACGCGCCCGCAACACCGGGGCCGCCGCCGCCTCGGGCCAATGGCTCCTCTTTATCGACGCCGATTCGCAGCCCTCCCGCGAGTTGCTCGCCGACGTGGCGAAACTCACCCGCAGAACCGATGTGCTGCTCGCGGGGGCGACGATCGCGCTGAACGAAGGAGCGTTCGCCTTCAGGATCGCCTGCGGAGTCTGGAACACGATGAGCCGTCTGCGGCGGCTGGTGGCGGGCTCGTTTATCCTCGTGCGCGCGGCGGCGTTTCGCGAAGTCGGGGGCTTCGATCTGAAGTTCTTCGCGGGCGAGGAACTCGATCTCGCGTTCCGACTCCAGAAGATCGTCGGACGCCGCGACCGGCAAAGGACGGTTATCCTCCACCGGCATCCGCTCATAACGTCCGCGCGCAAGCTTAGTCTCTACCGCAAGGGCGAGTTGGGGCGCTTCCTCGTCAAATCCATCGTCCGTCCGATGAAAACCGTCCGCAACCGCGAGGACTGCGCCCTGTGGTATGATGGCCGCCGCTGACCCCGGCGAAAATTCCACCGAACCGACAGGACCGGCCGTCGAGTCGCAGGGAGCAGGACGTGAGTTTTGTTGATTTCCGCATTACCCGTCCGCCGGCCCGATGACCGTCGCGTCGGCACTAAATCATGGCTTCTTAAATCGAAATCCGAATGACTGGCGACCGGCTCCCCCCGTTTCATTTTCCGCCCTTCCCATGCCTCCATCCCCCCGCAATCTCACCGGCGGTCGCGCCAACGACCAGATGCTCTATTTCACGAGCAGCTCGCTGACCGCGGATGATCGCCACCTCGTGTTCATCAGCGACCGGGACAGTCCCGTGCCGAAGGCCGCCGACCCGCTCGCCCAGGTCAACCTCTACGCCCTCGACCGGCGCGACGGTTCCATCCGCCGCCTCACCGACAACACCGAGGGCTACCTGCGCTCCTACGTTTATTTCGAGGGACTGCCCCACCGCGGCCTCGGCATGGCCAGCGTTTCGCTCCATGCGGAATCGGGCGACATCTATTACCTGCAGGGCGACGCCCTCTGCCGCGTCAACGCGCGCACCGGCGACCGCCGCCGACTGGCCGCGGTGCCGTCCGACCACGTGACCGGCTTCACCCACGTCAGCGCCGACAACCTCCGGGTTTGCGTGCCGACCATCCACCAGTCCGCCTTCGATGTCGCCGACACGGCGCGCATCGACGGCAACGTCCGGCAGCGCGGACTCCCCAGCCATCTGCGCATCTACGACACCCGGACAGGCGCGCAAATCGAGGAGATCGAGGTTCCTTCGGCCTGGGTGACGCATGTGCAGTTTCACCCGGGCGATTCGCGGCAGGTGCTGTTCAACCACGAGTGGCCTTCCGACTGCGGCATCCGCCGCATCTGGCTCTGGGACGGCTCCGCCATCCGTCGCCTGCGCGACGAAGGAACCAATCTCAACGGCACCCGCCGCCGGCGCACCGACTGGGTGTGCCACGAGGTCTGGACCAACGACGGCAATTGGATCATCTACCACGGCGGCCACGACGGCGGCGCTCCCTTCATCGGACGCATGGCCGCCGACGGCACCCGCCACATAGAGCTGGAGTTTCAACCCGAATTCAACCGCTACGGCCACTTCACCACCGGGCGCGGACCCGGTTTGCTCGTGAGCGACGGCTACGCCGAATGCACGCCCGAACAGGCCGCAACATTGCCCGCCTGCGGAGACAAAAACGGCTGGGGCGGACACTGGATCAGCACGCTGGAGGTGGATTGGGAACGGCACACGGTCCGGTGGAGTCCGCGCTGCCGGCATGGCAGCAGTTGGAACAGCCAGGACTCGCACCCGCATCCCATCTTCAGCCACGCGGGCGACGAAGTGCTTTTCACCAGCGACGCCGGGGGTCTGCGCTCCATCTACGCGCTCGACGTGAGCGCCTAGCAAAGAAGGAGACGGCGGCAGGGATCGGGACGAGTTTCGTTCAATTCCGAAGTTCCCCGCGCCGGATGCGCGATTTCCCTGCCCGCCCGCCCTGGCATCCGCATAGCCGCCGCCGGCCATGCGGACGATTCAATCACCTTACTTTTTTACGTCGTCGGTCTTCGCGGCGTCGTCTTTTTTGGGATCGGGACAAGTGGCCTTTTTGCTCTTGCAGCAGCAAGCCTTGTCCACGCCGCACACCTTGCCGTCGGTGCCGGTGGGGCAACCGCACTCGGCCTTGGCCGGCTTGGCCGCGGGAGCGGCGTCTTCGGCACGCACAAAGGAAGAGGTGGACAACAGGGAGGCGAACGCGAGCAGGGTAATGAGTCTGATGGTTTTCATGGGGGGATACGATACGGGTTGAAATCGACCTTTTCCGGAATGGATGCGGTTGATGGCTACAGGGCCTTATTATGCCCCAATTTCACGCTCCTGTCCAGTGACAAGCGGTTTTGTCCGAGTCTCATTGCCGACATCCAGCCGAAGAAGGCAGGGCGACTCCAACCTTCCCTATAAAAACCGGGATTCCTGAGTGATCCCAACGCGGTCTTTCACCCCGCCGTGCTTCTCCACCGACGGGATTTCAGCATCCGTCTGCGACATCGCGGCCATTACCTGCCCTTGATTTGTCCGCCATGAGCCTATCAAAGTCACGGTCACGCCGCCCGACTCGAAGTCACCACAACCCGCCCCGCCCCCTTCGGATCAACGTCTTTGCTTTCCCGCTCGTTTTTATGTTTTTAATCTTTTCATTGCTTGCCATGGCAACACAGACCACGGCACCAGCCGTCGCTCCCATCACCCAGGGGCGGAGAATTTTCTACACCGGGCATAGTTTCCATGTGTTCATCCCGCCGATCATGCAGAACATCGCCGACGATGCCGGCATTGCCGGACAGGAAGACCTTGGCCTGTCGTCCATCGGCGGATCACGCGTGATCCAGCACTGGGACGTGCCGGAGGCCGCAAACCATGCCAAGGCGGCATTGCGGACAGGCCGGGTCGATGTGCTGACGCTGGCGCCGATCTTCATGCCCGACGACGGCATGGAAAAATTCGCCGCACTGGCGCTCGAGAAGAACCCCGAGGTCCGCATCACCGTCCAGGAAGACTGGCTGTGGCGCGACACGGTCGAGCCGATCGAAAATCTTAAGACCGCGAGGACGTTCGATTACGACGCCATGACCGGCGCCAAGCTCCTGACTGTTCACGCCCCGGTGTTCCAGAGCATCGACGAGGCCGTGGCCGCACTGAACCGGAAGTTCGGCAAGAACGTGCTTCGCATCGTGCCGGCCGGCCAGGCCGTCATCGCGCTGCGCGAGCGCATTCGGACGGGGAAGGCCGGCGGCCTGAGAACCCAGACCGAATTGTTTCGCGACCGGATCGGGCACCCGGCGGTGCCGACGCAGGTCCTGGTGGCGTATTGTCATTTTGCGGTCATTTATCGTCGCAGCCCGGTTGGATTGCCCATGCCGAAGATAATGGCCGACGCCCATAAGCCGGAATGGAATGACGCGACGGTTCGCGTGCTCCAGGAAGTCGCATGGGAGGCGGTGACCCAGCATCCCCAGAGCGGCGTGTGCGATACGAAAGCGGCAAACGCCGCCAAATAGCGGCGAGTCCGAAGGAGGCGGAGCAAGTTCCGCCAATCTCGGGGTTGCCGCGTCCGCCGTCACGACGACCCGGCGTTCCTTTGCGATCTTTGACCTTCCGCAAGCGACCGCGCCTCTCCCACGCCTGAGTCCGCCGGCGCCATTATCACCTGTGCATGGCGATCCAGGGAATGAGGTCCGGAGTCGAGGCGGTGGCCGTCAGCATTTTCTCGCCCTGGAAGACACGCACGACCCAGCCAGACGGCTTGGAGCCCGAGGCGGGAATGGTTTTTTTCGTGGTCTTGTCGAAGGACGGAAAGACATAAACGAACGGCGTGGAGGTCTCATCGTAGTCGTTGCCACTGCCGGGCACGGCTTCCGCGTCTTTCTCGGTTTCGCCGTTGACGACTTTTTTAAAGGTCACCGCATCCTGCCCGATAAAGGCGATTTTCAAGGTGACGTGACCGTTGCAACTGCCGATCCGGCGGAGGTTGATCTTGAGGCTGCGGATTTTGGTCTCGTTGAGGTCGCCCGGCTTCGCGGGGGCCTGGGGCACGCCCGATTGCTGCACGGTCATGACCAACTGGTTGGCCGACAGGGGAATTTTGTCGGGATCGACCGCGACCTTATCCGCACGCACACCGGACAGCGTGCACAGGAATAAAACCAAGGATGCCAGAACGGCGAAAAAGCCCCGGGCGGGCGGGACAAGCGGACGGGAACATTCGTTTTTCATGGGGAGGGGAAATCCAATCGGGTCGCCGAAGCGGAGCTGGGCAACATCGGCCATGTCGTCCCTCAGAGGGGTTTGGCGAGCAAGCAAAATCCTCCAGTTCGGGGCAAGGCCGGCGCTTTGAGCGCAGCGAGATCGCGCATTCCCGCCGATTTTTCATCAAGGACGACCGCCGGGTTTGCATTTCCGGCGCGGATGTTGTGGCTATAACCATGAGCAACAATCCGGGAGTGACAATCAAAGGCGGCCTGGCCGACTGGCAAATCGTGCAGCAGCACGACGGCAAGGCGGACCTCGTATTGGAAGGGGTTTGGTCCTGGGCGTCGGCAGTGCGCGAACCGGCGGTATGGGCCCGCGTGGTGGACGAAGAGACGGGCTTGACCGTGCTCCCCTGGACGACGCTCGCGACGACCTTGGACGGCTCTTTTCATGGAACTCTGCGCAATGTGCCGGCGGGAGGACTCTACCGCGTCGAAACAACCCTGATGTTTGCCGAACTCGAAGATGACATCCAATGGGGCGGACGCGGGGACATGCGCCATCATGTGGGCGTGGGCGACGTCTACCTCATCGCCGGACAAAGCAACGCCACCGGCTACGCCAAGGACGCCGTCGCCGACCCGTTGGAGCTCGGCGTGCATCTGTTTCGCGCAAGCGGACAATGGACGCTGGCCTCCCACCCTTTTAACGACGGCACCGGCTCGGTCTTCGGCGCCAATCTCGAGTCGGGCAATCCCGCGCACTCTCCCTATCTTTGTTTCGCCAAACGGGTCAAAAAATCCGCCGGCTACCCCATCGGCCTCGTGGCCGGCGCC
The DNA here is from genome assembly GCA_903904685.1 of uncultured Verrucomicrobiota bacterium. GTDB lineage: Bacteria > Verrucomicrobiota > Verrucomicrobiia > Opitutales > Opitutaceae > Rariglobus. Next base: position 10,006 of record CAIVDS010000009.1, read on the forward strand.
TTGGGCGGATCCCCGCTCTCGGGCTGGAATCCGGAAGAAAACGGCGTCCTCTACCGCAACCTGCTCGCCATGGCCAAGGCTCAGGGCGCGGGAGGCGTCCGGGGATTGCTTTGGTATCAGGGATGCGCCGACGCCAGCCCCGCGCTTTGCGACTCCTACCTCGGGCGTTTCACCCGCTTCGTCCAAGCCTTGCGGCGGGACCTCGGGCAACCCGATCTTCCGTTGTTCACCGTTCAACTGAACCGGCTCGTTACCGGAGCCCCGACGCCGGAAGAAGACCGCGCGTGGGGAGTCCTGCGCGAAGCCCAGCGGCAGGCCGCCCGGCAGATACCGAATGTCTACGTCATCCCGTCCACCGACGGGCGGCTCTCGGACTTTGTTCATAACAACGCCTCGTCCAATCTGGCGATCGGCGAGCGGCTGGCCCGCCAGGCGGCGCGGCATTTCCACGGCGGCAAACTTCCGTGTTTCGCCCCCGACATCGAGCGGGCGACAAAGGTGGCGGACGACAAGATCGAGCTTTCTTTCGCGAACGTCACCGGAACGCTGCATCTCTTCGAGAGAGACATCCGCTATGGCCGAACGCCGGTCAGCGCGCGCTACCGTCCTTTCGCGGTGCAAGACGCACAAGGGGACAACGAGGTGAGGGAATGGCGGGTGTCGGCACGCAGCCGCATCGTGCTCACCACCGCCCGGCCCCTCGCCGCCAACGCAAAGGTCCACGGAGCCTCCGAGGTCAACCCCTCCGACTACATTCCAACCGATCCCGACAGCCAACTCCCCATGCTCAGCTTCCACGGCGTGGCCGTTTCACGGTGAAAAGCGTTCGCGAAGCCAGACCGTAGAGGTTTCTGTCAAATGGGCGTCGGGTCGGAAGGGCGGTAGGGGCGGACCGAGTTGCGCCTTTACGCCGGATTGGTTCTCGCACAACGCTGACTCGAAAGATGGCCCCGAGCGCCGGCGAAGCATCACCCGCGATCTTGTTTCCGCCAATGCGGCGGCTTTCAATCAGGCCGTCACTGTCGTGATGTCGCCCTCGTGAGCGGGAAGCCGTTTTCATCTTTGACACTCACACACTTCGCACGTTTCTAGTCTAGGCGGCGCAGACGTCGTCCCCATCACCCAAGCACCATGGCTACAAACTTCTTTGGCTATTTCTCCAACGACATCGGCATAGACCTCGGCACGGCCAACACCCTCGTCTATGTGAAGGACAAAGGCATCGTCCTGCGCGAGCCCAGCGTGGTCGCCATCGACACCGCCACCCGCAAGGTCCGCGCCGTCGGCGAGGAGGCCAAGAAGATGCTCGGCCGCACCCCCGGCAACATCACCGCCATCCGCCCGATGAAAGACGGCGTCATCGCCGACTTCGACGTCACCGAGGCGATGCTGCGCTACTTCATCCGCAAGGTTCACAACAACGCCCTGCGCGTCGCCCCCCGCGTCGTCATCGCCATCCCCTCCGGCATCACCGAGGTCGAGAAACGCGCCGTGAAAGACTCCGCCACCCACGCCGGCGCCCGCGACGTCATCACCATCCCCGAGCCGATGGCCGCGGCCATCGGCGTCGGCCTGCCGATCGACGAACCCGCCGCCAACATGATCGTGGACATCGGCGGCGGCACCACCGAGATCGCCATCATCTCGCTCAACGGCATCGTCTTCTCCAAGTCCATCCGCGTGGCTGGCGACGAGCTCGACGCCGCCATCATCAATTACATGAAGCGGGCCTACAATCTCCTGATCGGCGAGCGCACGGCCGAGGAGATCAAGATCCGCGTCGGCTCGGCCTTTC
>CAIVDS010000010.1 GCA_903904685.1 uncultured Verrucomicrobiota bacterium
AGCTTCGGTTTTCATGCCCAAAAGATTACGGTTACAACTTCGGGTGACAAAACTGATGTCGCAGAGATGAAAATAGTTGTGAGTCATTAATAGCATAGTGTTTCGCCGATGTAGCTCAGTGGTAGAGCAACGCTTTCGTAAAGCGTGGGTCGTCGGTTCAATCCCGACCATCGGCTCCATATTTTTGAGAGGTAGAACAGGCATGATTTTACAAATGCCTTTTATTGGGGGCCGAATTAGGCAGAAAGTTGGTTTATTTTTGGTGTTCTGGAAAATAGACTGGAGGAATATTTTGTCCAAAGGCCTATATCCGGCCTCAAGTTGCTTGATCAACTCCTCGGCCACCACGTCTTTGACCACCGGTCGGACTCCGCCGCAATAGCCACGTTTTTTACTAGTTCGGAGATTCCTCATCAACCCTCTAGTCTCGGCAGGTAAATACCGTCTGCCTAGTCACATCGGACACCTTCAATACCTGATTCTGTATTCTATATGAATAATTTCAACCGTATCATCCTATACGATTGGATCGGCGGTTCGTTCTTTCGATTCAATTTTTTACTCTTTCTTACTCTACTTCCTCACTCTGCTGTCCTTGTCCCTTGCCACCTTGTCTGCGCATGACATGACCATGTCCCAAGCATCCATACCCACTGTCGCCAGCTTCGCCGCTCGCGCCGAAAACCATGAACCGCTTTCCGTCGTCTTCTTTGGCGGGTCCCTCACATGGGGAGCCAATGCCAGCAATCCACAGACCACGAGTTATCGCGGGCTCATGATGCGCTATTTGAGGGAGAAATATCCCCGCACATCCATGGCGTTCCATGATGCGGCCATTGGCGGGACGGGGTCACAACTCGCGATGTTCCGCCTTGAACGCGACGTGCTCCCCCACAAGCCCGATCTCGTTTTCCTTGATTTTACCGTGAACGACGGGGCGGAAGAGACCGATGTCCAAAGCCTCGCGTCCTACGAGCGTATCGTGCGCGAACTGCTCGTCTCCAAATCCGCAGTCATGCCCGTGCTCATGGTGTTCAAATGGCACGCCGAGAAACCCGACGCACCACGTCCGCCACGCCATGAGGCCCACCTGAAATTGAGTGCCGCCTACGGTCTTCCGTCCGCCAATGTCCTCGATTATGTGCGCGCCAAGGCCAAAGCCGGCACTTCTCCCGAGGATATATGGAATCTCGGCGACGGCGGCCACCCCGGTGATGAAGGCTACCGGCTTTTTTTCGAGGCCGTGCGCAATCGTTTTGAACAGGCCTCCATGGATAAAAACCCGGGCATATTTCCAGACCAAACCGTTTTTGAGAATATCTACCCAAAGCGCACCCGCCATGTGCTGAACACCGCGCTGCCCCAAGGCTGGACGCGCCAGAAAACCTACCGCACCGCGCTCTGGTTTGACGGTCAGGCCAGCCGCTGGATGGGTGACGTCGCCACCGCCAAAAACTTTTCCGCCCCCCTCGAAATCGAATTTGAAGGGTCCATGGTCGGCTTCTTCGGTGAACGCAATGGACTGACTCCACCCATCAAAGTGTGGATCGATGGAAACCCCATCCAAGCCCCCAAGGCCTCCGTAGGCGACTACCTCTGGCCGCTCGATAGCAGTCGCTTCGCACCGGCCAAAAAGGGTTCAGGCAACCTTTTCCTCTGGCAGTCACTCTCCCGCGATCTCGCCGATGGCAAGCACACCCTGCGCATTGAACCTGCATGGGAAGGCACCCATCAAGACGCTGAACTTCGCATCGAAAGCATTTGTTTCGCCGGACGATGACGTGAACGCAGATAAAAACGTATCAATTTCAAAAGATGCGGTGTAAATGAAAGTCTGGCTCTTCAACCGCAGCCCCTTTCGTTTTTCAAACCGCTATCCCCACTCCATTCGCTGAATTTGCCATTAATCCTCCTTCCTCAAATTCCATGACCCTCCAGTCCCTCCACGACGCTCTCGCTTCCTATCGTCTCGAAACCGCCCGCCGTATCGGCCTCGCTCTGATCGCCGATCCAGCCTCCCGCACCGCCGGCGCCGTGTTCGGCCTGCATGACGCCCTCGTGGCGCTCAGCGATTTCCGGGCGGCTAGCGACCTGCTTGACGCCCATGCCGGGTTGCTGAAAGATGAGCCCTTTGCCGTCATCCTGCGCCTGGCCGAGGACGCCCATATTCTCAGTGAAGAATCCCACTACCGTCTCTCCGAAGAAGGTCGGATGGGGCTGACCCTCGACGAGTATCTGACAAAATATCGGGCCTTCGCAGCCACTCGCTTCGCCGAAGCCATTCGTCAAGCCGACACGCCCGAGCGCATCGCCTCTCTTCGAGCCGCCGCCGCCCGCTGCCGCCGCACTCTCCCTCCCGAACTGGCCGCACCGGCCCCCGCAGCTCCGGCTCCGTCCACCGTATCCGTTCCCACGGGGAGTTTAAAGGGCCTCATCGTGCTCGAAGACGGCTCTCCCGCCGCCGGGGTCGGCGTCACCCTCGGCCTTGAGCCCCACGTCGTTCACGAAGATCCCCTCGCCCATACGTCCCACGATTCCCACTACCACCCGAAGATCGGCGAGCTTCGCATCCTCAAAACCAAGACCGATTCCACCGGGGCATTCGCGTTTGCCGCCGTCCCCGTCGGCCGCCACGACTTCATCGCCGTCTCCCTCGACCCCGCGCACCACGCCGTCCCCACCCGCTTCATCGCGCGTAATCTCGTTGTCTCCGCCGGCCGCACCACCGACACCGGTCGCCTTGCGGTCAAGGAATGGCGCAGCGCCCAGCCCGCTCCCTATGCGAGTCCCCACCCGGGAAATCTCAAGGCCGAGGGTCACGCCTGGCGCAAGCTCGACGATGTGCGCCTGCACAATCCATTCTACTATTCCTTCCGCCGGCAGGCGCTGAAGCTCCCGATTCCCGCCGACTTTAATCCCGCCGAGCACGCTCTCCGCATCGAGATCACGCCCGGCAAGGCCGAGCCGTTTCAGATCATCGATCGCGAGCTCCTCATTTTCACGGATCTCCCCCACCGCTCCAACCGGAGCATCGCGCTCTACTCGGCCAAACTCCCTGCCTCCACGCCCGCCTTCTCCTCCAAGCTGAGCCTCGTCAAGGAATCCGCCGCCGTCTGGGTGCTCGACACCGGCCGGGCGCAGTTTCGCATCGCCGGCCCTGGTGCCGCGTTGGGCGACGCCCCCATTCTCGCCGTGCGCGGCGTCGATAAACGTTGGCGCGGTCGCGGACGTCTGGTCCTGCCCGCGGGAATCACCGTCTCCTCCCGCAGCACGACGCTCGTTCGCTCCGGCGCATTATTGATCGAGCTCCGCAGCGAACTCCATCTGAGCAACGGAGCGACCTACGCCTTCGCCTTCACCGCCCATGAAGATGAACCGTTCCTCTCGGTGAAGGAAACTTCGCCCGATCTCGCGGGAGCGGCCTTTGAGTTCTCCCTTGCTGAATTTTCCGGCGGACGCGGCTTTCTCCACTGGGGGTCGGAACAACCCTTCGGCGCACGTCATTGGTGGACCCTCGAACGCAAGGAATCCCTTCTGGCCCGCCTGCCCGAGTCAATCCCGTGGTGGTGTCCGCCCCAGGGCTTCGGCTGCGCTTTCACGCCCGACAGCCTCGCCGAGCAGGATTATATCGGTGTCATCAGCCTGCGTCGCGGCGAATGGATCGACCGCGAGTTTGAGCGTATCGCGCAAGGCCCAATCGATGTCGACGGCACCGAAAACCGCGAACTCGACTGGCCCTACCCCGAGATGGTCGGTTCTTCGATCTCGATGATCACCGGACACACCACGAATGACGGCGACGCCTTCTTCCGCTTCGGTTGCTTTGACGGCGAACGCCAGTGGGGGCTCCTCGTCTCCTCTTTTCAGGCCAACGATGGTCTTTTAAAGGAAATCGCCGGCGTCCAGCACGCCTACTCCTCGCCCCGTCTCCAGGAATTCAAGGACTGGCACTTCGACGTGCCCGATGCCCATGCGCGCCCGCACGTCGTCGCGTCGCGGGACAAGCTCGTCGAACTGCGCACCAAGACACGTTCACCCTTGTTCGGAAAAGTCTGGGAAAAAATCCGCGACGGCCGTATCCCCGGCCCCGCCCTCGGTCTCACCTTCGCGGTCGAATGCGATCCGGTCATCGCATGGCGCAAGCGCCTCGACCTCGTGCGCGTCGCCGAGATCCAGGCCCGCAAGGTTCTTTTCGGGCGCGACCGCGGCGACGCCTACTCGCCCGTCATGGGACGCCCCATCACCCCTTGGGCCGAAGAATACGACCTTATCGCCGCCAGCGGCGTGTTTGACGAGGAGGAGGAACGCACCATGCGCGCCTACTTTATCCTCATGGGCCACATGTTCATGGAACCCGACTTCATGAACTGGCAATTCAACGCGCGTAACGCCAACTTCGAGGCCGACCGCACCGACATCGTCGGAGCCGTGGGCCTGGTGTTCGACGGCCATCCCGATGCCGACAAGTTCCTCGACCACGTCATCGAGCTGACGAAAAAATCGCTCCTCGTCTATTGCACGCCCGGCAGCGGAAAGTGGTATGAGAACCCCGCCTGCTACTACCTGCAGGCCTCCAAGTGCCGCATGAACCTGCTCTACCACCTGGTGCGCCACGGTCGCATCAAGCTCGACGAGATTCCCCGCCTGAAGGACTTCCTCCGCTGGGGCATCATATTGCTTCAGCCGCCCAGCCCGGTATCCTATGCCGTCATGCGCGATGGAGGTGGTGCGGATGCCTACGCCCGCGCCGAAAAAATCAGAAAGATCCCGCCGATCGGCGACCATGCCTCCATCGGCCGCTGGCTGCCCGAGCACTACGCCACCATCGGCCAACTCTTCCGCGATCTCGACCCCGCGTTTTCCAAAGAGCTCACCGATGCGTATTTCTCCGGCAATGCCGACGGCCTTCGCCTCGCCACCGGTTATACCCAGCCCATCACCCAAGTCGGCGAGCAGATCTTCCATGATGTCTGCAATGGTGCCGCCTCGGGCAACCTGCCGCTCTTCTTCGCCGTCTATGACGAAGCCGACATTCCTAAAAAAGTTCCCGCTCTTCCTCTCGTCAGCCGCCGGCTGGAAGGCTTTGGCGCTGTGTTTCGTCACGACGTCGGCTCGAAGCATGAAGGCTACGTGCTCTTGAAACAAGGGCCTGGCGGTTATCGTTATCAGCGCACGGAAGGCAGCATCATCTTCTTCGCCGACGGACACCCGCTCGTTTACGACGGTGGCGAAGCGGGCGAAACCTGGCGCCACAGCACGCTCTCGTTCTACGACGTGCACATGCCCCTCAAAACCGGCCATGTGGAGCGCATCTTCAACACCCCCGAGTTCCACTTCACCCAAGGCGTTCACCCCGGTGCCGTCGAACCCGGCAAGCCCGTCTTCCTCAACGACAGCTGCGAACACGAATTGGTTCAGGAGGCCTATCGCCGCTTCCGGCAGGAACCGCCCGGCATCGTCCGCTCGCTCGCCTGGATCGATGGCCGCACGCTTATCGTCCATGACAGTATCGACCTCCCGCCGGAGATTCCCTCCCACTGGCATCTTCAGGTTGTCGGCTCAGCGCCCTCCGGCAACGCCGCCTTCGGTTATCGGTTCCCCGGACGCTTCGGCACCGATCTCCAAGTGCTTTTCCCCGGCCAGTCCTTCGTCAAGACCAGCGTCGAACACCTGCCCATCCTCGAATACACGAGCACGCCCGACAAGTGGTTCGGCCAGCAGCATCTCCAAGTCTCCACCCTCGGCGCGCGCAACTACCTCGCGGTGCTCCATCCCGTCGGCGAGTCCGGCACCGTCACCGCCGAGGCGCTGCATCACGCTGGCCGCATCGTCGGTGCCGTCGTGCATGATGCGAATCGCACGGACCGCGTCTGGTTCGGTCGCGGCAAGGTCTCGACCGGCGACGACGCCCACGCCTTTACCGGCACATCCGGGTCCCTCTTGCTGCGCAAAGATCACACGATCCTCGCGCTCATGGGTCCCGGCCTCCTTCGCCATGGCCAACTCGCCCTCGAAAGCGTAGGCCCTCAAGTGCTGCTCAAGGTCACCGGTCGCACCGCACGCCTCATCGCTCAAGGCAACGGTGAGGTGCGCGTAACCCTGCCAGGCAAGCCTTTGCAGACCGTCGCCGTCACCGGTTCCACTGAACTTACGTTCACCATCTGACGAGCACAGGCATAACCTATGCCCCATCCGGCATTATCAATGCCGGCTGAAACCCTTCATCCCCGTTTAATTTTTACTATTCATGAGCTGGTTCAACCAAGCCCGTTACGGCATGATCATACACTGGGGCCCCTACTCCGTAGGCGGCCGCGGCGAATGGATCGCCAACCGCGAACTTTACTCCAAGAAGGACTACACCACGGAATTCGTGGAGAAGTTCACGGCGGAAAACTATGATCCCCGCGCCTGGGTGAAACTGGCCAAGGAAGCCGGCATGGGTTATCTCGTCCTCACCACCCGCCATCACGACGGCTTCTGCCTGTGGGACACCGACACCACCGATTTTAAGTCCACCAAAATCGGCGCGAAGCGCGACCTCGTGCGCGAGTTCGCCGATGCCGTCCGCGAAGGTGGCCTCAAGGTCGGGTTCTACTTCTCGATGGCCGACTGGTTTCATCCCGACTACCCCGGCGCCCACCGCCGCGACTGGCCCGACAGCTGGCCCGACGAGGCCGCCCGCCAGCGCTTCGTAAAATTCTATTGCACCCAGATCGAGGAGCTCATGACCCGCTACGGCAAAGTAGACATCCTCTGGTATGACGGCTGCATCCCCTCGCCCACCGACGGCACAGCGATCAACACCTGCATCAAGCAGCTCCAGCCCGGCATCCTCATCAACAACCGCAACGGCGCTCCGCACGATTTTCACAGCTGCGAGCAAGCCATCAAGCCCGCTCCCGCCGGCCACGACTGGGAAGCCTGCATGACGCTCAACGAAAACTGGGGCTTCCACGCCGGCGACCACCAGTGGAAAAATGCCCGCGCCGTCCTGCGCATGCTGATCGAGACCGCCTGCAGCGCCGGCAACATCCTTCTCAACATCGGGCCGACCTCCGACGGCGTCATTCCTCAACCTTCGGTGGACATCCTCCGCGAAGTCGGCGACTGGCTGCGCCGCAACCCCGGCTGGCTGGCCGACTCCGACCGCTCGCCCTTCACCTGGAACAACTGGGGGCGTATCACCGTCAAGGGCAATCGCATCTATCTGCACATCTTCAACGGCACCGGTCCTCGGTTGCGCGTGGCCGACATCGGCAACCGTGTGCTGCGCGCCTACCGCCTCGACGGAGGCGCTCCGGTGGCCTTCAGGCAGAGTAACGACCTTGTCATCCTCGACGGCCTGCCTTGGCCGCTCAAGGATCCCATCGCCACCACCATCGTCCTTGAAGTTGAGGGCACGCCTCAAACCACGCGCACCCAGACATCGTTCTGGATTCCCGAGTGAGCGCATCCGCCGCGTTCCTGCCGCTGCATTATTGCCGGCCGGGCGCCCTTACGCCGGGCACGGGGCGAACGATCCACGATCTCGCCCCGTTTCGACGCATGGCCGACATGGGTGTGACACTGTTCCAAGTCACCACCACGCCCACCGCCAACATCTATAACACTGGCGAAGAAGTCTGGCTCGCGCCCGGCGTCTACGATTACACGCAACAAGAAGCCGGCTGGCGTCGCGTGCTGGAAGCGTGCCCCGATGCCCGCTTGTGCCTGCGCCTCTTCATCGGTTCGCCCGAATGGTGGGACGCGGCTAATCCCGACGAACTCCAGCGCGGCGCCGATGGCTGTACGCACTTCACGCTCACGCACACCTCGCGGCAAACCGTCCCGAGCGTCGCCTCCGAAAAATGGCGCGATGAGTCCGGCCACGCCCTGCGTCGGTTCCTCGATTGGCTGAAAACGTCCGGCTGGTCGGAGCGCATCTGGGGGTTTCTTGTCTGTGCAGGCATCACCTACGAATGGGGCCTGCTTGGCGGAGACACCATGCCCGATGTTTCCGCCCCGATGGTTCGACGCTTCCGCCGGTATTTGAAGGAATTTTACACCGACGAATGCTCTCTGCGCCTCGCGTGGAACGACAACACGGTGACCTTTGAAACCGCCGTTGCGCCTTCGCGGGCCGCTCGCGAGGCGGGTGACGGCGACTGGCGTCAGTTTCCCCGGGATCAGGCGGCTTTCGACTTCCAGCGCTGCCTTTCGGTCGCGAACGCGGAGTACCTGATCGAGTCCGCCCAGCTCATCCGCATGCACGGCGCGCAGCACTATCGGATTGGCGCGTTCTATGGCTACACGCTCACCGCGCGTGAAGGCTCCGGTTGGTCTGTCCTCGCCGGCGCAGGCGGTTTTGCCGGCGGCCATCACGCCCTCGGCCTTGTGCTGAAAGCGCGCGTGCTCGACTACCTCGCCTCGCCTTACGCCTATGGCAACCGCGATCTCGGCAGCGGCACCCTCGTGCCGCATTTCCCCTGGGCCACAGTTCGCCACCATGGCGTTCAACTGTATATGGAAAACGACTTGTGGACGTTCACCAACCCACGAGCCATAAAAAACAAGATGTCGGTTGGCGACACGTTCACGCCTGCAAGCTCGATTCTGCACCAGCGACTGGCGTGGGGATCAGCGCTCTGTCGGGGGGAAAGCCTGTGGTGGTTTGATCTTACCCACTCTCGGATGCTTGGCCGGGAAGTGTCTAACTATTCGGACCCGGCGATCCATGCCGAACTCGCCCGTCAATTTGCCCATTTTAAAGATTTGGAGGCATGTCGCGGCGGACCCGTCGCCCAGATTGCGCTCGTCATCGACGAAGCCGGCAAGGACGCCATGAAGCTCGATTCAAAACTCTTCCTCGACGAGGTTTACAATGCGCTCGCCGCATGGGCCTGGTGCGGAGCCCCGTTTGACGTCTGGCTCGCGGAGGATGCGACACCCGAGACCATGCGTCCCTACCGGCTTGTTTACCTGTTCGCCCCGGCGACCACTCCTGCGCGACGAGCCGGGCTTTGCGCCGCCCTTGTCTCCCCTGATCGCACTCTCTGGCTCGCACCAGGCACCGAGTTGGCCGACGCTGAGACTTCCGACACCGCCATCCGGCAACCGTGCGCGGGAAAATCATCCGAGGAACTCGCCGTCGTCGCACGCTCCGCCGGAGTCCACCTCTACGCGGAGGCCCCCGTGCAGGTGTGGGCGTCGGAAAACCTCGTGCTGGTCCACACCCGTGAAGCCGGTGAACAGACGCTGAACTTCCCCGGCGGGGGCCGTTGGCGGGAGTTTTTCAGCAAGGTCGAAGTAACCGACTCGTTCGTTTTCCAAGCACACGATGTCCGCTTGTTCGTGCGCATGGACATTGGTGGAGCAGACCAGGATCAAACTGGCGACCTCGTCGTTGCGAACGACGCGCTCTATCAACTGAGCTACTGCCCCAAGAGAGAAACGAATGTATTTGGGGAATGCGCTCCTGCGAGTAAACATCTATTTTGATTCTTTCGAGATGCTCGTTTAACGTTCAGCTAAATTAAGCACCTGGCGCAGGTTGGTCTGCAATTTGCTATTGAAGCAGTTGCCCGAAGGCCAAATGTGAACCACACACCTTCCGTAAATCATCAAACTAATTTAGCCATGAAAAAGACACCGATCAAAACAGCAAAGATCTCCGCTCCCGCCAAAAAAGTCCCGGTGAAAACCGTCAAAAAAACAGCGGCCACGCCGGTCAAGAAGAAGGCGTCTGCGCCTGCCGTAAAAACGAGCGCGGCCAAGCCGATCATGACGATCATAACGGCCAAAATCGATATCGGTTTTGGCAACCACCTTTATCTTCGCGGTGAAGGCCCTGGCTTGAGCTGGGATATGGGGCTGCCGCTTGATTGCGTGACGGATGATCAGTGGCGCATCGCTCTGCCCGAGACATCCAAGCCGATACTCTACAAGTTTCTGATCAATGATCTCACTTGGTCCGCCGGTCCCGACTACATCACGGAACCCGGTAAAAAAGTGACCCTGACACCGTCTTTTTGACCGGCCTCAGACGATCACCGGGTTGGAGGCCGTTATGGCTTTGTCGGGACTGATGGCTCGCAGCCGCGCCTGAAGGACGTCTACGTTTATACGCTCGTCTGCCAACTCGGCGCTCGTGACCACGTCGTAAGAAACCCGCACTCTCGAGAAGGGAATGGGCAGATAAAATTGATCCCAGCTTGAAAACTGCCAAGCTGATTCATAAGCGGTACCCAAAAGCACCATCGCGGAGCGGGTGCGTCGCGCGACCACCAGACTGCCTGCCTTGAATTCATACCGAGGCCCGCGTGGACCGTCAGGTGTGACGCCTATGTCGTATCCCGCTTTCAGCACATCGACGAGACCCAGGGCAGCCTCGCGTCCACGTTTGTGACTGGAGCCACGCACCGCCTGAATGCCGACCAAAGAAAAAAACGCCTCCAGCCATGCGCCATCGCGACTGGGACTGACCAAGCCATAAACGCCCCGTTTGCGATGCTGGCGGCGAAACATCTCGGCGACGATAAACAGACGGTTGTGCCAGAGCGCAAAAACCACGGGTTCCTCAATGTTCCCCAACTGGTGACGAGCGAGGGGCGAAAACTCGATTCTGAGCGAGAGCGTCCATGCCCGTAACAGCATCCCTAGTGGCCAAAGTGCAAGATACCGCCAGCCCTTGAGGCCGTGAATCGTGGGTTTGCTAGGAAGATCCGGCATGTGGATGCATGCTGTCGGATGAAATGGCTTGTCGCCAAGTTAAAGTTCTGGCCGGTCATCTTGATGATCCCCGACAAAGCATCCGATCTAAGCCCCTCTCGGCAAGCCAACGCCATTGCACCCGGCAATGACCGGCAAAACAAACAGGTAACGGCCTGACTTCAGTCCCGAACGGCCCTTCCCTGATTGCCTTATCATCTTCATGTCTTCCTCAAAATCGCTCTTTCGTTTCGCTCCGATTTTTCAAGATCACGCCGTTCTTCAGCGCGAACAGACCATCCCCGTATGGGGACATGGTCCCGCGGGTGATACCGTCATGGTCACTCTGGCCGGCCACAAGGCGGAGACCATCTGCGGCGATGCCGGCACGTGGCATCTCCACCTGCCGCCCCTGCCCGCCGGCGGGCCGCATGAACTGATCGCGGAATCGGGCTCGGGTCGCGCCGTGGTGCGCGATATTTTGATCGGCGAAGTCTGGCTGTGCTCCGGCCAGTCCAACATGGACATGACGCTGGCCAACTCCGATCAGGACGGTTCCTCGCCCACCGAGACCAACCTGCCGCAGGTGCGCGTGCTCAGCGTGACCAACCCCGCGACGCTCGCCACGACACTCGGCGTGGGCGGTATTTGGAAACCGGCGACACACGCCACGCTCTCGGCCTTTTCGGCGGTAGGCGGCTGGTTTGGCCGGACACTGCACCGCGAACTCGGCGTGCCCGTCGGCCTGATCTGCAACGCCTGGGGCGGCACCCGCATCCAAGCCTGGACCAGTCGCTCCGCGCTGATGACCGACCCGCAGGGCACGGAGGAGATTCGCACATTCGAGTCCACCGTCTGGAAACACCAGCCGGGCAAGCGCAGGGGGATACCGCCTTTTGAGCAATGGGAGCGTACCGAAGCTCCGCAGGACCCGGGCAACGCGGGCTTTGACCGCGGCTGGGCTGCCGCGACCTTCGACGACGCAGCGTGGCCGGTCTCAACCCTGCCCGCCCGATGGAATGGCGTGGAACAGCCGTATAACGGCATCGTGTGGTTTCGCCGCAGCGTGGAAATCCCCTCAGCGTGGGCCGGCCATGAACTGGAATTGAAACTGGGCGCGATCGACAAGCACGACGACACCTACGTCAACGGCGTGCGCGTAGGCGGCTTGTCGTGGGAAACCCCTAACGCCTGGTGCACCCCCCGCGTGTATCGGGTGCCGGGGGCGTTGGTAAAGGCCGGCAGGCTGGTCGTGGCGGTGCGCGCACGGTCCCATGTGTTCGATGCCGGGTTCAACGGCCCGGCGGCGCACATGCTCCTCGAGCTCCCCGGCAAACCCGAAACCGCCCTGCCGCTCGCGGGCGCATGGGGGTTTTGCGTCGAACAAGATTGGGGCCGAGTCGTGCCGCCCGCCATCGCGTGGGGACCGGACGCACCGAACTCGCCCGCCATCCTGTTCAACAGCCGCGTCGCTCCGCTTGTGCCTTACGGCTTGCGCGGTGTCATCTGGTATCAAGGCGAATCCAACGCCCATGAACCCGCCGCCTATCGTCGGCTGCTCCCCTTGATGATCCGCGACTGGCGCCGTGCGTGGGGCCAGGGCGACTTTGCCTTCGGACAGGTGCAGTTGGCAAACCACCATCCCGCGCTCGATATTCCCTGCGAAAGCCCATGGGCCGAGTTGCGCGAAGCCCAGTTGGCCGGGCTGGCCGAACCCGCCACCGGTCTCGCGGTCGCGGTCGACATCGGCGAGGCCGCAGACATCCATCCGCGCAACAAGCGCGATGTCGGACTGCGTCTCGCCCGCTGGGCGCTCGCCGATATTTACAGCCGTGGCGGTGTCGCCTCCGGGCCTGTTTTTACGCGCATGGACAACGAGGCCGGCGGGCGCGTGCGCTGCCACTTCCGCAACACCGGCGGAGGCCTCGTGGCTCGCGGCGGAGCCCTGCGACGCTTCGAGCTCGCCGGTCCCGACCATACGTTTGTCTGGGCTGAGGCGGAGATCCAAGGCCACAGCGTCGTCGTCTGGAATGCCTCCGTGCCCAATCCGGTCGCCGTCCGCTACGCATGGGCCGACAATCCCGACGGGTGCAATTTGTATAACAACGAAGGTCTCCCCGCCTCGCCTTTCCGCAGTGATGCTTTTGTGGGTAAACCCGCCAAGGTCGACTGACAGCATCAAGAGCCGACACCCTCTATTGAGAAAAGCCTCAGTTGCACGAGCGGGTGAAGTATGGCTGACCATTGAAAGGGAAAATCGAAGCCTAGGCACAGAATAAATACAGTGATCATTTCATTGCATCGTGCTTTTCAAAAGCCGGACGCAGTCGTTCACTGATCCCTTCATGCAATCCACGTCCCCTCTGCCCATTGCCATCGTCGGCCTGAATTTCGGCCGCCACATCATCGATCAGATCGTCTCGGGTAAAGACGCCGCCCATGTGCGCCTCGTAGCCGTTTGCGACATGGACAAGGCCAAGGCCGATGCCATGGCCGCCAAACAAGGCGTAAAAGCCTATTACGACATCGACGCCCTCCTCGCCGATCCATCCATCCCTACCATCGGTCTCTTCACCGGTCCCGTGGGACGCGCCGCCCTTCTCGGTCGCATCCTTCGCGCCGGCAAGGATGTGATCACCACCAAGCCTTTCGAGACCGACCCCGACGCCGCCCTCGCCGTCCTCAGGGAGGCCAAAACCCTCGGCCGTGTCCTTCACCTCAACTCTCCCGCACCGACCCCGCCCGAGGATCTGGCCCAAATTCTTTCATGGGTAAACGGCTACAAACTCGGCGCCCCCGTCGGCGTCCGCGCCGACGTCTGGGCCAACTACCGCGAGGCCGCCGACGGCACCTGGTATGACGATCCCGCCAAATGTCCCGTCGCTCCCGTTTTTCGCCTCGGAATCTACCTGATCAACGATCTCATCCAGCTCTTCGGCCCCGTCGCCGATGTCAGCGTATTCCAATCGCGACTCTTCACCGGTCGGCCCACCGCCGACAACGGCCAGCTCAGCCTGCGTTTTGAAAACGGCGCTCTTGGCAACATCTTCGCCTCCTTCTGCATCAACGACGGCGACCACTACCGCAACACCCTCGTTCTGAACTACGAAAACGGCACCATCTACCGCAACGCCGGCCCCGACCGCGGCGGCTCGCTCAGCGAACTCTCGCTCGTGATGAACCGCGACGGCCGCCGCCAGGTCGTCGCCCGCACCATCGCCGGTGAAAGCAGCGGCGGCTACCAGTGGGGTGTTTTCGCCCGCGCCGTCCGCGGTGAAAAACTCGCCCATGAAACCACTCCCGAGCAGATCGTCGCCGGCCTGCGCGTCGTCAACGCCATGACCAAGGTCGCCACGACCCTCGGCTGATTCACGACTGGCCGTCTAACACACAGCCAGCGGAACGCCTCCCGCTGCTATCACGTGTTGTCCGACAACGCCGGGTCCCCTTCCCTTTTCCGTCAGCGTTCATTGGCCGCACCCCAACCAGGCTCTCCATGCATTACCACACGCAACACTCTCCTTTCGGCGCCTTCGCCAGCTTCACGATCGGACTCCCCGGCCAACGCGGCGGCTTCGGCCAGTCGCTCTCCGGCCCCGCCGGCCAGAACGTCTATGCCGGCTTCCGCGCCGTCGCCGCCGGCGGCGCGCCCGCGCCCTGGAAACTTCTCCCCTTCTTCGAGCGTCCGCAAACCGCCGCCGTCGCCGCCTTCACCGGGGAAAACACCGCCGCATCTTCCCACGAGCCCCAAGCCATTGATCTCGCCACCGTCACCCGGCACCTCGGCTGGGCCACCGACACATGGACGCACGGTCCCTTTTCACTGCGCATCCTGAGCCCGTTCGATCACATCGCCCATCCCGACACGATGGATCGCGATACGGCCCGCCTGACCCTTGCCCCGGTCGTCCATGCCGAACTCGCCTACGACAACACCCAAGGCTCCGCCGCCATCGAACTTCTCTTCGGCATCGGCCGCACCGAGCATCCGCTGCGTCCGCTCGAGGATGTATCCTCCGACCTGAGCGGCTTCGCGCTCGGCCAGAGCTACGGCTTCGCCGCCCGCCCGGCCGATATCGCCGGCCGGATACAGGGGCTTGATCTTTTCAACCCGCCCGCCCGCGATCATCGAGGGCTCCACCTCCTCTCTCACGAAGCCGGGGTGGTTTTCCTTGTGCCCGCCGGCACGCGCAGGAGCTTCCCTGTCGCCCTCGGTTTCTACCAGTCCGGCATCGTCACCACCGGCCTGCCCACCTGCTATTATTACACCAAGTTCTTCGCCGACCTTGAGGACGTGCTCCTCCACGGCCTCGCGCGGCATTCCCATTACGCCGCCCTGGCCGAGAAGCGCGACGCCGAGCTTGCCGCCTCGCCGCTTGACGAGCACCAGCGCTGGTTGATCGCCCAGGCCACCCACAGCTACCTCGGCAGCTCGCAGCTCATGCAGCACAAGCGCCGGGCGCTCTGGATCGTCAACGAGGGCGAATACCGGATGATCAACACCTTCGACCTCACCGTCGACCACCTCTTCTTCGAACTTGCCTGGTGGCCCTGGGCGGTGGGCAACACCCTCGATCTCTTCGTCCGCCGCTACCGCTACACCGACAAAATCCAGCGCCCCGGCGGCACGCCGGTGGTTCGCGGCGGCGTGTCGTTCACCCACGACATGGGCGTGATGAACCAGTTCACGCCTCCCGGCCGCTCCAGCTACGAATGCGACCACCTTCATGGCTGCTTCTCGCACATGACCATGGAGCAGCTCATCAACTGGATCTGCTGCGCCACCACCTACGTCGAGAAAACCGGCGACGCCGCCTGGCTCCAAGCCCGGCAAAAACTTCTCCTTGCCTGCGCCGACAGTCTCCGCCGTCGTGACGATCCGCGCGAAACGAAACGCACCGGCCTCCTCAAATGGGACAGCCACCGCTGCGGCGCCGACGGCGGCGAGATCACCACCTACGATTCGCTCGACATTTCGCTCGGCCAGGCCCGCAACAACCTCTATATCGCGGTCAAGGCCTTCGCCGCCTGGACGCTCCTCGAACGCGCCTTCGCCGGCCTCGGCCTTGCCGGAGCCGCCGACGCCGCGCGCGCCTCCGCCGATCTCGCCGCGTCCGCCGTCGCCGCGCAGTTCGACGCCGACACCGGCCTGTTCCCCGCCGTGTTCGAGGCTGGCAACCGCTCTCGCATCCTGCCCGCGGTCGAAGGCCTCGTTTTCCCGCTGTTCCTCGGCTACGCCGGCGAGCTGCGGTCGCGCTATCCCGAGCTCTTCTCCAAACTCTCCCGGCACATGGCCAACGCCCTCCAGCCCGGCGTGTGTCTCGACGCCGAAAGCGGCGCATGGAAAATCTCCAGCACCAGCTCCAACACCTGGTTCAGCAAGATCGCCCTCGCCCAGCACGTCGTGCGACGCCTCTTCCCCGAGACGCTCAACGATGCCGCACGCGCCGCAGATGCCGTCCACGCCAAGATGCAGCAAAGCGAACCCCTTGGCCGCTACGCCATGGTTGACCAGGTCCACAGCGCCACCGGTGTCTCCATCGGCAGCCGCTATTATCCGCGCATCGTCACCGCCTGCCTCTGGCTCGAGCCTTGAGCGGCGTTCGTCGATCGGCGTTCCGGTTTCGTTGACCTATGATCTCAAGCCCCCTGTCCATCTACATCAATTGGGCCTCCTACGACGAGCTCTCCGACAACGTCGAACTCACCGAGGAACTCGCCCTTCGCCAGCTCGACGCCCTTCTTTGGCTGCGCATGCAGGGCGTTCGCTTCGATTATTACCTGATGGACGCCTTCTGGTATGACCGCGACGGCGGCTACCGCACCTGGCGCAAACCGCACTGGCCCGACGGCCCCGATCGCTGGCTGCGCAAGTGCATCGAGAACGACGTGAAGCCCGGCCTCTGGGTCACCGTGAACACCCTCTGCCAGATGAACTCCATCCCCGAGTGGGCGGACTCGCTGGACGAGAACCCCGTCCCCGCCGGCCACACCTGGGCGAAAAAGTTCTGCTGCTTCCACGGCGGCTTCCTCGCCCACTTCATGGCGACGCTCGACCATTGGCATGGGCGCGGTTTCCGTCTTTTCAAATTCGACTTCGCCGACTTCAACGCCGCGCCGCCCCACCTCCAGCAAACCCTCCTGCCTTCCGAGATCCGCGCCGCCAACATCACCGCGTTCCAAGGCGCCCTGAAAGCCTTCCGCAAGCGCCATCCCGACGTCGTGCTTATCGGCTACAACGGCTTTGAGGAATACCCCGCGCAGCTCGGCACCGCCTTCCCCCTGTGCAAGATCGTCGATCACCGCTGGCTTGAGGTCTTCGACTCGCTCTACTGCGGCGACCCGCGCCCCGCCGACGTGCCCGCCATGAATTTCTGGCGCTCCAAGGACATCTACTCCGACCACCTCGTGCGCTACTACGAGTTCAACGGTTTTCCGCTAAGCCGCATCGACAACAGCGGCTTCATGATCGGCACGACCGGCACCTGCTACCACCGCGGCACCGCCGCCTGGCAGGGCATGCTGCTGCTCTCCCTCGCCCGCGGCGGGTGGGCCAACACCTACTACGGCAACCTCGATCTTCTCGACGAAGAGAAAGCCCGGTGGTTCGCCCGCGTCCAGCGGCTCTTCCTTCCGCTGCAGGCGACCGCCCATGTTGAAACCTTCGGCGGCATGCCCGGCGAAGCCCAACCCTACGGCTACTCCGCCCGACAGTCCGGAGGCGGGCTTTTCACGGTGGTCAACCCCTCTCAATCCGTCGCCGAGATCGGCCTGCCCCCGCTCGACGGCGCCGCGGCCCGGGTGCTTTTCGCCGACGCCGGTTTCAATCCCGCCTTGCGCAATGGCCGCCTCTCCCTCGGTCCCGAACAACTCGCCGTCGTCGGTTTCGGTTCCTATGCCGATGCCCGCCACGATCTCGGCCGCCAGCATGACGTTGTCATTCCGACCGCGATCCGGCCTCTCGCGTCCGATGTCGTCGCCGGAGAAAAACGCCTCGACATCACTCTCGCCCGCCCGCCGTCCGCAGGCAAAGTCCGCATCGTCCTCCGCCAGACAACCTCCGCGGGCTATCCCAAGCGCAGCACCGGCGGTTCGCCACCCAAGGGGATTTCCCTCGGCAAGATCCTTCGTCTTTCCGCCTTTCAGGCCGGCCGCGAAATCCCCGTGGCCATCCACTACGACAAGGCCATTTGGAGCGGCCTCTCGTGGGCCGTCGGCGAAGTCGACGCCACCGCCTTGAACCCGGCCCTGCCGCTCATGATCGAATGCTCAACGACCGAGGCGGAAACCGTCATGCTCGCCGCCGAGCTTTTCCACGTCTTCAACTGACGCGCGTCCGCCCGCTTTGGCTTGGGCGCTTGAACCGCAGCCATCGTCGGCGCAACTTCTGGGTTGCAATGGGTATGCCTTTGCCTGAATTTACCTGCTCGATTCTATCCAAGATCAGACTATCCTGTATCCCCTCTACACCATCATGACCAAAACGACCCGTCGCATTCTTCTCCTCAGCGCATCCCTGCTCACCGCCAGCCTTTGGGCTACGGATACCGTATCGTTCCCCGGCTCCACCCCCGCAGCCGCGCCCGCCGCCGCTGCCGCCACCCCTGCCGCCGGCGCGCCGAAGCAGCAGAAGCTGATCAAGGTTTGCTCGATCAACACGGCGCAGGGCTTCCAGGAGTTTCAGGCCAACGTGCAGGTCGTGCAGACGCAGCGTCAACTGGTGATCGATGCCAACACCGCCTACGAAAAGGAAACCAATGCGGCCAAGAAGAAGGAATTGAAGACGAAGCTCGACGAGTTGCTCGCGAAGCTCAACGAGAACAACCAGACGATGATCAAAACCTACGGCTTCTCGCTCGAACGCTCCTACACCGTCGCGGTCGAAAAGGCCGACGTCTACATGCTCGTCTCCGACGAGGAAGCCGCGAAGTTCGAAAAAGCCCAGGCCGAAGCCGCCGCCGCCGCGAAAAAGTAAGCAGAGCCTTTCAAAGCAGCTCCCCCATTTAATGGTTAAGGCCGCGGATCAACTCCGCGGCCTTTTTTGCGGGCGGAGCGTGAGGTTCAAGTGCAGCGGCCCATCGCCTTGCCGGGGAAAACAAACATCGGCGCAACTCGCCGCGCTCTGAAACCGGTTGTCCACGAATGGACACGAATACCGAATCTCCGCAAGGAGTGCCGACGAGTGTTCATGCGTGGGGAAAACTCGTCTTTTATCCCGCCCAGCCCCTTGGATCGATCCTTCCGGTTTCCGCCTTCTGGCCTCCGTCCGACCGTCCACCGCCTTCTCACTCCATTCTGAAAACTACGCATGGCTATTAAGAGAGTAACAACCTGCCCTCAGAGAGCGTTACATCTTTACCTCGGCCGATTTCCAAATACCGATGACCCGCAAGATGATTCTTTTTCGCGACCTATGGGGTGGCATCGGCTGCATGATTGCAAAAAAAAGACCCTTCGGTGCATGGAGTCTTTTTGCCGCCTTGTGCTGCATGGCGCCCGCTCTGTCGGCGGCGACGTTTGGTAATTTTACTTATACCGACAACGGAACTTCCATCACCATCACCGGCTTTCCGACCTCTTTCGTTGGTGCGGTTGTGATCCCTTCGACCATTAACGGCGAGCCGGTGACCAGTATCGGAAGCAGTGCGTTCCAATACTGCTACGGTCTGACGAGCGTATCGATTCCCCCCAGCGTTACCAGCATCGGAACCAATGCGTTCTACAATTGCAACGGGCTGACCAGCGTTACGATTCCTGCAGGCGTCACCAGTATCGGAAGCGGTGCGTTCATATACTGCTTCGGTCTGACGAGCGTGTCGATTCCATCCAACGTCACCAGCATCGGAACCAATGCGTTCCAAGGCTGCAACGGGCTGACCAGCGTGACGATTTCTGCAGGCGTCACCAGCATCGGAGACAGTGCGTTCTACGGCTGCACCAATCTGACTAGCGTGACGATTCCTGCCAGCGTGACTAGTATAGGAATCCAAGTGTTCTCCGGTTGCGGCTGGCTTGCTTCGATATCGGTCGATGTGGCGAATCCGAGCTACAGTAGCAGTTCAAACGGTGTGCTCTTCGATAAACTGCAAACAACACTCATTGAATATCCGGGAGGCAAGGGCGGTGCCTACACGATTCCATCCAGCGTCACCAGCATCGGAACCTATGCGTTCCAATACTGCAGAGTGACCAGTGTGACGATTCCATCCAACATCACCAGTATCGGAAGCGGTGCGTTCGCTGGTTGCACAGGACTGACCTCCATCTCGGTGGATGTTGCGAATGCCAATTACAGTAGCCCTGGCGGGGTGCTCTTCGATAAACTGCAAACATCGCTCATTCAATTTCCGGCAGGCAAGAGTGGTGCCTACACGATTCCCAGCAGTGTCACCAGCCTAGCGGACTATGCGTTCGAAAGCTGCAGCGGGCTCACCAGCGTGGCGATTCCTACAGGCGTCACCAGCATCGGAAGCTATGCGTTCGAAAGCTGCAGCAGGCTGACCAGCGTGGCGATTCCTGCAGGCGTCACCAGCATAGCGGACTATGCGTTCGAAAGCTGCAGCGGGCTCACGAGCGTGACGATTCCTGCAGGCGCCACCAGCATCGGAACCTATGCGTTCAACAATTGCACCAAACTGACGAGCGTGGCGATTTCTGCAGGCGTCACCAGCATCGGAACCTATGCGTTCCAAGGCTGCAGCGGGCTCACCAGCGTGACGATTCCATCCAGCGTCACCAACATCGGAAGCGGTGCGTTCTCTGGTTGCACAGGTCTGACCTCCATCTCGGTGGATGTTGCGAATGCCAATTACAGTAGCCCTGGCGGTGTGCTCTTCGATAAACTGCAAACAACACTCATTGAATATCCGGGAGGCAAGAGCGGTGCCTACACGATTCCCTCCAGCGTCACCGGCATCGGAACCAGTGCGTTCGAAGGCTGCAGCGGGGTGACCAGTGTGACAATTCCTGCAGGTGTCACCAGCATCGGATCCCAAGCGTTCGACTATTGCTACAGCCTGACCAGCGTAACGATTCCTGCAGGCGTCACCAATATAGCGGACTATACGTTCTTCGGCTGCAGGGGGCTGACCAGCATGTCGATTCCATCCAGCGTCACCAACATCGGAAACGGTGCATTCCGAGACAGCGGGCTGACGAGCGTGACTATTCCATCCAGCGTCACCAGCATTGGAGACCATGCATTCGAGAATTGCAGCGTGCTGACGATCGCGAATTTCATGGGAAACGCTCCGACTCTTGGTTCCAACCCCTTTCCGATTTTTGGTTCCGACCCCTTTGTTGGAGTGGCGAGCGGCTTCACGGTGTATTACCTGAGTGGCAGTTCGGGGTTCACCTCGCCCACTTGGAAGGGCCATGCGGCATTCCCGATGCAGGGACCGCAATTCACCAGTTCTCCCCCCGACGCCAACGGCACGACCGGCGTGTCCTATCAGTATTCCTGCACGGCGACAGGCGCGCCACCCCCGGCTTTTGCAGTCACATCGGGAGCATTGCCCGATGGCCTGACGATTTCCAGCGCCGGCACAATCTCGGGCGCACCCACGGCGGCGGGCGTTTTCAGCGGCACCATCACCGCCGCCAACGGGACATCTCCCGACGCCACCCAGGCCTTTACCATCACGATCAACACCGCGCTGCAAAGCTGGCGGCAATCCTACTTTGGCACCACCGCCAACACCGGAACCGCCGCCGACAGCGCCGTCTCCAACCTGGACGGTTTGCCCAACCTGCTCGAATACGCCCTCGGAGGCGACCCCACGGTCGCCAACAGCGCCATTCGCCCCACTGTGAACACCGTTGCCAGCAACGGGGCAAACTACCTTGCGCTGACGTTCACGCCGCAGAGATCCGACATCACTTATGCCATCGAGGTCAGTGGAGACCTCACCGGGGCCTGGACCAGCATCTCCCTCGCCGGACTGCTCACGATAGGCCAGCCCTATACCTACACCGACACGGTCGCCGTGGCGGCGGGCGCCCCTCGTTTCATCCGCCTGCGCGTCAGCGGGCAATAGGAAGCGAGCCGAGTCGGTTCGATCGAAGGGTCAGTAATCCGTGCGCTCGGCGTAGGAGGCGTATTTCTCCATGACGAAATCGATGTCCTTGTCCCCGCGTCCGCTCAGGTTGACGAGGATGGATTCGTCGGGACGTTCCTTGGCGAGCTTCAACGCATAGGCCACCGCATGGGCGCTTTCGAGGGCGGGAATGATGCCTTCGCGGCGTGAGAGCCTGAAAAACGCCTCGATCGTCTCCGCGTCGGTGGCGGTGCCGGCAATGGTGCGTCCGCTTTGGAAAAGGTAGGCGTGCTCCGGGCCGACCGAGGGATAATCGAGGCCGCTCGCCACCGAGTAGACGGGGGCCGGGTCGCCTTTAGCATCCTTGAGCATAATGGAGTTGAACCCGTGCATGACGCCTTCCTCGCCGTAGTTGAGGCTGGCGGCGTGATCGCCGAGCTTGGCGCCGCGTCCGAGCGGTTCGACGCCGTGCAGAAGCACGGGATCATCAAGGAAGGCGGAGAAAATGCCCATCGCGTTGGAGCCGCCGCCCACGCAGGCGACCACGTTGCCGGGCAGGTCGCCGGTCATCTCCAAAAACTGTTCGCGCGCCTCGATGCCGACCACGCGTTGAAACTCGCGCACCATGAGCGGAAACGGGTGCGGACCGACCACGGACCCGATGCAGTAAATGCTGTTCACCGGATCGGCGAGATAGGCCTGGAAGGCGGAATCCACCGCCTCCTTGAGCGTGCGTGCGCCAAAGGAGACCGGCACGACCTTGGCGCCGAGGATTTTCATGCGCACCACGTTGGGATGCTCCTTGGCGATATCGACCTCGCCCATGTGGATCTCGACCGGAATGCCGAAGTAGGCTCCGGCGGTGGCGAGGGCGACGCCATGCTGCCCGGCGCCGGTTTCGGCGATGAGCTTTTTCTTGCCGAGAAACCTGGCCAGCAGCGCCTCGCCCATGCAGTGGTTGAGCTTGTGGGCGCCGGTGTGGTTGAGATCCTCGCGCTTCAAGTAGATGCGGGCGCCGTCGATCGCGTCGCTGAGGTTCTTGCAGTAATAAATGGGCGTGGGCCGGCCCTGAAAATGCGTCCGGATGGAGCGCAGTTCACGGATGAAATCGTGGCTGCGGCAAATGCGGTGGTAGGCGTGGTTGATCTCGTCCATCTGCCGCTGGAGCTCGGGCGGGATGAAGGCGCCGCCGAACTTGCCAAAGAATCCCTTGGCGTCGGGTTGCGTGCGATGGGTGGGAAGCGGGGCTTGGGTTTTGTTCATGGAGGCAGTCATGGAAAAAAGGCTTGGGCCGACACGGTCTGGTTGAAGGATGTTTGCTCTAATGAACGCGATTCACCGTGGCAAGTTGGACCGTGGCCGAAACAAGCAGGCGCACTACGCATTATTAGGTCCGGCGAGGCTGCGGCGGGCGGGTGAAACCCGACCCGTTCCGACACTGATCGGACCTATCCCGCATGAGGAGTCACCGGTTGGCCGCGGCGCGCCTTCCAGTTGAAATACACCTTCAGGTAGGCCAGCGCCGCCAAGAAATAAAAACCGGACATCCACAAAAAACCGATGCGATTGTTCTGTAGCCGGTCAAAAAGCATGCCCACCAGCGGACCGGTCAGATTGCAGACCACTTGGTAAAAAACAGCCTGGGCGGAGCAAAACTGGCCGAGTTTTTCCCGGGGGAAAACCTCCACCGTGAATGCGCCCACGATGATGCCCAGGGTAAAATGCACCAGCCCTCTGGCGCAGATGGCGATCAGGTAGGTCCATTGGTCCACAACGAAGAAGAAGCTTCCATAGACGATCAGGGCCAAAACCATATAGCAGGGAGCCATAAGCCGCACGGGCTTTAATCGGTCCGTCAATCCCCCAATGTAGAATCCAAGGAGCAGTCCGAATCCGGTGGTCACCATTTTGGCCCAACCATCCATCGGCCCGATGGTGGCCAGATTTAACTTCAAATCCTGATAAAGATAAAAGAACTGATATCCGCCACCCTGGTTGCCGAGCTGGTAAAGCAGGGATGCGACGAAAACCCAGATGTAGAAGGAGTCGCTGAAGCATTCGACGAAATAGGCGCGAAAGGGAGCAAAGAAGCCGCCTTTTTTATGCACATCGGGCGGCGGATATTCGCCTTCCTTGATCTTCCAAACGGAAAGGAGATAAATGGCGAGGGAGAAGACACCGGTGCCGACATAGACCTCCTTCATGTGATGGTCGGCCATCCCGTAGATAAAGAAGCTCCAGACGAGACCGGCGATCAGGGCGACGTTCGCCTTCAACGAATTGAAACGCCCCAGCACTTTTTCGGGCACCACGTCCCAATAGAGATAACTGAAGATGGCAAGCACGACGGCGTTGAACATGCCGGCGGCCAGACCGCAGACGCCGATCAGGAACGCCGGGCCGTTCATCGGGATGTGGGTGAAGAACCGCACCATCAGGGGGAATCGTTCCAAATAATGGAAGAAGTCCGGCATGAACGGAATCGCCATCAGGAAAAGGGCGAAGATCGGCGTTGCGATGAGAAGGAAGGGCCGGCGGCGGCCGTAACGGCCGCGATGGCGGTCGGACCATGTGCTCACCCACGGGTTGATCCACGGGGTGATAAAACCGCCGATGCTGCCCAGCAGGGCCATTTGCGTGAATGTCGCCCCGTGGTCGCGCATCATGACTCCGTTCAAGCTGCCGATCGCCTCGATCAGCGTGATGCCAAAGTCGTTCCACATCAGCCAGACGAAGAGGATGATCAGCTGGTGTTTGTTGTAATGGAGCGTGCCTACCGAATAGATCGTTTCCTTGGGGGCAACGTGGGTTGGATCGGTCGGGGCGGGATTATTGGGGGAATTCATCAAAGAAAGCGGTATCAGGAGGCAACGTGTTTAGAAAAATGTTCAGCAAATAGAAAACGGGAGGTTTTGAAAAGGTTTACGCATGATGGCGAGTCACAGTCGTCGAGGGTAGAGGTTAGAAGGAATTAAGATATGGGTTGCTGTGTCGAGCTTAACGAGGCGGCCGGTTCCCGATTGTCAGAATTTCCGCCCTAGTCTTGACGTGCACAAACACGTTGTCTTGCGCCCGCAACGCAGGGATGCTCGCGAATGGATATCAAAACATCGCCTTGGCAGGAACGTTTCGGCCTCACGACCTGCGCCGCCGGTGAAATCGAATCGGCCATCCCGCCGGCCGCACTGGGCGTGGCGGTTATCTATGCGCAGTCTACGGCGGGCGACGCCATTTTTCTTGTGCTCGAATCCCGCGCCAACAGCCTGCGCGACCTCTGCGTGAAACGTCTCCAAACCGCGAAGATACCACCCGGCGCACCGCTCACGGTTTCCTTCAAGGCCGAGATTCTGGCCGACGCGTCGCCGGAGGCCGTCCACGCCGCCTGCCGCCGGCAGGTCATCTTGGCCGGCGAACTCCGCCGCGAGCTCCGCCCCGCGATGCGCTGACGGCATGCGACTGTCGGTAACAGGGGTATTCATCGCTTGATCAAGATAACGGCACTGAGCACGCTGCGAAAACGTTACCTCCTCGAACTGAACGACTCCATCGCATGAAACCCGGCATCCCATCCGACTACGAAGCCCGCGTGTATGCCGGCGTGTTGGGGAAACTCATCGGCGTGTATCTTGGCCGTCCCTTTGAAGGATGGTCTTACGAGAGACTCTCCAACCGCTGGGGCGAAATCCGCCGCTATGTGCATGCGGACCAAAACATGCCGTTGATCGTCACCGACGACGACATCACCGGGACGTTCACCTTTGTGCGAGCGCTCCTCGACCACGGAATAAAGCCCGACTTGAGCTCACGGGAAATCGGTCAGAGCTGGCTGAACTACATTGCCGAGGGCCGGCACATCCTTTGGTGGGGAGGGATGGGGATGTCTGCCGAACACACCGCCTATTTGCGGCTGGAGGCCGGAATCGAGGCCCCCAAGAGCGGCTCCATCGGGCTGAATGGCACCGGCGTGGCCGAGGAAATCGGCGCCCAGATTTTCATCGACGGCTGGGCGATGGTGGCCCCGGGCAATCCCGACCTCGCGGTGCGTCTGGCGCGCGAAGCCGCGCGCGTCAGCCACGATGGCGAGGCCGTGCATGGCGCGGTCGTCATCGCGGCAATGGAATCGATGGCTTTTCTGGAGCAGGATATCGACAAGCTCCTCGACAAGGCCCTCGCCTACATCCCCGCCGATTGTCGCATCGCGCAATTGATCGCCGACCTCAGGCGCTGGCACGGAGAACACGCCGATTGGCGCAAGGCCCGTGAACTGCTGGTCGAGCACCACGGCTACCAAAAATTCGGGACCAACTGTCCGATGGTTTCCAACCACGGCGTCATCATCCTCGCCTTGCTCTACGGCGGTGGCGATTTCGATCGCTCCATGATGATCGTCAACACTTGCGGCTACGACACCGACTGCAACTCCGGGAACCTGGGATGCCTGCTCGGCATCCGCAGCGGCCTGGCCGCGCTGCGCTCCGGCTACGATTGGCGCACGCCGGTCAACGATCGCATGTATCTGCCGGCGGCCGACGGGCACTGGGGCATGCGCGACGCCGCGACGATGGCTCTGGAAATCGCCAACATCGGACGGGTGCTCGCGGCCGGTCGGCCGAGCCTGCCCAAGAATGGCGCCAGATTCCACTTCGACCTGCCCGGGTCCACCCACGGCTTTGCGCCTTCGAGCCTTTGCCCGAAGGAAATGCGGGCCACGCCCGTGGACAAGGCGTTGCGCCTGCAGATCGCATTCCCGGGAATGCGCTGCGATGCCGAGGTGGCAACTTTTCTGACACCGGAATCGTTGAAGCTGGCCATTTACGGAGCCAGCGCGACTCCTGCTCTCTATGAAGGCGATCTGATCCAGGCCCGGGTGCTGGCCGGCTCCGTCAACCATCAGGCGGTGAGCGCGCGTTTGTTTGTTCGTGCGTATGCCGACGGTGAAGCCATCGTGCTCAAGGAGGGACCGTTGGTTGAGGTGCAGCCCGGCCACGCCGCGATACTTCAATGGAAGGCGCCGGAGACCGGAAACTGGCCGATTTTTGCCGTAGGAGTTCAGTTGATCGGACCGCGGGGCAGCCAACTGGATCTCGACTGGCTGACATGGAGAGGCACTCCCACGCTCACGTTTTCGACTCCGGAGAACTGTAAGGATATCGGTCTCTGGAGCCGTATTTTCATCCACAACTTGGAACAGCCGGGCTGGAGCGGGCTGGCACCGTGGAACGAAAGCGTCTCCCTGATCAAAAACCGTGGCCGCGGCCTCCTGCACACGGGCACTCGCGAATGGAAAGACTATCGCGTCTCCTCCTGCATCAAACCGTGGGTTGGCAGCGAATGCGGCATCGCCGCGCGCGTCCAAGGGCTCACCCGCCAATATGCGCTGCTTCTGCGACCGGGAAACAAGCTGGTTCTGGTTCGGATGGCGCACCACGAGACCGTGCTGGCCGAGACGGAATTCACGTGGGAGTTGTGCAACACCTACGAACTCGCGCTGGAGGTGCGCGAGGATTCCCTCGTGGGATTTGTCAACGGGACGCGGCTGCTGGCAGCACGGGATTCCATGCTTGGTGAAGGTGGTATTGGCCTCGTTGTCAGCAACGGGCGCATCAACGCCACTCCCCTGCGAATCGAGGCGCTCTGAGCGCTCAATCTTTCAACCAAACCGTTCACGATGACCAAACCCGCCTGTCCTGCCTGCACCCTCGAAGAAGTTCTCAGCCACTCCGACCATTGGGAATGCGTCACATGCGGCCACGAATGGCCCAAGGAAGCCGAACCCGAGACGGCCCGTGTCGTCAAGGATGCCCACGGCAACGTTCTGGCCGACGGCGATACCGTCGCGCTCATCAAGGACCTGAAGTTGGGCGGCGGCTCGCAAGTGCTCAAGCAAGGCACCAAGGCCAAAAACATCCGCCTTGTGGACGGCGATCACGAGATCGACTGCAAAATCGATGGCAGTGCGATCGCCCTCAAAGCCTGCTTCGTAAAGAAATCCTGAAGCTGCCAGAAAGCTTGGTCGGAGAGATTTTCGGGCATAAGACAGACGAAGGCGAGCCGGTGGAGGCCATTGAGAGAGACGGCGGTTTCGTCCGTTGGGGGAGGCGCTCACGCACAAGGCCAGCGCAGGGCCAAGACTGATGCGCCACTCCCATCTGAAAATCAGCGTAAAAAAACCGCTCTGGTTGCACATTCAAACCAGATGAGCTTACTTCAGCCGTTAATTTCAAACCACTGCCCTCTTAATCCCATGAAAATAGCGTTCAGATTCCTCGCCATCGCCTCCCTCGTTCTCGGCTCCGCGGCCTTTTCCCGCGCCGCCGTCGAAAACTACACCATCGATCCGGTCCACTCCAACGTCGGCTTCACCATCCGCCATTTTGTGAGCAAGGTCTCCGGCTCTTTCACCAAGGTTTCCGGCACGATCGCCGTCGATCGTGACAACCTCGAAAAGAGCACCGTCGAGGCGACCATCGCGGTTTCCAGCGTCAACACCTCCAATGAAAAACGCGACACCCACCTCCAGTCCGCCGATTTCTTTGATGCCGCCAAGTTCGAGTCTATCACCTTCAAGAGCACCTCGTGGAAGAAGACCGGCGAAGACTCCTTCGACGTGACCGGCAACCTCACGATTCATGGCGTGACGCAGAAAGTCGTCCTCAAGACGAAGCTCCTGGGCTTCGGCCCCGGAATGAACGGCGTGCAGCTTTCCGGCTGGGAAGTCTCCACCACTCTCAACAAGGCCGACTTCGGCGTGAACGGCCCGTCCATGCTCGGCAAGGCGCTGGGCGACGAGGTCGCCGTTGCGATCAACGTCGAGGCCGACTGCAAGAAGTAAGCCCGCTGCGTCTCTATCGATTTCATCCAGGCCGTCCGCGCATACCGGACGGCTTTTTTGTGTCCCGCCGCCAACGCCCCTCAAATAACTCTCCCTTTCGCCGCGTTTCCTTTTATAGCTCCCCCATGACCGACGCCGAACTCCAGACGCTCATCGAGGACGCGACCTTTGACTACACGATGGGCGACAACGACGCCGCCCTCGCCAAACTCGCCCGCGCCACCGACGCCTCGCCCTCGTCCTTCGAAGCCTGGCACGCGCTCGCCGAGATCAATTTCAACCTGCGCCGCTTCGATGCCGCGCTTTCCGCCGCCGAGCACGGCCTCTCCGTCCGCCCCGACGATCTTTTCATCAACACCACCCTCTCGCGCATCTGGATGGAAAAAGGCGACAAAACCACCGCCGAGAAATACGGCGCGCAGGCCAAGATTCTCAGTTGGAAAGACCAGCTCAAGAATCCCGAGGAACATAAGGGCGGCCTGTAACGCCCTCGCTCAACGCGGCGCGGCGTAGCTCTTGTTCAGCGTCTCGATCTGCGTCTGCACCGTCCGGACATCCGGGATTCCCATGAAGCCGATCTGACGTTGCCGCGGCCCGCTATCCGAAGTGCCGCCGACGTATTCGCGCGCGAAGATCAAATCACCCCCGCCGTCCTTGCGCTGAACCCGCTCCACGTCGCCCAGATCCGCCGGCGAGAAAGAGCGGACGGATACCGTGCCAAAAAAACGCGGCGTCAGGATGATCGCACGGTCCGTCGTCAGCGCGTAACCCAAACGGCGCGCCCGCCGTGCCGCCCACCACGGCGCGGCAAACATCGCGCAGCCCACGCCCACGAAGGGCAGCCCGAACAGCGCGAAAACCACGTTTCCCCGTGCGGCCATCGTCATCCAGAAAATCGCGAACGCCGTCCAAGGCACCGCGAACAACAAAATCAGCAACCCCAGGCGAAAGCTCCTTCGCGGGTCGCTTGAGCTTTGCCACAGCACCGTTTCTCCGGATCGGAGTTCGGCGGCGAGCAGGCGCTCGGTTGAGGGATCGAGAGGCAGATCGATTTGCATAGGAGGGAAGGAAGCTTCGGCGCAATGCCCTTTCGATCATTGCACGCCGTCCGATGATGCAAAGTCCAAAGATGACCGCGCCGTCGACCGGCTTGCCGGTCCCCGGCCTCATCCGGCCAATTGACAGCGGCAAGGTAAGCTCCCTACCCTTCCCGCCCACATCATGGAAAAACCCGTTTATACGTTGGAATTCGAGAAACCCCTGCGCGACCTGAGCGTGCAGCTCGAACATCTCCGCCAGCAATCCCTCGAGAACAACCTCGACGTCGCCAGCGAGATCGCCGCCATCGAGCGCAAGATCGACGCCACCCAGCGCGAGATCTATTCCAGCCTCACCTCCTGGCAGAAGGTCCAGATCGCCCGCCATCCCAGGCGCCCCTACGCCCTCGATTACGTCGAGCTCATCTGCGAAGGCTTTGTCGAGCTGCACGGCGACCGCCAGTTCAACGACGACCGCGCCCTCGTTGGCGGCACCGCCTTCTTCAATGGCGAATCCGTCATGATCATCGCCCAGCAGAAGGGCCGCGAAACCAAGGAAAAGATCGCCCGCAACTTCGGCATGGCCCAGCCCGAGGGTTACCGCAAAGCCCTTCGCCTGATGAAACTTGCCGAAAAGTTCGGCATCCCCGTCATCACCTTTATCGACACCCCCGGAGCCTATCCCGGCATCGGCTCCGAGGAACGCCATGTCTCCGAAGCCATCGCCGTCAACCTCCGCGAGATGGCCATGCTCCGCGTTCCCTCCATCTCCATCGTCGTGGGCGAAGGCGGTTCCGGCGGAGCCCTCGGCATCGGCGTGACCGATCGCGTGCTCATGTTTGAAAACAGCTACTACTCGGTGATCTCCCCCGAAGGTTGCGCCGCCATCCTCTGGAAAGACTCCGCCGCCGCCCCCAAGGCCGCCGAAGCCCTCAAGATCAACGCCGACCAACTCGAGAAGCTAGGCGTGATCGACGAGATCATCCCCGAACCGTTTGGCGGCGCGCACAACAACCTCGAACAGGCGGCTGGCGCCCTCCGCTACGCGCTGCAAAAGCACCTCAACGACCTGCGCGGCCTCAAGGCCGAAGACCTGCTCGACACCCGTTACGAGCGCTACCGCCGCATCGGCATCTATCAGGAAGACGGCGTGGTGCACAACTGATCCACAAGCCCGACGCTCCCGTCGGGCTTTTTTTCGCCCCTTATCGTCCGCCTGCGCGCTTCACCGTGATGAGCTGAACCTTAACGGCGCGCTTCGCGACCGGATCATATTCGACCAGCGCCCCCGAGATGCGCACGTCGCCCTCGGCCACCTCGAACCGCCGCGGCATCCCGTCCAGAAAACGTCCCAGCACCGGCGCGACCTCGCGCCCCAGCACCGAGGCATAGGGCCCCGTCATCCCCACGTCGCACATGAAACCCGTGCCCTTCGGCAGCACGCCCGCGTCGGCCGTCGGCACATGCGTATGCGTGCCCAGCACCGCGACCGCGCGCCCGTCCAAATGCCAGCCCAGCGCGATCTTCTCGCTCGTGGCCTCCGCATGGATCTCGACCAGCGCGCCGTCCGCCTTGCCTTCCAATTTCTTGAGCATCGCATCCGCCCCGAGGAAAGGACAATCGCCCTTCAACCCCATGAACGTGCGCCCCAGCACGGTGAACACCGCCAGCTTGAAACCCTTTACATCCAGGATCACGTGGTCGCGCCCCGGATTGCTCTCCGGCAGGTTCGCCGGCCTGCACACCGTCGGGAAATCGTCGATCTCGTCCTCCCAGCCCCGCTGGTCCCACACATGGTCGCCCAACGTGATCGCATCCACCCCGGTCGCCAGCAGCGATTTCGCGATGGCTCCGGTGATGCCCGAGCCGGCGGCCGCGTTTTCGCCGTTGGCGATCACCACGTCCAGATTCAACTCAGCGCGAAGCCGCGCCAGACGCTCCTGAAGGATCTCGCGCCCCGGCTTCCCCACGATGTCTCCGATGAACAAAATCTTTATCACAGCCTCCATTCGGAACACAGCCGCGCATGCAAACCAACTCCTAAGTGACGCCCCGCTTTGGATCGGCCGCAACATTCATCGACGGGATCCAAGAGGAGTGAAGGTTGCCTTTCCATCATCGATGGCACTCTATGCGAAGGTTAATCCTCCCGGCCTATATTTCAGACGGATACACAGTATCCTCCTCTTGCTTATTTTGGCTGTTTGATATTAAATGAGATGTCCGCATGAACATCCAAACCGGCGAAAGTGGATTGCACAGGATACGGGCGCGACCACCGATTCAAATTAACCGTGACTTTGTTGAATTGTATATGGGCGTTAAGGGGGTCTGAATTGCCGCCAAAAGGCAGGGGCTTGTTTTCGGAGGTGCCATAAGGATTCTCCGCCGTATCGGTGAGGGTCACATTATTCAGAGTCAGATGTTTGTATCCATGCCCCGGAAATCGCACCCCGGGATACATGCCGTTGATGAACGATGAATCGTAGGTGCCGGTGATATTCGTCAGCGTCAGATTATCGCAGCCAAGAATATCGGCCAGCCCATCCGGCCTGGTGGAAGTGTAATTGGTCACCGTGCTGTCGACCGCTCCGATCTTCAGGGAATTGGCGTAGCCGCTTCGTTTCATCTTTTCACTGACATCACGCGCCACTCCGATCCGGGGTCCAATGTCATTTACATTCGAGATGGTAAGATTCTTCGCCGAGAGCCTGTTGTCTCCCAAGGGAGACTGTGAGTAATTAATATAAAACAAATGAGGCGGGGCAAACCATTTGCCCATGCCACCGACGTTCCCGCCGGCATCATCCTGCAAATCCGCATATCGTTTTCCCACGATGCCGGAGAAAGTTGAATTCTGCAACGTGCCCTGAAATCCCATGTAATACCCGTCCAAGGTAATGTCGCTGAAATGGATGTCACTCGGCACGGAGACATTGGGAACCGTGATCCAGTTATTCGTTCCCGGCGCCACCGGTTCCCGATTGCTGTCATAACCAAGCGTAAACGAAAACGCCATCGGGATAAATTTGCTTCCTCCAGCGGAGAGAGGCACGGACATTCTGACCTTGCTGAAACTGATGTTGTGCGCGGCGCCTACCAACATGAAAATCGTCGATGAATTGGTCGGACCATGCCATGGAGTGGACCTTGCCGCTTCCTTCGTATTTCCAAACGAAATAGTGCGATTGTCCTTCAACCATGAGGTCACCGTTCGATCATTGAATGCGAATGCGGGCTGCGCATAACCCTTCACTACGGGAACAAATCCGCCCTTGTCATAATAGCCTCCGACATCCCAATTGACCGGCAGGCCTCCCCGATATTCGAGGTTCAGGCCGGTAAAGCGGATATCCGAACTATTGGCGATGACAAAGGCGGGGATCAGGACGTTGTCGGTAATGAAAAGACCCTCGTTGGTAAACTCGACATGCGTTCCATTATCCACGAAAATAGGGCGGGAAATGTCCATGCCAACGTGGATCAAAACGGGGCAGTCAACTTGCAACGTGAACGCATTGTTCTTACAGGCGGCGAACGCCGCGGCAACGCCCAGCGTATCATCCGTCTTTCCGTCACCATTCACCCATTCGCGTATGGAACGAACATCAGGATTGGCCGATAAATGCCCGGCGACAGTTAACGCGGTCGCCAAGATGACGAGAAAGGGGTTCATTCGGTTGAGGAGGGACACCAAAAGCAGTCTGGGTGCAGAGCGGGTCTGAGCGGTTGATGATGGAATGTTGGTTGTGGTTTGGGTTGGCAAGCCGTGGCTGAGGGAAGGCCCGGCTTGGCGCATAGAGCCGCAGGGGTCGCGGCAAGTTTTGTTAATTTGAGTCTTTCATAGCTGAGCGGATGTCCACGAAAGATCACTCATGCCGAATCTCCGCAATGAGTGCCGATGCGTGTTCATGCGTGGGGAAAACTCGTCTTTTATCCGCTCCGCCCAAAGCCTCAGCCACGCCGCTGACTCGAAATCACCAAACTCGACGCTATCCCTTGGATCGACTGGCTTCTGTGCTGCTGTGACCTCCTGAGATCGTCAGCTAATCCTTGCGACATTAAAAAGCCGACTCCCCACACAGGGAAGATCCGGCTTGGTCCGATCATGTGTCGGTGTGTCTTTTAGAAATGATACTGATACGAAGTGGCCACCCAGGCGTTGGAAGTCTCGCTGCGCGTCGTGCCGTTGAGCGACACGACGAACACGCCCTTGCCGACCGCGTATTGGACACCCACGGTGCCGCGCAGCCAGGTTTCCATGTAGTGCTCGCCGGGCAGGCTGAACGTCGAGACGCCCGTGACGGTGCCGTCGATCGTCGATCCCTTGCCCTGGTAGCGATGCACGCCTTCCAAGGTCGTCACCAGCTTCAGGGTCTTCGTCAGCGGATAAGACGTGTTCACGCCCAACGCCTGG
>CAIVDS010000011.1 GCA_903904685.1 uncultured Verrucomicrobiota bacterium
CTCGCAGCTGGAGAAGGTGAATGCCGAGCTTTACCAGCGCCTGCAAACCGCCGTGGACACCCAGATCGTCAATCCTGGATTCGTCCCCGGCAAAACCACCAACCCTCAACCTGTCCGTCCCGTCTCCACTCCCGCGAATGTGGATGCCTGGAAGTGCTCCGACAAGCAGCGCGACCTCATCCTCAAGATCGTGGACGAGCACCAGCTCAACAAGGACGAGGTGGATAAGCTCGCCCAGACGCGGTTCGGTGCCGGGGTGAAGCAGCTCAACAAGCTGCAAGCCTCGTCCCTCATCGACGAACTGATCGAAACCCACGGCGGCAAGAATCAGGGCAACCGCACGCGCCAGCCCTACGCGGGGAGGGCACGCCAATGATCGCCATTCCTCCCCCCGGAGAAAACGGTCATGCGCCCACAGAAGAACTCACAACCGGTGGCGATCCCCTGGAATACATCAGCGTATCCCGCCTGAAGGCATTCCTCGGGTGCCGTCTCCGGTTCTACTTCGAGAAGGTGATCGCCGTCACCCGGCCGCAGAGCCCGAACCTGCACTACGGCCATGCGATTCATGCCGGGATTCAGCACTTCAATAAGGCCCGCTGGCGGGGTGGTGATGCGTCGGAAACGGCTGTCATCGCCGCCTACCAGAAGGCTTTTGACCACCCGGAGAAGGGGGCGAAAATCGCATGGGAAACGCCCGAGGAAGAGGCGACGCAACGAGCCGAAGGAGAGCCGCTGTTAAAGGCGTTTCTCGCGTCGGAGTTGCTCGCCCCCGAATCGAAGCCAGCCGGTGTGGAATTAAAACTCCGTGCCGAGCTGCCGTCGCTTGCACTGCCGCTGCTGGGAATCATCGACCTCGTAAAAGCCGACCATGTGCCGGTGGCCTACACAACAATCGGCAAGACGCCCAACCTGAGCCTCGAAACGTGGCTCCATGAGATCCAGCTCACCGCCTACACGCTCTTGGTGGAGGATGCCACCGGTGAGAAGTCGCCCGCCAACGAACTCGTCTTTTTAGTGAAGACGAAGACGCCCAAGGTGATTGCCCATCGGGTGCCTGCTCCCAATCAGGTGCAACGGGACCGGTTTGCGAGGCTCGTGGAAACCTACGCGAACGGCGTGGCCAACGAAGACTACTACCCGTCGCCGGGAATGCAGTGCGGTTGGTGCGACTTCCGCAACGAGTGCTCCGCATGGAAAGGAGGTCCGGGATGAAAACCCTGTTCCTTCTCGCCTGCGTGGTCCTCCTTGCCGGTTGCAACGAGCCGAATGCGCCTGTGCAGGTGGATGCGCCCCAACTGGCGTATTCGCTTCGCTGGGTGGGAGTGTGCGCGGTGCTCTGTTCCACCATCGGCGGCATCGCCCTGATAATCGCCACCAACAACCGGAGGAAATGACCCATGCCGATCCTTCTGCGTCTCGTCGTCGTGGTCGCCTTGGCCTACATCGCGGGCAGCACCATCACCCCGCTTCTGTGGGGTCCGGTGCTGGCCCGTCAGTCCAGTGAGATACTCAGCCCCTTCGTTCTTTTGAGCGCGGGGATCTTCATCGCGGCGGTGGGTTACGCCATCTGCCAAATCAGAAAAAAATGATGTCCCTCAAAGTTCTCATGCTCGTCCTCGCAGCCTTTGGCTTCGGGGTCCTGGTGGGTGCTCGGCAGTGGGTGGCGCTCTTCCTCATCGCCACGGGTTTCGTGGTCTGGTGCTGGCTGCGACCTCCGCCAAACCGTCCGCTCATCGACCGTTAGTCCGAGAAAGTTTTTCCGAAGACTCTCTCGTTTGTCCCGCCTTAGAGGCAATCGCCTCCGTGATCCCATGTCACGTCCTGCAACCACCGCAATCGCCGTCGCCCGCTTTCCTTAACCGGAGGCGGGCGGCGGCGTTTAATTAACTCAGTCATGATCATCTTTTCCAAATCAACTCTCCGCGAAGCCCTCACCGGCTTGCGCGTTCTCAAACTCAGCAAGCAATCCCTGCCTGTTCTCCGCCATGTCCTGGTCTTCGGCTACGACAACCTGGTTGAATTCACGGGCACCGACCTCGACCAAGTCCTCCGTTATGAAGGAGCAGGGGAGAGCACGACGCCCACACGTCTGCTCGTTCCCTACGACCTCCTCGATAATGCCAGCAAAACCGCCGACACGAATGGAGCCATCACCCTCACGGGAGGAGATACTCCGTCCATCGGCTATCCCGTCAGCGGTTCAATCATCACCGTGCCATTCCCGCTGATGAAGCTGGAGGATTTTCCGGAGAAACCGTCAGCCAAAGGTGATCCCATCGCTCTGCCTGCGGGAGTGCTGGGTTCCATGTCGGAAGCCCTCGCCAGTGCCAGCACCGACGCCACGCGCTACATCCTGAACAGCGTGTATCTCGACGCCCATGCGGTTGTGGCAACGGATGGTCGTCAGCTCTACCGGCGCAACAGTCTGGAACTGCCTGTGAAGGAAGGCTCGATCTTCCCTCGCAGTGCGGTGTTGGGAATGCTTCCTGATGCAGCGGCCGATCTCTGGCTCTGGCATCATCAGGACCATCCCTATGCGCAGATCGCGGTGGGGCCGTGGAAGTGGATCACAAAGCTGGTTGATGGGAATTTTCCCAACTACCAGCAGGTGATTCCCAAGATTGATGGTTACGGCGGTCTGGTCCGCATCAGTGAAGCCGACGCCACACGGATCATCTCGGTCGTTCCAAAGCTGCCGGGATTCAAGGACAAGGACAGCAAGGTTGTCCTGAGCATCACCGCCAAGGGTGCAGAACTCCGCACCGCGTCCAACCTGCCCAAGGTGCATCTCGCCTTGGACCGGAGCGAAGTGGTCAGCACCGCTTTCACCGAGGTCGCGTTCAACTCACGGTTTTTATTGAGCGCCCTGCAACGAGGCATGCGCTCTCTGCACGCGAGGGATGCCGTGAGTCCCGTGGTGATGACCGATGCCAGCAACCGGATGCACATGTGGATGCCGCTCCGCGATGTCGTGCCGCCTCCCGCTAGCAAAGTCTCTCCCGACCCATCGGCTAATCCGGTGCAGGTCGTTCCTCCCGTCAGTGAAACCAACGTCAGCGAAACAATAACCCATAACACCGATACCACCATGGTCGCATCCGCCTCCAAACAACCCGTCAGTGAAACCCGCGAGGACGTTAAACCCGTCGTCGCTCCGTCTCGTATCAACGTTCCCGAAACCCCCGCCAATGCCGGCGATGTCTTGCAGGACAAAATCCAGCGTGTCCGCGATCTCTTGAAGGAGGTTCAGGGCGAACTGGGCGGCTTGCAGGCTCTGTTCCGCGAATCGGGTCGCCAGTTCAAGGCCCTCGAACGTGATCACGAAGCCCTCAAGAAGAACATCCGCGCCCTGCGCACCGTCGAGGTCTGACATGTATAGCCCCGACATCAGCCAGCACAGCCCCAGGCTTTATCACCTGGGGAAACACTACGGCGTGCCGATGACGGTGTTGGCCGACCGGCTGATTTGCTTCGGGCTTAAAAACCTGGAGCAGATCATGCCGGAAAAGCCTGCGCCGGTGATCGAGCTGAAGGCGGACGTTCCGGCTCAACGGAAAACTGCCTGATCCATCCATGACGCCTGCCACCTATGGCCTGTGCGAAGCCGTGTCCGACCTCACAACCCTGTTCATGGCGCAGCCACAGCTTCCGGCCAACAGCCGGGATGCCTGTGCGCTCGTCGTAAACTGGGCCGAGGAGTTTGACCGGAAGCACGCCGAGACCGATTGGGCCGAGGTCGAATACCTCGACACGATCGACCGGTTCTTCGCCGACAAATACCGCGCGTGGCTGGAGTCAGCCCCGGCGCGTTCCCTCAGAAACAATCGTTAGCGTAATCATCAGTCCAAACGCGACGAAGGCCGGTTGCCCACCACGGGGACCGGCCTTCGTCGTTTTATCAACCCTCCCTCATCTCTCATCATGAAATCCTGTAATTTAATCCTTCATTGTGGCGGTGCCGCCGTTCAGCGCGCCGACCTCGCCAACGTCCGCACTCCGCTTGCCACCCGCTCGTGGAGTCCCATCCCGCACCTCCGCCTGATCGAACAGGTCGAGCGTGCGTTGTCAGCCGCCCATCTCTCAATCGTCAACCAGGCCCACGCCCTCAGTCACGACGGCGACCGGTATTTCGGGCTCATTCAGGTCGAAACCGTTCAGAACAGCGGGGACTACGCGCTCGTCCTCGGTCTGCGCAACTCCCACGACAAACGCTTCCCGGCGGGCCTTGTGGCCGGGGCGCAGGTGTTCGTCTGCGACAACCTCAGTTTCCACGGGGAGGTGGAGTTGTCGCGCAAGCATACGCGTTTCATCAACCGGGATCTGCCGATCCTCACGGAGCGGGCCATCGGTCAGCTTCAGGAGAAGTGGCACGGTC
>CAIVDS010000012.1 GCA_903904685.1 uncultured Verrucomicrobiota bacterium
AGTGTTGGGAATAGTTTTTGTGATGTTTGGAATAGTTAATCGAGAGTTGGGAATAGTTTTTTCGATGTTGGGAATAGTTTTTCCAGTGTTGGGAATAGTTTTTTTGGAGTTGGGAAATGTTGGCGGAGAGTTGGGAATAGTTTTTGCGCAGTCGGGACTCGCCAACGGAGAAAAAGTCTCCGCCAACGGACAGTCGGGATTCGCCAACGCCCTAAAAAGAATCGCCAGAAGCCCAAACCCATCCACCAACGGGCAGTCGGCTACCGGCCAAACCCAGCCAGTCTGCTCCAAAGACAGCATCGGACCTCCGCCCCTGATCCTTGAACTTGAACTCACAACTTGAACTGCGCCGCTGCGGTGCCTGATCTGGCCCTGCACGCGCCCGGCCAACGCCGCCGTGCGCGTCGCCTTCAAGCTCCTCGCCAACCACCCCGCCAGGTAACAACGCATAATAACCGGGGCCGCTGGTCGGCAAACTCCGGGCGCCGTGGTTTGGGAAAAATCGTCACAACCGAAAATCTTCCAAGCCACGGCGCCCGTTTTATCTGCGGCATTGCACCCCACTTCCCTGTTTGTTCTGCTCGCGCCGCTTCTGCATCCAATGACCCCGGCCGAATTCAAGAAAAAGTGGGCGAAATACCAAGGTAAGGAAACCTCCGCCTATCAGGAGCATTTCAACGACCTTTGCGCCCTCCTCGGCCAGAAGTCGCCCGTCGAAGCTGACCCCACCGGCAGCGACTGGTTTTGTTTTCAAAAGCGCGTGGTCAAAGACCTTGAGCTGATCGTCGTTGACGACACCGGCGCGGAGCCTGCCGACGAGGAACGGGGCTTTGCCGACGTATGGCGCAAGAATGGCTTTGCCTGGGAATACAAGGGCAAGAAAAAGAATCTCGATGAAGCCTACCGGCAACTGTTGCGCTACCGAGAATCGTTGTTGAATCCGCCGCTGCTGGTCGTCTGCGATTTCGACCGTTACATCGTCCGCACGAATTTCAACGGCACTGTTCAGGAGACGCACGAATTCACCAACGCCGAGATCGACGAGCCGAAGAACCTGCGGGTGCTTCGCGCGCTGTTTGACAATCCCGACGATCTCAAGCCGAAGCACACCACGGCGGAGGTCACCGAAAAGCTGGCGCGAAAGATCGGCGAGGTCGCCCGCCTGCTGCAAAAACGCGAGAGCGTTGAAATCGCCGACGCCACCACGCGCAAGCAGGTGAATTTCGCCCAGCGCAAGAATCTCCGCATCGCCCGTTTCCTGAATCGCATCGTGTTTTGCTTCTTCGCGGAAGACAGCGGGCTTCTGCCGGCGCACCTGTTTACGGAGATCGTCAAAACCGCGCTGGACGACGCGAAGCAATTCGCCGCCGCGTGTGAAACCCTGTTTCACGCCATGTCGAAAGGCGGGATGTTCGGGCATCACAAGATACGCCATTTCAACGGCCATCTTTTCGAGGAAGCCACGGTTTTCGAGTTGAACGAGGCCGAGCTGGAAATCCTCGTCGAAGCCGCCGAGGCCGATTGGCAGTTCATCGAGCCGAGCATCATGGGCACGCTGTTTGAACGTGCTCTGGACGAAAACCAGCGCGCCCAGCTTGGCGCGCACTACACCAGCGAGACGGACATCCGCACTCTGGTCGAGCCGGTCTTGATGGCTCCCTTGCGCCAAGAATGGTCTGCCCTCAAGGGCGAACTCGCGCCCGCGATCAAGAAGGGCAAGGGCGGCAAGGAGCAGCGCGAGCTGGTCGCCGCGTTCCTGCAAAAACTTTCATCCATCACCGTGCTCGATCCGGCGTGCGGCAGCGGCAACTTCCTCTACGTCGCGTTGCAACTGCTTTTGGACTTGGAAAAAGAGGTCGTCACCTTGGCCGCGCAGATGGATTTCGATTTCAAGCCGCAGGTGGACGTGCGGCAGTTGAAGGCCATCGAGATAAATCCCTACGCCTACGAACTCGCGCAGGTGTCGGTGCAGATCGGTTTCCTGCAATGGCGGCGCGACAACGGCTTTGACAACGACCGCACGCCCGTCCTTCGCGTGCTCGACGGCTTTGAAAACAAAGACGCGCTCATGCACGAGACGTTCAAGCAGAAGGCCAAGAACCTGAAGGATGCCCGCGAGGAAGAACACAGCGGTCAGGATACTCTGTTCAAAGTCTACGTCGAACGCGCCTGGCCGGAATGCGATGTCATCGTAGGCAATCCGCCGTTTCTGGGAGGAAGCAAACTGTGGGAGGAACTTGGTCGCGAGTATCAAAAAGAACTATGGCGGATTTATGGAAATCGCGTGCCGGGATTTGCGGACTTGTGCTGCTACTGGTTTGAAAAGGCACGGCATCAAATAGAAGAGGGTAAATGCAAGCGTGCCGGCTTGCTGGCAACGCAGGCCATACGCGGCGGAGCCAACCGCGAAGTGCTGAAACGCATTAAGGAAACCGGAGACATCTTTTTTGCCATCAGTGACCGTGAATGGATTCTTGGGGGTGCCATGGTCCACGTCAGCATGGTTGGCTTCGACAACGGAACGGAGGCCATAAGGCAACTCGATCAAAAGAGCGTAACGGCGATCAATCCAAATCTCACGGCGAATACAGACGTAACAAACGCCGCAGTGCTACATGCCAACCGCGATTTGAGTTTTATTGGAACTAAAAAGGCAGGGAAATTTGAACTGGTTGATTTAACAGCTCAGGAGTTGCTCAAAGACCCTAATCCAACCGGCAAACCCAATTCAGATGTTATCCGGCCTTGGCTGGATGGTTCTGCCGTCGCGAAGCGAAATAATTTCGAATGGATTATTGATTGTGGGTTAGACATGTCACTCGACATTTTTACGGGCTACGTTCGCCCCCACCAACGCGTATTTGAGTTGGTCAAGCCAGCGCGTGATGAGAATAACCGAAAGCTCTATCGCGATAAATGGTGGCTTCATGCGGAGACTCGCCCAGGGCTCCGTCGCAATTGCCTTTCCCAAGTGCGCTATCTAGCGACCGTGCGTCATTCAAAGCACCGCATTTTTGTTTGGGCCGACGGCATTTTTATTCCCGATGACGGCGTGTTCGCCTTTGCGCGCCAGGACGATTTCTTTTTGGGCGTTTTGCATTCTCGATCACATGAAGTATGGGCGAGAGCGCAAGGCACACAAGTTAGGGAGAAGGAATCAGGATTTCGTTATACACCGAATACCTGCTTTGAAACTTTTCCGTTTCCGTTTACCGACGACTTATCAGTGCCACCGTTGCCAGAAAAGAAGCCGGTAACTGTTTCAGGTTGGGAGGGCACGATTGAAAACCGTTTCCTGACCGTGCGTGAAGATCCAGCCGCGTATAACGCTGGCGGGGTGAATCGTAAATTAACCGTGGCGGAGCATCGCGTTGCGATTGCCGCCGCCGCCAAAGAGTTGAACGCGCTGCGCGAACGCTGGTTGAATCCCCCCGAATGGACGGTGGAAACGGTTCTTGAATTCCCCGGCTCTATTAATGGTGCATGGTCGCGCTATGTCGTGAATCCGGACAAACACGGTGTCGGCACGGTGCGTTATCCGCGTCTTGAGCCCAAGGACGCCGATTGCGCCGCCAAACTGAAAAAGCGCACGCTTACCAATCTTTACAACGAGTGTCCGGCATGGCTCGACCTCGCGCACAAGAAACTGGATGCCGCCGTGGCAGCCGCCTATGGCTGGCCCGACAACCTCGGCGACGAGGAGATTCTTTCACGGCTGCTCGCCCTCAATTTATTGCGGGCAAAGGAAGAGGCGGAAGCCGCCTCCGTTGAAAACAAGAAGACAGGCCCAAAGAAAACCCAGCGTCAAAAGCACGCCGACGAGCTGGTGTGATTCCCTTCGAAGCCCGCCACAAAGCCAGCGTGCGGCGGCCCATTATTGGGATCGGGCAGGCATCCATCGCCCTGAAGTCGGCCAAAGAGAACGCGAACCTTTTCAGCGATTCCGGCGCAACCGCCATCGCCGATCAAAACCCGTTGATGGTCGCGATCACGTGATCGACCTGCGCATCGGTCAGCTCGGGGAAGATCGGCAGGCTCAGGCAGGTCGCCGCCGCCTTTTCCGCCACCGGCAGGGAACCCGCCTCATAGCCGAGGGCCGCAAAACACGCCTGCCGGTGCAGCGGCACGGGATAGATGAGGTCGGTGCCGATCTCGTGCCTCGCGAGATGTTCGCGCAGCGCGTTGCGGCGCGGATGGCGTAGGGTGAACTGGTGGTAAACGCTCGCGCCGCCGTCCGCCGTCGCGGGCAGGATCACGTCGGCGAGCCGGATGCCCGCCAGATACCGCGCGGCGACGGCCTGGCGGCGGGCCGTCCATGTCGCGAGGTGGGGCAGCTTCACGTTGAGCAGCGCGCCTTGGAAACCGTCCATGCGGAAATTGAAGCCCACCTGGTCGTGATAGTAGCGGCGGCCCATG
Source organism: uncultured Verrucomicrobiota bacterium (assembly GCA_903904685.1). Classification (GTDB taxonomy): domain Bacteria; phylum Verrucomicrobiota; class Verrucomicrobiia; order Opitutales; family Opitutaceae; genus Rariglobus. The sequence goes on from CAIVDS010000012.1 coordinate 4,417, forward strand.
CCATGCACGCGCAGGAGCCGGGCGCGGTCGAAGTGCGCGTCATGCCGGGAAACAAGCGCGCCGCCTTCGCCGCAGCCGCCAAGGTTCTTCGTCGGGTAGAAGCTGAACGTACCGATGTCGCCGAGCAGACCGACGGGCGTGTCCCGGTATTTGGCCGCGACGGCCTGGGCGCAGTCCTCGACCACGAAGAGATTGTGTCTCCTCGCGATGGCAAGCAGCGCGTCCATCGGCGCAGGTTGGCCGAAGAGATGGACGATCACGATGCCCTTGGTCTTCGGAGTGATGGCGGCCTCGACCGCCGCCGGATCGAGGTTGAACGTCCCGGCGTCGATATCGACAAACCGGGGCGTCGCGCCCACATAGCTCACGCCCCACGCCGAAGAGATGAAGGTGAAGGCCGGCACGATCACCTCGTCGCCGGGTCCCCAGCCAGCGATGACGGCGGCGAGATGGAGAGGCGAGGTGCCGCTGTTCAGACCGAGGGTGCGCGGATAGCCGAGGGTCTTGGAGAAATTGGCCTCGAACTCGTCCACGTCCTTGCCGAGACAGAAGCGGGTGGCGTCGTAGGTCGCCGCGAGCGCGGCGAGCGCCTGCCCGCGAAGGGCCTGGTGCTGAAGCGAAAGATCGAGGAACGGGACTTTCATGGGTGGGGAACACCAAAACCGACAACCCCGCGAAAACCAAACCTGTTTTGAACCCGGCGCGCCTATTTTTCCCCAGCGGGGAAAATAGGCCGTCTCCCGCGAGGCTCCGCCGGTCGCCCGGCGGAGCGGCGGAGAGGAGGGATCATGCGCCGCCGCCGCTATTTCGCCGGAACCGCGCCGATCTTGGCCCGGCCCCACAGATTGGGGTAGAACTGGCCTTCGGTCGGGAGGTCCATGACCATGTGCGTCTTTTGATCGTCCTGGTGCCAGTAGAGGCGCGACGCGCGGTCGTTGCCCGCGTCGTTCGAAAAGATCACACCGGCATCGAAGGCGATGAAATGATCCTGCGCGGCCTGCCCCTGCCCTGCGGAGGGAGAGAGGCCGAGTTCGGAAAGCGCCTCAAGGGGGATATTGGCCTCGACGGTGTAACCCGCGCCGTTGGGCCAGCGATAGAAGTTGCAGAGTCCCGCGCCGGTGACGGCGTCCTTGCCCGCGACGGTCGTAACGCTGTCAGCCACCGCGCTGCCGACGGGAGAGGCGAACTCGAACGGATGTTTTTCCGCGCCCGCGGCCACTTTCATCCGGGTGAGGACGATGACGCCGTTGCACGCGCCGGGCGTCTCGGTGGGATAAAGCAGGACGCGCACATCGCCCACGCCCGCGACGGGACGTTTCGGGCCCGCGCCGGCATCGACTCCAAAATAGAGATCGAGGGCGTCGCCGTGAATAAAGGCCATCTCGGGCTCCTGCGCGGAGTTTCTCGCGGGGCTGCCGTCGACGATATGCGCGCCGATCCAGAGATACCGGTCGTCGTGGCGAACATAGACGCGGCCCTTCAGCACGCCGTCCTCGACCAGGGGAAGCTCGGACGCCATGCGCCACTCGGGCTCGTTGAGAAAGCCGTCGGCGCCGTAGTCGTTGGCGGTTTTTTCACGGGGCGGCTTGGTGGCGGCAATCACATAGGTGTCGGACGCAGGCGGAATGTCGGGCGTGGCAAGTTTCACCGTGCCCTGCATCCGCTGGAATGTCTCGAAACCGCTGAGATGCCAGATGCGCGAATCTTCGGTGCTGCCCGCGAAAAGATACGATTCGCGGGTGGCCGGATCCTGGGCGACAAGGCCCATGACGTTTTCAACGCAGAGAGAATTCGGGGTCAGCGGGCGTCCATTGTCGAGGAGGGCGGCAACGTAGAGGCCGTCGTCGGTATAGGCGTGGAACTGCGCCTCGACATCCGTCAGGAAGACGACACCTTTCTCGAGGCCCGCGACACGCATGAACATGACCACATCGGCGGGATTGGCCAACGTGCGAGTCTGCGAATGGACGCCGGCCTGCCACTGCATCCTCCCGTCCGGGCCGAACTTGACCAGACGATTCCAGTTGGCGCGGTCCCATGCGCTGGTGCAGCCCTGGCGACCGCCGTTGTAGGCGGTGAAGAAACCGCCGTCCGCCGCGGGAACCGAGCCGTGCGTGGCATAAATCATCTGATCCGCCCAGCCGTCGGGGCCGCGGGCGGTCTGTTGGGTCAGGGGGGTGATCGCGTTGAAATCGTAAACCGGCAGACCCTGCGCCGTGATGCGGGAAGGCGTGAGGCGCGCCACGTCGTTGCCGAACACGCCGGTCAGCACGAAGGTCGCGGGATCGAACCGGCCGAAGCCGAGGTTCAAGTTGGACAAGCGGGTCTGGGCTTTGAGCTTGTCTAGGGGGAGACTCGCGGTCTCGCCCTCGTCGGTCTGGCCGTTGCCATTGAGATCGGTCCAGAGCTCCGCTTTTTTATCGGGACCCTTGTCGAGGGTGCGGAACTCCACGGCGGGAAGCCATGCGCCCGATTTCGCATCCAGCACGAACAGCGTCCCATGATCGCCGTAGAGGAATTTGCGCCCGTGACTTTCGAAAACATAGGCCTGGCCCTTGGAGATTTTCGTTTGCGACCAGGCGACCGGATACCAGGTCTTTTTCTTCAGATCGACGTCGCACTGGATGACGCCCTCGGTGGACGACTGATAATAAACCTCGCCGAAGTTGTTCAGGTTGGGCCAGCAACTCCGCTGGGGACCCTCGGGGCCGAACCATTCGCGGGCGAGTTTGCCGTCGGCGGACCAGCGGCTGATGCGGCGCAGCGGGCTGTCTTCGGTAACGTAGATGTTGCCATCGAGACCTTTGGCGATGCCGCGCGGGTTGTAGAAACTCAGGTGGTCGATCTTCCCCTCGGGATTCATGCCGCCGGCCGCGCCGAACGCCTTCAGAAGCTTTCCATCGAGGGAGAACTGCTTGACTTGATTCGACCGGCCCTGATCGGTGATCCAGAGGCTCCTGCCATCCGTGCCGAGGGCGATGCCCCAGGGATTGTCGAGATTTTGAGCGAGGAAGGGCTGCACGCTGCGGTCGGCGAGCTTGATCGCCGTGATTTTGCCGGTCTGCGCAACGAGCAGGCGTCCGTCGGGAAGAAAAAGCAGGCCGTGCGGATCTTGGATGGCCAAATCGGGCAATGCCTCGCCGGTCGTTTTAAAGAGGGCGATCTTGTTCAGCGCCGGAAAGCTTGCGACGACATAGTGCTCGTTTGCGGCGATGGCTTTTGCGTCGTCATTAAATAGCCAGCGCGTGGCCTCGAAAATCTTGCGCGCAGCCGGGTCCTGCGGCGGTTTCTGGTCGCGAAGAGGCAATGGCTCCGGCTGGATGCGCAGCTTCCCGCCGGAAACTTGGGCGTTTTTCACGTCCCACTTCGTGAATTTCCCGGTCTGCACATCGTATTTTTCCAAGAAGCTGCCGAGATTACTGTCCTCGAGACGGTAAAGCGTATTGCCCACGATCACACTGTCCCAATTGCGCCCCCACCCCTGCGAGTTATCTATCTTGTAGATGGCCTTGCCGTCGTAGTCGGTGTGCGCGAAGACGGCGTTGCCCTCCTGCGTCATCCACGTGAGGTAAAGCCCGGTGGCATCCGCCTGCACCGACATGGGATTGCCATGACAGGCGCCCCAGCTTCCCTTGTTGTCGTCGGTCCGATAGGGCGGCTGGCCGGAATTTCCCACGGAGAGCACATACTCGGCCTTCAGGCCCGTGTGATGGAGAAGTTTCCACGAATAGGTGCCGGGAGGTTGCGGGCGGCCAAACTGATCGTTGCCGTCCCAATGCACGGTGTGGGCGCCCGGTTGCTCTTCGTCGGCGCGGAGGAGTTCCCGGACGATCCAGCCTTTTTCGTCGAGGACGTTCAAACTGACCTTGGCGGCGCGCGGCAGGGTGAAAGTTATATCGCCTCCCGCGGCGGATGTTGCGGCGGAGAGGAAAGACGGCATCAAAAACAAGCCGACAAGCGTAAGCGGAAAGGATTTCATGGGGGTAAGGGCAAAACCTGGCACAGGAGGGATAAACCGGCCTTATCCATGCGGCACAAGAATCAAAGCGTCAGCCCGGCTCCCGGCCCGGTGATTCGCGGAGGAAGATCAACAAGGTTGCGATCCGTTCATTTGACCGCAACCCGGGAGATTACTCCTCGACCACACTGGCGAAGATCATCTTGCCCGAGGATGAGGGCAGCACGCTGGTAATCTCCGCCGTGACAATCTGCCCAATATACCGACGCCCGCCATTGACCACGACCATTGAGTTGTCGTCGAGATAAGCGATCGCCTGACCCTCTTCTTTGCCCGGTTTGACCAACTCGACTTCGATCACCTCACCAATCACCAATGCGGGGCGCATCGCTCTTCCCAGGGTGTTGAGACTCAAGCACGGCACGCTGTTAAACTCCGCCAATTTGGCCAGATTGTAATCGGTCGTCAGCAATTTGGCACGCATCGATTGGGCGATAAACACAAGCTTGGCGTCGATGTCGGATTGCTTGGTCACTTCGCTTTCATGAATGCGCAGGTCAAGGTTCTGGATTTTCTTCAACTCGCCCAGCATCTCCAGGCCGCGCCGGCCAAGAGTCCGTTTCTGCGGGTCGTTGGAATCGGCGATTGCCTGCAACTCCCCCAATACAAATCGGGGAATGACCAGCGCCGCGCTGAAGAATCCGGTCTGGCAGACTCTCACTATGCGCCCGTCGATCAACGCGCTCGAATCCAGCACCACCAGGGGCACGTTCACGTCATGCGGCACAAAACGCACATAAGGGATCACCAAGTTAAACTCATCTTTGCCCCGCAACGCGATGACCGTGCAAAGGTAGGTGACGACGATGAAAAGCGCCAGCCTCACCAGATAAATTATCTGGGGATTCCCCTCCTCCAGCAGTGGCGACACCCCGATCATGTAGGCCATCAACGAGCCAACCGCCAGGCCGAAGGTGATCGATGACAACCCTCTCAGCGAAAATCCACGCAGGAGGATATCGACGAGCACCACAAGCAGGCCGATGCCCAAGCCTATCATCACCGCAAGCCAGCGCCGATCATCCCAATCACGAATCGTATAGCATACCAGCCAGCCTGCCGCTGCGCACAGCGCGATAAAGAGGAGTCGTATGGGAAGCAGTGTCTTGTTCATCGCGGGATCAAATCAACGCACCATGAAAAATAGCACAAAAGGCAGCACGATGCCAACCACCATGCATATCCTGATGATTCTCAGTGATCGGCGGGCTTTTATTTTTTCAGCGTGGCTTGGCTCCATGTAATGACAGTGCATGCAACGCAGATTCGCATGACAACCCAATATTGGCTGATAAAAACCAAACCCCGAATGACGGAAAAGGTTCTTTGAAGAGCCTTTCCTCCGCCAGTGCTTGCCAACCCAAACCATAATCAACAGACCATAAAAACCGCTCAGGCTGACCCTCCACCCGGTCTGCTTTTGGCGCCCCCCTCACCCGATAAGGCGTATCCTGTCACGCTCCACGTTCCCTGTGCTGTGAATTTTTTGTTGAAATTGTTTTTTGCCAAAGAGGTTAAATTGAAATCCGGAAGGATTCTTTCCGGGATTTCAGCCTTGTTCATTGCGCATGTCTCGCTTGCCGCAGCTCCGACTGACGAGTCATGGCCGATGTTCCGGGGTGCTCAGGACCTGTCTGGCGTGGCGCAGGGGAACTTGAACGCCCCCCTCGAATTGCGCTGGACCCATAAGACGGGCGGCCCGATCAAATCCTCGGCGGCCATCCACGACAACAAAGTGTTCGTTGGTTCCGATGACGGGACGGTTTCCGCGCTCGATCTCGCCACGGGCCGGCTGGTCTGGAGCTTTAAGACCGGAGATAGCGTGGAGTCTTCGCCTCTGGTGCGCAACGGCATGGTTTATGTCGGATCGGGTGACGGCCAACTTTATGCGCTGGATGCCGGAACAGGCGCGCTCAAGTGGAAATATCCATGCGGCGACAAAATCCCGGGCGCTCCCAATTGGACTGCAAGCCCCGCAGGCGATCGCATCCTCGTGGGCAGCTACGACAACAAGATGCACTGCGTGGAGGCCTCCACCGGCAAAATGGTCTGGGTTTACGACACCGGAAATTTCATCAACGGCACCCCGGCGGTCGCGGAAGGACGCGTGGTGTTCGGCGGGTGCGACGCCAAGATTCATGCGCTCGCCGTGGCGGATGGCGCACTGCTCAAGGAAATCGAGGCGGGGGCCTACATCGCCGGATCGTGCGCGGCAAAGGGCCGCTTTGCCTACGCGGGCCATTACGGCAACCAAGTCGTTTGCGCCGATCTCACCGCAGGCAGGATCGTCTGGACTTTCAAGGCAAGCGAACAGCCTTTCTTTTCAACTCCCGCCGTCACGGCGACGCGCCTGCTGATCGGCGGGCGGGACCGAAAACTCTACTGTCTGGAGCGTGAAAGCGGAAAGCTGGTGTGGGCTTTCCCAACGCAGGGCATGGTGGATGGTTCCCCTGCGGTTTGCGGGGAACGCGTGGTGTTCGGCTCCGGCGACGGGCGGCTCTATCTCGTCGATCTCGCCACGGGCAAGCTGGCGTGGTCCTACGAAATCGGCAAGGAACTCACCGCCTCCCCCGCCATCGCTGCCGGCCTCGTCGTGATCGGCTCCGAAGACGGCAATGTCTACGCGTTCGGCGAGAAGAAAGACCGTTGACCCATGCGTATTCTCCAGCTGACCCCGGGCACCGGCAATTACTACTGCGGCAGTTGCCTGCGCGACAACTCGCTGGTGCGCGCCTTGCGGGCTCGCGGACACGACGTGCTGATGGTTCCACTCTACCTGCCTCACATGACGGATGAACCGTCCGAGACTGGCGGCACGCCGATTTTTCTCAGCGGCATCAGCGTGTTTCTCGAACAGAAATATCCCGCGTTCCGCCGCATGCCGGATTGGCTCAACCGCCTGTTCAGTTCGCCCGCGCTGCTCCGGCTCGCTGCCGGACTCGCCGGCATGACTTCGCCCAAGGATCTCGGTGAATCCGCCGTCTCGATGCTGCAAGGCGCGGAAAGCCGTCAGGCTGGCGAGGTCGAACGCCTCATCGCGTGGCTTCGCACCCAGCCGCGCCCCGACGTGGTCTGCCTGTCGAACTCGCTGCTCAGCGGCCTGGCGCCCCGCCTCAAGCAGGAGTTTCGCGTGCCCGTTGTCTGCACGCTGCAAGGCGAAGATTCCTTCCTCGACGGCCTGCCCGAACCTTACCGCCAGCAATCATGGGAACTGCTCGCCCAGAGGTGCGCCGACATCGATCATTTTGTCGCCATCAGCCATTATCACGGCGGGCTGATGAGCCGACGGCTCGGACTCAAGCCGGAGCACGTTACGGTGGTTTATCCCGGTGTTGCGGTGGATGAATCTGCCGACGCACCGCCGGATCCGCCGGTGATCGGCTACCTCGCCCGCATGCACCCCGGCAAAGGCCTCGGCACGCTGGTGGATGCGTTCCTGCAACTCGGAATGCCCGGCGTGCGGCTCCGCATCGCCGGTACCAAAACCAGCCAGGACGAGCGCTTCGTCCGTTCGCTCCAGCAACGACTGCCTCGCGATGTCGAGTTCCTCCCCAACCTTGACCGCGCCTCGAAACGCGAATTCCTGCGCGGCCTGACCGTGCTCTCCGTGCCCGCCACCTACGGAGAGGCACTCGGACTGTATGTTCTCGAAGCGTGGGCTGCGGGCGTGCCCGTGGTTCAACCGCGTCACGGAGCGTTCCCCGAACTCGTTGAAAAAATCGGTGGCGGACTCCTCTGCGCCCCCGATGATCCCGCCGCGCTGGCCGCCGCGCTTCGTCAACTCCTGCGCGATCCCGCCGCGGCCCGTCGGATGGGCAAAACCGGACGCAAAGCTGTTCGCGCCGATTTCAGCATTGAGATGATGACCCAAAAAATTGAAACGCTACTTCTTGAGGTGACCCATGCTGCTTGAACTTGCCCACGTCTCGAAAGTCTACGTTGCTCCCGGCGCCGCCGCCGCGGTGGAAGTGCTTCGCGACGTCAGCGTTCAGCTCGCCGCCGGTGAACCGCTGGCCGTGATCGGGCCGAGCGGCTCGGGCAAGAGCACACTGCTCAATATCATGGGCGCGCTCGACCGGCCAACCTCCGGCACCGCCCGCCTTGACGGGCGCGATCTCGGCAACCTGCCCGAGAAGGAACTGGCCGCGATCCGCAATCGGGAAATCGGGTTCGTTTTTCAACTCCACCATCTACTTCCGCAATGCACCGTGTTGGAGAACGTGCTGATTCCCACTCTTACCTCTCGCACCACCGACGCCGATTATGCACGCGCCGAGCGACTGCTGGCGCGCGTCGGCCTCCAACACCGGCTCAACCATCGCCCCGGCCAGCTTTCCGGCGGCGAATGCCAGCGCGTCGCCGTCGTGCGCGCCTTGATCAACCGGCCAAAACTGCTGCTGGCCGATGAACCGACCGGATCACTCGACCATGCCGCCGCGACGAATCTTGGCCGGTTGTTGCTTGAACTGAACAAGGAGGAAGGTGTCGCGCTCGTGCTCGTCACGCATTCGCTTGAACTCGCCAAACGTCTCCCGCGCGTTCTGGAGTTGGGGGATGGGGTGTTAGGAAGTTGATCCTCGGGATTTCACGGCATGACCATCGGTACCCTCATTCGCCGCAGCCTGCTGTTCTACTGGCGGACGCACCTCGGCGTCCTTGCCGGAGTGATGCTCGCAAGCGCGATCCTCACCGGCGCACTTGTGGTGGGCGATTCGGTGCGGTTCACGCTGGGCCGGCTCGCGCTGGCCCGGCTCAGGCACGTGACGCAGGCGCTGACATTGCCCGAACATTTCTTTCGCGCCAAATTGGCCGACGATCTTGCGGCAGCCATCAAATCACCCGTTGCACCGGTCCTGCTGGTGCGCGGTTCGGCGGCGGTGCCCGATGGACGGGCGCGCGCCAACGACGTGCAGGTGCTCGGCGTGGATGAACGATTCTGGCAACTCGGCGGAGCGCACAACAAGGACGTCGCCGTCAATGCCCGGTTGGCGGAACAACTCGACGTGCATGTTGGCGACACCATCGTGGTGCGCGTCGAACAACCCTCGCTCGTTTCGCGCGACGCCCCGTTGTCGGGGCGCAGCGATGAGTCGGTGGCGTTGCGGGTCCGCGTCACGGCGATTGCGGGCGACGATGAATTCGGGCGGTTCAGCCTCCATGCGAATCAGGTGCCGCCGCATACCGTATTTGTGCCGCTGGCCATATTGCAGGGACTGCTCCATCACGCCGGTCAGGCGAATACGTTGCTCACCGGCGCCAAGGCGGATGCCAATGTCGCGCTGCGCAAAGTCTGGACGCTGGCGGACGCGGGATTGGAAGTACGTGACAATCCCCCGGAACTGAGGACCGACCGCGTGTTTCTTGATCCCGTCGCGATCCGGACCATCCCAGCGAATGGCGCCGGAGTTCTGACGTATTTTGTAAACGAATTCCGGCTTGGCGGGAAGACGACGCCATATTCCTTCGTCACCGCTGTCGGCACCGAGCAGAAAGACGACGAAATCACGATCAATTCGTGGCTCGCAGACGACCTCGGCGCAAAAGTCGGCGATGAGCTGATACTGCGTTACTACGTCATCGGCGAGCGGCGCGAGTTGGTGGAGCAGACAGCAAAATTCCTAGTGCGTGCAGTCACGCAGCTGGCGAGGGATGATTCATGGATGCCGTCATTCCCCGGGCTGTCGGAAACAGGGAGCTGTCGCGAATGGAACCCTGGGATCCCGATCAACACGAACCGCATTCGACCGAAGGACGAAGATTACTGGAAAGATTTCAGGGGCACGCCGAAAGCCTTCGTGTCGCTGGCTGCGGGTCAGAAATTATGGGGGAACCGGTTTGGCAATTTGACCGCCGTCCGGTTCCCAGCCGGCTCAAATATCGCGGCGGAACTCCGGTTAAAAACAGATCCCGCCGCGTTGGGATTGTTCTTCACACCGATTCGTGAACCGGCGCTGGCTGCTGGGCGGGAGTCAATGGACTTCGGGCAACTCTTTCTCGGATTCAGCCTGTTCCTGATCGTGGCGGCGCTCTTGCTGACGGCGATGTTGTTCGCTTTCAGCCTCGAACAGCGTACCTCGGAAATCGGCTTGCTGCGCGCCGTCGGGTTCTCACCCAGCCACATCCGCCGGATCATCTCGGGTGAAGGGTTTGTCATCGTAGCGCTCGGAACGGCGGCCGGCCTCCTTGGAGGAATCGTTTATACGAAGCTGGCTTTGCACGGTCTCGCGACGGTGTGGAGCGGTGCGGTGGGCGCGGCGCAGTTTCAGTATCACGCGAAACCGGTAACGCTGGCGACGGGCGCGAGCACAAGCCTGGCGGCGGCGTTTCTGGCAATGGCGCTTGTGCAACGCCGGCAGATGCGACGGGCGCCGGTGGAGCTGCTGGCAGGTGGCGGCGAACCGTCATCTCCGCGATCCAGTCGCCGGGGCCTGTGGCTGGGCGGGCTGGCCGGGTTCGGGGCGCTGGCGCTGTTGCCGATGCGGAATGCGGAGGCGTTTTTCGGCGCGGGAGCGTGTCTATTGATGGCAGGGATTGGGGTCAGCCAGTGGTGGTTGACGCGGCCGGCGGAATCGGTGGCAGCCGGCGGATTCAGCCTGCAAAAACTCGGGCTGCGGAATGCGGCCCGGCAATCCGGGCGGAGCCTGGTGACAATCAGTGTTCTGGCCGGCGGCGTGTTCCTGCTGGTGGCGGCAAGCGCGTTCCGCCAGAATGCGCGCCCCGATGCTCCGGGCACGGGAGGATTCGCGCTGTATGCCCAATCGGCGCTGCCGGTCTATGATGATCTGAACAGCGCGTATGGAAGGGCGATCTTCGGGCTGTCGGATGAGGTGCTAAAAGGGGTGAAGATCGTCCATGTGCGGGTGCGCGACGGCGACGATGCAAGTTGTCTGAACCTGAACCGGGCGCAGCAACCGCGGTTGCTCGGCGTGGCGCCGGAGGTATTCGAGCGATGCCGCGCGTTCGGCGGCGACTGGTCGTTGTTGAACCGGCGCACAGACGATGGCTCGGTGCCGGTGATCGGCGACGAGCAGACGGTGACGTGGGCGCTGGGCAGAAAACTTGGCGACAGTCTGCCAGCCAAGGATGATCACGGACAAACATTCATGCTCCGGATCGTCGCCGTGCTGCCGGGTTCGATCCTGCAAGGCGGTCTGGCGATGGCTGAGCATAATTTCACTTGGAAATTTCCGTCCACGGCCGGCTTCCGGATTTTTCTGGTGGATGCGCCGCAGGACAGGGTCGCGGCGGTGGCGGAGGAGTTGTCGCGCGGCTTGCAGAATCGCGGATTGGAAGTCGTGCCGGCGTGGCGACGTCTGGCGGAGTTCCAAGCGGTGGAAAACACTTATCTGGGCATTTTCCAGGCACTCGGCGGCCTTGGCCTACTGCTCGGCAGCGCCGGGCTTGGGATCGTGGTGTTAAGGAATGTCATGGAGCGTCGCAGAGAACTGGCGCTGTTGCAGGCGGTCGGGTTCGAGCGCTCCGCGCTGCAACGTCTTGTGTTAAGCGAGCACTGTCTGTTGATCGCGGCGGGACTGCTCATCGGAATGGGCGCGGCGGGCGTGGCGGTATTGCCGGAGGGCGGAACATTGCCGCTTGTCCCGTTGACCCTGACGCTTGCCGGATTGGCCGCGGGTGGATTCGGTTGGTGTTGGCTGGCGACGAGAGTGGCTTTGCGCGGATTGTTGCTCACCAACTTACGCCATGAATGAAGGTTGCTTAAAGCCTTCGGCGCATTTTTCTGGCAAGGATTCGTAGAATAAAAATGAAGATTACATCCATTCTATTGTCGTGTTCCGTGGCGTTCGGAACGGCCGGCCTGTCATCCGGCCAGCAGTCGGTCGAAATGGTGCAGTTGCCTATGATCACGGTGGTGGCCGACAAACAACCGGCCCCGGTGCAGGATGTGCCGGTGAGCGTGACGGCGGTGACCGGCCAGACCCTTTCCGATGACAGCATCACCACCGTGAAAGACGCGGCATCCTTCGCGCCCAATGTTTTTGTGAACGAGTTCGGGGCGCGCAAACTGAGCAATCCCTATTTTCGTGGAATCGGCTCCAGTCCGAACAATCCAGGCATCACGACCTATATCGACGGCGTGCCGCAGTTGAACGCGAACTCATCGAGCATCGAGTTGCTGGATATCGATCAGGTCGAGTTCGTGCGCGGTTCGCAGTCGGAGTTATACGGGCGCAACACCGTCGGCGGCCTGATCAACATCACCAGCGGCCAGCCATACCTCACTGCTTGGCACACGGAGGCCGAGGGCAACTACGGCAACTATAATTTTCGCAAGGTGCAACTGTCGTTGAGCGGGCCGATTATTCCCAATGAACTGGGACTTGGACTGGCCGGCGGTTACACGGCACGCGACGGATACACCCGGAATGATTTCACCGGGCATCTCCTGGACACCCGCAGCGATTTTTCCGGCAAGGTGCAACTGCTGTGGCGGCCCGACGGAGATTGGGAGGTGCGCCTCTTGTTGACCGGCGAACGGGACCGCGACGGCGATTATGCGCTCGGCGATCTCCAGATGATCCGCGCCAATCCGCACCATGTCTCGCACGACTTCGAAGGCTACACCCACCGCGACATCCTGGCGCCGACACTGCAAATCGGGCACAAGGGCACTGCGGTGGATTTCACGATGATCACGGGCCTGGTGCACTGGCAGACCGATGATATGACTGATTTGGATTATACGGCTAATCCGGTCATGAGCTCCACTCGGAAGAACGCGGAACAGGAGTTGCAGTTCACCGAGGAACTGCGTCTCGCCTCGGCAAAGGCGGCTCCGCTGGAGCCGACCGACGACTTGCAGTTAAAATGGCAGACCGGCTTGTTTGCGTTCACCCAGGATTACAAGCAGGATGCGTTCAACGACCTGAGTTCATCGTTCGCCGGGCTCGGACCGGGGTTCCGATTGACTCAGCAACAAAACGCAGACCTGCAGGATGTCGGGGCTGGAGTTTATGGACAGACCACGCTCACGGCCTGGGATAAGCTGGATTTCACGCTCGGACTCCGCTGCGATTGGGAACGGAAGGATGCCGGCTTTGAAACAACAAACACGGTATTTCTTCCGCCGCCGTTCGGCGGGGTGTTCCCTTCATCGGTATCGGCGGGCAAGGATTACACCGATGTTTTGCCGTCCTTTGCCGTGGAATACCGCCTGGCCAAGGACCAGAGGGTTTATGCGACCGCGACGCGCGGCTACAAAGCCGGTGGATTCAATGCCGCCGCCCCAGCGGGTAGTGAATCATACGGCGAGGAACGCACTTGGGATTACGAACTGGGATGCAAGACCACATGGCTGAACCATCGGTTGCAGGTCAACTTCGCGGTATTCTACATCGACTGGCGGAACATCCAGACCAACCAGCCCGATCCATTTTCACCCGGTCAATTCTACATCGCGAACGCCGGCGCCGCCGCCAGCAAAGGCGGCGAACTGGAGCTGATTGCGCGCCCGGCTCCCAACTGGGATATCTTCGGCGGAATCGGCTACACCGACGCCCGGTTCCTTTCCGGCAGCACCGATGGCGGTGTCAATGTCAGCGGCAACAAGCTGCAATATGCCCCTGTGTTCACCGCAAATGCCGGCCTGCAATACTCGCTGGCCTTGTGCAAAGAAGCCACCGCTTATGCGCGCGCCGAGGTCGTCGGGTGCGGTCGTTATGAGTATAACAATCAGAACACCGCCAGCCAGGCGGCTTATGCTCTGACCAATTTCCGTCTCGGTATTCGTGGTGCCCGTTGGTTCGCCGAAGGCTGGATCAAGAACGCGTTCGACATTAACTATGTGCCGGTCGCCTTTACCTATAATTCCGTTTCCGGCATGATCGGCGAAAGTGGCGCGCCAATGACCTGCGGGGTCAGGGTCGGCTTGAATTTTTGATCACGTTCCGCAACTCATCCTCGAACGTCAGCGCACCGGTGGGACAGTGCCTCACGCAATCTTCCGCCACTTGCTGCAACCCGTCGGCGAGCGGGCCGTTGAGAGGAACGCCGATTTTCAGATCGAATCCACGGCCGATGAAGGTAAGGCCGAGCGGAGCGCGGGATTGCGCGGCCAATTCGACGCAGATGCCGCACGTGATGCATTTGCCCGGTTCAAAAATCACACCGGCTGGCTGGCGTATGAACTCGAACTTGCGGCGATGTTCGCCCATGTAGGCTTTTGGATCGACCTCGTAGTTTTCAGCAAGGATCCGGAGCCGGCAGTTGTGAGCCGACCGGCAGTCGCAGTGGCAGCAGCGGCCGGCGGCGGTTTCGGCTTCCGTGATTAACTCCCGCACGCTCAGCGTCGCGACCGATCCCTTCGCGAGTTCTTGGTATTCTTCGAGCGGCATTTTTGGAATCGTCGAGGTGAATTCTTTGTGGGCAACGTGGTGGGTCCGTCCCTTCAGAAAGCCGTCCACACATTCCGCCAAAATCCGTCCGTCGCCGACCGACCGCGCCGGGTCGTAGCCCGAGCGGATCGCGCTGCCCGCCGCAAACACGCCGTGAACGCTGGTTTGGTAGGTGGACGCGTCGATGCGAATGGTGCGTGCCGTGGCCTCGACACCAAGCCCGGCAGGGTCGGTTTTTTGCATGTTGCCGACGGCGATGATCACCGCGTCAAACTTCCGCCGGAGTTCGGCGAGGTGAACGTCGCGGCCAAGGCGCGTGTTCAGGCGCAGTTCGAGGCCGAGCCGTTTGATGACTTCGATTTCGCCGTCGAGCACCGCACGAGGCAATTCCGTTTCCGGCACGCCGTAACGCATCTGGCCGCCGGGCTCGGCATGGTCGTCGAACACGGTGCAGTGGTGGCCGTCCTGCATCAGGAAAAATGCCGCGCTCAATCCGGTCGCACCGGCGCCGACGATGGCGATGCGCTTCCCGGTTGGCGGCGCGCAGGCGGGCAGGAACGGTTCGGCGGCTGACATGTCCTGGTTGGCGACTTCGCGTTCGATCAACTGGATAGCAACGGCTCCATCGTATTTGCCTCGGCGGCAACCGGCCTGGCACGGCGCGCGACAGATCCTTCCCAGCACACCGGGAAACACGACGTTTTCCTTCACCAATGCGATGGCTTCGCGCATCCTGCCTGCGGCGACAAGCCGGATGGCGGCGGGAATCTGGAGCCGTGCGGGACAGACGCGCTGGCAGACGGAGATGCAGTCGCCGAGGTGGTCGCTGAACAATAGTTCCATCGCCGCCTTGCGCGCCGCCTTGACCTCGGGCGTTTCGCTGGCGACGACCATGCCGGCGGTGACTTTCGTCGAGCACGCCGGCGACAGGCGCGTATCATTTCCAATCCGCACGACGCACGCCATGCACGACGGCCTGTTTTCCTTTACGTCGGCGAGATGGCAGAGCGTCGGGATGTTCAGCCCGAGCCTGCGCGCGGCGTCGAGCACCGTGCTGCCGGACGGCACGGTGACGGACTGGCCATCGATGGTCAGCGTGATGGGATTATTCATGTTTGGCCAGCGGTTCTGGCAGCGGTTCCGTGTGCGAATGACCGGGGCACTCCACCCCACCGCTCATGACAGTGATGGCGTTTTCCGGACAGTCCACGCGACAGACATCGCATCGGGTGCAAAGGTCGGTGTTTATCCTGTGACGGCGATATGGCGTCAGCGGGATGGCGTTGACGGGACAATGCTGGGCGCAAAGGGTGCAGCCGGTGCAATTGTCCTGGACGACGTATTGAATCAACGGCTTGCACTTGCCCGCCGGGCACCGGCCGGCGATGTGCGCCTTGTATTCGTCGCGAAAATATCGGAGCGTGGTGATGACCGGGTTCGGCGCGGTCCGTCCGAGGCCGCAAATGCTGCCCTGCGTGGTGAGCGCGGCGAGCTGCGTGAGTTCATCGAGATCCGCGCGCCGGCCTTTGCCTTGGCAGATTTTGTCGAGGATCTCATACATCCTCGTCGTGCCGATCCGGCAGAAAGTGCATTGGCCGCAGGATTCGTCACGCAGGAACGACATGAAATAGCGCGCCATATCGACCATGCAGTCGTCCTCGTCGAGAACGATCAAGCCGCCCGATCCCATGATCGCACCCGCGGATGCCAGCGCTTCAAAATCGACCGGCGTGTGGTCGAGCGCCGAGGGGATGCAGCCGCCCGAGGGGCCGCCGATTTGCACGGCCTTGAACTTTTTCCCGTTCGGCACACCGCCTCCGATGTCCTCGACGATCTCGCGGACCGTGATGCCCATCGGCACCTCGATAAGCCCGGCGCGGTCAATCTTGCCGGCCAGCGCGAAGACTTTCGTGCCTTTGCTTTTTTCCGTTCCGTGAGCGGCGAAAGCCGCCGCGCCGTTGCGGACGATCCACGGCACCATCGTGAACGTCTCGACGTTGTTGATCAGCGTCGGCCGCTGCCACAGTCCGCAATCGGACGGATAGGGCGGTTTCATTCGAGGGATGCCGCGCCGACCTTCGATCGACTCGATCAACGCCGTTTCCTCGCCGCATACAAACGCCCCGGCACCCTCGAAGATATGAAGCTTGAAGTTAAATTTGCCCCCCATGATGCCATTCCCGAGGAACCTGCGTTCCTCCATCCGTCGGATCACCTCGCGCAGACGGCTGACGGCTCGCGGATACTCGGCGCGGACGTAGATGTAGCCTTCCTCCGCGCCGACGCAATATGCGGAAATCAACATTCCCTCGATCACGCGGTAGGGGAAAGATTCCATCAGCATCCGGTCCATGAACGCACCGGGATCGCCCTCGTCGCCGTTGACGATCACATGCTTCACACTGTCGTGCGACTGCGCCTCCCTCACCCGCAGCCATTTGACGCCGGTCGGAAAACCTGCGCCGCCACGTCCACGGAGGCCGCTTTTGGTAATCGCGGCAATGGTCTCCTCCGGGTCGCGTCCGAGCACTTGGCCGAGTGCGGCGAACCCATGCTGCGCGAGATACTCGTCGAGGTCGAGCGGGTCCATCTCGCCAAATCCTTCTGTCGCGATGCGAATCTGCCGTTCCATGAACGCCGTGACCGCCTTCCCGCTGGTGTCGAGCGTGTGTCTGCTGATTTTTTCAAGGCCGCCGTCGGCGGTCACAAGTTGTTCCAGCGTCCTGTCGATCCACCGTGCAAACCGACGGCGCACACTCATCGGGCGGAAATGCCGGCGCACAATCCCCTCGGCTTCCCCAGGGCCGACCTTCGCATAAAACGCCACCGGCCCTCCAGGCAACCGGACCTCGACGATGGGCGTCTGGTGACACATGCCGACGCAACCGACCCGTTTGACCGGCGCGTCGATGCCAAAATCCTTAACGATCCGTCGTAATAAGTGGAATAGCTCATCGCTGCCCTTCGCCATGCAGCACGAGCCTAGGCCGACGCGAATCTCGGCGCCATGCCCGTTGCGGCGACTGGCGACGGTGTCCACGTCGGCGATCGTTTCGTGCCGGGTCGCCCGAAAATCCTCGACCATTACACCGATGGTGTCGGCGGTCAGATTGCCATAAGTCGTGTGATCCACCTGGACGACCGGCGCCAGCGTGCAGCAACCGAGACAGGCGACGCGCTCGACGGTGAACTCGTTGTCCGGGCAGGTGTCATGACCGTCGTAGATTTGAAGCTGCCGGTGGATATGATTGTGAATATTTTCCGAGCCTTTGACATGGCAGGCGGTGCCGTGGCAGACGCGCATCGTGTGCAGTCCGACTTCGCGCAGCCGGAACTGGTGGTAAAATGTCGCCACGCCGATCAAGTCCGATAGCCGGATGCCGGTCACTTCACTGACTCGACGCAGCGCCGGTTCAGGCAGGTGCCGGTATTCATGCTGGATGCCCTGCAAAATCGGAATCGTCGCCGCAGGCAGGAGGCCCGTCCGCTCGAGCAACCGGTCAACAAAGGCTTCGTGGTTCGCGTCGGGCATGGTCATTTGCTATCGATGCAAAATAGGTTTTTTTTGCCGCGTAACAACAGGCGTTTGCCGAGCGGCACGGGGCTGGCGCAACACTCCTCGCCGAGTGCGCCCCGTCCGAGCTCCTTGTAGGCGTCCCCTGGCTCGATCACCCACGAGATTCCCTTGCGGCTTACGAGAACCAACGCATTGCCAGCGAGGGTCGGCGATGCATAGAAAGAATCCTCGAGGTCGTGCGTCCAAATGACTTTCCCGGTCTGCAATGCGTAGCAGGTCAGCAACCCTCCGCCGCTGACGCAATACACCCGCCGTCCGTCGCTGACCGGACTGACCGCATCCGGCACGCCTTCCTCGGACTGCCACGTGATGGTGGCGGCACCGCAACGCAGTCCGATGACGGCCGTGTTCGGTGCGACGGCGACGATCATGTTGTCAGTCATGATCGGCGAAGGCGCGACATCGCTGTCGAGGCATTTGCTCCGCCAGAGTTCCTTGCCGTCAATCGGGTTGTAGGAAATGACAAACGGGTTGGCGCAGGTGATCAACTGCAGCTGGCCGTCGATATCAAACACCACCGGCGACGACCACGAACCGGCCACTTCGCGTCTGACCGCCCATCGCTGCCGACCGGTTAGCGTGTCGAGCGCCAGCAGCATGGACTTGCCGTCCTCGGGCTGGCCGCGGTCGATCTGAATCAGCAACCGGTCTTGGTAGATCGCCAGAGACGCGGCGTATCCATATGTGTTATCCAACGGCCCGATGTTGCGCGCCCAGACTTGCCGACCGGCAAAATCAAACGCCGCGATCTCGCCGGTCGGAAACAAGGCATAGACACGTCGTCCGTCGGTGACCGGCGTCGGCGCAGCCAGGCTCGTATCCTCGCCGACCTGCGGTGTCGGCAGACGCGCGCCACCAGGAAGCTTGATCGTGGCCGACCACACGAGCGCACCGGTGTCGAAATCGAAACGGAAGACGCTACTTTGTGTCTTGTCCGCGCCGGTCACGAACACTGCGTTGTCCCAGACCACCGGTGAACTCAACCCGTGCAACGGGATTGCTGTTTTCCAGCGAATGTTTGTTCCGGTCTTTGCATCCCATGTGATCGGTACATCGGCTTTCGGCGCGACACCCAGCCCATGAGGCCCGCGAAATGACGGCCATTGCCGCTGAATCTCGTCAGCGGATGGATAGGCCGATGCCATTGCAACGGCTGGCATGATCGGACTGGTTGTGATGCGTTCCGGTAAACTGACGCGCTGCGTCGCGACGGCGACCGCTGCCACCACGACAACCGCAAACATGCCGGTCACCGCATACCGGGCGAGTGCCGCCGTGCGTTTCTCTTCTCCGGCCTTCCGCACACCCCAAGCTTGCGGATCCGGCAATCGACGTCGAGAAACCCGCACGAAATGGGCGCTGGCCAGAAACACCGCCAGCCCGGCCAGCAGCGCACGGCTGGCATCGTGCGAAAGCTGCAATCGATAAAATGTATCATGGCGCAGTTGGAGATCGAGTTGGCGTATCCGCACCTTCAATGCCTCGTCCTTTGGCCGGCTCCGCAGTTCGTCGTTCAGGAGGACGATTTGCCGGGAGTTGACCAGCATCGAGACTTTTCCGCGCACCGCATCATATCCCAGCAGACCAGCCAATATCAGCACAAACAGCCCCGCCGCCACAGTGAGCGGAAGCGCTATCTTGGAGAAAATGTCAGGCGTTTTCAGATTGGTTGCGGCGGCGATTGGTGCGTGTTTGTTGTTGCTGAAGAAAAGCCGACTTCATTTTTGGCCCTCAGCGGCCACCGTACATCGCACTAATCTCTTCACGGGCGATCTTGCACCATTCGTCGAATCGCTCGATCCGCCCTTCGCAAGTGTGGGTGTCTTTCAATATCATCTCCAGCACGCAACGGTGTTCAGCCGCGGCCTCAAGTGTGTGCCGGATATACTTGCGGATGCTTTCCCGCCGGAATTCACCGACCAAATCGGTCGGGCGCGGTTTCCACGAGAAAATGCAGCGACCGCCAAGTTGCGGCGCACAACGCTCCACATCGGCATACGGGCTGATGGAGATTCGCCGCATGTTGGGCGCCCTCATGATATCCGCGATTTTTAACGTCAGATCATCGCAACATCCGTAGCCGGAAAGTCCAAAAGGTTCGATGAGCTTTCTCTCGTACTGAAGCGAAAATTCCTCGTGCATCGCGGGTGAAACCATCGTCAATTCCTGTGCCTCAGCCGACACCCACATGTCAATGGGTCTCACATGGTCTGGGTCGAACCCGGGTGCGGGCAGTTCATCAGTCCAGCCGTTTCCTCCTGAAGAATGATAGGTGTTGTCATTGTTCAAAGCCAGCAGCCCCATCTTCTCATACTGTCCGACCAGCTGCCGGTTGCCCTCGGCGAGGAAGCCGATCGCCTCGTGCAGCCATTCCGGGTTCTCGACCATGTCCATCATCATCTCTTCCAACCCTCGGAAGGCCGTCCACTGAGCCATGAGGTGGAAACTGACATGGGCCATTCCGCTTGAGCGGACCTCGATCAAGTCACCGACCAGTTCCCTCACCAACTCGAAATCCTCCCTGGATTTCTTCTCGTCATAAACGACCTCCGGCATGCGCAGTTTTTTAAGATCGGAAAACTCGATGATCACGGGGTCGTGTTTCCATGCGCCACGTTCGGCGTCGCTCGTTATGTGCCTGGGTTTCACACCCCATCCCGTATTTGAAATCGTCTTGGGAACCAGAACAAACAGATCGGCGCAGTTGTCTGTCTGGAAATGTTCGTAAGAGTAGATCGACATCCTGAGTTGTTTCTCGATCGAGGCCAAAAGCTCGTGCTGACAGCGTGGCCCCTGAAACTCCGGCGCTTTCTGAAATATCTCCCCCCAGCTCCCCTCTGGGAATACGAGAATCATCGGACGTTCCGGACGCAGGCCATTATGTTTCTTCCAAAGCCGTATCCTCTCTCTCATCACATCGGACCGGACGATCTCGGCATACCTGGCGACCACATCGCGAAACAGTTTTTTATCCGCATCCGAAATCATGCGCCCCACATTTCCTTTCTTTTGTGCAATATCCATCTAATGGCAACTTATCCTGTCTGATGTGCGGCGTCCAGACTGCAAAGCGCGGCATCGACCACGGATGAAAGCTCCGGCTCTTCCATGCCAAAAACAATCGCGTTGACGGTCAGAATTACGGGGCCGGAAAGCGCATCCAGATCGGCGCTCCATCGCGGCGATTCATCGGGGCGCGTCACGCTGCATCCCGCGCACTGACCCTGGTGATCCTGAGCGAACATCTTGATGTGGGCGATCAATCCACCCGCTGCGGATGCGGCCCGGGCAATGGCAACAAGCATTTGCCCGACGGCTTTCGGAAATCCGGCGGTGGTGATCGCATCACGCTGGCGTACGCAAACCGCCGGATGTTCACCATGCCCGCGGTGATGGCCGGCTTCGTCGTGCCCATGATGAGACTCATGATCACACGGGTCGCCACAACAAAGCGAATACCCCGTGGGGTCTCTATCCAACATGAAACGGATCACTGCCGGGAGATCATCGCCTGACACGAGCGACACTTCGGCAATCAAGGAATAAGGCGAGAATTCCCGCGCCTGTTCGCGAAACGCTGCGCGAAATTCCTCCGTGACCGCATCGATTTTATTAGCCACGACGATTCCGCCGCTCCGCAAATATGCTTCGACAAACGGAAGCGAGAACCAATTTTTCAGCCTCTGTATCCGGGCAAGATCGAGCAGAAACAAGAATCTGATATCCATCGGAGGCATCGGATTGTCACGCAAGATTTGGCCCAGCATATTGGGGGCCGCCATTCCTGAAGTCTCCAAAATCACCACATCGGCCCGATCCTCCGCGACGATTTTTATCATCGTGGAAACAAGCCCTACCTGCAGATTGCAGCAGATGCATCCGCCCAGCAAGGGGCTCACGTCAAGCCCGGCGGCTTTCAGAAGTTGATCGTCGATGCCGATCTTCCCTATTTCATTCTGGACGATCACCAGTCGCTGGCCTTTCTCCAGGCAGAGCCAGCGGGCCAGCCTCAAAATCAAGGTGGTTTTCCCGGAGCCGAAGAAGCCGCCGACAACGTAAAGTTTCATGTTCATCCCTTAAAAAATGGCCGGACTATTGGGAGGCGCCAGCGGGGCGCCTTCGGGCACGGGCAGGCCGAGGCGTTGCAGTTCCTGTGGACACGACTTGAAACAGCGGGCGCAGGCGACGCATCGGGTCTGGTCCGCTTCGTAGTCGTAGCGTTTGCGGCGGATAGCGAGCGAGATCAGTTTACCGCCGGCCACCAGCGCGATCCACACGCCGCACCACCGACCTGCCAGCACATACCGGTCTCGCACCGATTGCGCATCGGCATACAAATTCTCCACCGGGGCGCCGGTTGCGCGGAATGCGGCCGACGCATCGGTCGTATCCGTGGCTTTGCCGGTCTCCTCGAGATAAATCCGTTCCGCCAGACTCACGGTCCGGTGTTTGTGCGCCAGACGTTTCCCCGTCAATCCGCCGAGCCAGCCTCCGGAAACAAGGAGAAGAGGCAGCAGCAAAATCATCGCGGCAAGTCGTCGTTTGTCTGTCTTTACGGTGCGCGAAGGGGTTTCGATGGTGGCTGGATTGATGGCATCAAACGGGCATGACTGCTCGCACAACCGACACTGCGTGCAGGTGTCCGGGGTGATCCGGACCCGCCACTTCGCCACGTTCGACGCCATGCCTAGAATCACGCCATAGGGGCACAGGAAGCGGCAGTAGGGGCGCCCGATAAACATGCCGAACACCAGAAGCTCGATACCGCACGACACCATCAATGCGCTGCCGCTGAACCGAAAAATGGTCACGAACGGATCGTATTGGCAGATGATATACCCGCCGCCCGTCGCCGCAAAAATCATAGCCAGCCCGAGATACATGTATGGGATCAACCGCAGCCCGTGCTCCAGCCACACCGGCACTTTGACGGGTTTGATCAACATCAAATCCTGCAACGCGCCGTGCGGGCAGACCGACGAACAAAACACACGCCCGAACAAGAGGGCGAACACCAGCGGAGCCAGTCCGAAAGCCAGCACAGTTGCGGGCACACCGAATGACGAATCAGCGAGTCCTTGCGCGATGTTTTGAATGCTACCGATCGAGCAGATGCATCCTTTCCGCCAAAATCCGAAATACATAACGGAAAAAGTCCCCAGCGCCACCAGGCCGCGCCGTGACCGGCCCCTAAGCGCCAACCAAGACGCCAGCGCGAGTGCCATTAACAACACGATGACATCGAAATGCTCCATCCACGGCCCGCGTGGCAGCGGAGCAAGGAAGCCGGGTAGCTTGTGGCCGGTTTCGGTGAATTCAGGCGGCGGGAACCGCTGGGCGGCGAGTAACCAAATCATACCTGTTCCCCGCGGCTTTTGAACTTGTATGGCTGGTCAACCGGGACGCGGTGGATGGCGTCGGCGGGACAGGCGCGTGCGATCGAGCATTCGTTGCAATGGACGCAAACATTATGGCGGATTTGGAGATGGAGCGAACCGTTGCCGAACATTGTGCAGCCCTTGACGCATTTGGCGCAGCCGACGCAGAGCGGCTCGTTTATCGTGTATTCGTAATACGGATCCTCGACAAATGTGCGAAAGATCGCGCCGGTGGGGCAAAGCTGGTTTTCGGCGGCGGTGTTAAGGCTGTTTGGCTGGGGTTCGAAGTAACCGGTGCACAACCGGCAGTAACCGCATATGTCAAAACTGTGGACGCACTTGACCGCCGACTGTTCGAGCACGCACTCGGTCGCACACAGGCCGCACTGGGTGCATTTCCATGGATCAATCTGCCAGACCTTGCCGTCAGCTTTTGCCTTGTGGACAAATGAGGCGAACAGGCCGCCTAAACCGACCATGGTGGCGCTTCTAACCGCGTTGAGGAAGAAATCGCGCCGTTTCATCGCTTAGCCACCTTCCATGGCAAAGAGCAGTTATCCGCAACGTCACAGCCGCCGCATCCGCCTCGTGCCTCACAATCTTGCCGCCGACGGGACAGCACGATGCCGATCAGGCCGACTGCGCCCAGCAATGTGATGCGGACAGCGGTTTTAAAAAAATCGCGTCGTGTCTGCGGTCGGGCGTTCATGCGATTTTCGGCGCGAAGATGCGGACGGTCTTGGCGGCAGGGTCGAGTGCCAGCACACGACCGGCGGAATCGCAGGCAACGTCAAAACCGAAACCGATCTGGCAATTAGCACAGGCTTTCTTTGCGAGATCCAAATCTTTCACGAGGTGTTCCGGACCTGCGACAACGCCTTCAAAGTTGCCTTTGGCATCGTAAATCTTGATTCGGTTCAGACCTTTCTCGCTGGTGACGAATTTGCCATCGGGGCGGCGCGTGAAATAGACTGGGTTGCAGCAGCCACAGAAACCCTCGACCGCCATCGACGGCGCACCCCAGCCGAGTTCGAATCTGCCGTCGGCGGTATAGGCTTCGATCTGGTGGCGCCCGGGGTTGTTCACCCAGAGCAGGCCGTCGTCTCCAAGCAGCACATGAAAATACGGACTCGGAACCACAAACCCGGGATTGCCGTCGCCGTGGTGTCCGAAGCGATTGAGCAATTTGCCGTTTGCGTCGCAATGGATGATCTCTCGGCGACCGGCATCAGCGAGGAAGATAGCCTGGCCGGAATCGGCTACGCCAGTGAGATAAGTTTTAGCGCCGAGCGGTTCGCTTCGGGCAAGTTGCCTGCCATTTTCGGCAAAAATTTCGAGATGATCTTTCAGCGCCACGCAGATCCGCGTGCCGGTGGCAGCCAGGGCAATAGGCTTGTCGGCGAGGGTAATGGCCGATTGGAGTCGCCCGTTAGGATCGAAGCATTTTACGCCGCGGTCGCCGCCGATGAACAGCGTGTTATTGGGACCAACAGCGATGCATTTCGGGTCCTCAAATCCGGTCGGTATTGATGCGGTTTCTTGATAGAGCAACTGCGCGGGATCGGTGTGTGCGAACTGGCTGACATCGTAAGTGAACCGCGGGTCCAGTGGAGATTTTCCAGTTTTCGCGTTGTCCGTACGTTTCGTGCAACCGGCAAGCCCGCCGGTGAGTGCCAGAAGGCCCGCACCCGCGGCGCCTAAAAAGCTGCGACGATTAAGTTTTGAATCATTGTTCATGGATTTTCCCCGGTGACATCCAGACAAACCATTTGCGTGAGGTCGCGCGCCAGCAATCGGTTGCCTGCGAGTGCCAGTGGCGCCCACGAGTCGTGACCGTGGAGAACGCGATTTTTCACCAGTGGACGATACCCTGCGGGGCTGGCCTCTGCAAGTGTCAGCACGCCCTCGTCGTTCATCACAAACAACTTTCCGCCTGCGATCAGGAACGGGCCGAGGCCGAACTTGTCATTGCTGCCGCTGGTCCAGACGACCTTGCCCGTCAGGTCGATGCACGCGAGTTGTCCATCGGGACGCACGCCGTAAATGTGGTTCTGATACAGAATCGGCGTCTGCTGCGTCGCACCGAACACGGACGCAGGAAGACGGAATAATTCCACCGGAACGATTTTACCGTTGGTTTCTCGGAGTTGCAGCATTTTGGCCCCAGCATTGTAGCCGCCAGAAAGGAAAATTTTCCCGTCACCGGCGTCAACCGGCGAAGGAACCGTTGCGATCGAGATGATCCATTTGTCGGTTTCCCATAATACCGCACCGTCGCTGGCCGATACGCCCACCACACCGCGGCTGCCACAATAGACGTAGTGGAGTTTGCCGGCAAACTCCACAGGCACAATCGACGAGTGCGTCATTTTCCAATCGTGCGGATTGGGGGTCTTCCACACGACTTTTCCCGTCGCCAATTCGACGGCGATCATCAACGCGCCGCCGCCCGGAGCAAGGATGACACGGTCGTCATCCACAAGCGGACACTGTCCGGCATACCATTCCGGGACTTCGGCGTTATATTCCTTCACGAGGTCGATACCCCAGACAAACTGGCCGGTTACGGCGTCGAGGCAGACGACGTGGCATTTCGGACCGAGCGAGACGACATACCTGCCCACCAACGTCGGCGTCGTCCGGCTCATGCCGTGGTTACGTTTCACTTTCACCGGGTAGGAAAATCGCCAGATTTCTTTGCCGTCAGCCAGCGAGAGGCAGCGCAGTGCGTCGGCGAGATTTTTCTGGTCGTAATCGAGCACATAAACCCGCCCGTCGCGCACGGCCGCGCCGGCGTAGCCTTCGCCGAGATCGACGGTCCAGAGCGGCGTCCATTTCTGGCCAATGGTTGCCGCATCGGCGGCGATGCCATTGCCATTGGGGCCGCGGAACCTTGGCCATGAGCCTGGTAACGCAGCGGGTGAGCCGGTGCCGACGATGAATTTTCCGGAGAGAAATGGTGACGATTGATCGGCTTGGCCGGCGGCACTGATACGGTCCATTCCGGGCTGGCGTTCCTTGATGAATCCGGACGGCAGCCGGCTGTTGCAAAGGATGAAGGCAAACACGGCACCGAACGCGGCGACAAGAATCAGCGCGGTAATAATCACCTGCTGCCCGGATTGTTTCGGTTGAGCTGGGAGCATCTTTTCCCACTCGTCCTATACAGATAAGTGTTCAGTTCAATTGTTATAGGGGCGCTCCTATTTTGGCATATTCGGTCTTGTTTCGTTTTACCGATGGAAATAAAATCCCGATGATCCTTTAAAATTATGAAATCCCTGCCCCTTCTTGCCGCAGTCATCGGCACCCTTTGCTGCATGCAATCCGCCACGATCCGCGCCTCGGACTGGCCCGAATACCGGGGATCGAATACCGACGGTATCTCCACGGAAAAACTGAACCTAAATTGGTCCGAAAAACCGCCGAAGGTGCTGTGGAAAATCGCCACTAGCACCGGCTTCAGTTCATTTTCCGTTGGCGGCGGCAAGGCGTTCACCCAAGTGGTAAGAGACATCAACGGCGCTCCCCGCGAGGTTTGCGTGGCACTCGACGCGGCCACGGGAAGTGAATTGTGGTTTACTGATTTGGCGGTGGGCAAGGGCTACGGCGGTGGCGGCAAGGGGGACGGCCCTCGTTCGACTCCTGCCGTGAGCGATGGCGTGGTTTTTATTTTGACCCCGGACTTGGTGTTACACGCCCTCAACGCGGAAACGGGCAAGCCCCTTTGGACACATGAACTGGTCAAGGAACATGCGGCGCGCACCATCGGCTGGAACAGCGCGGCCTCGCCGGTGATCGACGGCGATCTGGTATTCGTCATGGGCGGTGGCGCCGAGCAGTCCTTGCTGGCTTTCCATAAAAAGACAGGGCAACTCGCCTGGAAAACCGGAACCGAATCGATCACCCATGCGACGCCTATTGTGACCACTATTTTGGGCGAACGGCAGGTGATTTTTTACTGTCAAAGCGGGCTCGTGTCGCTGGCGGTGAAGGACGGCAAAGTGCTGTGGCGGTTCCCCTACAAGTATTCTACATCTTCTGCGGCTTCCCCTGTCGTCAGCGGTGACATCGTCTTTTGCTCGGCCGGTTACGGAGTGGGCGGTGGAGCCTGCAAGATCACCAAGCAGGGATCCGGCTTCATGGTGACTCCCTTGTGGCTGACACCCGGCAACATTGAGGTGGCCAACCATTGGAGCACACCTGTTTGCAAGGACGGCCTCCTCTACGGCATGTTCAGCTTCAAGAAGGAAGGCGTCGGCCCGCTTAAGTGCGTGGAAATCGCCACAGGCACAATCAAGTGGGCGCAACCCGGCTTCGGCCAAGGCAATGTTGTCATGGCTGACGGCAAGATTATCGCTTTGGCGGACAATGGAGACCTAGTTGTCGTCGAAGCCACGCCCGCATCTTACAAGGAACTCGCCCGCATCAAGGCGGTCGCGGGCAAATGCTGGTCCACTCCCGCCGTAAGCAACGGCTGCATCTTCGTCCGCAGCACCGAAGAGGGCGTCTGTCTTGAAGTCCGCTCACCTTGAACGACTTACCTGGCTATGTTCACTCATTAAGGCCTTAAGATGAGGAGGCGGTTCTAAGGCAAAACGAGAGACCAGATGGTACCGATGTTGAAGACCCGCGAAGCATTCGCAGGCGGGCAAACCGCAGAGCAGGCCGAAGAGGGTTTATCGAGGTTGCTGCTGTGGTCGGAGTGTTCGGGCCAACACATGGAGGAATTTATTGAGGGAGCTGAGCGATGGCATAACATCTAGCACTTTCGGCAGTGAGAGAAAATCCTCGTTTGTACTTGAACCCTTGGGCTACCGAAGTCTCCAATCCTGCCGGCAGCACCGTCGACTCTGATCTCGGATTTCGACTATTTTCTCGAAGCACTGCTTCTTAAACCGCAACACCGATTGCCTCGGCCACGGTAAAGCGTTTTTCGTAGATGGCCTTTCCGATGATGACGCCGTCAAGATTAGTCTGTCTCTTGGATAGTGCGTTCAATGCCACAACATCGGAGAGCTGTGAAACCCCGCCGGAAGCGATAATCTGCGTTTTACCTGACACGGCCTTCGCCATCGCCTCCTGCGCTGGAAGATTCGGCCCCGTCATCATACCGTCGGTACCGATATCGGTATAAATGATCGTGCGTACACCCAGCATGCTCATGCGTTTCGCCAAATCGATCGCGCCGGTGCCGGTCGTATCGACCCAGCCCTTGACCGCGACCCGGCCATTCTTGGCATCGATGCCCACCGCGATTTTGTCTCCGAATACCTGAACCAGTTCGCCAACGAAAACCTCGCTCTCGGCCGCACGCGTTCCGATCACCACACGGCTCACACCAATGGCCAGCGCCCGTTCGACCGTGGCACGCGTGCGCATACCGCCGCCGAGTTGAACCTTCATGCCAAGCGCGGCAATGGCCTGCACCTTGGAGAAATTTTGAGGCTCGCCAGTGAACGCGCCGTCAAGATCGACCACGTGGATCCATTCGCCGCTAGCCTGCTTGAAAGTCGTGGCGACCTCGGCGGGGTTTTCAAAGTAAACCGTTTCCTGATCGGCGCGGCCCTGTGTCAGCCGCACACAGCGGCCGCCCTTGATGTCGATGGCGGGATAAATCGTCATAAAGACCAACATTTCAACAAACCCCTGCCGCGCGCAAAGGCTTTTTTACGCTTTGCCTCACCCCGCCCCCGCCTGCCACGGTTTCCACATGTCGAAATATCAGGCTCCCCCGTTTCTCGTCGATTTGCTTCATGCCCGCTCGCCCTCCGGCGCCGAGTTCGAGGCCCAGAAGGTCTTCGACCACTACGTCAAACCCGCCGCCGACACCTACGCGAAGGACGCGATGGGCAACCGCCTCGCCATACTCAACCCCAAGGGCGACCCCGTGCTGATGCTCGCCGGCCATATGGACGAGCTCGGCCTCATCATCACCTTCGTCAACAAAGACGGTTTCATCTATTTCGACACTATCGGTGGCCATGACCGCACCGTCATCTCCGGCCGTCGTGTCGTCATTCAGACCGCCAACGGTCCGATTAAGGGTGTCACTGGAAAGCGCGCCATCCACCTAATGGACGATGCCGACCGCAAGAAGGTCCCCGAGATCCACGAAATCTGGATCGACATCGGCGTCCGCTCTAAAAAAGAAGCACTGGCGCGAGTTTCCATCGGCGACCCGGTCACCTACGACCACGAGTTTGAGCTGATCCACGGCAGCATCGGCACCGCCCGCGCCTTCGACAACAAAGTCGGCGCCTACATTGTCGGTGAAACGCTCATCCGTCTTGCCGCTTCAAAAAAGAAGCTCACCGCCAAGCTCGTCTCCGTCGCCACCGCCCAAGAGGAGATTGGCACGCGCGGGGCGATCACGGCCGCCTATGCGGTCAATCCCCATATCGCCCTCGCCGTCGACGTCGGCCACGCGACCGATCATCCCGATTGCGACCAGCGCAAATTCGGCGAGACGAAGCTCGGCGGTGGCCCGATCATCTGTCGCGGCCCCAACATTAACCCCAAGGTCTACGAGCACCTCGTGAAAGCAGCGAAGAAACTTAAGATTCCCTACCAACTCGAAGCCGATCCTCGCCCCACCGGCACCGATGCTCGCGCTATTCAAGTCGGCCGCGGCGGCATTGCCACCGGCTTGGTAAGCATCCCGCTCCGCTACATGCACACTCCGAGCGAGGTCGTGGATCTTGTGGACGTGGAGCGCACCGTGCAGCTCTTCGTTGAATTCGCCCACGGTCTCCACAGAGGTGATTACCTGCACTGGTGAATTACTGTGGGAACATCAGTGGCTCCTACGCCGCCACACCTCCTGCGTCAGACTCCCCACTGTGCACGCCCTCCAAAATCGTCTTCCTTTCTCAGCCACACACAGCCAAGACCTCTTCCGTCATGCCCAATACGCGGCTATCTAAACCGCAAATGCTTCTAATTGGAGAAAATGGCTCTGAACTCGGCAAGGATCTGCTCGCGTGGCACATCCTTGCGAATGAAACCGTCTGCTCCGGCATCCGCCGCCGCCTTCACCGTGCCCGCCTGCACATCTCCGCTGAGCATCACGATGACAGCCTCGTCATTCGCCGCACGAAACTCACGTAGCAGCTCAATGCCACTGCCGCCTGGCATATTGATGTCCAGCGTCACCAACTCGGGGGTATGCGCCGCAAACAACACCCGGGCTTCTTCCAATCCCCCCGCTTCGTAAAATATCCTGATGCCAAGCTGCCCCAGCAAAAGCTTTATGAACGCCCTCACGTGAACTTCGTCGTCGATGATCAGCGCACTTTCAGGAATGACCATGCTGTCATCGGTAACCGACCAGGCCCTCCGGGCAAGCCGTATCGTTCAGACACGGACAAGCCCGAGGTTCTGCGCGTGAAACTCCAACGCGTCCTGGATATGCGTATCCCAATAATCCCAGGTATGCGCGCCGGGAAATTCCCGGTAAAGATGGGGAACCTTGGCGGAAGTCAGCGCGGCATGAAACGCACGGTTGTCTTCGATGAGAAAATCCTCGGAGCCGCAATCTAGCAGCAGCTTGGGCAGGCGGCTGGCTTTTTTAGCCTTTTTCGCTAGTGCGCGAATATCATGTGCGGTGCCCACGGGAGAAGGACCGAACACGCGTTTAAGTTCTTCGGTAAACTCGGGCGACCAGCCAAGGCTTTGAGCCGCCTTCCAATAATCGTCCCCGTCCGTCATGTTCGACCAGCCCACCGCACCCGAGTGGCTGTTGATCGAGCAAAAACGATCCGCGTATCCTAACCCCACTCGAAGCGCACCATAACCACCCATCGAAAGCCCGCCAATCGCCCGCGCACCGCGCTCCGCCTTCGCGTGAAATGTACGCTCGATGCACGCCGGCAATTCTTCGCCGATGTGTCGGGCATAGGCCGCCCCGTGGTCGTTGTCCGTGTAGAAACCACGGTAACCGTCGGGCATCACCACGATGAGCGGCAGGTCGCGCACATACCATTCGATGCGGGAACGACGCAGCCACATGCTCGCGTCGTCGCTCAACCCGTGGAGCAGGTAGAACGTCGCGTAGGGAGGCTTGCCTG
Organism: uncultured Verrucomicrobiota bacterium; assembly: GCA_903904685.1. Lineage (GTDB taxonomy): Bacteria > Verrucomicrobiota > Verrucomicrobiia > Opitutales > Opitutaceae > Rariglobus. The sequence continues at coordinate 35,811 of CAIVDS010000012.1, forward strand.
TTTCAGGCAGCAGCACCTCCGCGGTGGTCTGCTTGCCAAGGATGTCGCTTTTCCAGTGAAGAGTGCTCCAGGCCATAAATAACAGAAAATTATTCCACCCGCACGATGTAGCCGCGCAGGTATTCGCTCTCCGGCATGGTAACAAGCACCGGATGATCGGCTGGCTGGTGGCAGAATTCCGCCACGCGAACCTTGCGCTTCGCATCGGTCGCCGCATCGGCGAGCACGCCGCGCAACTCAGCATCCTGCATGTGGTGCGAGCAGGTGTAGGTTGCGAGCACGCCGCCGGGCACGAGGCTCTGCATGGCGCGCAGGTTGATTTCCTTGTAGCCGCGCAGTGCACCTTCCAGCGCACTCTTCGATTTTGCGAAGGGCGGCGGATCGAGCACGATCACATCCCACAAGGGCTCGCCGTGACGCACGGGGTCGTTGAACCAGTCGAAGACATTCGCGACGGCGAACGTGGCGTTCACGCTGTTACGCTCCGCATTCTTCTTGGCTTGGTCGATCGCGTCCGCCGCGCTGTCGAGTCCGAGCACCTCCTTGGCCCCGGCCCGCGCCGCATGGAGCGCAAACGGCCCCTGATTGCAGAACGCGTCGAGCACGCGTTTACCCGAGCAATACTTCGCCAGCACGGCGTGCTGTTCGCGTTGATCCAGATAGAACCCGGTCTTCTGGCCGCTCTGCAAATCGAGCCAGTAGTCGAAGCCGTCGATCTTTTCCCAGCGCGGCGCCCACGCCTGACCGCTGCGCGTGTAGACACCCAACGGCAAGCCCTCGAGTTTTCTGATATGGGCGTCGTTGCGCACGATGATCTCGGACGGGGAAAGCAATTCCGCCAGCGATTCGACGATCACGGACGACCGCTGGTCCATCGCGAGCGACTGGATCTGCAACACCAGCGTGTCGCCAAATTGATCGACAACCACGCCCGGCAAATCGTCCGACTCGGACCACACCAACCGGCGATGACGGGCCGCCGCATCACGCCGGGCGATCGCCCGCGTCAACGCCCCGCGCAGATAAGCCTCGTCGAGTGTCACGCGCTGCGTGCTCAGCCGCCGCCAGATGATCTGTGACTTGGAGTTGTAGATGCCGCTGCCGAGAAATCGACCGGCGCGGTCCCGACATTCGACGACTTGGCCATCCTGTTCGGCGGCAAGCAGCGCCTCCACCTCGTTGGCAAACACCCACGGATGGCCGGAGAGAACACGGGACTTGGCGTTGGCTTTGAGTTTCAGCGAAAGGACGGGCGACGACATGGGACCATCATCACCAGCACCCGTGGCGTTAGAAGCGAAAACTGCGATTTCTTTACAGGCCAGGATCAATGCCAGCTTGGTAACGGTTGTGAACTGGTCTGACAGGAATACGCGGCGAGCTCCGGAGACCCTCAACGAGCCTGCCCCTGCACGAAGCGGTCGATGCGGTCGCAAGCGGTGATGAGTTGTTCGTAGCTGGTGGCGAAGCACGCTCGCACATGGCCTGTGCCGTTGACCCCGAAAGCAATGCCGGGGACGACCGCGACCTTTTCCTTTTCGAGCAGGCCCACCGCGAAGTTCTTCTCGGTGAGACCGGAGGACGTGACATCGGGAAAAGCGTAGAAGGAGCCGCGCGGCGCATGGCACTTGAGACCGATCTCGTTGAAACGGCGCACCACGAGATCGCGACGGCGGTGATATTGGTCGCGCATCTTGCACACGCTGTCCCAGCCGCGCTGGAGCGCCTCAAGGGCGGCCTCCTGCGCGATTATCGAGGCGCAGAGCATGGTGTATTGATGGACCTTCATCATCGCGTCGATGAGCGCGGCGGGGCCGCAGGCGTAGCCGATGCGCCAGCCGGTCATCGCAAAAGCCTTGGAGAAGCCGTGCAGGAAAATCGTGCGCTCGGCCATGCCGGGAAGGCTGGCGATGCTGGTGTGTGAGCCCTCAAAGGTGAGCTCGGAATAGATCTCGTCGCTCATTACGAGCAGGTCTTTTTCGCGGCAGAATTCAGCGATCTTCGTCAACTGCTCCAGGTTGCACGTCCCGCCGGTGGGATTGCACGGAAGGTTGAGCATGAGAATCTTGCAGCCATGCACCCACGCGGCGCGCAGGGCCTCGGCGGTGAGCGCGAACTGATCCTTCGCGTAGGTCGGCACCGCCACGGCCTCCCCGTGCACGAGCGTGATGCTCGGATGATAGGAGACATAACACGGCTGGTGATACATCACTTTGTCGCCCGGATTGCACAGCGCGCGCAGCGCCAGGTCGATCGCCTCGGACACGCCGACGGTGATGATGACCTCGTCCTCGGGACGATAGTTTACACCGAAGTGCTCGGTCACGTAGGTCGAGATCGCGCGGCGCAGCTCGATCATGCCGAGATTGGACGTGTAGTAGGTCTTGCCCTTTTCGAGGGCGTAGATGGCGGCCTCGCGGATGTGCCAGGGGGTGACGAAATCGGGTTCGCCCACGCCGAGGGAAATCACGTCCTGGCCCTTCATCTTGGCCACGAGTTCGAAAAAATCACGGATACCGCTCTTGGGCAGCGAGGCCACATGGCCCGCCACCCAGCGTTTTGGGTCAGCGCTCATGGTGGTGCGGGATTACGGAGCGACGTTGAGGCGGGAGCTCTGCGCCTCCGCCTGCTCGACGAGGAAACCGCCCTCCTTATAAGAGCGCAGCATGAAATGGGTGCTTGTGGAGAGAATACCCTCGAGTGTCGAAAGTTTTTCCGACACGAAGCCGGCGACTTTTTGCAGGCTGGAACCGTCCACGATGACCAGCAGGTCGTAGCCGCCCGACATGAGATAGCAGGACTCGACTTCGTCAAAACGCGCCAGACGCTCCGCGAGACGGTTGAATCCGCCACCGCGCTCGGGTGTCACCTTCACTTCGATCACCGCACGAACTGCGGCACCTGCGGCGGCCTCGCGCGAGAGATCGAGCACCGGACGCCAGCCGAGGAAGATTTTATCTTTTTTCAGCTGTTCCAGATGCTGTTGAACTTCGACTTCGGACAAGCCGACGACCAGCGCCATTTGCGCAGTGGTAAGACGGCCGCCTTCGAGTAACAGCTTGAGAACAGGGTTCATAAGGGACTGAGACATTCGCAGAAGATGGAACCGGGAATCCACACAATTCTTTGCTCCAGCCCCGTCCCGGTTGCCGAGACTTTGAAATTAGCATGGATTAGCGCCCGTTAGGGGTTTCAAATCAGCCCTTTTCCAATGTTCGAATCCCTCACCGACAAACTCTCGTCCGCCCTCCGCAATCTTCGCGGCGTCGGCAAACTGACCGAAGAAAACATGGCCGACGCCCTCAAGGAGGTGCGCACCGCCCTGCTCTCGGCCGACGTCCATTTCCGCGTCGCCCGCGAATTCGTTGAACGCGTCCAAGCCCAATGCGTCGGCCAGGGGGTCATCAAGTCCGTCACTCCCGGCCAGCAGATCATCAAGATCATCAACGACGAGTTGGTCCGCCTGCTCGGCGAAGGCACCACCGATCTCTCCCCCGCCCGCCCGCTCAAAGTCCTCATGGTCGGCCTGCACGGCTCAGGTAAAACCACCTCGACCGCCAAGCTGGGCAAGCTACTCAAAAAACGCGGCTACCGCCCGTTCGTCATCGGCTGTGACGTCTACCACCCCGCCGCCATCGACCAACTGGAGATCCTCGCGAAGCAGGAGGATCTCGGCTTCTACAGCGACCGTGTTTCCAAGGACGTTCCCGCCATTGGTGCCGCCGGCCTCGCCGCCGCGCAAGCCGCCGGAGCCGATGCCATCCTGTTCGACACCGCCGGTCGCCTCCAGATCGACACCGACCTGATCGAAGAGGTCCAAAAACTTCGCGAACGCATCAAGCCCGACGAAATCTTTCTCGTTGCCGACGGCGCGCTCGGCCAGGAGGCCGTCAATGTCGCCAAGGCCTTCCACGAGGCGCTCGGCCTCACCGGCATCATCCTCACCAAGCTCGACGGCGACGCCCGCGGCGGCGCGGCGCTTTCCATCAAGTCGATCACCGGGGTGCCCATCAAGTTCGTTGGCACGGGCGAAAAGGTCGCCGACTTCGACACCTTTTATCCCGACCGCCTCGCCTCGCGCATCCTCGGCATGGGCGATGTCGTTTCCCTCGTCGAAAAAGCCCAGGAGCACATCGACCAGAAAGAGGCCGAGAAGATGGCGGACAAACTCCGCAAGGCAGACTTCAACCTCGAGGACTTCCTTGCGCAGATGCAGCAGATCAAAAAACTGGGCTCCATGCAGAGCATCATGGGCATGATGCCCGGCATGAACGGCGTGGAACTTCCCGACGACGCCGAGAAACAAATGTGCCGCACCGAGGCGATCATCCACTCGATGACGATCCAGGAACGCCGCAAGCCCGAGATTCTCAACGGCAACCGCCGCCTCCGCATCGCCAACGGCGCCGGCGTAAAGGTCCTCGAGGTCAACCAACTCCTGAAACAATTTCAGCAGATGCAGAAAATGATGAAGATGCTCAAGGGCGGCGGCGCGAAAAAGATGATGCGCCAGATGGAGGCCATGAAAGGCCGGGGCGGCTTCCCCGGAATGTGACGGAATCTACCGACGGCCGCCGCATCACACCCTCACTCATCATTCCCGGCTGTTGCGCAAAATGATCAGGACAACACTACACGCCACCACCTTCACCACGCCCTGCGGCCCCTTTTCCGTCGCGGTTGACGACACCGGCGCCGTCGTCGCCACGGCCTTCGGCAACCTCGCCCGCCTGCGCGAACGCCTCCCGGAAAAATGGAACCCAATAGGTGACACTTTTCATGAACTCGCTGCGATCGAAAAACAGGTGAAGGCTTATTTCGCGGGCAAGCGACAAACGTTCGATCTTCCGCTCGCCGCGCACGGCACCGAGTTTCAACAACGAGTGTGGGCTGCTCTCGTCGCGATTCCCTTCGGCGAGACGCGCAGCTACGGACAACTCGCTGCCGAACTCGGCCATCCCGGTGCCGCGCGCGCCATCGGCCGCGCCAACGCCACCAACCCCATCTGCCTCCTCGTGCCTTGCCATCGCGTGATCGGCGCCGACGGATCGCTCGCCGGCTTCGCCTTCGGCAAAGACATCAAACGCCGGCTGCTGCTTCACGAAGGCTCACTACCCGCCCGTGCGCGCACGATGGATATTCAACGCCACTTGTTTTAGCTTGGCGTGGTCCTTGACGCCGGGGGCCGCTTCGACGCCGCTGTTCACGTCGACAAACTTCGCCCCGCTTTGGGCGAGCGCCTCGGCGATGTTGTCGGGGTTGAGACCCCCGGCAAGAATCCATGTCTTTCCGGGATGCCCGGCCTGAAGACGGGCAAACCCGGACCAGTCGCCAGTCTTGCCCGAGCCGCCGAAGCCGCCGGCGTGGAAAGTATCGACCAGAAAGGTCTCGGCGAGGGGTAACAATTCCGGAGCCAGCTCATCCGTCGTCGGAAGCTTGGGCGCGAGCCAGAGCCTCCCGGGGCCGACCCGCCGCGACCATGAAGCGACGGCCTTCACCGGCACGATCGCCGCATCAAAGTGTATCTGAAAACGATCAAATCCCGCGGCCTCCGCAGCGGAGAGTTCCTCCGCGGACGGCTCGACCATCACGGCGACGCGTTTGCGCCCGGCGGGCAGCAGTCCCGCCATCGCCCGATATTGAACAATCGAAAGATAACGCGGCGACTTGGGATACAGGATAAATCCGAGCGCGTCGGCCCCGTGATCGTCGGCAAATCCGGCATCCACCAGCGAGGTGAGCCCGCAGACCTTGAAGCGAATGCCATCGATCATTGATTTTAGCGGAGGTTCGAAGAATGGAAGCGGACGCGCCTCGGACACGACGCGTGAACGATGCGAAATCTACGGACGGCGCCCGGCGTGGCGATGATGAAACAGGCGCACCTTCCGCGGACTCTTGCCGTCAGGTTCCCACGATTCCCCGAGAGCGTCCGTCGTCTGCGGGCCGCGCTCATTAAAACCCCGAAGTGCTTTCCGGCGCCTTGGCCTGCCGGAGCTTTTGCTGTTCTTCTAAGACAGTCGCCTTGGTCTCCTCGGCAATGCGCCGCTGCTGCACGATCATGGAATCCAGAGCGGCCGTGTAGATAATCAACCAGTTCTCTTGAATTTTTGCCCGCAGGCTACCGTCGGCGAGTTGATAGTCGTAGCCGATGGCCGAGGCCTGTCCCGCCACGGATTCAGCCGAAACCTTGTTCCACTCGGATCCACCATGGTTGGCCTTGAGGATGATCTGGATCTCAAACTCGCTCAAACTGTCGCCGACCCGTTGATACGCTTCCATCGCTGAATGGTTATCCAGGTAAAAAACATACACCCGCCAGCCCGAATCATTGCTCAGCTGATGGGCCACCGCGGATTTCCAATATCTTCGTTCGATTATCCCCGGTGGGGAAAAGACGCGTATGTCATTGAAAGGCTGCAGCCGCAGCATCTCCGCTTCTTTGATCGGATCGGCGGTTTTGTCGTGAGGTATCGTTTTGCCAACAAAAGGTTGCAGCAGGCGATGCTCAAACTCCTCCCTTGTTTCGCCAATGCGAGCCTGCACTGGCACGAAAAGGAGGGATCCGAAGCCACAGAGAACGGCGGCGATCAAGGGGTATGACATAGATTGAGCATCGCCATTTTCAACACCCACGGCGATAAAAAATTGAAGCCGGCACCCGTCCTTCTGACAGGTTAAAATCGCCTGATGAAGACAAGGATCCCGATTAACAGGGCCATCCCGATCCCGATCGCCCACCAAAGGATGCCGACGATCTTTCTTCCGGATTTCGTCCCCTTGACTTGGTCATCAAAGGCCTCGGCGGGCAGATCCAAGCCGTCGTAGCAGGTTGCCTCATCGTTCCAACCAGTCCGTTCATCCGCGCCGCATTCTGGACACGCCCGCGCCTTGGCCGGGATCGCCGCACCGCAAACCGGACATTCCGACGGGGGCTTAAACTGTCGACGGTTAGACACGGAACAGTCCAACGCTATCCTTCCGCAGTCCACTTGAAGATGGTCGTGCTCAAAGGAGGAATGATGAGATTCAGGCTTTGGCTGAAATCGTTGCACGGGACGTCGTCGGTGTGAACACCTCCGCTGTTCCCCTGCCCGCTGCCGCCGTAATATTGGCTATTGCTGTTGATCACTTCCTTCCATGAACCACGGCGCGGCACGCCGATGCGGAAACCGTGGCGTGTGACGGGGGTGAAGCTGCCAACGACGGCAAAAAGCGTCTTTCCCGCGGCATCCATACGCAGATAGGACACCACGCTGGCATCGCCGTCGTGGGCGTTGATCCAACGGAAGCCTTGAGGGTTCAGGTCGTTTTGGCTGAGGACGGGCTCGCCGGCGTAGAGTTTGTTGAGATCGCGGATGAGCAGGCGAATGCCTTCGTGATCGAGATATTGAAGCAAATGCCAGTCGAGCTGGCCGGCGTAGGTCCACTCGCGAGACTGGCCGAATTCGCAGCCCATGAAGAGGAGCTTCTTGCCCGGCCAGGCCCACATGTGGGCGTAGAGGGCGCGAAGGCTGGCGGCCTTCTCCGGAATGTGCCACGCGCCCATCTTGTAGAGCATGGAGCCTTTGCCGTGGACGACTTCGTCGTGGGAAAAAACCGTGATGAAGTTTTCCGTGTATTGGTAGAGCGCGCCGAACGTGAGGTCGTTGTGGTGCCACTTGCGGTGGATCGGCTCCTTTTGGAAATACTTCAACGTGTCGTGCATCCAGCCCATGTTCCACTTGAAGTCGAAACCGATGCCACCCTCGTGCACGGGCTTGGAAATGCCCGCAAACGCCGTGGACTCCTCGGCGATCGTCAGCACGCCGGGATAATAATGGTGGACCAGCTCGTTGGTCTGGCGGAGGAAGTCGATCGCCTCGATGTTTTCGCGGCCGCCGAACTTGTTGGGAATCCATTCGCCTTCCTTGCGCGAGTAATCGAGGTAGAGCATCGAGGCGACCGCATCGACGCGCAGGCCGTCGATATGGTAGCGGTCGAGCCACGAGAGCGCGTTGGCCACGAGGAAGCAGCGGACTTCGTTGCGGCCGTAGTTGAAGATCAGCGTGCCCCAGTCCGAATGCGCTCCTTGGCGCGGGTCGGCGTGTTCGTAGAGATGCGTTCCGTCAAACTCGGCGAGGGCGAAGGTGTCGCGGGGAAAATGCGCCGGCACCCAGTCGAGGATCACGCCGATGTCGTGCTGGTGCAGGTAATCCACGAAGAACGAGAAATCGTCCGGCGTGCCGAAGCGATAGGTGGGCGCGAAAAATCCCGTGACCTGATACCCCCAAGAACCGTCGAACGGATGCTCGGCGAGCGGCATGACCTCAATGTGGGTGAAGCCCATCTCGACCACATAGTCGGCGAGCATCGGGGCGAGTTCGCGGTAGCTGAACACGCGGTTGCCATCCTCGACCTTGCGCTTCCATGAGGCGAGATGGACTTCGTAAACGGACAACGGACGGTCGATGGCTCCGGCATTGGCCCGACGCTTCGCGATCCACGCATTGTCCTTCCACTCATGGCCGCGCGTGTCATGCACGATGGAGGCGTTGCCGGGAGGCGCTTCGAAATAGGTTCCGTAGGGGTCGGTCTTGACGCGCGGGTTGCCGGCCTGGTCGAGAATCTCGAACTTGTAGAGCTCGCCGTGTCCCAGACCGGGAATGAAAATCTCCCACACGCCGGAGGCGCCCAGCGAGCGCATCGGGAAATAGCGCCCGTCCCAGTGGTTGAAATTGCCGACGACCGACACCCGGGCCGCGCTCGGCGCCCAGACGGCGAAGGACACGCCGGACACCTCGCCGAGCGTGCGGATGTGCGCCCCCAGCTTTTTGTAGATGCGGTGCTCGTTGCCCTCGTTGAACAGATACAGGTCCTGCTCGCTCAGCGTCGGCAGGAACGAATACGGATCATAGAACTGGCGCAGCTCCCCGCTGTGCAGCGTCGCGCGGAGCTGGTAGGCATAGACCACCTTGCGCCGGGGAATGAAGACCTCGAAAAACCCCTCGGGGGCGAGCCTCTCCATCTCGACGGCGGTGTTCTTGGCGAGATCGACCACCGCGCAGGCCTTGGCCTCGCGAATGAAAGCCCGGACGAGCACGCCTTGGCTGCGCCCCTTCTTGTGCGGGCGCATCCCCAAGAAATCGTGAGGACAGGCGTTTCTGGCTTCGATGAATGAGGCGAGTTCGGCGGGACTTATGATCACGATTGGGTTGGGGATTGCAAAAAGTGTGCCGACCGCGGGCAACCGCGTCCAGAACGGGTTTTACGAAAGCAACAACAAGACGTCGGGACGCGCCAGTTCCTTCGGCTCGACCGCCCTCGCTATTCCGCATCCGTTACAACAAAATGCGGCCCCACAGTAAGCTCGGCTATCCCTCCACACCTCCACAAGCAAGTTCGCTCTTGTTCAAACCACCAAGTCTTGAAACCTTTTTCGACCTCATCATGCATCATTTTATTTTAATACATTTGATACAATAACTTAAAAATTAAAAATGTTTATTCCGGACGACTCCGCGTTTGAAATTGAATAACATGGCACCACGAAACAGCAGCGGCTGTTTTAAAGCTCGTCCATTGCCATCCCCCACTCTTAAGCATGCGGTTTAGATTCTCCCAACATGCCTGATCCCGTTGCAGTCAACTCCATGTTCGCCCGTATTGCCCGTCGTTACGACGTGGCCAACCACCTGCTGAGCGGCGGCGTGGACACATGGTGGCGTCGCCGCTTAGTCGCTACCGTGAATCGCCATCATTTCCGTGACGTGCTCGATCTGGCGACTGGCAGTGGAGATGTGGCTTTTGCCCTCAGTCGGAAGCTGCCCGAGACTACTCGGATCACTGGCATGGACTTCTGCCAGCCGATGCTCGATGAAGCCGGCATCAAGCAACGAACCGGCGGCCACTATGCCAACATCGTTTTCCAGCAGGGCGACGGCATGGCTTTGCCGTTAACCGACGCCTCGTTCGATGCCGTCACTCTATCGTTCGGTCTGCGCAACATGGCCGATCGGCATAAAGCCCTTTTGGAGATCAACCGCGTGCTTCGTCCAGGCGGACGGTTCTATTTACTGGAATTTTCCCAACCACATCGCTGGTTCAAACCCATTTACTATTTTTACCTAAATCATATCCTTCCCGTGTTCGCAGGTCTGGTCACCGGAGATCGCGATGCCTACGACTACCTCAATTGCTCCATCGAAGGTTATCCCGATTATCACACGATGACCGGAGAAATCCTCAAAGCCGGCTTCAAGGAAGTGTCTGTCACACGCATGACCTTTGGCATCGTGGCCCTGCATGCCGCCGTGAAGCCGACTTTAAAATAGCCCGGCTATCCGCCGACGCGGGGATCAATTGAAAGACTTTCCGCAGCCGCATGTGCTTTCGGCGTTGGGATTTTTGATCTCAAAGCCCTTGCCATGCAATCCATCGTCGAAATCGATGTGCGATCCGTTCAGGTAAGCGAGACTGGCGGGATCAATCACGATCTTAACTCCTTCGCTCTCGAACGACTGGTCATCTGGCTTGGGTTCATCAAACGACATCCCATACTGGAATCCTGAACAACCACCCGTTTCAACCAACACCCTGAGAAATTTACTACCGACTGGCTGCCCCGATTGCATGGCGCGGACATGGTTGGCCGCGCGTGGACTAAGCGTAATCATTGCCCAACCATGAACACACAAGCCAGCCTGTCAATGAGCGCAGCACTTCTCATGCTAGACACAATTTCACCTCTTGCCAGCACCGCCCTTCTGCCTTTCCCTCAACACCGTGGCCGCCATCAAACATATTTTCAACGAATTACACTATGAGATGACTCGCACCATCGCAGAAGGTGGTATGGGTGTGGTTTACGAAGCCGTCCAGCGTGGTGCGGGTGGATTTACCAAGACTGTCGCGGTGAAACTCATCCGCGAAGAATATTCGACGATCCCTGAATTCCAAAAAAATTTCATCGGCGAAGCCCGGCTTGTGGCCAACCTGATCCACACAAACATTGTCCAGACCTACCACCTCGGCCAGATCGGCGGGCAGTATTTCATGGTCATGGAGTATGTGCAGGGCGTTAATCTCGAGCAGTTCCTTGAACGTCATGCCGCCATCGGACGGATCATGCCGGTAGACATCGCGGCTTTCATCGTTTCCCGCATCGCCCGCGGCCTCACTTACGCCCACCAGAAACGCGACCCGGAAGGCCGGCTTCTGGGTATTGTGCACCGAGACATCGGCCCGAAAAATGTCATGATTGCCTACGAAGGCGACGTAAAGCTCACCGACTTCGGCATAGCGAAAGCGCTGAACCTCATGTATAATGAGGAAGGTCAGGTCATCGCGGGCAAAGACGAATACCTCTCCCCCGAACAGGCCAACTACGAGGTCACCGATGCGCGCGCCGATCTTTTCCCGCTGGGCATCGTCCTCGTCGAACTTCTCCTCGGCCGGAATATCTTCCGTAATACTGACCGCCTCGTGTCGCGCCAGAACATCCTTTCCCTGCCCATCCCGGAGTTCTCATCGCTGCGCCCCGAGATTTGCCCACGCCTCGAAGCCATCATTCAGAAGGCCCTTCAACGCGACCGCGAAAAGCGCTATACCTGCGCCTACGACATAATGAACGAGCTTGAGCTTTATCTTTACAGCGACGGTTACGGCCCCACCAACGAAAAACTCGGAGTTTACCTCAAGGAAATCATGGGGAACGGAGACAATGCGTCTCCCGCCATCCCGCCCCGCGCAACTTCATGAGCGGTCCGGGTTTCAGCCAAAACCTCCGCCAACGCCAGAATCAGTCGCTCGTTCTTGCGCCGCAGCTCCGGCATTCGCTCAAAATCCTTCAGGTTGCCGCGCTCGATCTGCGATCCGTCATCCAGGAAGAATTACAGAGCAATCCGACTCTGGAAGAGCTGCCCATGGAAGGCACGAGCCTCGATCAGGAGCAACAAGACAGCGCCAACGACAACAACGAGAGCGGCGAAGGCGCCGACAATCGCGAGGAGATGGATTTTTCCAAGGAATTCGACATCCTTACCAAGCTCGACGACGACTGGAAAGACTACATGTCCCAGGCCGGCGGAACCCAGCAGCACACCGCCGCGGACGCCGAGCGCCGCCAGCACTTCTTCGACTCTCTCGTCACTGAAACCTCTCTTCAGGAGCACCTCATCCGCCAAGCCGAACTCGCCGATACCCCGGACGACGTGCTCAAGGCCATGAGCCACCTCGTCGGCAGCATCGATGATCGCGGCTTCCTTACCCAGACACCCTCCGATGTCGCCCTGCAAGCCGGCTTGCCTCTCGACGCCGTGCAAGAGGCCGTCCGCCAGCTAAAGACCTTTGAACCGGCCGGCATTGGCGCCTCAAGCCTCGCTGAATGCCTCCTGCTCCAACTCGTCGCCAAGGGCCGTGGTGACGGTATCGCCGCCCGCATCATCAAAGACCACTTCACTCTGCTCACGCGCCGACGGATTCCCGAGATTGCTCGCAAACTCGGCGTTCACCTGGACGACGTGCAGGACGCCATCGCCGAGATCGGCGCGCTCGACCCCGCGCCCGGCCGCCGCTTTGCCGAGGACAGCAATCGCGTAGTCGTGCCCGATGTCACCGTCGAAAAAGACGACAACGAGTGGAAAATCCACCTCAACAACGACTACATCCCCCGCCTGCGCATCTCAAGCACCTACAAGGATCTCATCGCCAAAGGCTCGCTCACCAAGGACGAGCGAGACTACCTCCGCGAGCGCATCCGCTCCGGTAAGTTTCTCATCAACTCCATTGAACAGCGCCAGCAGACCATCGAGCGCATCACTCGTGAGATTATCAAGATGCAGGGCGAATTCTTCGAGGAAGGCGTGTCCAAGCTCCGCCCGCTTACCATGACGCAGATCGCCGATGTCGTGGGCGTGCATGAGACCACCGTCAGCCGCGCCATCGCAAACAAATACATAAAAACACCGCACGGCGTTTTTGACTTTAAATTCTTTTTTACCCCCGGCTACCAAGCCGACAGCGGTGCCTCCGTCTCCAACACCAGCGTCAAGGAGATGATCAATGAACTCATCATCATCGAGGATCGCAGCCATCCGCTGAGCGACCAGGAGATCGTTGTCAAACTTCAGGAAAAGGGCATCAACATCGCCCGCCGCACCGTTGCCAAATACCGCGAGGAACTCGGATTGCTGCCCAGCAACCTGCGCCGCGAATACATTTAAGAAGTCCGCGCATTGCTAGGAGCGGCATAGGGGCGTGCCTCAGCGATCCTCCAGATAAGCGACCGGCACTGGTCAGTTCCAATCGTAAGCCACGCGATAGGTGACGACCTTCTCCTCATCAGGCTTGAGCGTAACGCGAAACTCCATGTTGCGGGCGTCGCTTTTCACATAGGGATCGGAGTTGCTCATGATCGCCCAGTTGGCCCAGCGATAGAGCCGCTCGGTCACTCGCACCTCAACAGACTCTTTTTTGCGGTTACGCAGCGTGATCTCAAAAGACTCCTCCAAGCGACTGTCTCGGTTCATTAGCTTGTAATCGGTGCGCTTGCGCTCGCCCACGATGTCGAAGGCATCGCCCGTATAGATGCGTACCGTCTCGCCCTCCGGCGTATGATCGATGGTGTTTTCCCCGGTAAATTCCAGACGCTTGTCCACGTCATCCTGCCGGTAAAACCGCGTGCGACCCTTCGGCAGCGGCAGACCGAGACCGTTTTCCTTGGTATTCTTGAACTCGCGCATCACCCAAACCTTGCGGTTGGATTTGGTGCCGTAGTCACGGTCGTTGCGGATACTTTCGTCGGTCCGCCCATTGTAGCGGTTGGGATCGATCGCAACGCCGTTGTAGATGTAGATCGTTGGAGCCTTCACGTCGGTCGCACGCAGGAATTCCACCTGTTTTGTCTCGCGATTGCGCAGCGTGGTGGGGCGCGGAAGCGAGTAGAGGTGAAATTCGTCAAACGCCTTTTCGGTCACCTCCGATTTGGCCATCGCGTCCATCATCATATACCCGGCCGCCATCCCCCGGGCGAAACCCGGTTGTTGCGGCTGCAGTTTGCTAATATCACCCGCCATCAGCTTGATCGTGGCGGTCTCGAAGGTCTTGCCTGACTGGTTGTCGATTGTAACCCAGCCCACAATGTCCAGCGTGTCGCCTTTTTCGGGAGCGATGAGGTTGTAGGCCGCTTCCCAGCTCATACCTCCCGTGATGTAGCTCAGTTCGGCATCAACTTTGGCGCGCTTCGTCGAGGAAAGCTGCCATGAGAGCTGCGGCTTGAGGATCGCGTCGTCGCTCATAGCCTGAAAAACCGGCTCGCCCGGAAGCGAGAAACGAAGCTGACCGTCCACTTCGATGATCGGCGATCCACCTTCCTGCCAGTTGCCCGCAGCTGACTGCGTCATGTAAAATTGCTGCCCGTAGCGCGAAGCGGCGCCGTAGTTCGGCGTATAGCCGCTGCGGATGATCTTGCCGCGCACCCGCGACTCCTTGCCGCTCACCGGCTCGCGCGACACAATAAAATCGATTTCCTTGCCCTCATAGAGTGAAAGGAGCAGCCCCTGCGAAAGCGTGTCGGCACGGTAGCTTTGCTCAAGGATGCTCAGGTCCACCTTGCCGGATGGGTCGCGTAACACGACTGAATCAGGTTCCAGATGAAGTGTGGCGCCGGCAAAGGTCACCGCGTTTACGCCGACCTTCAGATCGAGCGGGATCGTCTCACGCACGACCGCGAAATTCTGGTTGTAGATCGTCAACGCCGGGCCGGCTGCCAACGAAAAGGGGAACAATGCCATAACCGCAACAAACAGGGGATGAGTTTTCATGGTAACGTGATTAATACTCTAAACCATAAGACATCCCCGATGCGAGTTTCTTGGAAGATTGTGAAATCTGCTTTGCCTCCTACGTCCTTTCCGAAAGCGTCAGAGCCCTGCGCATGGAAATCTTCCTCGATAACAACGACCGCCCCGCCCATCCCGGCGTTCCGCCCATCGACTTCCGCTCGGCTCTCAACGACGAGCAGTTCGCCGCCGTCACCGCCGAGCCCGGCCCGCTCCTGATCCTCGCCGGCGCCGGCTCGGGAAAGACACGCACCCTCACCTACCGCGTCGCCTACCTGCTCTCGAAAGGCGTGCGCCCCGCCGAGATTCTCCTGCTCACCTTCACCAACAAGGCCTCCAAGGAAATGCTCCACCGCGTGCAGGAGCTCACCGGCATCGAACCGGGACGCTTCTGGGGCGGCACCTTCCACTCCATCGGCAACCGCGCCCTTCGCATTTACGGCGACGCCATCGGCCTTCAAAAGAACTTCACCATCCTCGACGCCGATGAGTCCGAGTCGCTCCTGAAACAGGTCGTCGAAACCGAGAGCAAGTTGTTTTTCAAGGACAAGACCAACCCCAAGCCCGGCCCGCTCTTCAACGTCCTTTCTCTTGCGAGGAACACCCAGAAATCTATCGCCGACACCGTCGAGCGCTACTTCCCGCAATACTCCGAGATCAAACACATGCTCCCGCCCTTCGCCGCCGCCTATGCGGAAAAGAAGCGCGCCCAGGGGATCGTCGATTACGACGATCTCCTCGAACTCTGGCTCGACCTCCTCACCAAGGCGCCCGATGTCGCTGAGTATTTCGCCAACCGCTTCAAGCACATCCTCGTCGACGAATATCAGGACACCAACACCATCCAGGCGCAGATCGTGGATGCCCTCGCCGGCCACCATCAGGTGATGGCCGTGGGCGACGACGCCCAGTGCATCTACTCGTGGCGCGGCGCCGACTTCGAAAACCTCATGACCTTCGAAGACCGCCACCCCGGCACGGTTATCCACCGCATCGAGACCAACTACCGCTCCACTCCGCAGATTCTTGCCCTCGCCAACGGCGTCCTCGACGCCCAGCCCAAGGGCCGCCACTTCGACAAGGAACTCCGCGCCGCCCGCAAAAACTCCTACAAACCGATGGTCGTGCAAGCCATCGACGACCGCGAGCAGGCCGAGTTTATCCTCAAGCGCATCCACGCCCTCATCGAAGACGAAGGCGTCTCGCCCAACGAAATCGCCGTCCTTTACCGATCGCATTTCCACGCCCTCGAAGTGCAGGTCGCGCTCTCCAAGGCCGGCGTCCCTTACCAGATCACCAGTGGCGTGAAGTTCTTCGAGCGCCAGCACGTTCGCGATCTCATCGCCTTCGTCCAATTCGTCGCCAACCCGCGCAACGAATCCGCCTGGCAGCGCATCGCCATCCTCCTCCCCAAGGTAGGCGAGAAGGGCGCGCAAAAAATCCACGCCGCCGCCTACGATCACGCCAAGCTCATGCAGCGCGACTTCATCGATGCGCTCGCCACCGACGACGTTAAGAGCAAGGTCGCCAAAGACGCGAAGGAGGAATGGGCCAGCTTCTGCGCCTCGCTCAAGCAGGTCTCCGACGTCATGCGCACCGGCAAGCCCGAGTCGGTTGTCTCCACCGCCATCGACGGCTGGTATGGCGATTATATGAAGGGCGCCTATGCTGATTACATCGACCGCCTCGAAGAGTTGAAGGCATTGATCGGCTTTGCCGGACGCTTCGACGACATCGCCGAGATGCTCGCCCAGGTCGCGCTCATGAACGGCGAGACCAGCGAGCGCCACGTCGACTCCCCGCCCGACACCGTGAAACTTACCACCGTCCACCAGGCCAAGGGCCTCGAGTTCGACGTGGTCTTCGTGATCGGCGTGGCCGACGGCATGTTCCCCGGCCGCCGCTCCATCGAAGCCGACGACGTCGAGGAAGAGCGGCGCCTGTTCTACGTCGCCGTGACCCGCGCCAAAAACGAACTCTATATTTGCTACCCAAAGGTCGCCAGCCGCGCCGGCCCCGGCGGAATGCTTCTCACCCCCAGTCGTTTTCTAACCGAGCTTTCGACCGACCTCTACGAACCGCTCCGCATCAAACGTCAATTTGGCTGGTAAATCCAAACCCGCTCCACAGTCATACCTCATTAAAAAACTCACCTTCTTTTCTCATCTCCCCATGCCCACTACCATCGAAAATGTCGTCATCGTCGGCACTGGATGCGCCGGCCTCACAGCCGCCATCTACACCGCTCGCGCCAACCTCAATCCTCTCGTTCTCGAAGGCTCGCTCCCCGGAGGTCAGCTCACCACGACAAGCGAAGTTGAAAACTTCCCCGGCTTCCCTCACGGCGTTGACGGCTTCCAGCTCACCCAAAACATGCGCGAGCAGTCCACGCGCTTCGGCACTCGCTTCGAGCAAGGACTCGTCACTTCGGTTGATTTCAAGAGCCATCCCCTCCAACTCATCCTCGCTGACCGCGTCATCCTCGCCAAGTCCGTCATCATCGCCACAGGCGCATCGCCCCGCATGACCGGCATCCCCGGCGAAAAGGAACTCTACGGCGGCAAGGGCGTGACCACCTGCGCGACGTGCGACGGCGCTTTCTACCGCAAGATGGAAGTGGCCGTGCTTGGCGGCGGCGACAGCGCGGCCGAAGAGGCGTTGTTCCTCACCCGCTTCGCGAGCAAAGTTTATTTGGTTCACCGTCGTGATTCGTTGCGTGCATCCAAGATCATGTCCGACCGCGCCGTCGCCCACGAAAAAATCCAGATGGTCTGGGACAGCATTCCCGTCGAGGTGCTCGGCGTGAAAGAAGGCTCCGTCAGCGGCCTCAAGGTGAAAAACGTCAAGACCGGCGCCGAATCCGTGCTGCCCGTCAAAGGCGTCTTCGTCGCCATCGGCCATACGCCCAACACCGGCCCGTTCACGCCCGCGATCGACGTGGACGAGGGCGGTTACATCAAGTCCGTCGCCGGATCCCAAGTGCAGACCAACATCCCAGGCGTCTACGTCGCGGGCGACTGCTCCGACCACGTTTATCGTCAGGCCATCACCGCCGCTGGCTTGGGCTGCCAAGCCGCAATCGAGGCGGAACGCTGGCTGAGTGAGCACGGCGCCTGATTATTCGCAATGGATGGGAAAGGAGAGGGTTCACATCTCCTTTTGAACAAGCTGTAGTCGTAGAAGACAGTATTCAGAGCTTGTAATAGTTCTAAATCTCACTTGCGATTTAGAACCATTACAACTTGATTGGTCCCGTAACACTATGTCATCCTCTGTCATCAATCCCGAGAGTCTTGCGCAAAAGCTCGCCGACAGCGGTCTGCGTAACACCCCGCAACGTGAGGTAGTTTACAGTGCACTTCTCACGAAACGCGACCACCCCACTGCAGACGAAGTTTATGCCCGCGTCCGCAGCGATATTTCTTCTATTTCTCTGGCAACTGTTTATAATTGCCTTGAAGCCTTGGTTCAGTGCCATCTCGTTCGTGCCGTAAACTTTGAACGCGGTCCCACCCGTTACTGCCCAAACCTCGCCCCACACGCCCACTTCCACGACGAAGCCACCGGTGCGACCTTCGATATTGATCTGCCATCGGAGATTCTTTCCAAGGTCACGTCCATCCTCCCCCCCGGCTACGACGCCGAGGCCGTTGACATCATCTTCCGCGGCAAAACCACCGGCACCCGCTAAGATTCTCTTTTACTCGCTGCTCTCACCACTCGCTACTTTCCGCCATGTCATCCCTCGAAATCCGCAACCTCTTCATCGCTCTGTCCACGGCTCCTGAAAAACCCATCGTCAAGGGTTTCTCCCTTACGATCAAAACCGGCGAAGTTCACGCCATCATGGGGCCCAACGGCACCGGCAAGTCCACTCTCTCCAAGGCCATCGCCGGTCACCCCGACTACGTCATCACCAGCGGTGACGTGCTCATCGACGGCAAATCCATCCTTGAGATGGAGCCCGACGAACGCGCCCGCGCCGGCGTCTTTCTCGCCTTCCAATACCCGTCCGAAATCCCCGGCGTCTCCATCGCCAACTTCCTCCGCGCCGCCGTCCAGGCGCGCCTCGCCGAGGGCGAAGAACTCGACGCCACAAGCTACTACAAAAAGCTCTATTCCAAGATGGACCTCCTCAAGATCGACCGGAAGTTCACCTCCCGCTCGGTCAACGAAGGCTTCTCCGGCGGCGAAAAGAAACGCTGCGAAATACTCCAGATGGCCATGCTTGATCCCACTATCGCCCTCATGGACGAGACCGACTCCGGCCTCGACATCGACGCCCTCAAGGTCGTCGCCGAAGGCGTCGAAGCCATGCGTGGTCCCAAGCTCGGCGTCATGCTCATCACCCACTACCAGCGTCTCCTTGACCACATCGTTCCCGACTTCGTCCACGTCATGTATGACGGTCGCATCGTGAAGAGCGGTGACAAGAAGCTCGCCCTCGAACTCGAGGCCCGGGGCTACGACTGGGTCAAAGACGAACTCGTCACCGCTTAACCTGAGGACACTCCCATGTCTGACACCGATACACTTCCCATCGCCGACGAGGCCGACGTCAATCCAGTCGGCGGCATCGATCAGGCCGTAGGCAACTTCCAATACGACGTCGCCTACGAGTTCGACGCAGGCACAGGCCTCAACGAAAACACCGTCCGCTATATCAGCTCGGTGAAGAAGGAGGCGCCATGGATCCTCGAATTCCGCCTCAACGCCCTGAAGACCTTCCTCGCCAAGCCAATGCCCACTCATTGGGCCACGAAGGATCTCCTCAATATCGATTTTAGCAAAATCCGCTACTACCTCTCGCAGGGCCAAAAACCCAAGCGCACGTGGGACGAGGTTCCTGACGACATCAAGAAAACCTTCGAACGTCTCGGCATCCCCGAGCAGGAGCGCAAGTTCCTCGCCGGTGTCGAAGCCCAGTTCGACTCCGAGGCCGCCTATTCGAACATCAAAGACATCGTCGCCAAGCAGGGCGTCATCTTTTGCAACTCAACCGAGGCCCTCCGAGAGCACCCCGAGATCTTCAAGAAATTCTTCGGCAAGGTCATCCCCACCGGTGACAACAAGTTCTCCGCCCTCAACAGCGCGGTCTTCTCCGGCGGCTCCTTCATCTACGTCCCTCCGGGCGTGAAGGTCGCCCAGCCCCTCCAGGCCTACTTCCGTATCAACGCCGAAAACTTCGGCCAGTTCGAGCGCACCCTCATCATCGCCGACGAAGGCTCCGAAGTCGTCTACATGGAAGGCTGCACCGCGCCGAAGTTCTCCACCTCCACGCTCCACAGCGCGGTCGTCGAACTCGTCGCCCTCAAGGGCGCCAAGATCCAATACATCACCGTCCAAAACTGGGCGAACAACGTCTTCAATCTCGTCACCAAACGCGGTGTCGCCCATGAGGACGCCGAGATCAAGTGGATCGACTGCAACATCGGCAGCCGCCTCACCATGAAATACCCCGGCGTCGTCCTGAAGGGCAAACGCGCCCGTGGCGAAGTCGTCTCCATCGCCCTCGCCAACGACGGCCAGCACCAGGACACCGGCGCCAAGATGATCCAC
>CAIVDS010000013.1 GCA_903904685.1 uncultured Verrucomicrobiota bacterium
CCAACTCCGATCTCCCTCCCATCCACATCCTCCGCGGCCGGCGGGTGATGCTGGATAGCGACCTCGCCAGGCTCTACGGCGTGACCATGAGATTGCCTCGATTTAGCGGACACGCCGGGTAAGCTGGTTGGGCGCTCCCGAGGACAGGAGCCAAAGCTTGCCGCAGGGAGCGCCCAACCAGCGTTGGACGCGGACGGACACCGGTTCGGTGCGGCGAAAGGAACCAAATGAATAAGCCTGAGCAAAATGGAACCGGGGCGAAGCCCCGGCGGCAGTACGACGAAACGTACAAGCGGCACGCCGTGGATCTGACGCTGCGCGGCGATCGCACGGTGAAAGCCGTGGCCAGGGAACTGGGGATTGCTGCGTGGGCGTTGTACGACTGGCGCAAGCTGTATGCGGGGCGGCCTGGCTACAACCGGCCGGCTCCGCGGACCTTGGAGGAAGCCGAGGAGGAAATCGCCGATTTGCGGGCAGATGTCGTCCGAATGCGAGAACGGGAGACCGCGCTAAAAAAATCACTGGGCATCCTCTCCGAAACGCCCGCGAGCGGTATGCCCAGGTCGAGGCGATGAAGGGCGAGCATTCAGTCCGGATGTTGTGCGGGTTGCTGGGCGTCTCGCCCAGCGGCTATTACGGGTGGAGGCAAAACCGGCCGACTAAGCGGCAGAGCGAGGACGCGGCCTTGGCCGCGCGGATCGCGGCCGCCCACCGGGCCAGCCGCAGAACCTACGGAGCGCCCCGCATCGTCGAGGATCTGCGCGAGGAGGGAATCCGCACGAGCAAGCGCCGCTGCACCCGGCTCATGCGCGCTCAAGGACTGCGCGGCAAGAAGAAGAACCGGCGGCGGCCGCGGACGACAGACAGCCGTCATGCGCAGCCAGTCGCCGCGAACGTGATCGCGGAACGGCCTGCGCCGACCGGTCCGAATCAAGCGTGGCGGACCGATATCACCTACCTCAAAACCGCCGAAGGATGGCTGTTCTTGGCCGCGATCCTAGATGCTTGGAGCCGTCGCGTCGTGGGCTGGGCCTGTGCCCCGACGCTGCACGCCAGTTTGGTCTTGGCCGCCCTTCGAGACGCCCTCCAGCGCCGACAGCCGCCCAAAGGTGTGCTGCATCACTCCGATCGGGGCTGCCAGTATGTCGACGCCGATTACGTTGCCCTCCTCGATGCCGCTGGCTTGGTGCGCAGCATGAGTCGATCCGGAAATTGTTACGATAATGCCGCGATGGAATCGTTCTGGAGCACGTTCAAGACCGACACCGGGCTCGACGAGGCCATCCTGTCCACGCGCCGTGAAGCAGAGCTTGCCGTCTTCGATTATATCGAGACGTTCTACAACCCAAGGAGGCGCCACAGCTCCCTCGGTTATCTCTCCCCTGTGGACTTCGAAAATCAACAAACACTAAAACACATCAAAGCCGCCTGAATTGGTGTCCGTTTTTTCGAGGCAAGCCCAGGCAAAAGCCTGAAAACGTTCAGGGGGCGCAGGCGAATCTAAGCCTTGCGCTACTTAAGTCAGTGCTAGATCGTTCAGTTTCCCCCCTTAAGCGATGCTTCACGTGACTATCAATCACTCATGGTATTAAAATATGCACAGCAGCACTCGGGCCTATGCGATTGCCCGCCGTCCTCGTATCAAAGAGTTACTGCTGATTCTTTCAGGTTCGTGGCCAGTGATCCGCCAACCTTAAATGATTTCCTGCCTGTCGCTCTCAGACCTGATCATCCACCATTTGACGATGATATCCATCGCTGCCAATCGTTTGGGATATCACTATTTGCCTCCGAAGCATCAGGTCGAGAGAAGTTCGCAAAATTGCGCAAGAATGCGCCGTTGATTCATAAGAAGCTTGGAACCATGATTGCTGGTGGAAAAATCACTCCCGCCGATGGTCTCGCCTCGAAAGCAGCCAAGCATGGGCATTTTACTCTGCATGAATTTGCTTCAGCAGCGTTGCACACCTCATTCAAGGTAATTGGTCCACTGTAGCCGTGAAAATGCGCCCACTAAATGGAGCTGAAATAACCAACTCCTCTTTAACGAAAGCCGTTAAAGTCGCTGACTTGGTGTATTTTGATGACCGGGTCCCTCTCCACCGGCACGCCCATGGAGGCAAGCCGGCTGATCACCTCTTGCACCAATGGCCTGTTCTTCCTCCGGTCCTGGTGCCAGCACCACCCGGTCTGTTTGCAGGCTCTTTTGTTCGCCGATTTTCAGCATGCCCTTTTGGGCCCCGGTCTGGTCAATCAGCACACGGCGGAGGCCAAACCCCGCCGCTCCGCCCTGCTTGAAACCAAGCTGAATGAGACGGCACGCGCCTTGGAAAACTTTGGTCGAAAGCTCGCGGCTATACTCCCCAGCCATCGAGCGTTTGACCGACCTCCCAATACTTATGGGGTAGCGCTTTGGCCTTTCTGTCCATCTTGATCCAGTCGTCGTGGGTTGGCTTGAAGGAAGTGCTTTGCGCTTTTTCAAGAAAGGCCCGCAGTTCCTCGGCCGTTGTGACGACCATGCCAAGTATCTCCACCGGATCGTTGTCTGTTTCCGCTTTAGTGAGAACCAAGCTGACTTTACGGAGTGGCCGGATTTGGGCTGTGAGTTTAATCTCCGATTTTATCTCCGATGAAAAATCGGGCTTCTGATAAAAAATAATCCGTTTTCGGCGCTTTGCAATTTCACGCGAACGCCTCGTATAGAGCGCCCCTTTCGTCACAGTGATTCCTAAATTTTTCAATCTCTGCATTTCGGCATCCGGCGATGGCCTTCGCTTGCGTCCATTGTAGTAACCGATCCCTCCATCTAATTTCCCTCCGGTGCCATAGCTCGTGGCTTTCTTACGTTCCTCACCGGTCTTAGGCCAACGCTTGTTCTTGCTGACCATGCGCCAAAATGTCTGCCGCGACAGGTATCGTTTTCCATTAGTAGGCGGGTGGGGGTATATCTCCTCTAGCTCTGCCGAGCAGATATCCGCAACGCTTTTGCCTTTGCAGTAAGCCACGAGAGTCAATCTGTGCAGCCTCAGATTCTTTGGGGTGCGGTTATCATTCTTCCTGAGTAACCCTTGAGCGACTCTTCCATATTTTAATTTTAGATGCTGTTTCTTAGGCATGTTTCATCATGTGTAAGAATATGTCATTTCTAATGTGGGATCGATCATATTTCTTAATTATATCTACGAGCTAGAATTGAAGTAATTTTCAGTAATCGCGCCTTTTTTAGAAAAGGCGGATTCGAGGATCCGTTAATATGTAATGACGAACCTCTGTTCTTATTCCTCCGAGTCGTGCATGGTGACTGGTGCTACGCCTGCAGGGTTGTGCCGCCGATCAGATCCACGATCTTCCTCCCGTTTACGCCTGTTTCCGCGCGGTGACCTGGCGTTGGTCCGCCCGGTAATACCTCGTGTCGAGGATTTGGAACTGGTGCCCCATTGCATTCCGGACGGACTAGAAGTGACACTCGGCAACAGCACCTATCGGATAGGACGCTGGCCAGACATGACCATTTTCCGGTGGCAGAACGGCGCTGGTCGACCGGCGACGCTCCGGGAAAAGGCGATCGTGTTTTTTTTGCTGAATGACCTTCGTCTAGGTAAAGCTCCCACCGCTCGTCGGTGCGTTTACGACTTAGTTCGGAACGTGCCGCTTGCAATACACGTCGCCCTAACACCCATGTGGGCGCATTATTTTGCCGCGCTGCAATGGCTGGCCCAACTGCCAGAATTATGCGCTCTGATTGAGAGTTCGCCAGCCCTCTTCGCTGTCGTGGTTCAGTATCTCGCGGTCGGTGCGATAAAACCCGAGCAAATACTCGACCTACGCTCGCGCCTGCTCGGCCGCCAGCGCGATTTATTGCAGTGGTTAGAATTTGGACGTTGCGAAGCCCAATGCAAAATTCTGCGAAAGTGCTCAGCCTACGGATTCGATTACGATGAGTGGCGTGCCATCGGTCATGCCTGGTCAGATCCAGCGGTGCTGCGGGTGCTGGAACATGCAACGTTCATCCCGGGACATCTTCTTTATTTTCTATCATGGGACGAACCACGCTGGGTGCTTACCGGCGCTGCTAAAGCCGAATGCCTCGCGTTTTTACTGCACGATCCCGACCAACCTTACGTCGACGGGATGCACCTCCAGGAAATGCTTGGGTTCGCGTCCCTGCTTAGGAAATTCGGTGTGGCACGGCATCCGTTCACCTCGCTCGAGGCACTACGCTTGGCTGTTGCAAGCACGAGCCACGATATATCCGAGCTAAACCTACAACCAGGTCCGCTTATCGAATACCAAGGGCTTGAGCCCATATCGACAGTAGGCGAGCTGATCGCTGAGGGGTCTCGAATGTCACATTGTGTCGGCGCCATGCACTACATCTCCCGTGCGCTGCGGGGGAAAACTTGCTTCTACCATCTCTCCGGCGCCACTGAAGCGACTCTCTCGCTTAAGCGGGAGGGGCCCGACGTATCATGGTGCCTGGATGAGATTCGCGGACAGGCAAACCAGTTCCTGCCAGAGCCAATCCTGTCATCACTTTCTATCGCAATGAAGCGCGGCGGTGTAGGTCGTGCGATCCCGTCACGGCGTTTCCTGCAGCATCGCCACCTCTGAGTCCATGCCTCCGTCCCACTATAATCTCAATCTGACGTTCGCTTCTCGGCGCAGTCCATCGACTGGAGTCTTTTACTTGGTGCCCACACCGCGGCGCTGGCTGCTCTTTGCGTGGCGCCACGATGAATACCCGCTTGAAATGGACCACGCCTATTTTTGGAAAACCGAGCTTTGCGCATCTATCGCAAACCTCTGGGTCACTGCTCCAGCCCCCGTTGGTCTACGTCGAGCTTGCACCACCTTGGCCGCAGCCCTGCGTCCCTACTCTTCCGCGTTCCCCCGCGGGCGGGTTGCCCTTAGTGGAGCGGACCACGTTGTCCACTGGGGAGAGAATTTTCCACCTGGCACGATGGGACTCAGGCTGGCCGTTGTCAGATACTTCGGGCTGAGCTCTTCCTCCCCCTGGAGATTTGATGCTCACGAGCAGGCCTTGGCGCACGATTACCGCCGCGTGCGCAGCATCCTGCCTATCTCCGCGGTCTGGCCTGTCGTCTAATTTTCACGCCGCTCGTTTCCCGCTCATTTCAACCCATTTCCCATGAAAAAAAACCGAAACAAAATCACACTAGAGCAGAAGATACGCGAACTGACCGATCCAGCCCTGCAGGGAATCGGCCAGTTTCCCCGCCCTTGGATGACCCGGATGAAAAATCCCGCCGCCGCCAAAATTTTGATCCTCGGAAAAAATCAGGCGACGACCTATTACCCGTCTGAAACACTCACGCACAAGCGCTTTGTTAATGCCCTGTTTAATCGTAAAGGCGAGAGCTGCCGGGCCCTGCACCGTGAAATTACTGGCAATAATAAGCATTCGCCAACCCGGAAAAACATCGAGGCTCTAGTTGCCGCCCTGCGCAGGGTGCGTCGCGGGCAAAGGCAGCCCATTTTGGAAACAAATGTCATTTGCTACTCGACTAGAAAGGGGCGGGATTTGAACAAACCTGAACACAAACGCGGAGCGGAGGTTGGTCGTCAAATTTTCCGAACGATTTTGGAGTCGGTGCGCTTTCGGATTATCATCGTTCATGGGAAAAAAGTTGGGGCCGAACTGGGGCTGGTCCTCCAATCGTTCGGCTGGCATAATCGAACCCTGCCGCTGGCAAGCGAACATCGCCCCCTCCATATAGTCCACCTCAGAGGGAGGCCCAATACAGTTGTATTCGTCATACGCAGTCTGGCGGAACCAGAAGCATCCTCTTGGACAAAAACGAGGCCCGAAACCCTGCGGCGGCTTGCCCGAAAAGTGCGCGCTCACTTAGGTCGCGCATGAGCGGGGTGATTTTTGGCCCTCTACTGAGCCGCATAGAGGAACAGCACTCCATGGTAGAGATATCCGATACCTGAGCTATGTCACCGGCTGGGCAAAACCAGCCAGGTAGGGCGAGGTCAAAACCAGCCACCTTGAGAGGGTAGTTTACGCCGTCGGCGAAGATTGCTTCGCCGTGCGGGGTAATGAACCAACTCAAAGTGAGCATC
>CAIVDS010000014.1 GCA_903904685.1 uncultured Verrucomicrobiota bacterium
CATGGCCAACGTCATCGCGCAGTGCGACCGGCCCACGCTCATCATCTCGCACAACAAGACGCTCGCGGCCCAGCTCTACTCGGAGTTCAAAAACTTCTTCCCCGAAAACGCCGTCGAATACTTCGTCAGCTACTACGACTACTACCAGCCCGAGGCCTACGTCGCCTCCAGTGACACCTACATCGAGAAGGATTCCTCCATCAACGAGGAGATCGAGCGCATGCGCATCGCCACGGCCAGCTCGCTCGTGTCGCGCCGCGACGTGATCGTGGTCGCCAGCGTGTCGTGCATCTACGGCCTCGGCTCGCCCGAGGATTTTCAGGCGATGCGCATTTCCCTGCGCAAGGGCGATCCGCTGGGCCGCCAGGTGCTTCTTGAACGGCTCGTGGACAATCTCTACGAGCGAAACGACTACGAGCTGAAGCGCGGCACTTTTCGCGTGCGCGGCGACGTGGTGGACATCATGCCGGCCTATCTCGAACTCGGCTTGCGCGTGGAGTTCTGGGGCGAGGAGATCGAGGCGCTGAGCGAATTCGACCCCGTCACGGGCACCGTTACGCGGTCGCTGGACATGTTCGATCTCTACCCGGCCACCCAATACGTCGCCAGCAAGGACAAGCTCGCCGGAGCCGTCTCGGAAATCAAAGCCGAGTTGGACGAGCGGGTGGCCTTCTTCGAGAAGAACGGCCGGTTCCTTGAGGCCCAGCGCATCCGCATGCGGACGAACTACGACTTGGAGATGCTTCAGGAAATGGGCTTCTGCAACGGCATCGAGAACTACTCCCGCATCATCGCCGGACGCAAGGCGGGCGAGCGCCCCGTCTGCCTCGTCGATTTCTTCCCCGAGGATTTCATCCTCATGGTGGACGAGAGCCACGTGACCATCCCGCAGATCGGCGGCATGTCCAACGGC
Source organism: uncultured Verrucomicrobiota bacterium (assembly GCA_903904685.1). GTDB lineage: Bacteria > Verrucomicrobiota > Verrucomicrobiia > Opitutales > Opitutaceae > Rariglobus. Next base: position 914 of record CAIVDS010000014.1, read on the forward strand.
GACTTCGCGCGCAAATCCAATCTCGTTGACTATGGCTTCCGTCTGCCGTCGGCCCTCGACAACCGCCCGCAGACGTTCGCGGAGTTCCGCGGCATCACGCGGCAGACGCTTTTCGTCTCCGCCACGCCGGCCAAGTTTGAAATGGAAAAATCGTCCGTCGTCGCGGAGCAGGTCATCCGCCCGACGGGTCTGCTCGATCCGGAAATCGTGATTCACCCGACGAAAGGACAGGTCGAGCACCTTATTGGAGAGATCAAGCGCGCGGCGGCCAAGGGCGAGCGCGTGCTCGTGACCACGCTTACCAAGCGGCTCTCGGAGGACCTCGCCAGTTTCATGCGCGAGGCCAAGGTCCGCGTCGAGTATCTGCACTCCGACATCGACGCGATCGAGCGCGTGGAGATTTTGCGCAACCTGCGGCTGGGCAACTTCGACGTGCTCATCGGCATCAACCTGCTGCGCGAAGGCCTCGACCTGCCCGAGGTCGCGCTGGTGGCGATCCTCGACGCGGACAAGGAAGGTTTCCTTCGCAGCGAAACCTCGCTCATTCAAACGGCGGGACGCGCCGCGCGCCACGAAGACGGGCGCGTGATCTTTTACGCCGACAAGATCACCGACTCGATCAGGCGGACGCAGGAGATCACCCTTGCGCGTCGGGCCAGGCAGATCGCCTACAATCTGGAGCACGGGATCACTCCGCGCAGCGTGAAACGCTCCGCCCAGAGCAGCCTGCATGTCTACGACGGCAGCGGTGCGGCCGACGAAACGGTCGCGGTGGCCGAGGGCGACGAGGAGGACGTGAAGGCCGTCATCGCCGAGTTGGAGGACGAGATGTCCGAGGCGGCGGGGCGGCTGGAGTTCGAACGCGCCGCGTTGCTGCGCGACCAGATCGAGGCGCTCAAGAGCGGCGACTACCGCAAGGCCGCCAAGGCAACCGGCAAGGGCCGCGCTTATCCGAAACGCGGGCGGGGCGGGGTTGGAAGCAAGCGGGGATAGGAATTGTCGCATTCGACCAAACGCGATGGTGGGGTAAACCTTCGTGCCGCCAGCCACCGCGCCTGCTTAAATGGTTCAAAACTCGCTGCGATCCCTTCGGATTGTCCGCCGAATTCTCATGGCGGAGGCCTGAGAACCTGTGGCGGGGCGCTAGAGCGTTTCAAGTGAACTGTAGCCGTAAAGGAGGTCGGACCTCCCGGTCCGATCCAATGGGATTCCTTCGCACGATCATCATGACGGACCTGGAGGTCAGTCCTCCGCTTAGCCTAAGCGGCTACAGTTTTACTGAAAATGCTCTGGGAACCGGTGACGTAGTCTTCAAAACCAGCGACGGGACGCCGTGGCCTTATGTCGTGACACTAGGGACTTATGACGGCACGCTAGAAACCGGTGGCGGCGTGCTATGCGCGAGTGGCGGAGGCTTATGGACGAGCGGCGGAGCACTAAAAACGAGTGGTTTCACACTAAAAATGAGTGGTTTCGCGCTAAGAACGAGTGGTTTCGCGCTAAGAACGAGTGGTTTCAGCTTAAGAACGAGTGGTTTGACACTAAGAACGAGTGGTTTCGCGCTAAGAACGAGTGGTTTCGGCTTAAGAACGAGTGGTTTGAGGCTAAGAACGAGTGGTTTCGCGCTAAGAATGAGTGGTTTCGCCTTAGTATCTAATGCCAGAACGCAAATTTCTTATGGCGGAACGCTCTGTTGGCCTCCCGAGCTCCTGTATTTTTGCCAATAATGCACAAAATGATATTTATTCGGCCTTATTTAGACTCAATCTACTTGTTTACAGGCACTTGAGATCGATTGACCTTGCCGAGACGAGATTATTTGAACGTCACGCTCTTGATATGTGTTCGACTGCGTTGAGGGGCAACCCGGTGACGTAGGAGCGCGACGAGGGTGCGCCCTCCGTCCCGCTGCGGGAACGGCGCTGTTCAGCGAAGTCAGGTTAATAACTGTTATATGGATATCAACACCACCCCAGCCCCGGCAACCGCCACGCCCGCCACCGAGCCCGTTCCAGTCAAGGCCAAGCGCAGCCGCGCCCTCCTCAACCAGCAACTCGCCGCCGAGCTGTTGGAGGCCGAGTCGGTCGCCACCACGTCCGAGAAAACCGAATACGCCGCCGCGCTGGCCGCGGAAGGCATCGACGCCGCGATCGTCGCCGATCTGCGCACCCGGCTCGCCGAGGCCCACGGCCTCGCCGCCTCTGCCGAAGGCCGGACCGTCGCCAAAGAGGTCGCCACGCAGGACGAGGACGCCTGCCGCCTCGGGCTTCTCAAGCTCGTCGCCCTCGTGCAGTCGCGGGCCAAGCGCGCCTACAAGCCCGGCGATCCCCGCCGCGGCCGCTATTTCATCGCCCAGAAGATCCGGGGCAGCCGCCTGCTCCTGGACAGCAGCGCGCAGACGATCCTCCTCCATCTCTCGGAGGACACGCTGCCCGGCATGAAGCCGGAGGATGTCGTCGCGTTCCAAGCCGCCTTGAACGCCTATTCGGCGTCGCAGTCGGTGCAGGCGGGCGACCAGTCGGGAGCGACGACCACGCGCGCGCAGTTCAAGGAGAAGGTGAAGGCGATCGCGGGGCTGCGCCGGCTCATCCAATACGCGGTGGACAGCATCTGGCCCGCGAGCGTCACGGCCAACGC
>CAIVDS010000015.1 GCA_903904685.1 uncultured Verrucomicrobiota bacterium
CGGCTACATGGACCTCGGCGAAAAGCGCAAATTCAACTTCGGGAAAGGCTGTGGCGGCGGACACTCCGTCTTGTTGGTCGACCAATGGGAAGGGATGCGCGCCTTCAGCGAATACCGGCAGGCGACCCAACTCGCCTTCTCAGAAAGCGAAAAGTCTGTGCTTACCGATGTGACCCCCGTCTACCGGGAGAAAGCCCCCGATGCCATCGCCGTGCAGCGGCGCACCCGGCTTTGCTGCGAACGTTTCTGGCTCATTGAAGATCTCGCTAAGTTCGAAAGCGAGCACCACGTCACCGCCCGATTCTTCCTGCGGCCCGGCCAGATCGACACCGCGCGCGGTGTCGCCATTGAAACCGCCGAGGGCGTCCGCCTCACGCTGCTCCCGCTCCTCGGCTCGGATGACAAAACGGTCACTCCCATCCCCGGCTTCCCCCAACAGCTCGACGGCGAATCGCTGCACATCGATTTCACCCAACGCGGGGCCGAATGCCGCTGGCTGTGGCTCGCCTGGCCGGAGCCGACCCGGCAAGTGCACGCGGACGTGAGCGATCACTGGCAGGCTGCGCCGGACCCGAAAGAGAATCTGAGCCTTGAGAAAGCCCGGCAGCAATTGGACACTTCGAACATTCAAGTTCCCCTCACAATGCCTCCTTACCTGCAACGCGACCTGCCCATCGTCCGGCGCTGGTGGTTCCGGCGGTCGATGGCTGTTCCGGCAGGCACGGCAAGCTGGCTGAGGCTCCCAAAAGGGATGGACAACCTGCGGCTCTGGATGGACGGCGAGGAAGTGGACCTCAGCCCTCACCGGTTGCGAATGAACCTGTTGGAACCGGACATCTCCATTGCGTCGAAATGGTCCGGAAAAACCATCGAAGTCACCCTCTGCTGCGACACCGCTCACGCCCAATATACCGAGGGGTGCGAATTCTACGGCAGCCCGGCCCTGCTCGTCGAACAACCTGCCCCCGGCATCGAGCATGCCGAATACCGCGATGGCGTTGTCACTGTCCGCTCCGGCGGCAAAGAATGGACCGTCGCCCACACCCTCCTGGAGGTATCCCGATGATGACCGTATTCGAAAAAATGGAATTCTGCGCGGCTAACGCCCTCAATCAAGAGGACGCCGCTTTCTCCCGAATCCTCGCTCTCCTCGGTGACGACAACTGGCGAGTGCGTCACGCCGCCGCCGTCTCACTGGGCGACCGCCGCGATCCCCGGGCGGTTGACGCGCTCGTCGAAACCCTCAATCGCGAGAACGATGCCCCTCTTTTCAACCAGCCCAAACTGGAAGGGGGCGCCCATGCCGGAAGTGCCGCTGTTTTTGATGTCATTTTTCCGCCCGGCACCACGGAAGAAACCAAAGAGGTCTGGCGGCGTCGGGGACGCCTGATCCAGTCCGCCTGCCTCGCTCTGGGCAACATCGGCACCGCCACACCCGACGTTCTGGCACTGCTGAACGATTACGCCCTCGACCAGGGCCGCGATTACGCCGTCCGGGCGGCCGCCTGCAAAGCGCTTGGCCAGCTCGCCCGCCCCGAAAGCCTGGCGGTTCTGGAGAAAGCGGCCAAAGACGAAGAATGGTGCACCTCGCGCGAAGCGCAAAAAGCGATCGGGAAGATCCGCGCCCTTGCCTAGCGTTTTTTAAGGCGGCGCCGCCCTGTTCCTGCTCGCGCCTCCCATTGCAACTCGCTGAAAATCGCCGGTCCCCGCAGGCCGGCGGTTTTATTTTTACGGCGTTTCCAGTCCCTGCGCTTGCCGACCGGCTGACTTGATCCTTAGTCATTGGTCACCTCTCCCATGTCATCCATCGTCTTCACCATCGCTAACCAGAAGGGTGGCGTCGGCAAAACCACTACGGCGGTCAATCTCGCCGCCGCCCTTGCCGCGAAAAAAATCCACACGTTGCTCATCGACTTGGACCCCCAAGCCAACGCCACAAGCGCCGTCGGCGTGGAAAAACAAGCCGGACGCAGCCTCTACGGCCCGCTCCATGGAGAAGGCACCGCGTTGGAAATGATCACCGCCACCAGCATCGATCATCTGGCTCTCATCCCGTCCGAGGAAGATTTGGCCGCCGCCGAAATCGAACTCGCCCAGACGGAAAACTACCTCTTAAAACTCCGCACCGTGCTGGAACCCATCAAGTCCTCGGGCGGCTACCGAGCCATCATCATCGACTGCCCTCCCTCCATGGGCATGCTCTCGATGAACAGCCTTGCCGCCGCCGACTATCTACTGATCGCCCTTCAATGCGAATACATGGCCCTCGAAGGCCTCGGCCAGATCCTGCGCAACGTCGACCGCATC
>CAIVDS010000016.1 GCA_903904685.1 uncultured Verrucomicrobiota bacterium
CTGCTAAAGCGGAACTCGACCCAGGGGATGCGAATGACAATCCGTTGAGTTTTGTGAATTGGAGCGAGGCTTTGGCGGCGGCGGCACTCGACGCGCAGGCGAAATCGAGGCGGAAGTTTGCGATCATGGCGTTCCTTAGATTTTGCAAGGAGGGGCGTAGGCCGGCGAGCATCACGTTGATCAAGGGTTATCTGGAGGATTTGCGCACGCAAGGCAAACTTGTGGCTGAGACGCGGGAGGCGTTGTTGTGGTGGGTGGCGGGAGCGCGGCGGGGCGCGTCCGCAGTTCAAGGCGAGAGTTCAAGTCCAAGCCGGAAGGGGAAATTTTTTACAGGGGAAGCAGGAAAACAGGAATGGCGGTCGGTGGCGGGAGAGGCGGAGTTTCGGAGCGGAGCGCCTCGGGAGCGGGTATCGGATCGGTCGATGCCGTCGGCGGGGGCAGAGGGTTTGGACGGTCCGGAGTGGGAACAGGCGTTGGTCAAGGCGGCGCGGGTGGCGGGGTTGATGTGGAGAACGGAGCAAACGTATCGGGGATGGGCGCGGCGGTTCGTGGCGTTCATGCATCCGAGGGGGCCGCGACTCGCCGAGAAGGCGGACGTGAAGGCGTTTTTGGAGGAATTGGCGGTGAAACTTCGGGTGGGGGCTTCCACGCAGAAGCAGGCGCTCAACGCGCTGGTTTTCTTTTTGCAGGAGGGGCTGCACATCCACCTGGGGGATTTTTCGGATTTCAAGCGGGCGGCACCGGGGCGGCGGGTGCCGACGGTGTTGACACGCGACGAGGTGCGGCGGTTGTGCGCGGCGTTGTCGGGGACTTCGCGGTTGATGGCGGAGCTGGCCTATGGAAGCGGGTTGCGCGTCATGGAGCTGCTGCGGTTGCGGGTGATGGACGTGGATTTGGACCGGATGCAGGTGACGGTGCGCGCGGGCAAGGGAGGAAAGGACAGGCCGACGGTGTTGCCCCGGAGTCTCGTGGGGCCGATCAAGGCGCACGTGGAGCGGTTGCGTGGTTTATGGGAAAAGGATCGCGATGCGGGCGTGCCGGGCGTGTGGCTGCCGGAGGGACTGGAGCGCAAATACCAAGGCGCGGGGGAACAGTGGGTGTGGCAATGGATGTTCCCGTCGAGGGAGCTTTCCGTCGATCCGCAATCGGGCGTGCGGCGGCGGCATCATGTGCTGGATGGCGCTTTTCAAAAGGCGATCAAGCGGGTGGGCGAAGAGGCGGGGATCGACAAGCGGGTGACGCCGCATGTGCTGCGGCACTCGTTCGCCACGCACTTATTGGAGAGCGGCACGGACATCCGCACGGTGCAGGACTTGCTGGGTCACGAGAGCGTCGAAACGACGCAGATCTATACGCATGTGATGCAGAAGCCGGGGCTGGGGGTGAGGAGTCCGCTGGACGGGGGGTGACGGCCGCGTAAAGGCGCTGCGCGCCACGCGGTGGAATCCGGTGTTCGCACCGCGCGCACCGCGCGCAATAAGGGCCCGACCGGCAAGGTCGGGCCCGTGGGGTGTGCGAGGGGGATCGCGGGGTTACCTGGCGGGGCGGTTGGGCTTGAGTTTGAAGGCCACGCGCACGGCGGCGCTGGTCTTGCGCGTGCAGGGCCAGATCGCATCCACCGCATATTGGATGTGGCGGCGCATTTGGGCGATCACCTTCACCTTCGCCGCAAACAGCGAGTGAGCGATGGTGATGCCCACCTGGTCGTCGGTCTGCGTGGTCTGCACGCCGGTATACGCATCGAACGCGTTTTGCAGCGCGGCGACATCCTCCGGCTTCATGTTGACGAGCGGTTCGGCGGTGAGCCGGTTGAGGATGGCCTGCGCGCTGGTCTCAAGCAGCTTGCGGGTGGTGGCGAACTTCAGCCCGATGTAATACCTGCGCCGCAGGGGATCCTTGAGATCGGGATAGTCGAGCTTGGCGCAGGCCTGCGCGATGGCGATGCATTCCATGAGGGTGCCCCTGCGCGTTTTCTCCGTGATGGTCGTGCTCGCCTTCTTGGTGCTCTTGTCGCCCGCATTGGTCACGTAGCCGTTGGCCTCGGTGACCTTGGCGGCGAGTTCGGCGACGTAGGCGGCGTCAATGTTTTTGGTGGCGAGGGCGGCGGCGTAGTCGATGCTGGCGGCCTGCCCGGCGATCTCTCGCGCGAGACTGATCTCATCGACAAGGCCCAGATTGATGTAGGCGTAGACGCGCTTGGGCTTTTCGGGGGTGGGTTCGGGAGGCGTAGGGGCCGGTGTGTTTGAGGTGCTCATGGCAGGTATTTGTTTATCGATCGTTTTGGTTTTGGGTTTCAGTGCGGGCCGGAAGGCCCAAAGGGAACGAGGCGCCGATGCGGCGCCTCTCAGTTCAAGTGGAAAGTTCAAGTTCAAGGATGCAGACGGTCGGGGACGCGGCGCGGCGCAGTTCAAGTTGCGAGTTCAAGTTCAAGAATGCCGGAAAGGGGTGGCGAAACGGGGTGGCTCTTTTCTCCCTTACCATCGAATGGAGCGGAATCCTAGGCTAACCTGCGCAAAGGGTCGCTTGGCAGTGAGTTAGAAGCTCCGTTTCCTCGCCCGTTCAGAAACCGTTGGAGCCATGAGGGTTCCGACTTATGCCGATAAGCTTTCGGTGAATCCGCACTGCGCAGGAGCGAATCCCGATGGCGCACGAACGGTTCTTTTTGGCCGACCGACGATGGTTTTTTGTCCGTTGGCGAATCCTCGACTGTCCGTTGGCGGAGACTTTTTCGCCGTTGGCGAGTCCCGACTGCACAAAAACTATTCCCAACTCTCCGCCGACATTTCCCAACTCCAAAAAAACTATTCCCAACACTGGAAAAACTATTCCCAACATCGAAAAAACTATTCCCAACTCTCGATTAACTATTCCAAACATCACAAAAACTATTCCCAACAC
>CAIVDS010000017.1 GCA_903904685.1 uncultured Verrucomicrobiota bacterium
CCGCGACCGCAGGCGCGGCCTCCAGCCACCAGGTGAAACGATCATGCGGCGCGATCCACGACCACATCGAGATCGGGGCGAGCAAGCCGAGGAACCAGATCAGGCGGCGGTCCATATAACTGCGCTCTCACACCGCGCTGAACACCAGCGAGCAGTTCGTCCCGCCGAAGCCGAAGCAGTTGGCGAGCGACCCGCGCACCGGCTTCTTCACGGCGACGTTGGGCGTCACGTTCAAGCCCAGCGCGGCGATCTCCGGGTCGAGGTTTTCGAGATTGATCGTCGGCGGCACGATGCCGTCGCGGATCGCCAGCACCGCCGCCATCGCGCCCATCGCGCCCGCGCCGCCCAGCAAATGCCCCGTCATCGACTTCACCCCGCTCACGTTGAGCTTGTCCTTGTTGCCGGCGAACACCGCCGCGATCGCCGCCGACTCCTCACCGTCGCCTCCCGGCGTGGACGTGGCGTGGGCGGACACATAATCGATCTCCGCCGGGGCCATGCCCGCCGAAACCAGCGCCGCGCGCATGGAGCGTTGCGAACCCTCCGCACCGGGCGCGAGCGAGGACAAATGATAGGCGTCGGCCGAGGCTCCGTAGCCGCGCAACTCGGCATAGATGCGCGCCCCGCGTTTCACCGCATGCTCATGCTCTTCGAGCACGAACACCACCGCGCCCTCGGCCAGCACGAAGCCGTCGCGGGCCGCGTCGTAGGGACGAGAGGCTTTTTCGGGAGCGTCGTTGCGGGTCGATAGCGCGCGCATCTGGGCGAATGCGCCCAGCACCAGCGGCGTGAGCGCCCCTTCGGAACCGCCCGCGATCATCACCTCGGCGTCGCCGCGCGCGATGGCCGCCGCCGCCTCGCCCATGGAATGCCCGCTCGTCGCGCAGGCCGAGGCGACCGACATGTTGGGTCCGCGAAAATCGAGCAGCAGGCTCACCTGTCCCGCGAGGAGATTGGGCGCCACCTGGATGATGAAGAACGGCGAGATCTTGCGAAAGCCTCCCGCCTTGAACGTATCGTGCATCGCCTCCACTTCGGGCAACCCGCCCATGCCCACGCCGAGCGTCACCCCCATGCGGTCGGAATTGAGCGTGGCGCGATGCGCATCCAGGCCGGAGTCGGCGTACGCCTCCACCGCCGCCGCCGCGCCCAGATGGGTGAAACGGCCGAACTTCTTGGCGTCCTTCGGCGAAAACACCGCCGTTAACGCCTCCCCTCCAGCGCCGCGCGGGTGCAGCGGGGCGGGCAACGGGCGCGTGGGCTCGAAGCCCTTGACTTCGCCCGCGATCAACGCCGTGCATCCCGTGGCGTCGAACCGCGTGATCAACCCGATGCCGGAACGCCCGGCGACCAGTGCCGCCCAAGTGTCGGGCGCGTTCAAGCCCACGGGACTTACGGCACCAAGACCGGTGATCACCACACGACGACGGACGGCAGGTTGACAGGTATGCATAGGAAATGAACCCCGACTTATCGCGACCCGGGCCCGCTCCTACAATTTTAAAGTGCGAAGCCCCATCAACCGCCGCTGGCATGATCGGAGATCGGCGGGTCCGACGGGGAATACGTCATTGGAATATTCAGTCGCGGCGGTTCACGCCATATCGCCCGGATGGGAGACAGCCCACGGCCACTGGCGGCGGACGGACAGAAGCTTCTGCCGGGGATTCCATTCTTTGATGTATCGGTAGGCGGTGCGGATGTTTTCGGGGGGAACTTCCACCCCGGTCACATTGCTGGTAAAGAGGAACAGCCCGCGGCCACCCTCGGTAAAATCGAGGAAGTAGTCGACTTCCTCCCGCACGTCCGCCGGTTTTCCGAACGGGAGAGTGCGGGAGACGCTCAGTCCGGCAAAGAACAGCAACTCTTCGCCATGGGCGCCGCACTTCTGCCGGAGTTCGTAGGGATCGACCCCCGTCTCATACTGGAAACCTTGGAAACCGGTAAAACCGGTCGCCAGGAAATCGTCCGCGAGCGGACGCACGTCGCCGTCGCAGTGGTGGATGAAGCGCACGCCGATTTCCAACAGTGGTTCGATGCAGAGGCGGACCGTGGGGAAATAGTAGCGGCGCAAGAACCCGGGATCGACCATGGGGCCTTGGTTGTTGCAGAGATCTTCGCCCCCGAACATCAGCGGAACGAGGTCGTATTCGCGGTAGAGTTGCGCGAGGATTTTTGAACTGGCGTTTGATATCAGGCTTCTGGTCCGCCAGATCTTGTGCACCGCTTCCGGATACAGAGCGCATGCCGACAGAAACGCCACGTAACCGAACTGATGGTAAAGCGGAAAGTGGCCGCATAGGTGCCAGAAATTCGGGATCGGAATCATCCCCTCCCAGCGCGCAAACGCGGTCTCGAAGAAATGGCGGAACTTCTGCTCGACTTCGGCCGCCTGGAAAGTTTTGAGAACGTCCCGCTCGTTGTCGGGCAATGACTGGGCGTATGCCACCAGCGCCTCCGGTTCGACGTCGGCATGGTCCGCTTCCGAAACATGCCCCGTCCGTATCTGTTCCAGAGTGGTGGGATAGATCGGGGACACCATCGCATCGACGCCAAGCGCCTTGTTGGCTCTGATCATTCCGGCATACGGATCGGCAAGATACTGCGCGTCGCTGATGCCGGCCAATGCGGCCAGCACGTGGGCGCCGCCGATCCAGCCGCCAATGGTCGGTACTTCGTCCACTTCCTGTCCGCAGATCTGCCGGAGCAATCGTTCTTTTGGCGAGAGACGTTTCATTTAATTCGGCGGTCTCGCGGAGAGCCGCAGGTTCCGCGATTTTCCGGAGCGCCGCCCCGCCCAAGTGCCGGGCGCGTTAAAGCCCGCGGCACATACGGCGCCAAGACCGGTGATCACCTTACGACGATTGACGACAGGTTGGCGGGTATGCATGGGAAATGAATCCTGATTTATCGCGACCCGGGCCCCCTCCTACAATTTTAAAGTACGAAGCCTGAACCCCCGAAAGTGAGGGCTTGCGCCAAACGAGGTGAGCGTTGGGACCCGAGGGAGATATCCCTGCCCGGTCCTGCCTTCCTTCGAGCCTCATCGGAGTCCTGTGCGCGCCCGACCCGGCTTGCCCGGTGTCAGCCCGCCCTTTGCCGGGTCCGCAATCTCCCGCCGTTGGCATACCCGGCCTCCACGGAGCCTCAACCGGCTTCAAAGGACTGTTATCCGACTCTGCAGTTGGCATATCAAACGATGAAGTCACCTTCGCAAACTATGAAGTTGGCATATCTTTGTTTTTTACTTCTCGCGCCTCTCTGCAGCGTCTGGTCCCGGAATGTGGATTCTGCAGCCGGGATTTCTCGCACGGCCTCAGAGAAAAAGGGTGTTGGATACTGGAGCTGTGACGGCAGTCACCACGGCTTAAACGGAAGCGGTGTGAGATGGTGTTACGACTGGGGTACGGCACCGGTGGGTCAACCCTTTGCGGGCATCGAGTTTGTCCCAATGATTTGGGACAAGTCCCGAGTCACAGCGGCTGAGCTGGCCTTGGCGAAGAAGTCAGGTCGCACTCTTCTTGCGTTCAACGAACCCGACGCCTCCAACCAGGCAAATATGACCGTAGGGGAAGCCCTCGCCTTATGGCCTCAGTTGCAGGCTACTGGTATGAGGTTGGGCAGCCCCGCTCCGACATCGAACGGTGCGCTGCCGGGTAAGTGGCTTGATGCGTTTGTCCAGGGCATCAGGGAGCGAGGGCTTCGCTTGGATTTCATCTGTGTGCATTACTACAGTGCGCGTTTTGATGATCCCAAAGCAGCCACAGCGGAATTGAAGGATTTTTTGACTCAGGTTTATCACCGCTACCGTATGCCGATCTGGTTAACTGAGTTCGCGCTCTCCAATTGGAAGACCCCGGCCACGAGCGAAGAGCAGCGCTCCTACATCAAGGAAGCGGTGCCCATGTTGGAAGCCCTGCCGTTTGTAGAGCGGTATGCGTGGTTTGCTTTCCCTCGCTTCACGGGTGACAAGAATGCGCTGGCAAACTCGCACCTGATAAATGACGCCTATCAACTCAATCCGTCCGGCGTCGCCTACCGCGATTCTAAATAAAGGCCAAGCCGAAGGGGGCGCGACCCCTGCTCGCGATCGATTGCCCTGGGTTGCAGGAAACTGCTCAAGAGAAAGCAATATCCCCTTGAAAATCAGCCCGTGGCCGCAACGGCCGTGAGTGATCGTGATTGTCAACAGTTCCATGGACTCGCTGCATTCCCATCGGTTCCCCTATCCATTTCACCCACCCTCGGCCCCAAACTGTAGATCGCCGCTTCCCGTTTTCCACTGAACCCGGGCGAAGTGCAAAACATTGCCAGGCGCAGCCAATCTCTTTTCAATCGCCTTCCCATGCGTATCCTACCCTCCCTCATCAGCTCGGTTGTCCTGATCTTCGGTTCGCTCCTCCGCGCCGATGATATCCTCGTCAAGAATGGCGAAACGGTCGCCTTTATGGGCGACTCGATCACCGCCCAAGGCGCCGCCACCCCCGGCGGCTATGTCCGCCTCGTCGCCAGCGGGCTCGCCGCCCAAGGCGTCGAAATCACCGTCATCCCCGCAGGCATCAGCGGACATAAATCCAACCAGATGCTGGCCCGCCTCGAACAAGACGTTCTAAGCAAAAAACCAACCTGGATGACCCTCAGCTGCGGCGTCAATGACGTCTGGCACGGTGCGAACGGCGTCCCCCTTGAGGACTACAAGAAAAACATCACCGAGATCCTCGACCGCTGCCAGAAGGCCGGCGTGAAGGTCGTCGTGCTCACCTCGACGCAGATCCAGCTCCCTGTAACCAACGCCAACAACGTCAAGCTCGCCGACTACAACGCCTTCCTCCGCGACATCGCCAAAACCCGCAACCTGCCCTTGGCCGATCTGAACGCCGACATGCTCGCCGAGCAGGACGCGCTCAAAGCCGCCGGTATCCAGCGCTCCCTCACTGTCGACGGCGTTCATATGAGCATCTACGGCAATCTCATGATGGCGAAAGGCGTGCTCAAGGCTTTCGGCCTTTCCGACCGGCAACTCAAGGTCACCGAGGCCAAATGGGCCGACGTTCCTGAAACAGTCCAGATCAGCCCCAAGATCAAACTCAGCCTCAAGGAAATGAACGCTCTGGAGTCCTACGCGACGGGCCAGAAGAAATCCGCCGATACCTTGGTCAACGAACTCGCCGCCGCCGCCGTGAAGTCCGCGCTGGACCGCGCCGCCGCCCGCTAGGGACGAGTCAAAAGTGGACGCGGCGGGTTTCAGCCTTAGGATAAGGAAGGTGTGGTTGGAGCGTTCAAACCGCCCCGGCTTCACCACGGCATCCCATCGGTCCATTCCGCAACCAGAGGCGGGCGCATCATCATCAACGCCTGGGCGTCCAGTTGCGCGGCGGCAAGGCCGGAACCGGCGAGGAAACGGAAGCGGAACACGTGCTCGCCGCGATCGCTGAACGGTGCGCGCGGCACGGTGCCCGGCATCTTGGAGAAGTGGGCCATCACCGGGCTGCGCAGCAGCGTGAGTCGCAGGCGACGGGCGTCGGCATCCGCCGCATACGTGTCCGGGCAGACGATGCCGAGCCTTTGGCCGTTCGGACCTTCCATGAGCACGAAGTCGCGGATCGGCCGTTCCACTTTGTCCAAACTGCGTTCCAGGGCGTCGCCGGGAATGCCGTCCCAACGCCGCGCGGCGGGAAACGGGAGGGGCAGCGTGAGCTTGAGTATCTTGTGCTCCTCAACCCAGTTGACGCGCAGGATGAGTTCGGCGAAAGGTTCGCGATCGAAGAGGCGCCACTCGGCGTGCAGTTTGCTTTGGCCGATGCGGCCGTGTTGCAGCAGTGAGGCCATCACCGGACCGCCGTCCACAATCGCGGGATTGCTCCACGCGGCGGCTTCGCCGGGGCCTTCGGAGTAATGATCCAATTTGGAGGCGGCGTCGGGATCATGCGACCAGGTGTCGCTGGTGTCCGTGAGAAGATCGAGCCGAGGCATGGGTAGCGTTTGTCCGCCCACCGTGATCCCCGGCGCGCAACCCAACCGGACGTGCGCACCGTGTGAGTTGGCGATGCGATCCGCGGCGACCTCCAGCGGCGCGTGCTGCGCGCGGGCCGGCGCTTCACGATCCACATAAATCGGGCGCACTTCGCCGGGCGCCAAGTCCATCCTCCAGATCAGGCGAAGCATTTGCCAGTCGGGGACGGCGGCCTCGGGCTCGGAGATCTGATAGGCGATTTCCGATGCGTTGTCCAAGAGACGAAAGGCCTTCGGCCACGCCATGGAATCCGGCAGCGTGCTGATATCGAAGCTCACGTAGCCGGAGAAGGGCGCGTCGGACGCGTTGCAGACGACCAGACGGTTTTTAAGTTCTTTGGGCAGTTGCACGCACAAGCGCCGCAGGCCGACCTGAAGGATGTCATCCGCCAACGACAGGGCATGGCCCAATTGAGCTTCGACCTGGGCGTAGGCGGATGCAATGCATGTGCCGCCGAGGGTGTCGTGGAAATGGTGGAGGCAGACCTGTCTCCACGCCTCGGTAAGTTCCGCATGGCGTTGATCGCGGTCGGCGCCGGCGGCGGCCGGCAGGCGATCAAGCATGACCTCCGCCTGGCGCAGCAGGTGCTCGGCCTTGCGCACCATCGCCTTCACGGGACGGTAGACACTGTAGCAGCCGACGGCATGCATCTGCAATTCCCCCGTCACCACGGGCAGATGGGAGATTTGCGGCTCTATGGCCGCGAAAAAACGGCTGGGAGAGGAGAAGACGAGGCGCAAGCCGTCGATGGCCTCGGCATGTTCGCGCACCCACTGCACCAATTTTTCATTCGGACCGCCGCCGTGATCGCCCATCCCCATCAGGCACATGGTATGGGTCACGCCTTCCGGCAACTGGCTCGCGGCCCGGCGAATACTTTCCACCGTCACCCAGCTCGAATAGGCGTGCGCGCGAAACGTCAGCACTTCCTGGCCGGCCCCGTCGTCGGCGTAGCCGCGCCAGCGGAACAAACGCGCCGGCAGGCTCATCTCGTGATCCTGTGGCCGCATCATGATGTAACGGTCTTGTCCCGCGGAACGCATGATCCTCGGCAACGTCGCCGCGTGGCCGAAGGAATCGACGTTGTATCCTATGTGGGGAAAACTGCCGAATTTCTCCTCGAAATACTCCCTGCCCAAGGCGATCTGCTTCGCCAGGCCGAAGCCCGATGGCTGGTTGCAGTCCGGCTGAACCCACCACCCGCCGACAACCTCCCACCGGCCTTTCTTCACGAAAGTCTGAATGCGCGCGAACAGCGCCGGATCGATGCGCTCGATCTGCAAATACTTCCACGCCTCGCCGCTGGTGAAGATCACGTCGGGATGGCGGTCCAGCAGGTTGCAGACGCTGCGGCACGTATTGAGGATGGCGTCCAGGCCGGACTGCCACGGCCAAAGCCAAATCGGATCAATATGGGAATTGAAGACGATGTGCACAGTCTTCCGGTCGGCGAGATGCTGGTTTTGAGCGACCACGGGTTTCGACATAGGGGTGCCCTCACATGTGACACGCTGGGTGTTTGCCGGCAAAATCATTCCGACCGGGCATGCAAAGTGCCACGGACGAGGAGGACAATCAGCTCACAGCTCGGTGTATTTGTCCGAGCGGCCCCTGGCTTTTTCGACGGGGTATTTGGCGGCGTTGGCGGCCATCTTGGTCTCGATGGCGGCCGCCACGTCGATGCCGGTCATGTTGGCGAACTCGAGCGCGTAGATGACCACGTCGGCCAGTTCCTCCTCGATCTTTTTCCGCTTGGCCGCGTCCTGCGCGATGGTGCGCGACGCCTCGGGCTCGGCCCAGAGAAAATGCTCCATCAACTCCCCCGCCTCGGCGGCCAGCGCCATGCTCAGATTCTTCGGGGCATGAAACTGCTCCCAATCGCGTTCGCGGGCAAAGGCCAGCACGCGGGTTTTGATTTCGGCCAGGGTCGTGGATGAGTCGGAGAGCGCCATGTCCGCAGGCTCACCCATGCGACCGCCCGGTGCAAGTCCTCGCACAGGCGACGGCCATCCGCCTTGTTTACGCAGCAAGCACCATCCGGTTGCGACCGGCGCGCTTGGCCGCGTAGAGCGCCTTGTCGGCCGCCTCAATCAGCGCGGCGGACTCTTTCGCATGCGTCGGCGCCACGGCGACACCGACGCTGATGGTCACCGGCAACCGGATCCCGTCGCTCGCCGAAACCGGCTCGCCCCTCACCACCTCGACCAGGCGTTGCGCCGCCGCCGCCGCTTGTTCGATGGATGTTTCCATGAGCAGCACGGCAAACTCTTCGCCGCCGATGCGCGCAACGCGGTCGATGGTGCGCACCGTCCCGGTGATCCTCGCGGCCACGGTCCGCAACACCGCGTCACCCGCCG
>CAIVDS010000018.1 GCA_903904685.1 uncultured Verrucomicrobiota bacterium
ATGCCCTGCACGGTACGCCCCAAGCCAGTAAACGGCGCAACCTTGGCCGACTGCGTAGGCCCCATGAACGAAAGCCCGTGGACCTCGACCACCGTCCCGGCTGGTGCCACTATTGGTACTGCGGCTCCTGAAGGCTTCCCGAACCCGGTTGGGGGTAATTTCCCCTGATGTCCACGGCAAAGCTGTAAAGCCCCATGATGAGGAAATTAAAAACGCGCGGGTCTAGCAGGACGGCCACAATCGCTCCTCAAATAACAATCGTGTGGTTACGCAATGCGCTCTCGTCCATCGGCTTGATGGACTTGTGCCGGTTCCAAAGCCAGAACCACCACCGCCTATGCGAGGCGGTGACATAGGACGGCCATTCAGTCCGGCGCTTGCCCATGAACCATCCCCATCCGAAAATTCGGAGCAGCCAGCGGCGGCGAATTGTAATCAGCACAGCCATTCTCCCTTACTTTCTGCTTGCCCGGTAGAAGCAAGCGTTGTTGCCGTCAAAATCTGCGAAGTTGAACCAGCGTTCCAGTCTCCAATCGACAATCGCTGTCATAGGTATGGCGCGGCCACGCTCGCACCGCCGTTTCCATTGTCGCCGTGAAACCCTGTGCCGCATCGGCTCCCCTTTTAGTCTGTCTGGTCAAAAACTTGGCACCACTGAAACAGATGGTGCTTAAGGCCGATAAGATCAAAATCAGGCTCACCGCAAAACGGACAGACCGCTTCGCTCTCCGGGTAAGGCGGCTTGGCGTCGCTGCCATCGTATCGTTTCGGCAATTCGGTCAAGGCCCGTCTCCCTTCCTAATTATCAAAACCAAAGACAATTCGCTCGGCACCGGCAGCTTTCAGCTTTTCCAAATCCTCGAAAAAGTGGGGGCCGAGAAACTCCCGGAAGGTGGTCTGTGACCCGCCGCCCGGCTCTGCCGTGACGCCGCCATTAGTGAAATTTCCAACCGTGCGCGTCACGCGCCGGTCTTCCATCGGCTGGTCATAATCGAAGGCCAGAAGCTCTTCGACAGACAGCCACGAATAGGAGTGGTCGCCATAGGTATAGTCTGTGTCACCAGTGGCGTCTGGCGGCAGACCGCGAGGCTCACTGATCGGCGGCACGGCAGAATAGTTCCTGACATTGGCAAGGAACCCGTACATGCCATAGCTGCGCCAATCGAAAGGGAGTAAGTCTGGAATCGCCTCCCACTTCCCCTCAACGCGCTTCTCGGCTTGGCTGTGAATGTCGCATCCCATGAAATCGCTCCTCACTTACAAATTGGTTTTGTGAGCCATTTACGCACTGGTCCGGGTTCGCTGAGATAGTCAACCCAAACTATCGCGTACATCATGCAACCCCCGATCACGGCCACTGGCCCGAGAATAGAAAAGATGGAGCCAAAGAATATCGCCCGAGGCGTCGGATACCATTCCATTTTATCAGACCGCTGGCGATATTTTTTCCCGAGGTATGCGTTGAACCGCATCTCAGCCAGCCAACCGACGAAACATCCGCAAGCGCCTATCAGATACCAAAGAACAATTAACACGGTCATCTCTCCCTATTTCTTGTCCCAA
>CAIVDS010000019.1 GCA_903904685.1 uncultured Verrucomicrobiota bacterium
AACGAAAAAAGCTGAGCCACCGCCGACTCGCGGCGTGAACCGCGATAGCGGAACTGACCGCGCCAACGGCGGTTGGCTCCGGCGACTTGTTAGGCTCATGTGTCATGCTGTCGCCACGATTTGCGGCGGAACACTGGACTCAATCATGCGATTGATGTCTCTCGCCATGCTGCGGACATAAAGAAGCCAGATAACAAACTTGGCGATGATAAACAAAAATCCGAGAAACGGAATCCATACCACAAACCATGCAATGATGGACATGATGGCAAACGTCACGCCTAAACCATACGAACTCGGACGCCCCGTGGCCTTGCTAACATCTTCCGCCAATCCGGCGTATGAAGGGAAATACCAGTAAAAATTGAAGAATGGGATAAATAGAAAGCCCACGGCTTTGCCCGGCGTGGTGCGTCTGAATCTCTCTGGCACAGCTTGCCACATCTGATAATGCAGAATGGCACTGAAAACTAAAGCCAGCACCGCCAATGGCAAGGTAAGCAGGCTCACTATTGGTATAAGGTCAACGAGCAGTGACAAGCCCACGGTGCATGATACCAGAACTATACATAATGTCGGATTGATTTTCTTATTCATAAATGTGCGTGTGTATGAGCCTAACCTGTGAGTGAGCAACGCGGGGTGGTGCCTATCATGTCGCATAACGTGGACTTGATCTGCACCGTGACAAGGTTTTCTTCTGAGTATGAAGGGGTAAAGACGCTTGCTCTCTGCCGTCGGGTTGCTAAAGCGACTGCAATGACGCCGCCTACACCGTCGGGTTCGCAACCCGACAGCATGCTTGCCTCCGTCCCCGGCAAGGTCAAACCGCTGTCCGAGCGGATGCGGGAGACTTTGAGGAGAGGCCGCTACAGTTACCGGACCGAGGAGGCTTACCTGATGTGGTGCCGACAGTTCGTGGAGTTTCACGGCGGAGTGTCGCCGATGCGGCTGGGGGAAAAGGAAATCACGGCGTTTCTGAACCATCTGGCGACGGAACGGCGGGTGGCGGCGAGCACGCAAAACCAGGCGCTGAACGCGCTGCTGTTTCTGTATCGCGAGGTGTTGGAACGAAAGCTGGGCGAGTTCGCGGGCCTGATGCGCGCACGGCGCCCGCCGCATTTGCCCACGGTGCTCTCGCGGGACGAGGCGCGGCGGCTGCTCGACGCGATGGACGGGACGGCGCGGCTCATGGCGCTGCTGCTCTATGGCAGCGGGCTGCGGCTCAACGAATGTCTGCAACTGCGCGTGAAGGACGTGGACTTGGAGCGGCGGCAGATCACGGTGCGATCAGGCAAGGGCGGGAAGGACCGGGTGACGCTGTTGCCGGTGGTGGCGGCGGGGCCGCTGCGCGAGCATCTGGCACTCGGGCGGAAACTCTTCGAGCTGGATCGGAAGGCCGACCAGCCCGGGGTGGCGCTGCCGTTTGCGCTGGAGGCGAAATATCCCAACGCGGGCAAAGAGTGGGGCTGGTTCTGGGTTTTTCCCGCCAAAGGGGAGTCGCGTGACCCGGTCTCGGGCGTGACGCGGCGGCATCATGTGCATGAGGTGTTCATCCAGCGTGCGATCAAGGCGGCGACGGCGCGAGCCGCGCTGACGAAGCCGGTGTCGGTGCATACCTTGCGGCACAGTTTCGCCACGCACCTGCTGGAGGCGGGGCGCGACATCCGCACAATCCAGGAGCTGCTCGGCCACAGCGACGTGAGCACCACGATGATTTATACCCATGTCTCGAACATGGGGGGCCTCGGCATCGCGAGTCCGGCGGATGGTAACTGACGGCGAAACCGGAAGGATGAAGGGTGAAACTTGAAACCGGAGCGACGGCGGCCGCGACTAAGCTGCGCCATGCGGTTTGGGAAGGCGGGAGGGTGCGGATGAAGAGGGAAGAGTGAAAGCGGAGGGCGGAGTCGGAAGACCTGAAACTTGAAGGCTGAAACCTGAAGGGGGAGAGGAAGACGGTGGACGAAAAAACGGGCACCGTGGCGGCGTCGTTCAAGTTGAGAGTTCAAATTGAAAGGGTGCAGCGCAGATGCCCGGAGATCGCCGTCCACCGGCTTCGTTTTGGCGTTGTTACCTGGCGGGGTGGTCGGCGAGGAGCTTGAAGGCGACGCGCACGGCGGCGTTGGTCGTGCGCGAGCAGGGCCAGATCGCGTCCACCGCATATTGGATGTGGCGGCGCATTTGGGCGATCACCTTCACCTTGGCCTCGAACAGGGAGTGCGCGATGGTGATGCCCACCTGGTCGTCGGTCTGCGTGGTCTGCGCGGCGACATACGCGTCGCGCGCGGCTTGCAGCGCGGCGATATCCTCGGGCTTCACGTTGTCGAGGGGCTCGGCGGCGAGGCGGTTGAGGATGGCCTGCGAGCTGCTTTTGAGGAGCGTGCGGCTGGAGGAGAACTGCACGCCGATGTAGTAAGTGGCCCGCAGGGGGTCCTTGAGGTCGGCATACTTGAGCTTGGCGCAGGCCTGCACGACGGCGATGCATTCGAGGAGGGTCGCCCTGCGCTTTTGCTCGGTGATGGTCGTGCTCTTCCTCTTCGCGCTCTTGTCGCCCGCATCGGTCATGTAGCCGTTGGCCTCGACGATCTTGGCGGTGAGATCGGCGACGTAGGCGGCGTCGATGCTTTTGGTGGCGAGGGCGGCGGCGTAGGTCACGCTGGAGGCCTCGGTGGCGACCTCGTCGGCGAGGTTGATCTCGTCGATGAGCTCCTTGTTGATGAAGGCGTTGACGTGCGTGGGCGTTTCGGGGGTGGGATCGGAGGGCGCGGGGGCCGGTGTGGTGGTATCACTCATGACGGGTGTTGGTTTTGATAACGTTGCGGGGTTGATCTGATCTTGGGCGTAGTTGCCCAAAGGGGAGCGCCGCGGCGGCGCGGCGGAAGGGTGAACGCGGTGGACGGTCGGACGGTAGGCGGTGGCCGGAGGGGTAGAACTCATCCCCGTTAGCAGCGAAAGGCGGGGAAACACAGCAAAACATGCGCAACTTGCATTTTCCCAGTGGTTTAGAAGCTCACCTTCCTTGTCTGTTCAGCAATCGTTGGCGCCATGAGGCTTCCGATTCATACGGATAAGCCGGCGGTGAATCCGGACTGCGCAGGAGCGAAGGCGGACGCCGCGATGGCGTAGTTCAAGTTGGCAGTTGAAGTGCAAGGACGGGGACTGACGGAAGCGGAGGGCGCAAACAGGAAGGGTGAATGGTGAAGAGCGAAGGGAGAAAGCGGAGAGCCGGTAGCCGACTGCTCGCTGGCGGACGGTTTTGGGTTTCCGGCGACTCCCGACTGTCCATTGGCGATGATGGGCCCGCCATTGGTGCATGCCGATTGCGTAAAAACCATTTCCAATAATCCGAAAATGGCTTCCGCCAATCCTAAAAAGGATTCCTACAAGCCGACTATGGCTTCCGAACTTACTTATTGGGCTTCCGAACCTCCTTCTACGGCTTCCGATCTTCCTTCTATGGAACCCGAACTTACTTCTACGGAAGGCGATGTTCCTCCAATGGAAGGCGATGTTCCTTCTATGGAAGATGAACTTACTTCTATGGATTCCAATCTTCCTTCTACGGAAGACGAACTTGCTTCTATGGATTCCGATGTTCCTTCTACGGATTAAGAATCACCGAAAATGCTTCCCGAATCTCCGTTGGCGAAGTCCTTTTTTGCTTCGATGAAGACATTTTCTCCTTGTTTGGAAGCAGTTTGCGCGGCTGCGATGGGTTTTCGTCCGTCGGGGCATTCCCAGAATGGTCCGGTCATGCCGGTTTGCCGACTGTCAAAGCCGGTTGGGGCTCCGTGAAGGCCGGTTTTCCCAACGGTGGGAGTTTACCGACCCTCGGCGGAGGGTGCGCGTTCACCGGGCAATAGCGAAGGGAGCCAAGGGGGCCGATCCGGCGGGAGCGGCAGGCGCACGGTGTCCCCGCCCACGGGCGGAGACCCCAAACCATAGAGCATTTTCAGTAAAACTTAGCCGCTGATAGGCTAAGCGGAGGTAGGACCTCCAGGTCCGTCATGATGATCGTGCGGGGAATGCCTTTGGATCGGACGGGGAAGTCCGACCTCCTTTACGGCTACAGTTTCACTTGAAACGCTCTAGCCCCGGTTCAACCAACCCGTTCCGTTGGCACCACGCACAAAGATGTGTTCGGTTTACTTGATGCGCACTTCCTTGCCGGTCTTGGCGGAGACGTAGATCGCGTCGAGGATTTTTTGGATAGCGAGCGACTCGGCGGGTTTCACATACGGCTCGGCCTTGCCGAGGAGCACGTTGATGAAGTGAACCATGCGGTTGCCGTCCACGAGACCGGGGAGATGGTTGACCAGTTCCGTGCTGTAGCCGTGAACGCCGTTGCGGAAGAGCTGCAGCGGGGGGAACTTGATGCCGGCCTCGGTGCCGAAGAGCTGCGTGCCGTTGTTGTCGCCTTCGGGTTGATGCGCGGCCCATGAGGTCTCCAGCAGCACGGTGCGGCCGCTCTTGAGCTTGATGAGAGCGACCGAGAGATCATCCACGTCGAACTTGGCTTTGGGATCGATCTCGCTCTTGCCCCAGTTGCCATCGCCCAGGCCGCGCGGGCCGAATTTGGCGTAGGTCTGGCCGCTCACGGCGGCGGCATCGAACTCGCCCATGAGGTAGAGGCAGCGGTCGAGCGCATGCACGCCGATGTCGTAGGTGCCGCCGCCGCCGGCGAATTGTTTCTGGGTGAACCAGGAGCCGATGCGGGGAATGCCGGCGCGGCGGCACCACGCGGTCTTCGCGTGATAGACATCGCCGAGCACGCCCTTGGCGATGAGTTGCCTGGCGGTCTGCACCTCGGGAATGAAGCGCTGATTCTGGCCGACCATGAGGAGGACCTTTTGCTTCTTCGCCTCGGCGACGAGCTTGGCCGCGTCGGCGGCGTTGGTCGCCATGGGCTTGTCGAGCATGACGTGCTTGCCGGCCTTGAGGGCGGCGAGCGCGACGGGGGCATGCAGGTAGTTGGGCAGCGCGATGGAGAAGACGTCGATGTCGGCGCGCTTCAGGAGTTTTTTATAATCGGTGACGAGTTCGGGAATGTTGAACTTGTCGGCGGCCTCGCGACCGCGCTCGGGCGAGACCTCGGCGATGGCGACGACCTTGGCGGCCGGATGCTGCCTGAAGGAATTGATGTGATCGTGACCGATGGCGCCGGCGCCGATGACCGCGATGTTGAAGGAGTCTTTCTTTTTCATGGGGAAGGAGTGTGGAGTTCGGTTGCCGATCAGGCTTTGCCCCATTTCTTGAGCTGTTCGAAGGAGCGGCGCACGGATTCGAGGGGGGCGAAATTATATTTTTCGACCTCGACGACATACCAGTCGACGGCGCCGATGCTTTCGACGGCGGAAAAGACCTCGGTGAAGTTGACGGGACCGCCGCCGATTTCCTTTTCGTCCTTGAGATGGATGAGCTTGATGCGGCGGCCTTGCTCGCGGATGAAGGCGCCGGGGTTCTTGCCCCCGACGTGAACCCAGAATACGTCGGCCTGACAGAGGAGGTTGCGGGGGGAGGCGGCGTCGAGGATCCAGTCGAAGGCGCGGCGGCCATCGACGATCTTGAGTTCGAAATCGTGGTTGTGATAATGAAATTGGATGCCGTGCGCACGGAGGCGCGCGCCGATGGCGTCGAGCTCTTCGCCGAACGCCTGGCAGGCGGAGGCGGTTGCGAGCAGTTCCTTGGGGAAACCCGGGCAGATGACGTCGGTCGTTCCGAAGCGGAGCGCGTCGCCGATGACTTGGTTCGGGGTGTTGCGGAGCGCGTCGATGCCGACGTGCATGCCGGAGACCTTGAGGCCGGCGTCGGCGATCGCTTTCGCGGCCCCGGCGGCATCAAGGTTACCGTAGCCGGCGGTTTCCACGCCAGTGTAGCCGATTTTGGCGACGTCGGCCACGGTGGCGGCGAAGTCGGTCTTGGTGAGGTCGCGCAGCGAGTAGAGTTGCAGGGAGACGGGGATTTTGCTCATGGGATTAAACAGGGATGATTTGCGCAGTAAGCCTATCAGTTCATTAAGGACGGCGGGAATCCTTTTCTTTGAGATTCGACCGAAACGGCGGTGACGTTGAAAACAGGTTCGAAACAGGCAGGCGTTCAAATCCTCGCGAGCTTTCGTCCGTGGAGCATCGCGAAGATCACGGGCGTGACGATAAGGATGTGAACCAGCGACGACAGCATGCCGCCGATGACGGGGGCGGCGATGGGGCGCATCACTTCGATGCCGGTGCGCGTGCTCCAGAAGATGGGCAACAATGACGCGACGGTGGTGGCGACGGTCATGACCTTGGGGCGCAGGCGGAGGCGCGCGCCGGCCTTGATGGCGATGACGAGTTCGGAGCGGGTGAGCTCGCGTCCGAGTTTGGCGCGCAGCGCGACAACCGACTCCTCCAGGTAAACGACCATGACGATGCCGGTCTGGATGGCGGTGCCGAAGAGTGCGATGTAGCCGACCCACACCGCCGCGCTGAAATTGTAGCCGAGGATCGACTGGAGAATCACGCCGCCGGTGAGCGCGAAGGGCACGG
The DNA here is from genome assembly GCA_903904685.1 of uncultured Verrucomicrobiota bacterium. Classification (GTDB taxonomy): domain Bacteria; phylum Verrucomicrobiota; class Verrucomicrobiia; order Opitutales; family Opitutaceae; genus Rariglobus. The sequence goes on from CAIVDS010000019.1 coordinate 6,531, forward strand.
CGAGCAGCACGTGCGCCGCCTCGCCGACGCTGCGGAACGTCATCACCAGAAGGAGAAAAATGATCGCGATGACCGCGGGGAAAACGATTCGCAGCGTCTGCCGCGCATGGATCAGGTTTTCATACTGGCCGGAGTAGTCGATGGTCATGCCGGGGACGAGTTGCACATCGCGGGAAACGCGCGCCTTGATTTCGTCCACGAAGCCGCCGAGGTCGCGGCCGAGGACGTTGGCCTGCACGAAGACGCGCAGGCGGCCGTTCTCGCTTTGGATTTCGCTGGGGCCGAGCACGCGCTTGATGTCGGCGACCTGCCGGAGCGGCACCATCGGGCCGGAGGGCGTCGGGATTAGCAGATCGCCGAGCTTTTCCAGATCGTCGCGGTCCGCGCGGTCGAGACGGACTTGGATGGGCCAGCGCTCGCGGCCTTTGATGGCGGTGGTGACGGACTTGCCGCCGATGCCGGTTTCGATATAACGAAAAACGTCGCCTACGCTCAGGCCGTAGCGGCCCATGACGTCGCGTTTGACGGCGATTTCGAGGTAGGGCTTTCCGAGCGAGCGAGAAGGCGCGACGCCGGTGGCGCCGGGGATGGCCGCGATGACGCGGGCGATTTCAAAGGCCTTGGTCTGGAGTGCGTCAAGGTCATCACCGAAGAGTTTGACGCCAACCTGCGCGCGAATGCCGGTGCTCGTCATCAGAATGCGATTTTCGATGGGTTGGAGGAAACCAGGGATGTAGCCGGGGATCTGCGTGAGACGTTGGGAAAGGTCGGCGATGATCTGATCCTTCGTGATGCCGGGGCGCCATTCCGCGGCGGGTTTCAGCATGATGGTGGTCTCGATCATCTCGACTGGCGCGGGATCGGTGGCGGTGTCGGAACGGCCGAGCTTGCCGGCGACGGAGGCGACCTCGGGGTAGCTGCCGATGGTTTTGTCCTGCCATGCCATGATGCGTTTCACCTCGGTGAGCGAGGTCGAGGGCAGCAGCACTGGCATGAAGAGGAGCGAGCCCTCATCGAGCGTGGGCATGAACTCGGAACCGAAGCCGTCGAGGTGGGCGACCAGATGCGGAGCGACGGGCTCAAGGCGATTCAGCACGGGTTTCGGCAGGCCGAATGCTAGGACGCAGGCGAAGGCGAGGAGCGCGAAGGCGAGGCTGAGCACGCTTTTGCGGTGGGTGAGCGCCCAATCGAGAGCGGGATCGTAGAGCTTGAGCAGGCCTTGCATGAGCCAGTTTTTGCTCTCCGGCTTGAACGGACCGCGCACGAGCCAGGTGCAGAAAACAGGCACGGCGGTGATGGCAAGGACGACCGCGCCGAGGAGGGCGAAGGACTTCGTATAGGCGAGCGGGTGGAAAAGTTTTCCTTCCTGGCCGGAAAGCATGAACACCGGCACGAAGGCGAGGATGATGATCATCATCGAAAAGAACATCGGGCGTCCGACCTGCGTGGCGGCCTCGAGCGTGTGTTGAAACACCTCCGGCGGAGTGAGTCGGCGGTTCAGTTCCTCCTCGGCGCGTTCGCAGTGGCGGATGACATTTTCCGTCATGACGATGCCGGCATCCACGAGCACGCCGATGGAGATGGCGATGCCGGTGAGCGACATGATGTTCGACGGGATGCCGAACTCTTTCATCAGGATGAACGCGATCAAGATCGAGGCGGGCAACGGCAGCGTGACGATGAGGATGCTGCGGAAATGGAAGAGAAACAGGATGTGCGCGAGCGTCACCAGGATGATCTCCTCGGTGAGCGCGTGCTTGAGCGTATCGATGGCGCGGGAGATCAGGTCGCTGCGGTCGTAAAACGACTCGACGGTTACGCCTTTGGGCAGGCCGGGGGCGAGCGCGGCGAGGCGGGCCTTGACGTCTTGGATGACTTTGTAGGCGTTTTCGCCGTAGCGCATGACGACGATGCCGCCGACAACTTCGCGGCCGTTCACGTCGAGCGCGCCGCGTCGGAAATCGCCGCCGATCTGCACGGTGGCGAGGTCGCGCAGGTAGAGGGGCGTGCCGCCGCGGGCCTTGACGGGGATGGCTTCGAGATCGGCGGGCGAGGTAACGAGTCCGACACCGCGCACGACGAACTCAGCTCCGTTTTCCTCGATGGTTTTCCCGCCGACATTGGCGTTGCTCGCGCCGACGGCGTCCATGACGTCGCCGAGGGTGATGCCGAATTGCTTCAGTTTCAGCGAGGAGACTTCGATCTGATACTGGCGCACGAAACCGCCGATGCCTGCGATCTCGGCCACGCCGGGAACGGAGGCGAGTTGGTAGCGAACGTAGGTATCCTGCAGCGTGCGCAACGAGCCGAGATCGTGCGCGCCGGAGGTGTCCTTGAGGTAATATTGGTAAACCCAGCCGAGGCCGGTGGCATCGGGGCCAAGGCGGGCGACGATGCCCGTGGGGAGGAGTTCGCCGAGGGAATTGAGCCGCTCAAGGACGCGGGTGCGGGCGAAGTAGTTGTCGATGTCGTCGCGGAAGATGACGGTGATGAAGGAAAATCCGAACATCGACGAGGCGCGCACGGTTTTCACGCCGGCGAGTCCCTGAAGCGAGACGGAGAGCGGGTAGGTGATTTGGTCCTCGACCTCCTGCGGCGAGCGACCGGGCCAGTCGGCGTAAACGATAACCTGATTTTCCGAGAGGTCGGGGATGGCGTCGACCGGGGTGGTGCGAAGCGCGACCACACCCCAACTGCAGAGGGCGATGAGGGCGGCGACGACGAGGAAACGGTTGTGCAGCGACCAGCGGATGATGAAGGCGATCATGGGGACGTGCATTTATTTGGGCATGTCGGCCATGTCGTGCGCGGGGGCGGCATCCTGTCCGGCGTGCGCTATCTGGGCCTGACCATCGATTAGCAGGGCACCTTGGATGACAACCGTATCGGCGGCCTCAAGGCCTCCGAGGACTTCATAGGCGTCATCACCTGCACGACCGAGTCTGACCGGACGTGTCTCGTAGGCATGGCCGCCGTGATCCACATAAACCACGGGAGTGTTGCGGGTGAACAGCACGGCGCTGCGGGGAACAAGCAGGGCTTCGGGCGACTGGCTGACGACGCGGGCATAGGCGGTCTGGCGATGGCGGAGGTGGCGGTCGGCGTTGTCGAGGAGGACGCGGACCTTGGCGGTGCGGGTCGTTGCGTTGAGGTTGGGATCGATGAAGGCGATCGGCGCGGTGAACGTCTCGCCGGGCAGCGAAGGCACGGTGACTTCGACGCGAGTGGCGGCTTTGAGTGCGGGGAAGTCGGCTTCGTAGGCGTCGAAGATGAACCACATCACCTTGAAGTCGCCGACGGCGAAGAGCATCTCGCCGGCCTTCACGTAGCCGCCCTCGTAGGCTGTCGGGCTGCGCTCGACCACAGTGCCGGTCTTCGGCGCGAGAATTTCGGTGTCGCGCGAAACATCTCCAGGGGCGGCGAGGGCGGCGATTTGCGCATCGAGCAGGCCGAGCCGGCGGAGTTTTTCACGCGCGGCGGAAACGAGCGGCGAGTTGGGCGTGGTGGTGGCGAGGGCGTGGAATTCCTGACGGGCGGTGAGAAGCTCTGGGCTATAGAGCACGGCGAGCGTCTGACCCGCGGTGACTTCGACACCTGTGGTATTTACGAGAAGTTTTTCGATGCGGGCATCGGTGTAGCTGGAGAGGTAGCGGTGGCGGGTTTCGTCGTCGTCGATGACGCCGGTGACGCGCAGGGTGCGAACGAGCGGGGCGCGGACGACCTTGGCGGTTTGCACGTCCAGGGCGGTGGCCGCGCCGGGCGACAGCGTGATCAGATCGGCGCTGGTGGCGACGCCTTCTTCGTCTTCATAAACGGGCACGAGTGTCATGCCGCAGATGGTGCATTTGCCAGGTTTGTCGGACTTGATCCACGGGTGCATCGGCGACTGGTAGAACTTGATTTTGCGCGCGGTGGACGATGTGTCTGCGGCTGCCGCCGCAACGGGCGACGGATGCCTGGCGGCGAACCAACCGCCGGCACCGGCGAGGGCGGCGACGAGGACGAGAATGGAAATGGTTTTGGCGTTCATGGCGTGACATCCTGACTGGTGAGAAAACAAAGTTCGGCGGAGGCGAGCGCCTGCTCGGCACGGATGTCGGTTAGCTTCAATTCCGTTTCGAGGAGCGATTGCTCGGCCATGAGCACGGAGGGGAGTTGGGCGCGACCGGTTTCGTAGTCTCGCCGGGCGGCGTCGGACGAGGCGCGGGCGAGCGGAACGAGTTCGTCCTGGTAGCGTTTGACCTGCGCATAACCTGCGGTGGCTCGAGCGTGGGAGGAGGCGACCATGCCGGTGATCTCGGCCTCGCCGGCTTCGGCCTCGGAGCGGGCGGCGGAGAGGCGGCTCAGCGCCTCGCGGCGTTCGCCGTCGGTGCGGCCGGATTGAAACCACGGAAGCGTAAACGAGATGCCGGTATCGTAGCTTCCGATACCGTCGCCGGAGCCTCTCATTTGACGGGCGGTGATCGAGAACTCGGGATCGATGGCGCGGTTTTTGCGGACGACGGCGAGGCGGGCCTGCGCGGCGCCGACTTGTTTGAGGGCGACGGCGATGTCCGGGCTCATCGCCCGGGCGCGTGCCACCGCGTCGGGCAGGCTGAGGGAGGGCGCGATGGGGGCAGGAAGAGAGAGGTTTCCGATGGGCGTCTCGACGGAGCGGATCATGAGGGCGTTGAGCGCCGAGGATTCCTGGGCGCGTATCGAATCGAGGTCGTTACGGTCGGCGTCGAGTTGCGCGAGCCGCGTTTGGAGGGCGAGCAACTCGACCTGGAGGCGCAGGCCGGTTTCATAAGACTGGCGGGAGAGCGCGAGGGTTTGCGCGAGATTCTCGCGGAGGCGTTGGTTGACGACGAGGCGTTCATCGGCTGCGGCAAGGCGGGTGAACGTTGTGCGCGCTTGGTTGAAAAGCATCCATTCGCGCCGGCGGGTCTCGGCGTCGGCGATGCCGGCTTCGGCCTCGGCGGCCTTGGCACGGAGTTGATTGCGCCCACTGAGGGGCAGTTCTTGGTAGACGGAGACTTCGAGCTCGTTGTAAGTGTTTAACTTGGTTGTGGCGGCGTTGCCCGGGGTGTCGCCGCGTTTGAGGTCGATGCCGAGGCGCGGATCAGCCCATGCTTTTCCCTGCGCGACACGGGCTCGTGCCGCGTCGGCGGTGGCTCGTGCAGCGTTGAGGGCGGGGTGGTGGTCGCGAATCGCCGTGAAAACCTCCTTCAGTGTGAGTGGTGAAGAGGTTTCGGCGAAACCAGATCCGGCCCCAAAGAGCAGGGCCGGAATAATGAGACTCCAAAAGCGCATGGGTGGCGGTTTATTTTTTGTCGGCTTTGGAGGCCGCTTCAGCCGCGTCGAGCTTGGCGAGATATTTGGCGGGATCCTTGTTGAATTTTCCGATGCAGGATTTGCAGCAGAACATCACGAGGCGGTCGGGCTTGCCCATGTCGTTTAAGGCTTCGCCGGAAACGACGCAGGTGGTGAGCGGGTAGGCGTCGACGGATTTGCCGGCGGCGCTGACGGTGGCGGCAAGGCTGAGGAAGGACAGGCAAAGGATGAGGATAAGTTTGTTCATGTGGTGGGTTATACGCATGGGGCAGGGGAATCCCTCGTGATTCCCTGAAAATAAAAAGAGGTATTTGCAGGAAGAGCGTATCGACCGCCATCAATGATATGACATTGACGACCGCGCCGACCACGGCCTGATGGTGCGGGCAGTGGATGTCGGTGTGTGCCCGGTGGCCATCCTGCCCAAGGCCGCAGGCCAAGCGCGACATTGCCGCGGCGCGTTGATTTTAAAATGAACACATCCACCACGCTTACTCCCGATTGGAATGCCACGCCTGCGCCCTTGCGCCACACTTGGGCGCCATTGGCCAATATCGATCAATTCCGATGGCTCTCACGCGGCGATGTTCAGCGCCAGCTCGCCATGGCCCGCGACGAGCTCGGCGTGCGCCATGTTCGGGCCGCCGCCATGTATTCACCCGAGATGGCTGTCTGGGATCATGATCTCGTTGACTGGAGAAAACCCGCCAAGGAAAGAACAAAACGGGCCAATTGGCAGCTCATTGATCTGTCGATCGAAGCGATTTTCGAACTCGGCCTGAAGCCCGTCTACACGACGTGTTTTACTCCAGTCGGCATGACCGATGACACCACTGCTTGCTGGCCTGATCGTAACCCCACGGGCATGCCTCGCGATCTGAATCAGTGGACCGAGTTTGTCTCCTCCGGCCTTCGCCATCATCTCGCACGCTATGGTCGCGACGAACTCCGCTCCTGGTATTTCGAATGCTGGAACGAGCCCAACCTCAAAGGCCACTTCTTCGGCGGCACAAGGGAGGATTTCTTCCAACTTTGGGATGCTACTTGGCGCGCCTTCAAATCCGTGGACCCGGGACTGCGACTTGGCGGACCCTCGACGGCGAGAGCCGAGTGGATTCCCGAGTTCCTCGACTGGACAGCGAAGCATGGCACCAGCCCGGACTACCTGATCGCCCATGTTTACAACAACGACTCCGAAGGTCAGCCGCTCTCCCCCTTCGACGGTCCTGCTTCGCATAAAGTCAAAAATTCTCCCCACTTCGCCAGCGGAGTCATCCGTGGCACCCGCCGGGAACTCGTCCGCCATGGGTTTGCCGGCGAAATGCATTGGAACGAGTGGGGCCGTTCTTGGTTCCTTCACGACCCGTTTAGGGAGACCGCGCTTGAAGCCGCGTTTATCGTCAAGACCATGGTCGAGGTTTCGCAGGAGGCCGACCACTTTGCCTTCTGGTGCCTCTCTGACATCTATAACCAAGGTGGTTTTCAGTCCTCCGAGTTTCAGGGAAACTATGGCCTGCTCAGCCTTCACGGCCTGCGCAAACCAGGTTGGTTTGCTCACATGATGCTGCAACGCCTCGGCATGGCGCGTGTGCCCATGAACGGTGGCGACGACCTGATCAATGCGGTGGCCACTCGTGACGGAGCCGAGTTTCGCGTGCTCGTTTACGCCTATCCCGAGAAACACGATGCCTCGCCTGATATCGTGACCGTGCGAGTGGCCTTGCCGCCGGGCTGTGTCCGTGCTCCCCGGCTTTTTCGGCTAGGTGCGATGGAGAACAATATCGTGACAGCTTGGAAATCGCTTGGTTCACCGGCTTATCCGACGCGCACGCAACTGGGCGAGTTGCAGGCAAAGAATACACTTGAGGCAGTATCAACCGACCATGTCACAATCGAAAAGGGTTACGTTGTTTTCAGGATCGAGCGTGCGGGTATAGGCTTATTGGAGTTCCACACTGGAGAGTGTTAACGAAAGCTGCATAATACGATGGCGGCGGTGATGAAATTGGACGAAGGCGAGATAAGAGCGGGCGAGTTTGTCGTAACGTGTGGCGACACAGAGGCAGTCGAAGAGTTTCCGGAAGTAGTTTTCAATTTTGTGCCTGGGTTTGTAGAGTTCGGCCGGGCAGCTCCCCCCCCGAGGGCCTGCGATTTTTAGGCGAAGGGATGACCACTACGATGCCGGCGTCGATCAAGTCTGGGCCGATACGCTGTCGTGCCGCTGGCCTTCTTCAGGGTGCGCGCAACCGGCGGGCAAGCCGGCCGGAGCAGGACGAGCGGCTGTTTATGGAGGCACCGCTGTGGTTGGCGCGCACGGGAAGTCCGTGGCGGGATTTGCCGGGGGAACTGGGGCGGTGGCACAACGTCTACATCCCTTGCGACCACTCGCGTTATGCCCGGCGCAACCTCGTGGAACGCTTCTTCAACAAGCTAAAACAGTTCCGCCGCATCGCCACCCGCTACGAAAAGCATACCCTCCCCTTCCTCGCCATGCTTCACACCGTCTCCGCCTTTATCTCAATCAGGAATTAGTGAACGCGACCTAGCTCTTCGTTTCAAAAGCAGCCTGGGCGAGCGCTTCGACATTCTCCGGAGGAACATTGGGCAAGATCGCCTCATGGCTCGGGCTGACGATGAGGTTCGGGCCCAGCAGCCGTTTCACCCGATGCACATCGGCGCGGATTTCTTCTGGCGTTGCGTTTGTCATGAGTTCCTGGGCGTCGATCCCCCCCATGAACGTGATGCGCCCCTTGAAGTCGGCGGCCAGGCGTTCAGCCTCCATGTCGCGCGCGAGCGCCTGCAACGGATGCAGGCAGTCTACCTTGGCTGCGATCAAACGCTCGATGACGGGGTGGATCGAGCCGCACGAGTGCAGGAACACTTGATGACCGTGGCGATGCCCCTGCTCGGTGAAGCGCTGGAACCACGGCATGATGAATTCTCCGAACTGGTCCGGCCCGCAAAGCAATCCCAACTGGCTGCCGAAATCGTTGCCGAAGAAAAAACCGTCCACCAGATCCCCGGCAGCGGCGAAAAAACGTTCGTTGGCTTCGTAGTAAAACCCGCAGACCTTGTCCGTGGCGGCGCGGACGACCTCCGGGTCCGTGAGCATTTTGACAAAATAGTCCTCCATTCCGAATAGGTCGGAAAGATTATGAAAGTAGCATGTCCAGAAGCCGCTGAGCCGATAGACATCGCCCGCTCCCCGCAAGTCCCGCAGGCAAGAGTCGAAGTTCAAATAGTCTGGATTGGGCCACGGAAACCGCTCGATTTCCTCTACCGTCTCGCAGTGCGCCAACGGGCCGACACTGCCATGCAAATTGCGGTCAAGGCCAGAATTGAACAGCGCGAGGCCGCTGGGATCCTGATAAGCGCCTTTGTAAAACTGCGGGCAAATCCAGCTCACGTCGTCGCCCAATTTTCGTCGCAGTTCTAATTCGGAATTCGTGCCGAAATAGCGGTGGAGAATCGGCCATGTGTCGGGATGCGGATTGCCGAGCCAGAATCCGCAGCGCTCCACATTCTCGCCGGCAACCAGTCTCTTTATCAATTCACGTTTATTCATAATGGATGAAGCAGGGATCGGGACGCATTTTATTAATTTATAATGAAGACGTGGCAACTTAGGGGATACTCGAAATAATCCTATTATTTTTTGGGGTAATGCCCTGTGGGTTTCCGCCGCCGTGAGCGGCTGCAACCGAAGATTAGGCTGATTGCAGCTTTATTAAGCGGAGGCCCGATGGCCATAACGAAAGTCAACTTTCTCGGTTCGAAAACGGGCAAGACGATCAAAGCCCTAGGATGTTTCATCCCGCGTCGCCGTGCAGTTTTTTTAAGCCATCGGTAGACATTGGGGCGAACTCACGCCATGGTCACTTTCTTATGACCATGGAATACCGCTCCCTCGGCCGCTCCGGCCTCAAAGTCTCCGCGCTGTCCTTCGGCGCCTGGGTTACCTTCGGCAAACAAATCGGTGATCCCGTCGCCAAAAAACTCCTGCACACCGCCTACGATGCTGGGGTTAATTTCTTCGACAACGCCGAGGCCTACGCCGACGGCAAGGCCGAGCTCGTGATGGGCGACATCCTCAAAAAAAGCAGCTGGCGCCGCAGCAGCTACCTCGTTTCCAGCAAGGTTTTCTTTGGCTGGGAAGACGACAAGCCCAACCAGGTTGGCCTCTCTCGCAAGCACATCGTCGAGGCCTGCCACGACGCGCTCAAACGCCTGCAGGTTGACACTCTCGACCTCTACTACTGCCACCGTCCCGATCCTTCCACACCTATCGAGGAAAGCGCACGCGCCATGCACGACCTCATCGTGCAGGGCAAGGTCCTCTACTGGGGCACGAGCGAGTGGTCCGCCGCCCAGCTCACCGAAGCGTTCGCCGTTTGCGACCGTCTCGGCCTGCACGCGCCTGTCACCGAGCAACCTCAATACAACCTCCTCCACCGCACCCGCGTCGAAAAGGAATACGCCACACTCTACAAGGCGCGCGGCCTCGGCACCACCATCTGGTCGCCTCTCGCCAGCGGCCTGCTCACCGGCAAATACAACGACGGCGTGCCCGCTGGCTCCCGCCTCGACACCCCCGGTATGGAGTGGCTCCGCGACGCCGTCCTCGGCAAAGGCTCGAAACCCAAACTCGCCGCCGTCAAAAAATTCGCCGCCATCGCCAAGGATCTCGACACCACCCTGCCCCGTCTCGGCCTCGCCTGGTGCCTCAAAAATCCGCATGTCAGCACGGTCATCCTCGGCGCCTCCCGCGCCGAACAGCTCGTGGAAAACCTCGGCGCGCTCGACGTCGTCTCCAGACTCACGCCCGCCGTGCTCAAAAAAATCAACGCAATCTCTGCCGCGGTCGCCGAGTAAAAGGCTCGAGGACGGGAATCTCGCTGCAACGCCTTCCGCCGCGCCCCAAATCTATCGCTTGCCCACGCCCCGCGCCGCCCTCACCGTCAGGCTTTGGACATGGCTTTCCCGACACCTCCCGCCATCCTCTCCGAGCGCAATCTGAGCGCCGGCGAGCTTGATCAAAACCCGCCCGCCGCTCTCCTGCGTCTCTACGCATGGATGTATTTCGCGCGCACCGGCGACAACCGCATCCTCGACCTCTTCCGTCAGGGCCTCATCCGAGGCACCGTCACCGGCGGTCAGGGCAACGAAGGACTCATCATTCCCCTCGCCCTCCTCGCCGACAAGTCCATCGACGTGGTCTCCTGGACGCACCGCGATTTTGGCGGACATCTGATCTGGAGCGACCACCTCTGCAACCACCTCAACCAATATTTCGCCAACGCCGGCAGCCCCACCCACGCCCGCGAGGGCAACGTGCACCACGGCGATGTTAAAAACCGCTCGCTGCCGATGATCAGCCATCTCGGCGCGATGCTCTCCAACGTCATTGGCATGACCGATTCGCAGCGCCGCCTCGGCAAGCCCGCCGTGGGCTTCACCTTCTTTGGCGACGGCAGCTCCAGCACGGGAGACATCCACGAGTGCCTCAACCTCGCCTCGCTTCTCTCGCTCCCGATCATGTTCGTGATCGAGAATAACAAATACGCCTACTCGACTCCCGTCAGCGAGCAGTTTACCGTCGGCACCGAGCTTTGGAAACGCGCTGCCGGCTACGGCGTGGAAGGCTTCGCGCTCGATGCCACCGGCGATATAGCCTCCATCACCCGCACGCTCGCCGCCGCCATCGGCAAGGTCCGCGCCACCTCGCGCCCCGTGCTCATCGAGGCACACACGCTCCGCTTGCGCGGACATGCCGCCTACGATACCTGCGATTATCTGCCGTCAGGCGCATCCGACGCCTTTTTCGCCGCCGATCCGCTGCCCAAGTTCCGCGCCCAACTCGTCGCAGCCGGCCACACCGCCGCCCTCGAAAAAATCGAGGCTTCGCTCAGCGCCTACCTCGAAGCCTGCATCCAGATTTCCCTCGCCGTGCCGCGCCCCGAACCCGGCACCATGCTGGCCGACGTTTTCGCTCCCGACGCCCCCGCCCTCCCGTGGAAGGCCGCGCCTTCCGCACCCGAGCAGCTCACGATGGCTCAGGCAATCAACCACGCCCTCCGCAAGGTCCTCGCCGAACGCCCCGAGTCGCTCATCCTCGGCCAAGACATCGGCGTTTACGGCGGAGCTTTCAAGGTCACCGACGGACTCTTGAAGGACTTCGGCCGCGCCAAGGTCTTCAACACCCCGCTCTGCGAAAGCGCCTGCACCGGCTACGCCATCGGCCTCGCCCTCAACGGCCACCGCCCGATCGAGGAATTCCAGTTCGCCGATTTCTCCACCGAGGCCGTCACCCAGATCACCCTCAACGCCGCCACCTATCACTTCCGCGCCGGAGCCAAGGTTCCGCTGGTCTTCCGCCTACCCGCCGGCGGAGGCCTCACCATGGGATCGTTTCATTCGCAGGAATTGGAGTCCCTCTTCCTCTCCATGCCCGGCATTAAGGCGATTTATCCGAGCACCCCGCAGGATGCCTTCAACGCCATCCTCGCCGCCTACGAGGACAACAATCCCGTCATCATTTTTGAGCACAAGGGGCTCTATCGTCGGGGCAAACACGCCGTCGTGTGGGATGCCAACTACCGCGACGTCTGGCAGCCCAAACGCCTCCATGCGGGCGACTACGCGACCTTCGTCACCTACGGCGAGATGACCCTGCCCGCCCTCGAAGCCTGCGCCTATTTCGAGAGCGAATACGGAAAGTCCTTCGAGCTCTTCGATCTGCGCGGCCTCGCCCCTCTCCGGCTTGATACCATCAAGGCCTCCCTCGAACGCACGCACCGACTCGTCGTGTTGCACGAGGGTCGCCGCACCCACGGCTTCGGCGCCGAGCTCGTCGCCCGCCTCACCGAGGAGCATTTCTTCTCGCTGGAAGCCGCCCCGCTCCGCATCGCCTCGCTCGACATGCCGGTGCCCTTCGCTCCCGAGTTGGAAATGACCTATCGCCCGACCCGTGACAGCCTCATCGAAAAAATCGCCGTCTGGATCGGATAAATTATGAAAGCCCTCATCCCCTCCTCCCGCTGGGCCGCCATCCGTCTTTTTGCCATGGACGTGGATGGCATTCTAACCGACGGCATGGTTCACATCTCCTCCGATGGCGTGGAGACCAAGCAGTTCTCCGTTCTCGACGGCATGGGACTCGTACGCCTGAACAAAGCCGGCATCGCCACCGCGTGGATCAGCGGTCGAGCCTCCGGCGCCACCACAGTGCGCGCCACCGAGCTCAACATCCCACATTTGGTCCAAGGCCGCTCCGATAAAATCACCGCGCTCCAAGAACTCGCCGTCGCCCTCGTCTTGAAGCCGGACCAATGCGTTTACATGGGCGACGACGATATCGACGCAGCCGCGATCCGCTGGGCCGGAATCGGCGTCACCGTGCCCGACGCCATGCCTGCCGCGATGACCGCCGCCGATTACATCACCCGCCGCTCCGCAGGTCATGGCGCCGTGCGCGAAGTGTGTGAACATATCCTCTCCGCCCAGGGTCATACGTTCCCCGCATGAAACCCTCCGTCCAAGACCCTGTTCTCTTGCTCGTTCTCTTGCTCGTTCTCTCCATCTCCGTCTCCGTCTCGGCCCAGTCGTCGCCCGAGGTGAAAAGCAGCGCGCCCGTCAAAAACTTCCGCCTGCCCACCTTCAATAAGGAGGGCCGGCGCACCACGTTTCTCCGTGCAGGCGAGGCCGTCATTGTCAGCAACACCCGGATCGACGTGAAGGGCATGAACCTCACGATGTTCACCAACGACGATTCCGGACGCATCGAAAGCGTGCTCCTGAGCCCCTCGGCCACCGTCTTGACCGAGCAGAAAATCGTCAATGGCCAAGAGTCCGTGCGCTTCATCCGCGACGACGTCGAGGTCACCGGGGAGCAGTGGACCTACCTGCACCAGCAGAAAAGAGTTTTGATTGAAAACAACGCCCGCGTCACTTTCCGCGACGAGCTGAAAGACATCCTTAAATGAATCTCCGCACTTCTCGCTTCCTCCTCGGGTTGCTGGTCCCCGCCCTCATGCTGGTCGCGATCGCCGCATCGGCCGCCGACGCCGACAAGCAACCCGCCGCCCTGACCGGTCCTGTCATCCCCACCGTCATCACCAGCAAAAAACTGGAGATGTGGAGCACCGACACCGAGACGCATTCCATCTTCGACCAGAATGTCGTCGTCACCGGCAGCAACATGAAGATCACCTGCGACCACCTCGACGTGCTCGCCGGCCGTCTGGGCGACAAGGACGCCACGGTGGGCAAACTCGACAAATTCAAGACTCTGGTCGCGACCGGCAATGTCCACATCATCCAGACCGACCGCGACGTCACTTGTGGCCGCGCCGATGTTTTCCCGGGTGAAAACCGCGTCGTGCTCACCGAAAGTCCCGTCGTGATCGACAGCTCCGGTCCCTACGTCGCCCGCGGCACCCGCATCATCCTGCTCCGTGGCGAACGCCGTCTCTTTGGCGACAACATCGAGATGACCGGTCCGCCCATCAAAGACCTCGGCTTCGACAAGAACAAAACCATGCAAGCACCCGCCGCCGATTCGACCGTTCCCGTCGGCGAAACGCCTTCGACCCTGCGCCGCGACACGAGCAAATGACCGCGCCCGCCGCCACCGCCATCGCGGAAATCGCCACCGCCAGCCTCGTCAAGACCTATGGTCAGCGCACCGTCGTCAACGGTGTCGATCTGCGCGTCCATGCGGGCGAGATCGTCGGCCTTCTCGGCCCCAACGGCGCAGGCAAGACCACCACATTCTACATGGTCGTTGGCCTCGTGCCCGCCACCCAAGGCAACGTTACCCTGAACGGCCGCGACATCACTCACCTGCGCATGCACGAACGCGCACGCCTCGGCCTCGGCTACCTGCCGCAGGAACCGTCCACCTTCCGCAAACTCACCGTCACGGAAAACATCCTCGCCATCGTCGAGGCCATCGGCGTCCCGCGACGCGAACGCACCGCCATCGTGCAACGGCACTTGGAAGAACTGCACCTCACGCAGGTCGCCCGGCAACCCGCCTACACCCTTTCCGGGGGTGAACGCCGCCGCCTCGAAATCGCCCGCGCACTCGTCACAGGTCCGAAGTTTCTGCTGATGGACGAGCCCTTCGCTGCCATCGATCCCATCTCTGTCTCCGAGGTGCAGAAAATCATCCTCGATCTCAAGGCGCGCGGCATCGGCGTGATCATTACCGACCACAACGTTCGTGAAACCCTCCGCATTGTTGACCGCGCCTACCTCATCCACCAAGGCCGCGTCCTCACCCAAGGCACCGGCGCCTTCCTCATCAACGACGCCCAAGCCCGCGAGTTCTATCTCGGCAAAGATTTCAACATGTGAAGCGGGAAATGGAAAATCAGGCATACATCATCGGAGTTTCCACGCCCGCCCGGTCCTGATTCCCTGATTTACCCCTAAACCACACCCGCATCCCCATGCAAAAAGCCATCCACGGCATCACGGTCGCGCACTTCTTCGAAACCTATCGCGAAAAACTCAAGCTTGAGCTCGTCACCGGGGCCGACGGCCTGCACCGCCTCATCCGTGAGGGCTCCATCAACCGTCCTGCGCTCGCCCTCACCGGATTCTTCAAATATTTCGCCAACAAACGCATTCAAATCCTCGGTGCCTCCGAGATGACCTATCTCAAAACCGTTGGCCAGCGTCAGCAGATGGAGATCATCACCGAGATGATTGATCGCGGCGTGCCTTGCATCGTCCTGACCCGCAATTTTCATCCCACGCATCCGCTGCTGGTGGTCGCACAGGAGCGCAATCTCCCTGTTTTTCGCACGCCCATGATTACCATGAACTGGGTGAATCTGGCTACGCTGTGCATCGACAATGAATTTGCCCCTTCCTGCACGGAGCACGCCACCACCCTCGATGTCAGAGGGCTGGGCGTGATGCTGCGCGGAGACTCCGGCGTCGGTAAAAGCGAATGCGCCCTCGCCCTCGTCGAACGCGGTCATTCGCTCGTCGCTGACGATCTGACCGTTATCAAACTCCTCGACGAACGCGAACTCATCGCCTCCAGCAACCCGCTCAATCGCGGCTACATGGAATGTCGCGGCATCGGCATCATCAACGTCGCCGAGATGTTCGGCATCAAAAACGTCCGCGCCCAGAAACGCATCGATATGGTCATCTCCCTGCGCGAATGGACGCCCGACGTCATCGAGGAGCGCACCGGACTGGAGGAAAACTACTACGATATCCTCGGCATCAGCCTGCCCCATGTGGAACTCTATGTGCGACCCGGGCGTGACATCGCCCGCCTCGTCGAAGTCGCCGCGCTGGTGCAGGCGTTAAAGAAAATGGGGCACGATCCCGCTAAGACTTTCAACGACCGGCTCATCGAGTTTATGAGTCACAAGGCCGATGAAAAAACGCGCACAATCAAGCCCATCGAACGCCATGACCCATCCCCCGAGGCGTAAGCCGGACGGCAGCCGTTTCGTCAGCAAGTCGCAGGCCTCTCATCTCAGGCTAGTCTCCAACACCACTCAACTGGTTTGCAGGTGACGTTGGCCACCAAGCGCGCCAACATACGGCATGAAATTACTGATCGGACTGTGCTCGACGATTTTGAGCTACGCCGTCTGGTATCTGGCGTATCCGCTCGGTTTCATGTGGGCTTTTTTCCTGAGCAGCATCGGCGCCCTCGCGGGTGTTTGCTTAGGATGGAAGCTTGGCCGCTACTTCGGGCTTTAAGCCGGTCCGATAGCCTCTGATCTCCTTCAGGGCGACATCGTGATAGCTACGCTCCGTCTGGGCCACGACCATCTCCAATTTGTCGGTCTCCACGCTATGCGCCATCGCATAGGCGTGAAGCTGGCTCCAAGCCTCGTGCACATAGCTCTGAGTCCGGCTGGTATGCCGTCGGGCTGATTCCTCCACCCTAAGCCGAAGGGCGTCCATCTCGCGAGTCATCAAATCTTCACACGCGGCGATCACCCGATCAAACTCGGCTTGAGCCACGTCGGCCGAAAGACCGACGATCCGTGAAACCACTCCTGCATAATCCTCATGCACCAATCGAGGCATGGGATCGTTAAAAACCGTCTTCCCCAGCATATTGCCGTGCTCTTCCGCGATGGCGTTGGTCGCCACGATCTCCTGCTCGACCCGCAAAGCGGCGGCGTGGGCATCCTTGATCTCCTCGTATGTAGCCATTGAAAACACCTTGCGGGTCCGATCATAACCAGCTGCCGCGGTGTTGCGGGCCGAGCCAAGCGCACGGATAAAAACATCTACATAGCTCTCAAAACGGGTGATCGCTATCTTCCAATCGGCCGTGAACCGTTCTGAAACCAGTCCTATTCGATATTCTGCGCAGTGTGTGCGCATCCAGCTTTCGAGCATCACCTCGGACTGCTTGAACACATAGTCGCGCAATCGGCTGTTCGTGATCAGCGCTTGATCGACGGCTTCCAACTCAACCTTCGCAGTGGCGGCGGCGCCTTTGAAAACTTCTCGCGTAGGCTTGGGGCGAAGAAACAAAAACGGCGGTTGGGTTTCACGCACGATCTCCAATCGGGCCACCTGCTTCTGACGCTTTTGCTCCAATTGCTTGATGTTGTGCTCCAGATAAGCCCCGCGCGCAAAAAGATCCTGCAACTCGCCAGAGACCATTTGCACGGCCTCGGTCAGGTTAAAAGAGCGCATCATGATTTTATGGTTTTAATTACAATTGGCATATGATGACAACATCAAGGTTCAATGCCCGTGGCGTAAGCCCCAAAATGTTTTCCCTTATGAAACGGCTTATCAGCCCTGTGCGGTTGACGCCCCGACGACTCTTGCACACATTCTCTCTTCTGCTCTCGGAAAAACCGTCTCACCGCAACCACCATGGCCTACGAACTCCCTAAACTTGCTTACGCTTACGACGCTCTCGTCCCCCACATCGATGCCAAGACGATGGAAATCCATCACTCCAAGCATCACCAAGCCTACATCACCAACGTCAACAAGGCGCTTGCCGACGCCGGCGTGACCGCGCCCGACTGCGTGTGCGATCTCATCGCCGATCTTTCAAAAGTCCCCGAGGCCATCCGCGGTGCCGTGCGCAACAACGGCGGCGGCCATGCCAACCATTCCTTCTTCTGGAAGATCATCGGCCCGGGCAAGGGTGGCGCCCCCAAAGGCAAACTCGCCGAGGCCATCACCTCGACCTTCGGCGGTTTTGATAAATTCAAGGAAGAGTTCGCCAAGGCTGGCGCGACCCGCTTCGGCTCCGGCTGGGCTTGGCTCGTCGTCACCGCCGACAGGAAGCTCGCCGTTGGCTCCACCGCCAACCAAGACAGCCCCATCATGGGCAAGGCCGTCGCCGGCATCGAAGGCAAACCCGTCATCGCCCTCGATGTGTGGGAACACGCCTACTACCTCCATTACCAAAACCGCCGCCCCGACTACATCGCCGCCTTCTGGTCCGTCGTCGATTGGAACGTCGCCGAGGCCAAATACCTCAAGGCCATCGCCTGAGCGTCCCCGCGCTCGATCCTCTCAAAGCCGCTCCCATCTCGGAGCGGCTTTTTTCGCCCGCAAAAAAGCGAGCCAGTGACGACGCGCCTTTTGCTTAAAAATCAGCCCGTCAATGCCGGATCGCCTCAGGGATTCCACACGCTAACCTGCGATGCCTGGCGCAGGGACGGCGGACTCAGGCGCGTGCTCTTGCCGGTTTCTGTATCCAGAAGGCAGAGACTGCGGCTATTGGCTGCGCGCTCGGTATAAACCAGATGGCGGCCATCGGCCAACCATGAGGGCTCGACCGCGTCCATCGGCGCCTTGGACACAACCTTCGTTGGGGTTTTCCCCGAAAAATCATAGGTCGCGATCTGAAACCCGCGGCTGCTGCGCACCGTAAAGGCTATCTTGTTGGGATCACCCCGGCTCCAGTCCGGCTCCGCGCAATAGCCACTGATCGCCGTAGGCAGGCGCTGGGCGCTGCCTCCTGCGACCGCCATCACGTAAAGCTGCGGACTGCCGGCGGCATCCGAGGTGAAGACCAATCGCGAGCCGTCAGGCGAAAAACAGGGCGAAGCCTCGACCGAGGGCGTGCGCGTCCGGCGGGAAACCTGACGGCCCTGGGCGTTGCAGACATAGATCTCCGGGTTGCCCTCCCCGGACAGCACCATCGCCACCTGCGAACCATCGGGACTGAAACGCGCGCCGCTATTCGTGCCTTTGAAGCTCACGAAGGTCGTGCGCTGGACCGTATTCAAATCGATCAGGAAGATGTCCGGAAAGCCCGACTTATAGAAACTCGTGTAGAGAATTTTCCCACCGTCCGGCGACCAGCGCGGCGTCATCGCCTGAGCGTTGTCGTGAGTGATCTGCTTCACTTCGCCGAAAAACAGATCACTGGTGAACACCTCGGGGTGCCCCGAGTAATCGCTGATGAACGTCAGGCGCGAACTGAAAAAGCCCTTGAGCCCGCTGGTAGCCTTGACCGCGAGATCGGCCGCACGGAAGAAGGCGTTGCGCATGCTCGTGCCGGCGGCGACCTGCGAGAGTACATTCGCGCCGCCTTTGGTGACGTTGACCTGCACCTGCGACGGCGCCACTTGAGAGAACTGAATGTCGTAGGCGCCTCCCGTGGTGACGAGACGATAGCGGCCATGGGCCTTGAAGGCGAGATTCGCCAGCGTGTTAATCTCGGGCGTGCTGCCGGAGACATGGACGGCGATCGTGTGCAAATCGGCCGAGATGAAAAGATCACCAAGATCATGAGGATCGCGTTGAGCCGATGCGGTGGCGGCCGTGAGCGCGATAGCCAGAACGAAAAGACGGATGAAGGTATTCATGGCAAAAGAGGGATGAATAATTACGAGGGTGCAGGGCATTTCTATTTACTCCCTGCCCGTCCTTAACAACGTAAAACCTTTCCCGTTCCAAATTTTATCTGCACACCGTGACACCCGAAGACATCAAAGAGGCACTCAAACAAGTAAAATATCCCGGCTTCAGCCGTGACATCGTTTCATTTGGACTGGTGCGCTCGGCCGCCCTGATAGATGGCACGGCCAGGATCTCGCTGGCCCTTACCACCTCCGACCCAAAAATCCCCCTGCACCTCAAGCAGGAGGTCGAAAAATGCCTCCGCTCCCTGCCCGGCGTTAAAACCACCCTTATCGACGTGGCCGTCACTCCAGCAGGCAAGCCTGCGGCCGCCGGTGGCAATCTCGGAGGCAACGCCTCCGCCCCCAAGACCATCAAATACGCCGTCGCCATCGCCTCGGGCAAAGGCGGTGTCGGCAAAAGCACCTTCGCCGTCAACCTCTCCTGCGCACTCTCCCAACTCCTCACCGCCCAAGGCCGCCCCGGTCGCGTCGGCCTGATGGACTGCGACATCTACGGGCCTTCGGTGCCATTGATGATCGGACTCGAAGGCCGCCCGCTCGTCGAGGGTGACAACTTCCTGCCCATGGAAATACACGGCGTCAAAGTCATGAGCATGGGTTTCTTGGTGGACGATAACACCCCCGTTGTCTGGCGCGGCCCGATGATCATGAAGACCATCCAGCAATTTGTCCAAAACGTGAAATGGGGCGAGTTGGACATCCTGATCGTCGATCTGCCCCCCGGCACTGGCGACGCGCAACTTTCCCTGGTCCAAACTCTCCCGCTCGACGGTGCGGTACTCGTCACCACGCCGCAACTCGCCGCCACCAACGTCGCCCGCAAAGGCGGCCTGATGTTCCAAAAGGTAAACGTCCCCCTCCTTGGAGTGGCGGAGAACATGAGCTACTTCCTCGATCCTTCAGGCCAAAAACACGCCCTCTTCGGCGAAGGCGGCGGACAGAAAACCGCCGATTCGCTCGGCACCGTCCTCATCGGCCAGGTACCGCTTATCCAAGAGATCCGCGCCGGAGGCGATGCGGGCAACCCGGTTGTGATCAGCTCGCCAAACAGCGTCGCCGCCAAAATCTTTCGCGACATCGGCGATAACATTCTTTCCCAACTCGCCCGCAAAGTCGCACCGGCAACCATTTGATCGCACCGCCTGCGGTCTTCGCATTAAACTCAGTGAACTGCGGGCATTGACAGACACTGCTCCAGACTTAACCTTAAGAAACAATATGGTTTCAACGAACGAAGATGCCTTCTTGATTTTGTGCCTGCGACACGATTTCGGGAGCACCGTCAGAAAACAGGACGTATTGGAAACGCATATCATGAGAGAAAAATACATCCTGCCTGTCTGAACCAATATATTCCGAATCCACCGTGGTTGCCATGACTTTACCCGCCAAACTAGAACCCGAACAGTCTTCCAATGAATTTGTGAAGCAATCGGGCCTCTATCAGGAATTTTTAGCCGAACGGGAGGAAATCCTCCGCCACAAATGGATCGAATCAGAACGGTTAGGCTACGATATCGGTTTTGAACGCGCCCTCCTTGACTGGATTCGCAAGCATCGCGAAAGCTGGCGGGCCGCCCGCCGCTCGCAGGGATCCTACGCTTCCGGCGGCTCGATCAGCCATCCTTCGCCCACGAAACACTGACGGCTCTCACATACAGGCACAAAAAAGCCGACCCGAAGGCCGGCTCTGAAAACTAAAAACGCCTGATGCGCGTTACTTGATCTCTTTGTGCAGCGTGTGGCGCTTGAGGAAGGGGTTGTATTTCTTCTTCTCAATGCGCTCGGTGACGGTCTTTTTGTTACGCTTTGTGAGGTAACGGGAGACAGGTTTACCCTCTTTACGAGCTTCGGTGCATTCTAGGGTGACGACTTCTTGTGCCATGGTTTTAAAAGGTTGAAGGGTCAGACAAAAGCCTGCGCACCGTCTGGTGCAACCTCAAAGTTTCGGAAAACACGGGGCCACACAGGCCAGTTTATATCCGGCGTGCAATCGTCCCTCATTCTTGCGAAGCGACAACCATGTGCGTTCCGCCGACTTTGAATTTGAGTTGGTAAATCCACCGCACCCCCATTTCTTTTACGAAACACTTTCAGCGCAAGCGAGTCGTATCGACGGACGCCCGCTATCCCCATTCCTCCTTTTATTCAAAAACCAATGATTACCGGTCCCACTTGGTCCCAGAAACTTCGCGACGAAATCGGCAAGGCTGTCATCGGCCAGGATGCCGTGATTGAACGACTCCTCGTGGCCCTCCTCGCCAACGGCCATGTCCTCCTCGAAGGCATGCCGGGGCTCGCCAAGACCCTGCTCATCAAATCGCTCGGCACCGCCCTCGGCGTGCAGTTCGAGCGCATCCAGTTCACCCCCGATCTGCTGCCCAGCGACGTTGTCGGCACGATGGTCTTCTCACCAAAAGACGGTGCGTTC
The DNA here is from genome assembly GCA_903904685.1 of uncultured Verrucomicrobiota bacterium. Lineage (GTDB taxonomy): Bacteria > Verrucomicrobiota > Verrucomicrobiia > Opitutales > Opitutaceae > Rariglobus. Next base: position 28,158 of record CAIVDS010000019.1, read on the forward strand.
ACCCCTCATCGCGGCCCGATCTTCGCCAACCTCGTCCTTGCCGACGAAATCAACCGCGCCCCCGCCAAGGTCCAAAGCGCCCTGCTCGAAGCCATGCAGGAGCGTCAGGTCACCATCGGCGGACACACCCATCCGCTGCCCACGCCGTTCTTCGTGATGGCCACGCAAAACCCCGTCGAACAGGAGGGCACCTATCCGCTGCCCGAGGCACAGACCGACCGCTTCCTGTTCAAGCTGCTCGTCGATTACCCGACTGCCGCCGAGGAGACCACCATGATGCAACGCTGGGGCCAAGTTACCCGCCAGCCCGCCCTCGAACCCGTGGCCAACGGTGCCGAGCTTCTGGAACTGCGAGGCGAAGTGGACAAGGTCCACCTCTCGCCCGCCGTACAAGGCTACATTCTCGCCTTGGTGCGTGCCACCCGCGCCCTCGCCGAACCGGCTGTCGGCAAAAAACGCTACCTCAATTTCGGCGCCTCACCGCGCGCCTCGCTCGCACTCTATCAAGCCTCCAAAGCCATCGCGTGGTTGCGCGGCCTCGACTACGTGAGCCCATCGCTCGTTCAGGACATCGCGCCCGACGTGCTTCGCCACCGCGTTGGCCTGACCTACGAAGCCGAGGCCGAAGAGATCACCAGCGACCAGCTCATCGCGCAGGTGATCAAACAAACCCACGTGCCAGAAGTCTGATTCCGCTGTGGCTCTCAGCTCTAGCCTCTCAGTCCTCAACTCTGGCGGCGACAATACCGCCACCGCCGCCCCATTGGCCTTCCTCCGCCAGCTCGAATGGCGCGTGCGCCACGCCGTTGAAAACGTGCTCAACGGCGAATACCGCTCCGCCTTTCGCGGACGCGGCATGGAGTTCGATCAGGTCGTCAAATACGAATTCGGCGATGACGTGCGCGACATCGACTGGAACGTCACCGCGCGCCTCGGCGAACCCTACCGAAAAAAATTCGTCGAAGAGCGCGAGGTCACCGTGCTCATCGTTTTTGAAGACACGCCCAGCCTTCAGTTCGGCTCCGGCGCACAGTCCAAGCGCGAAGCCCTCCTCGAACTCGCCGGTCTCGTGATGATGCTCGGCGCCGTCAACCGCGACCGCGTGGGCTTCGTCCATGCCACGCCCGCAGGCTACACCTTGCGCGAACCGGTGCGCGGACGCGGTGCCATCCTTCACGCCGCAGCCAGCCTGCTCGGCGCCCCCGCGCCCGCGCTGTCGTCTGACGCTCCTGCTTCCGGGCTCTCGACTCTCCCCTGGCGACTCATCGCCCGCGCCGCGCCGCGCCACAGCGTGCTCATCCGGCTCGGCGACTTTCCTCCGCGCATCGAACCCGAAGGCTGGACCGTGATTAAACAGCGTTACCAGCCCATGGGATTCCGCGTGGAAGATCCGTGGGAACGCGCACTGCCCGACGAAGACACATTCGCGGCCTACGATCCCGTGAGCGAACGTCTTGTCACTTTGGAAAACTCTCCCGCCGGCCGCGCGGCACATGCCCAATGGCGCGACGAACGCGAGTCCGGCTGGAAGACGCTTTTCCCCGATGCGCTCAGCCGGCTGACGGTTGGCACCGACGAAAACCGGCTGGATGCCCTCGTGCGGTTTTTCCACGCCCGCATGTGCAGACGATGAACGTCACCCTCCAGTCCCCCCTCTGGCTTTTCGCGCTCATTCTCATTCCAGTGATCCTGTGGCTGCGCGGCCGACGTGCGATTGCCGTGCTGCTGGTGCCGTTCGCCGCTGCTTGGCACCGCCCTTCGCTCGCCTCCTCATCCCGCTGGCCGACGATCTTGGCCGTGAGCGGGCTCGTGTTGCTCATCGTCGCCCTCTCCCGTCCTCAACGTATCGAGGATAAACATGAGGTCCATTCCGAAGGCTACGACCTCATGCTCTGCATCGATCTTTCCGGATCGATGCTCGCCGAGGACTACGAAAAGAACGGCGAACCGCTTAACCGCCTGCAGGCGATCAAACCCGTCATCCAGGCCTTCATCGACCATCGGCCCAATGACCGCATCGGTGTCGTCGTCTTCGCCGGCCGCGCCTATACGCTGGCCCCGCTCACCTTCGACCACGACTGGCTCGCGCAACAAGTTTCCCGCCTCAAAATCGGCCTCATCGAAGACGGCACGGCCATCGGTGACGGACTCGGCATCGCTCTCACCCGCCTTGAACAAGCCGCCCGCGAACAGGACAACCGCCGTAAAGGCGCCTTCATTGTTCTCCTGACCGACGGCGCCAACAATCGCGGCACCCTCACGCCCGCGCAAGCCACCGAGATTGCCAAAAGTCGGGGCGTCCCGGTTTACACCATGGGAGCGGGCAGAGACGGCCTCGTGCCCTTCCCGGTATTCGATGAAAACGGGAAACGTGCCGGCACCCGCACCATCATGGCCGATCTCGACCCCAACGCTCTCATCGCCATCTCCCAAGCCACGGGCGGACACTATTTCCGGGTCGATGACACCCATGCCATCGAATCCGCCTTCAAAGCCATCGACCAAACCCAGAAGATCGAGTTTCAGGCCAAAAGCTATCTGTTGACCACCGAACTGTTCGGATGGTTCGCCGCCCCGGGACTCGCATGCCTTCTGCTGGCGACGCTCGTTTCTTCTTTCGCTCGGCGCTCCACGATCACGGGACTAAATCCGGAGGTTGCCAAATGATCTTCTATTGGCCCCACGCTTTCTGGCTGTTGCTTATCCCGCTCGCCCTCCTTGCGCGCGACCTGCTTCGCCATCGCATCGCGTCGGCCGACGCACACCCGAAGATCCAACGCGCCAAGGCTCGATACTCGTCTTTGGTCATTGACCATTCATCCATCCACGGCGCCGGCGCACCGCGTGTTCGCATCTTCTGTTACCTCGGTCTCGCCGCCGCCACGGCCGCGCTCGCCCGGCCTCAGTTGGGGAAACTAGAAGAGCCCGTTTTCGATCAGGCGCGCGAAATCCTCATCGCGCTCGACCTCTCCCGCAGCATGCTCTCGACCGACGTAAAACCGTCGCGCCTCGACCGCTCGCGCCTTCTCATCACGAGCCTGCTGGAACAACTCAAAGGCGAACGCGTCGGCCTGGAGGTTTTCTCCGGCACCGCGTTTTTACAAAGTCCGCTCAGCGCCGATTACGAGATCCTCAGCGAGTTTCTCCCCCAGCTTGGTCCCGATTTCCTCCCCGAAGGTGGCACCAACTACAAGTCCCTGCTCGAAACCGCGCTCTCAGCTTTTAGCTCTTCGGGATCGGCCGACCGCTTTCTCATCATTCTCAGCGACGGCGAAGCCGATGCCGACGACTGGCACGCCCAAGTCGCCGAACTCAAAGCCAAAGGCATCCGCGTTCTCGGCCTCGGCGTCGGCACCGACGAGGGTTCCATGATCCCCGACGGCAGCGGCGCCTTCATGAAGGATGAACGCGGCGCCGTGGTCCTCTCCAAACTCAACAGCACAACCTTGCGTGAACTCGCCGACAAAACCGGAGGCGTTTGCACCGACGCCAGCGCTTGGGTGGACCTCGCCCAACTCATCAAAACCACTGTCGATCAGGGTAAGCGCGGTGACTTCCACGAAACCAGCCGCGTGCGCCTCGCCGAGCGTTTTCAGTGGGCGCTCGCCCCGGCGTTGTTGTTTTTCGCCCTGAGTTTCTGGCGCGAGTTTCCTATCCGTCCAAAACCACGCGCGATCAAGCTCGGGCTGAAGCGGTCGGCGTCAACCGCTACCGTAGCCATTCTTGGTCTGTTATACGCCCTGCTATGGCCATCGCCCGCATCGGCCGCCGCGAAAACCGCCACGCCCCCTTCCGACGACCCCTTGACGGCCCCGCTCACCAAACTCGTCGGCCAACTCGCCGGCCGCGACAATGTCGAGGCCCGTGACTACGCCGAATTTGCCCGCTCCACGATTACCTACGGCGAACGTCTCACCGAGACGCAGCAACCCGTCCCCGAAGGGCCGGTCAACGACGCCCTCGCCGCCCTGACCGCCGGACAATCCCTCGACGCCAAGTCCGCCGACTGGCCGGACCTGCGCAAAAAACTCGAAGCCCTCCTCCAAAAGAAAACTCCTCCCGCACAGAAACAACCGGACAAACCCCAGCCGGAAAAAAACAAATCCGATCAGAAAAAAGACGATAAAGACAAAAAGCAGGATCAGAAAAATCAGGACTCCAAAAACGACAAGTCCCAAGCGCCCGATCAGAATCAGGACAAAAAATCGCCGGAAAAAAACCAGGGGCAATCGTCCAAAAAAGACAAAGGCGACGGCGACTCCGCTTCCAAGCCTGACTCGCAACCGAACAGCCAACCCAAGCAATCCGCGTTCGGCGACATGAAGGACGATAAAGACAAAAAACAAGACGCGTCCGCCCAACTCAAACCCTCCGATGAGCCACCGCCGCCCTCGCCTGGTGAAATGCAACAGGTCGGCGGCTCTCCTGTCAAAAAATCCGGCGACACTTCGCTTGATCCCAACCTCGCCGTCCCTCTGCAAGAACTCGACCAAGTCCGCCAGCAGGACTCCCCCGCGCGCCTCTTTCAACTCCTTCAAGACCCGCAGTCTTCCCCTCCCACTCACAAAGGTCACAACTGGTGAATCCGATGCTCCGCCTCTTCCCACGTCTTCTCTTCCTGCTTTTTCTTGTCGTCATGCTCCACGCGCAGTCGGTGCGCTGGGAGCCGTCCGACGGCACCCTCGCGCTCAATCAACTGAGCGAGCTCAATCTCGTTTTTGACCAGTGCGAACCCAAGGGAACGGTTACCCTTCCAACCGTCATCGGGCTCGCCTTTGGCTCACCGTCACGCTCCGAACAAAGTTCGTTCAACATCATCAACGGCAGCGCCTCTCACTCCAGCACCGTCACGCTCACCTACCGCGTGCGCCCGGCGACCCGGCAGACTATCACCATTCCCGACTTCGACGTCGCCACCGACAAAGGCCGCAAGCATGTCGCGTCCGCCACGTTCGAAATCGGCGCCGCCAGTGTCGGCCAGGCCAACCTCTCCTTGGATGCCGTCGCCCGCTCCGCCTTCACGCTGCCGTCCGATTCCGTCTGGGCCGGCGAGGTCTTCCCGTTGAAATACACGCTCAACGTCTCCAAACGCTACCTCTACAACCTCAACAAAGACTTCGATTGGGTTTCCACCCCGCTCGCCATCGAAGCATGGCCCAACCCCGAGCAAATCGAGGCCGTGCTCAACGAGGAAACCCGCGTTTCCGTGATCTACAAAACCCGCGCCACCGTCAAAAACCCCGGGCAGGTCACCCTCAATCCCGCCACTCATTTGGTTAACATCACCACGGGGAATTCACCCTTCGGCATGTTCTCGCGCCCGAATCTCGAACAATTCGCGATCACCACCAAGCCAACCACGCTCACCGTTCGCCCGCTCCCCGCCCCCGCCCACGCCGGCTTCACCGGCGCGGTCGGCCAGTTCACACTCGATTCCGCCGTCGTCCCCGCCAGCGCCTCCGTCGGCGAACCCATCACATGGACGCTTACCCTCAAAGGAACGGGCAATTGGCCCGATCTTTCAGGTCTTCCGGCGCGCAGTGTATCAAAGGATTTCCGCATAGTGCAGCCGCAGGCCAAGCGCACGCCCAAGGACAACAGTCTTTTCGACGCCTCGCTCACGGAGGATATCGTGCTGATTCCAACGAAACCCGGCCCCTACACCCTCGGCACAGTCGCATTCAGTTACTTTGATCCCAAGACCGGCGCCTACCAAACGATCACGACCGAGCCCGTCACCATCAACGTGACGCCGGGCGCCGCCAGCACCCAGCCCTCAACCTCCAGCGCTCAATCCTCGACGCCTGCCACCGTCGGCAACTCAAGCCCGACTCCCCCCCCTGCGGTCAGCCCCCAACCGCCCTCCTCCATCCCGCGCGATCCGTTGCCTTCGGCCTCCTCGGCCGTCGCGCCGCTCTCGGCGTCCGCGCTGCGCCTCGCGTTGATTTCCTCCATGGCATGCCCGCTGCTGGCCTGGGCGTGGCTCGCCATGCGCCGGGCCCGCGCCACCGACCCGCGCCTGCCCCAGCGCATGGCCCGCTTGCGTCTGGCCTCCACCCTTAACTCCCTGCGCAACGCCACCGACAACGAGCAAATCACCGCCCTCCTCCAGCAGTGGCAGTGCGACACCGCCCTCCTTTGGGAAATCGCCACAGCCGTCCCCACCGCCGCCCAATTCCCCTCAGAAGACTGGGCTGAACTCTGGACCGAGTCCGAACGCGTGCTATACCGCGCCGGCACCAACCTGCCGCACGACTGGATCTCGCACGCCCAGCAATCCCTCGCCGCCAAGCGCGTGCCGGCGTTCTCCGCCTTCCAACTCTTTCTGCCGCGCAACCTCCTTCCCTGTCTGGCCGCGTTGTTCCTCTCTGCCTTCATCCTGATTCCTTCATCCTTCGCCGCCGATGATCGCTCAGCCTATGCCAAGGGTGATTTCGCCGCCGCAGCTTCCATCTGGCAGGACGCGTTGAAAGCCAACCCGCTCGACTGGAGCGCGCATCACGATCTGTCGCTGACCCTCGTGCAGCAAAACCAATGGGGCCAAGCTGCGGGTCACGCGCTCGCCGCCTTCGTGCAACGTCCCGACAACGCCTCCGTGCGCTGGCACCTCGGCTTCGCCATCAAAGGCGCGGGGCTTCGTCCGGCTGAGGTCGCTCCGTTCATCGAGCCCGATGCTTTGCACTCGCTCGCCCTCATGGCCTCCCCGTCCTGCTGGCAATTCACCTTGATCGCCAGTGCATGGATCGCCGCTCTCAGCCTCGGCCTCTGGCTTTGGTCTGCGTATGGCGGGCCGCGTTGGTTCAAGCCAGCTGCTTGGAGTCTTCTCGTCATCACCACCTTGTTCGCCACGACGTCCGGCACCAGCCTGCATCTCTACGGCACGCTGGCCGACAACCGCGCCGTGTTCGTCGTCAAGTCTTCGACGCTCCGCTCCATCCCGACAGACCTCGATACTCCGCAAAAATCCGCGCCGCTCACGGCGGGCCTCATCGCCGTCACCGACAAAACCTTCCTCGGCTGGCAACGTATCGCCTTCCCCAACGGCCAGACGGGCTGGGTCCGCGGCGAAGATCTCATCGCGCTCTGGGACGCTCCCTGATCACCAAGGACGCAGGCCCGTCCCTTTGTTTTTCGCCTGCCAGAACGGATCGGACGCATACCCGTCCTTCTTCTCCAGTTGCGACCACACCTCGTCCACCGTGGCCGCCACAGCCAGCAGGTCGCTCAGACCGGGCGACTTGAATTTCTCGCTCACCATGCGTTCGAAGAACCGCAGCAGGTCGTCGTAAAAGCCGTCCTGGTTCACGAGCACGAGCGGCTTCGTGGAAAGATTCAGGTAATGCTCCGTCATGATTTCGGTGAGCTCCTCCAGCGTGCCGATGCCGCCCGGCAGCGTCACAAACGCGTCCGCCCGCTCCGCCATAATGCGTTTGCGCTCACGCATGTCGGCCACCACCACGAGTTCGTCTGCCTCGCGGAACGCCAGCTCGCGTTCGGTCATGAAATTGGGGATCACTCCCACCACGTGGCCGCCGGCGGACTGCACGCTGCGCGCCACCACGCCCATCAGCCCCACATTTCCGCCGCCGTAAATCAATCCCCAGCCACGCGAGACCATCTCGCGCCCGAGTTGCCCGCCCGCCTCGTAATACTTGGAATCCAGTTTCGCGCTGGAGGAGCAATAGACGCAGAGGAGCTTGGGCATGACGTAAAGTTGAGAGCCGGGAGTTGAGAGTTGAAAGTTAAAACTTACGCTTGGAACTTTCCGGGACACTCCACTCTCATCTCTCAACCCTCAACTTGTCCTCGCCCCCCTACATCGGCCGCCTGGCCCCCTCGCCCACCGGTTACCTGCACCTCGGGCACGCCCGCACGTTTTACGTGGCGGCGGAACGCGCCCGCGTTGTCGGCGGACGCCTTCTCCTGCGCAACGACGACCTCGACGCCACCCGCTTCCGCCTCGATTTCGTGGAGGCCATGAAAGAAGATCTCCGCTGGTTGGGCTTCGCGTGGGAGGAGCCGATGACTTCGCAAAGCCAGCGCCTGCCCCTCTACCGTGCGTCCCTGGCGCAGTTGCACGCCGCCGGTCTCATCTTCCCTTGCCACCGTTCGCGGCGCGACGTGCTCGACGCCGTCTCCGCTCCCCACGAAGGCGGGGACAACGACGAGCCCGTCTACCCCGCGCATTTCCGTCCTCCCGCCGATGCGCCGCTTCCTCCACTCGACGCCTCGTTCAACTGCAACTGGCGTTTTCGCGTGCCGGATGGAGAAACCATCGCCTTCATGGACGCTCTTTTTGGCCCGCAACGCGCCGTGGCCGGGCGCGACTTCGGCGACTTTCTGGTGTGGCGCAAGGACGATGTCCCCAGCTACCAGTTCTCGTGCGCGGTGGACGATGCGCTCATGGGCATCACCGAAGTCGTGCGCGGGGCCGACCTCATCCGCTCGACCTTCCGCCAACTCCTGCTCATCCGCGCCCTCGGGCACGCTGCGCCTTCGTATTGCCACTGCCCGTTGATGCTCGACGACAAGGGCGAGCGCCTCGCCAAACGCCATGACGCGCTGAGCCTGCGTACGCTGCGTTCCCAAGGCGTGACGCCGGCAGAAATCATCGCCAAGTTCTCCGCATGATCACCATCGGCGTCATCAATGTTTCCGACCGGGCTAGCGCGGGCGTCTATGAAGACACTCCCGGCAAAGCCTGCGTCGAACTGCTGCGCGGCTGGCTCACGACCCCCTTCGAGGTCGATTACGCCGTCATCCCCGACGAGCAGGCGCTCATCCAAGCCGCGCTCATCCGCATGGCCGACGAGGCCCATTGCGCGCTCATCGTCACGACGGGCGGCACCGGACCCGCGCTGCGCGACGTCACGCCCGAGGCGACCGAGGCCGTCTGCCAGAAACTGCTCCCCGGCTTCGGCGAACTCATGCGCGCCGCGTCGTTGAAACACGTTCCCACCGCGATCCTCTCGCGCCAGACCGCCGGCATTCGCAACCAGACCCTCATCGTGAACCTCCCCGGCCGCCCGAAGGCCATCCGGGAAAATCTGGAGGCGGTTTTCCCCGCCATTCCCTACTGCATCGACCTGATCGGCGGCCCGCGCCTCGAAACCAAGGACGCCGTCATGAAAGCTTTTCGCCCGAAAGGGTGACCGCCTCCCTTCCGCGCCCCTCACACTTTCGGATTGCGCCAGTCCGGCGGCAAGATCGACGCCACGCCGTGGATCGTCATCCGGTAGTAGAGCCAGAAAACCACTCCGCCCAGGAGCACGAGGAAAAACACCTCGCCCAGCTCGCCCGCGCCGCGCCGGCTGCCCGCATGCAGCGAATGCACGATCCGCACGACCAACGGCGCCAGCACGAACGCCACCAGCGACGACCCCGCCAGCACCAGAAAGATGACCGCCGCCGTGCGCAGCAACGGCTCGTCGATCACCCCCGCCTTGTAGGCCACGATGTTGTTGATCAGATTCAGCAACAGAAGGCAGCACGGTAGCACGTAGTAGTTTCTGAGCACGGCGTTTTTGTTCATGGCGGACGGGTAAAACGCACCGTGATTCGGCAAATTCCCCGCCGGTGTCAAATGCCGCGCCGCGACGACCCGTTCATCCCGGTTGCCTTTGCGCCGAATCGCGGTTCATAACACACGACCTCCCATGATTAACTTCTCCGCTCCCGATCTCACCCAGCATCCTCCCCGCAGCGTCCGCGTCCGCCTCGGCGGCTACGCGCACCTCCCCCGCCTGCTCGACAAGGCCCGCGCCGTCATCGCCGGCAAGGGCGGCGAGTATCATTACAACTGCCCGCTCGACCAGCTCTTCTTCGAGTTCACCGGCATCAACGAAGCCGCGATGCTCGCCGCGATCAAAACCGGCAAGACCGACGTGCAGATCCTCGAATGGGTCAACGCCACCGCCAAGCGCCTGCCCCACGAAGTCGCCTCCTGGTCGTCCTGGCTCGAACAACGCGGCCCCGGCGGCGCCGATGGCCATGAGTGGATCGCGTCGGTCATCAAGGGCAACAACTCCGAGCGCGACGACATCCGCTCCTTCGCCGACCTGCTCGATCTCGACGACTACCTCAGCTACGGCGGCAAAGCCTGAACCGAAGCGAGCGTTGGGGATTGAGCGGCCCCGCCCCGCCGATCCCCCGGAGCCTCATCCGAGTCCTCCACACGCCCGACCGGCTTGCCCGGTGTCTGCACGCTCCTTGCCAACCGTCTGACGGCAAGCCCGCAAGGAAGAAAAACCATCCCCAACACGCTAACGGGACATACCAATAGCGTAATCCCTCGCATCAATAGCGGAATCTCTCTCATCAGTGGAATAATCTCTCTCATCAATGGAACAATCCTTCACGACAGAAGCGGAATCCCTCACATCAGTGGAACAATTCCTCGCACCAGAAGAGGAATTTCTCTCATCAGAAGAGGAATCTGTCACGTCAGAGGAGTAATCTCTCGCGTCGGAAGCGGAGAAACTCTCGCCTGAAGCGTAATTTGTCATGACAGAAGCGGAAAAACTCTCGACAGAGCCCTAACCGGACACGTCAGCACGCTAACCGGACACGTCAATGGCCTAATGGGACACGCGCTAATGGCCAAACCAAACATGGCTCTTAAAGAAAGCGACACCCAGACAACGGAGAGCATTGCGCCTTTACACGGATCGGTTCCCGCACAACGCTGGCTTGCAAGACGGATTTCCCTGATTCGACGTCCAATGGCCTGTCTCATCCGCTCAAAGCTCAAGTGCAGTGACCCATCGCCTGTCCTGAAAATATAAATTGAGAAAACTCGCTGCGGCTCCTTGGCTACGCGCATAGTCCAAATTTATGGACACAAAAACACTTAATAAAATCTGTTTCACTATTTGCATTGTGTGCATCGTGGCTGGCATCGTGCTTGGGATTGCACTTATTTGGGGTTCACATGACAGTGAGGTTGTGTGGAAAGGTTTAGGCACAGTTTCAGTTTTATTTGCAGGTTCCTTGCTGACATTAGCTGTAAGCAAAGCTTACACTCAAAAAACTGGTTCCAAATCACATGATACTGCCTAAGAAGCAGGGATGAGTAGCGTCGAGCCACAGGGGTTCAGGCGAGTTTGATCAATGACCGAGAACCTGACCGCCAAAGCACGTCGTGTTGGCTCGCCGTCGCAGTGAAGGACGGCGGCGGAGAAAGCCGATCCCGCCTTGCTTTCGACCAAGCTTTTGGCAAACCGTCATTTTATGACGCCCAATGCATTCACCTCCCGTCAACTCACCCTGTCGGACCTGACGCTGCCCAAGGAAAAAACCTACGGCACGATCGTGCTGGTCTTCTCGATCCTCGTCTGGCTCGTCCTGGCGATCAGCCTGGTGGGGGCGTTTTATGCGGGCCTGTTCGCCCTCATCGTTTGGCTGGGACACGGCTTGCTGGGCGCGCATTTGCGGGCCGAGTCGGTGCGGGTGACCGAGCGCCAGCTGCCCAAGCTTGACGAGACGTTTGCGCGCGTGTGCGGGAAACTCGGTGTCGCCCCCGTTCCTCGTCTTTACGTGCTCCAGGCGGGCGGCGCTCTCAACGCCTTCGCCGCCAAATTCTCGGGGCGCAATTTTGTCGTGGTGAACTCGGACCTGCTGGAAGCGTTCGGCCTCGACTCGGCGGAGATGGAATTCATCCTCGGCCACGAGCTCGGCCACCTGAAGAGCAACCACATCTTCAAGCGCGTGCTCATGGCCCCCGGCATCCTCCTGCCGCTCATCGGCCCGGCCTACCTGCGCGCCTGCGAGGCTTCCTGCGACCGGCACGGGGCGTTCGCCGCCAGCGATCTTCGGGGAACGACGCGCGCCCTGCTCGCCCTCGGCGGCGGCAAGGCCCACGGCCGCATCCTCGACGCCGATGCCTTCGCCGAGCAGCACACCGACGACCGCGGCTTCTTTGTTTCGTGGCACGAACTCTCGTCGGCCTATCCCACCCTTTCGCAACGGGTCGCCAAGATGCTGGCGCTCGACAACCCCAAGTTCGACACCAAGCCCAAGCGTCATCCGCTGGCCTATGTGCTGGCGTTTTTCACGCCCGGAGGACGGGCCAGTTCGGGCGGCGCCAACGCGCTGGTCTTCGTCGTGATCATCGGCCTGCTCGCCGCGATGGCCATCCCCGCGTTCTCAAAGGTGCGGGCCAATGCGCAAACAATGGCCTGCATCAACAACGAGCGCCAGATCGCCGCGGCGGTGCAGCAATACACGCTGGAAAACGGCAAGGCCCCGACCGCGCTCGCCGATTTTGCAGGACCGGGCAAGATACTGACATCGTTTCCAGCCTGTCCTGCGCACGGCCATTATCAGATCGACCCGCAAAGCGGCGGCGCGGTCAAGATCACCTGCTCGGTGCATGGCGAACATACGTATTGAGGCCGGTTTCAGGCGGGGGAACCCGGCTCGGGTTTAAGAGAGAAACCCGGAACCCAAAAAACCCTGATTGGTTCACGGGCGGACCGAAGGAATCGGGCCGTTGTTCGATGATTCGAATGGTCGCTTCGCGAGCGTCCAATCCCGTTGAATCAACAATCGGCGGCGTGACCCATTCCTGCTTCACCCTCCCATGAGCGTGGCAGAGAAACTGTGCGGCTTACTTTTCGACTTTTTCCAGCTGGCCGTCGGCCGTGACCTTGACCTCGATTTCCTTGCCGTCGGCCTGTTTGCCCTTGGCTTCGTAAACGACGCGGCCGTCGTCCTTGGTCTCTTTTTCGACCTTGGTAAAGGTAACGCCGGGCGCATTGGACGTGATCGCGTTCCGGACGACCGTCGGGCAGTCGGAGAACTGCATGTCCATTTCCTTTTTACAGCCGGAAACGGTCAAAAGCAGACCAGCCGCCAGCGCGAGGAGCCCCGAACCGATCTTTGTACGTGTATTCATGATGATATCTTTGGATTAAATGACGGCGCGGATGAGTTCCGCTACCATGGACGCGGATAATAGCTTCGTTCTCCCCCGCCATCCATGGGGTGTTCACGGCAGGATACAGGGCTCATGCCGAAGCGGACAGACCAAGGGGAATCCACGACTTCCGCATGCATTGATAAGCCCTATCCTCGTAAAAAGGGAAACTTCCCTCTTGCCCCACCCGCCAAAAATCTGAATAAACTGACCGTTTCGTGGCCCGCGAGGTGCGGGCTGCGTGAGATCGACCGACCCGCAAACATTTACGCATGCATAGTTTTTCCGAGCAATGTCTCGATATGGCCCGCTCCATTCTGGGCCACAACCTTGATTCGATCCAGCCCGACGGCAGCGTTCTTCCCGCCCCCGGAGAAGAACCCCGCCCCGATGAACCGGGCCACGTCGCCTATGCGCTGGGCGAGTATTATCGCGCCACCGGCGAGACTACGCTCAAGGGCTACGATCTCATCGATCTCACCGCCCGCTGCGTCACCGCGCAGATGTTCACCGAGCCCGCCACGGAAAACGGCCTCGCCTACGCCGCGCTCGGCCTCCTGAGCTTCGGCCCCTCCAAGGAACGCAATCCCGTCTGGGAACGCCTCGTCGAAGAGACGCAGGTCCGCATCGACAAGCAACTCCTCCACCGCAGCGACCACGACAACCACTGGCAGGCGTTCAACATCGCCAAGGCCGTCGCGCGCTACAGCTTCGGCCTCTCCAAGAAGGACGAAACCTCCCGCCTCATCGAGCGCATGGTCGAGCGCATCAACCAGACCAGCTCCAACGGCTTCTTCGACGACTCGACCACCGGCCTCGGCGGCAACTTCAATCTCTACGGCGTGATGACGTTTGTCTTCGCCCGTTCCGCGCTGCAGCTCCACGCCAACAGCGGCGTGCGCGACCGCAAGCTCCCCACCCTCCGCACCTACGCCGAGAAGTATCTCAAGATCATTCCCGATCTCGTCCGCGCCGACGGCCTCGGCTGGGCGTTCGGCCGCGCCGCCGGCGCCTACGGGCAGATGCACCTCATCTCGCTCGTTCTCCAAGGACTGCGCGACGGCTGGATTCTCGAAGAGCAGAAGTCCAAATACTACGACGTTCTCCGCCGCCTGTTCGTGTTTTTCTATCAGACGTATCTCGACCAGGAGCACGGCTTCCTCGACCTGCGCGACGACGAGCGCACCGCCTTCGGCCATCACACGACCCGCATGGCCAACTTCGACGCCGCGCGCTATCTCACCCAGTGGTCGCGCCTCGCCAAGACCGTGCATATGCCCGTTTCCGCCAAGCCCGAGCTGGCCAAGACCGTCGGACGCTTTGTCATGTTCGACAAGTCGAACCGCAAGGAGCAGGGCCTCTTCCTCTATCGCGATGCCGAAAGCGGCCTCCACGCGCAGATCCCGCTCATCAGCTCCGGCTCCCACCTCACGAGCGACTCCCTGCCCTTCCCGCACTGTCCCGGCGTGTTCGACTGGCCAAACAACGTCTACATGCCCGTCATGCTCCCCGAGCTGACGTTCAATGTCGGCGGCGTCTCCCAGGTCACCCTGCCCGCCTTCTACGGCAAGAACTGCGTCACCGGCCTCGGCCCCAAGAACAGCTTCTATTTCAAATACGAGCAGCCCGAGCTCATCAACACCGCCGAAGAAATCCTCAAGAACCTCGGCAGCGTGAAGGTTCAGTGGAATTTCTCCGGCTCCAAGGTGAGCTGCGAATTCGCCTACAGCGTGAAGCAGCAGGTCGAGCTCACCAAGTTCCGCTACGTGCTCGCCATCGCCGCCCCGCACTCGAAATACCATGTCAACGGCGCCCTCGCGCTCGGCCTCGAAGGCCATCGCTGCACCGTGCAAAAAGACGATTTTCAGGGCATCTGGCAGGAGACCGAGGTCGTCAGCGCCGATCCGACCCACCGCACCAACTACGGGAAGATCCACTACCTCCAGCACCTCGTGCGCGACCACACGCTCATCATGCGTCCAGGTCAGGTTTACCGCCTCGTCGTGAACTTCGATCCCGACGTCGCCCACGTCGACGGCTGAGCCGCGCTCCGCCTCTCATGCTCTCCCGCAGAGTCATTCCCTGCCTCGACGTGACCAACGGCCGCGTGGTCAAGGGCGTGAAGTTTCTGGAGCTGCGCGATGCCGGCGATCCCGTCGAGTCGGCCAAGGCCTACGACGCCCAGGGAGCCGACGAACTCGTCTTCCTCGACATCACCGCCTCCAGCGATGGTCGCGGCATCATGCACGATGTCGTCGCCCGCACCGCCGAGCAGTGCTTTATGCCCCTCACCGTCGGAGGGGGTCTTCGTTCGCTCGCCGACATCGAGGCCATGCTCAAGGCCGGCGCCGACAAAGTCTCGCTTAACACCTCCGCGATCAAAGACCCGCAGCTCATCGCCGCCGCCTCGCGCCGCTTCGGCGCGCAATGCATCGTCCTCGCGATCGACGCCCGCCGCGAACCCAACCAGGACAAGTGGCGCGTCTTCACCCACGGCGGACGCCACCCCACCGAGCTCGACGCCGTCGAATGGGCCAAACAAGCCGTCGCACTCGGCGCAGGCGAAATCCTCCTCACCAGCATGGACCGCGACGGTACCAAGATAGGTTACGACTGCGCCCTCACCCGCCGCGTAAGCGACGCCGTCACCGTGCCCGTCATCGCCAGTGGCGGCGCCGGCGAACTCTCCCACTTTGCCGATGCGATCACGGAAGGCCACGCCAGCGCCGTGCTTGCCGCGAGCCTCTTCCACTTCGGCACGCTCACGATCCCGCAGGTGAAAGACTACCTCGCCGGCCAAGGCCTGCCCGTGCGCCGCTGATGCAAAGCCAACGGAGGTCAGACTACGCGGTTGGATCTTGGCAGCTAAGAGGTTGCGCCTTCACAGGGGGGAAACGGCCTTGCATTTATAAGAATTCTTTACCACCAATCAGCCGTGAGCCTATTGATGTTATGAAACAGGTTTTACGGCTTTCTCTGAGTTTTTATCGTTTTTCACCTCTAAAAACCGCCTTTTCTCACCTGCCAACCTTCAAAAATTCCCAGCTGCACTGCCCTTCGATGATTTTGTAAACCTACCACATTGACATACCTTTCGCCAATGTGCCTGTGCCAAGTCAGGAGTAACCTGTGTTACAAGGTGAGGCGAAAACACAAATCCCAAGACTACAACTAGATCATCATGAATACAAAACTCAAACTAATCGCCGTTGCAGCATTTCTTGCGCTCGGTGTTTCCTCATACGCCCAGCAGGCCTTTGTTCGCCCGGATATCGGCTATTCCTATACAACCGCCAAGGCTAATCTGTTTACCGGAGCCACGAATGTCAAAATCGGCGGTGCATTTAGCTACGGTCTCGACGCTGGTGCGGCATTCGGGGACCAAAATGAGCATGAGTTGAGCCTGTCGCTCAATATCGCCGATTACAGTCTCAGGCAATCGGGCACTGGGCTCGTTGGGCCAGGTGCCACTACCGATAGCGCGAAATTGACGGTGAAAACAATACCAGTCATGCTGAATTATCGTTATCTCTTTGGCGCCAAGACTGATTCCGTCCGCTTCTACTTGGCTCCTTCGCTCGGATACACATGGGTAAAGGGCAGATACTACTCGGCCAGCACCAGTGCACCCCCGGGACCCTTTGTTACGACAGTAAAAAACGCAAGTTCATCGAAGACCGATTTTACGTTGGGCATGGGCTTTGGCGCTGAAATCAATCTCGCCGACAATGTGGACTTGGACCTCGGGTATCACTATACGAATAGCCAGTCCTATCAGGGTGGTCCCCGTCTCAATGTCCATACCGTCAGTGCTGGTGTTAGTTACAAATTCTAAGAAAACCTGATCGGAAGTTAGAGAGCCTGATCACTTCACTGTCGCTCTCGGACTCCATTAACTGGGGGTAACGCTGGAGAGACAAGGCTCAACGGGTGTGAATCATTTTCAGGCGATCAACGCCCTTTAGTTTAACCACAAGCATGCGACCTCACCAAGGTCGCATGCTTTTTTGGCCGAGCACTACGCCCCGCCTGAAGGCGCGATAATACTGCCTAAGACTAGGGAAAGGGCCTTAACGGAAATAACGAAAACGTCAGGCGTTTCCAAAATTTAAGATCGCAAGTAGCGGCGTATTCGCATCAATTTTGACAACTCCATCATGGCTCATATTTTACTGATTGATGACCACGAGAATTTACGAGAGGTGCTTGGCATTTTTCTCAAGGAGCAAGGGTGACGGGATACACTTTTTCGAGCCACCCGAAGAGTTAGTCCGAGCGATGAGATGAGGTGCGGTATAGGTTGTGGTTTGTCGTTCTCCGGCGGAGGGAGGCCCGTAGGGTATTGAGCGGATGCGTGCAGGCCGCCAAGCCGGGCCTGCCCTCCACCACGGCTTGCCAACCCAAACCACAACCAACATACCCCAATCAACCGCTCGGACTAACTCTCCATCAGGACTACTTTTGTCGTTCAACTCAAATAGTCCCGTTTTGGGATGTTTTCAGTGGTGCGGTCGCCGGGAATCGAATTCGGATTATATTAATGTACAGGAAGATGCATGATCGTGCAGCATGTTGAATTCACGTGAATTGAAAAATAGAAATTCATAAACGTTTTAAGCGTGCTGCGCAGGAAAAAGCAGCTCTACACGATTTTAGTGCCAGGAAACGTCAGGAAAATCGGCGGTGAATTCAGGCTACTTTCCTACCCCGGCCCTCACCAGAAAATGATCCGTCCACAGCGCCTTGAGCGTGTCGTTCGGATGTCAACATACGAGGACGACGATTGCCACTGAAGCTAGCGTCGGTTCTTTAAAAATGACTGCACCTCATCATGGGTGCCGCAAAGATGAAATACGAGCGCCCTGCCTTCGCGTTGGAAAATCAGCCTTAAATCCAAACCGCAACGGCACTCCATGAATGGAGGTATGCGCCGTAGGCCAACCCCGGCATGCAGGTGAGGTTGCCCATAGGCCATTCCCGCAGCCTTCATTGACGCCAGAATCTCGGAACGGCGAGCAGCTGGGATGTTTTTAAGAAAACGAGGTGTGGCCAGCAGATTCACGGGATAAGATCGGCCTCGCTAGCGATTGGGCGAAGCTTTCCGGCCCGCCTTGCCTGTGCCGTCTCCCTGCGCATGGCCCCGCCCGCCTTCACCGCCTGCGTCGGCGACAGGCCGTATTCACCGGAAAAATAGGACGCGTCAGACTCGGTAACCGCGAAAGGCAGCCCCCGGCGGTTCACGAGTTGGGTCAACGCCATTGAAACGAACGAACCTGCGTCAAGCCCAAGGCTTTTGAGCACCGCGTCACTATCACGCTTCAGGTTTTTATCTACACGCGCCCGCAATTGAATGGTTGGCATGACTCAAAAGTGTTCAAATCGACTCAAGTGTCAAGTTTGACGAAAAAGCGGATATTGCAGCGAGATGCCCCCGCTTCCCAGTGACCCTACTCCCCCCCCCCCTCACCAGAAAATGATCCGTCCAGAGCGCCTTGAGCGTGTCGTTGGGATGCTTGGGCAAGGGCGGTCGGACGATCTCCACGGCGTTTAATTCCCCTGATGTGAAGATGTGATCGAATGCCCGCCTGCTGAGATGGGTCGGTGCGTAATCGGTCAGGGCTGCGGAGTCTTCCAACGGCAAACATGGTGCGGCAGATCGAACCCTCATGGAAGAAATGAAACAGCCCTGTAAGCAACCGCTCACAGGGCGTTTCACTGGACCGAAACGTCCCCTGTTACTTTTGCCCGTGCACTGTGCCGTGCAGCGTGGCCACTTCGTCTGCGTG
>CAIVDS010000020.1 GCA_903904685.1 uncultured Verrucomicrobiota bacterium
CCTCCACCAGCGAAAAACTAACACTCCAACTGGCTCGAGAGGCGTGAGCACTTCACAACCGCTCCGACTAACTCTCCGGGTGGCTCGGAAAAATGTATCCCGTCAATCTATGAACCATGTATTAAATAAGGCGGTGGATGTCAGCGAGGAATTTGCCCGTTTGGAGAACCACTCCTTTATAGCGGCCAACGTAACCGCATTTGATCCTGTCAGCGGTCAGGGCACCTTGTGTTGGAAACGTCATGGCCGTAAAACGCGCATGGCGTTCGACCAGATCGTGGTACCTCTGGAAGAGGCAAAGGCTTGGGAATTCCCTCCGGAATATCCACAGGATCCGGCACTGCCGTTCGATATCTCCTTTGTCACTCCACGCACGATCCGCGTCCGGTTGCATGCCCGTGCCGGTGCCGTAGCGGAATCACCTTCGCTAATGCTGGCCAGCGAACCCGCGCGCAGCGCCGACTGGCAGTCTCGGCGGGAGGCTGGACGGGTGGTCTGGCAGAGTTCGCAAGGTTCGCTCACGCTGAGCGAAAATCCGTGGCGCCTGGAATTTCGCGATGCGCAAGGGCGGTTGCTTACGGAGACACGGCAGATAGGCGATACCCATTGTCTCTCAAACACGAGCAGTGTCCCGTTTTCCTTCATCCGCCGGGCCCGGGATGTGGGGCGCCAATTCGCCGCCAGCTTCCGTCTGGCGCCCGACGAGAAAATTTTTGGCTGCGGTGAATCTTTCACCCGCTTGGACAAACGTGGACAAAAGGTGGTGCTCTGGACCTGCGACGCACATGGCGTGCAGACAGGGGAGATGTACAAACCCGTCCCTTTTTTTATGAGCAGCCGTGGCTATGGGATGTTTGTCCATTCCAGCGCGCCCATGTCCTTCGATTTCGGGCATGCCTACGACTCAACGACGACCCTGCATGTGGGTGATGACACCTTGGATCTTTTCATCTTCCTGGGATCGCCCAAGGAAATACTGTCGGAATACACGGCGCTCACCGGTCGCAGCCCGATGCCGCCAGTCTGGTCGTTCGGGCTTTGGATGAGTCGCATCACCTACAAGAGCGAGACGGAGACGCGCGAGGTGGCCGCCAAGTTGCGGGAACACCGGATTCCCTGCGATGTGATCCATCTCGATACGGGCTGGTTCGAGACCGACTGGCGCTGCGATTATCGGTTTTCAGCGACCCGTTTCACGAACCCGGCCAAGATGATTTCCGACCTGCGCGAACAAGGTTTTCGCATCAGTCTCTGGCAACTTCCTTACTTCACTCCCACCAACCCGATTTACAGCGAGGCCATTGCCAAAGGCTATGTGGTCAGGGACGCCAAGGGCGCCGCCGCCACGGAGGATGCCGTGCTCGACTTTTCAAATCCCGGGGCGGTGCGCTGGTATCAAAACTTGCTGGCCGGGCTCCTGAAGATGGGAGTTGCGGCAATCAAAGTGGATTTCGGCGAGTCCGGACCTTTGGAGGGTATCTATGCTTCGGGCCGGACCGGCTGGCATGAACACAATCTCTATCCCCTGCGCTATAACAAGGCGGCTGCTGAAGTGACCCGCGAGGTCACCGGGGAGAATATGATCTGGGCGCGCAGCGCCTGGGCCGGCAGCCAGCGCTATCCGATGCATTGGGGCGGCGATGCCGAAAACACCGACGGGGCCATGGCATCCAGCCTGCGCGGAGGGCTCTCGCTCGGTCTCTGCGGGTTTTCCTTTTGGAGCCACGACATCGGAGGCTTTGTCCAAAAGAGCCCGGAGGCGCTTTACCGGCGCTGGCTCCCCTTTGGCATGCTCACCAGTCACAGCCGTTGCCATGGGGCGCCCCCCAAGGAGCCGTGGAATTACGGCGAGGATTTCACCGACGCCTTCCGACGGGCGGTGGAGCTCAAATACCGCCTGATGCCCTATGTGCTGGCCCAGGCCCAGGCGAGCGCTGACAACGGCTGGCCGATGTTGAGAACGCTCTTCTTTGAGTGTCCGGACGACCCGACATCCTGGCTCATAGAGGACGAGTATTTCTTCGGGCGTGACCTGCTGGTGGCTCCACTAATGGAAGAGACTACGGGACGACAGGTCTATCTGCCTCCGGGCAAATGGATCGATTATCAGACCCGACGCGCGTATGAGGGCGGTCAGTGGCATCACGTAGAGGCAGATGTGATTCCTTGCGTGCTGTTCGTGCGTGACGGCGCGATCCTGCCTCATATCCCTCTTGCCCAGAGCACCTCCAATATCCAGTGGGATCAAGTCGAGGGAGTTGTGTTTAAGCCGCCGATATAAAGTCCCATGGCCATGCCTGTCACATCGGCATGCATTTCTTCGCCGATATAAGCCATGGCTGTTGCGGGAAGGCCGCTCAGTGTCAGTCCCGCCAGGAGCCGCAGGGCAAGAAACCAATTTCAGTTTGGCGCGAACGCAGAGGCGATTAACAGCAGGGATGCGGAAAGGATCGAGAAGGCCATAACCGGCTTGCGGCCAAAGACCTCCGACAAGGCTCCCGCCAGGAGCATCGTCACCGCCAGCGCCTGTGTGGCGACCGACAGCGACAGGCTTGCCTGCGAAGGGCTGAGACCAAATTCAAGGGAAAACAGCGGCATGATCGGCTGAACGCAGTTGAGCAGCGCAAAGATGGAGAAGCCGGCGGAGAAAAGAGCGCCGTTGGCCCACCAAAATTCGGAGGTTCCCTTTTCAATGAATCCTGAAGCATTGGGCCGTGCCATTGGATTCTGCCGACCGAGAGAGCGGTTACGGGTGAGTTGCCGTGTCATCGTGGTTTGCTGGAAGACGCAAGGAGCGTCATGTGGCCGGGCTGAGCCTCGCTTTCTTTTCCCGTCACAGCTCGTTCATGGTTTCAAGAGGACAGCAATGTGAACAACGGTTCGTTGATAAAGAAATTGGTGCGGACGAGCTTTATTTTTCTCACGAAGCCCGCTTTGGTGAGTTGTTCAAGGAAGCGCGAACAGGTGCTTGGATGTAGTGATCTGAAGTGGTTTTCGCCCGTCCGGCGGCGTCGCTCAAGAGCGTTTGCGTTGAGGGAAAGCTATCGCTCAAAAGTACCAGAGCCCCAAGCAACGTCGGGAGATCTCCAGTCGGGTTGCCACCAGAGTTTGGCTCCCGGGGCTCCCTTGTAGTCATTGTGGAAGGCGTTCACCACGACATTCACCCGAACGTCTTTCCAGGGTCCACCGGCCTTGGCGTCCAGATAGCTGAACGGGATGGCGATCTCCGTGTTGTATCCGGTGGGTATGATCTTGCAGACGGCTTGGGTTCCCTCGGGAAGTTTCGCGGCATTATACGGCAGGCGGGTTTCTCCGTCTTTGGATGGACTCATGGCCACCAACAGAAAGTCATCGAATTCCTTTTTGCCCCGTATGAACAGACGTTCGGACGAGGGGCGAGCGTCGATCCGAACTTCCACGCCACTCTGAAACCAAGGGTCCTTGTCCGGCTGGCTCTTGATGATCTTATCAGTCGTTTGGATGGCGATATAGAAGAACTTGTCGTCGTGCGCGCAGGCAAACCGATAGGAAAGGTCGGATGGCCCGGTCCGACCTTCGGCTTCGGTATCTTTTCGCGGAGCCTCCACCACAATGGGAAGCTCCGGCCATTCGGAGAGATCGCCATCCACGGTTACAGGTTTCGTGGTTTGAATACAGCGCAAGGACGCCATGGGAGCCGAAACCGTCAGTTTCTGAGTGATGGTGCGTCCGTCGTAGGACGTCGAAAGGGTGGTTTCTCCCGCGGATCGCGGCTGAAGGTCATTGACGTCGGCACCGAGGCTGATGATCGAGGGGTCGGCCACTTTAAGGGAGGCGGTGCAATCCACCAACCGGAACCAACCGTCGTATTCCGTTTCCAAAACCGCGTGCCCCCTCCGATCCAACTGGATTGGGCCCTTTGCCGTGGAGTCGATTTCAACGATCTCGGCTCCGGTGAACGCCGGGGGGGTTAAGCGCAGCAGGAAATAAAGCGCGGCGCGCATCCGCTGCGTGCAATTAAGTTTCTCGTGGCCGTGGTCATGCCCGATTTGAAAACCAAGATTATCGTTCTGGCGGAAGCCTTGTGCGATGAGTGCGCGACTGACGTCGTAAGCGGGTTGTAATAAACCATGCCCCTCTCCTATTTCCCGGGAACCCGCATCTATCCACAATCTCACCGGCGGAATGGTCCCTTTGTGTTTATCGAGCAATTCGTTCGCGAATCTCAGATCGGGTGACTGGCAAAGGCCCATGCCAAAAACTTCCGGATGTTGGTACGTCATCCAAAACGCGCCCATTCCACTCGCGGAAAATCCAGCCACGCCTGTGGAAGCGGGATCGGGGCGGGTGCGGTAGGTTTGATCGATCATGGGTTTGATCTTCTTGCTCAGAAATTCAAAATAACCCTCCCCGAGGCTGTTTATTTTCCGCGTCCTCATTGGCCGCGTCTTTAACTCTGGGTAATAGTCTAGCGACCGGTTGCTGGGGGCCATCTTGCTTCCGCTGGCATCCGAACCATTGTAGACCGCGACAAAGATCGCAGGTTGGATCAATCCCTCGTGGACCAATTGATCATGGACCATTTCATAAGGAATGGTGGCACCAACTCCATTTTGTCTGGTGAAAAAAGCAGTTTCACCATCCAAGACGTAGATCACCGGGTAGCGCCGATCCGTAGAATCATATCCAGGTGGAAGGCAAATGGTGACCGCATGGAATCCGCTGCTCTTGCCACCATCGTCTATCGGCGGCAGGAAGACATAGCGCGAGTTATCGGCGGGAGGAGCGGGTGTTGCCGGGACAGCTGCGTGGAGATTGAGCGCGGAGATTTGGATCATCAGGACCAGTGACACCAATCGTGAAATGATTAGGAATTTCATGGAGTTTCCCTTGAATTTTTGAGCTGACCAGACGAAGCGGAGTTTTTGGGAGATATTCAGTCTTGGCTTCATGCCATCATGGCGATGAAGGCGATCTGGGGGGACCACCGATCCACACTGACCGTAATCCTACGACACTGGCAATACAGCGCATATGCCACAAAAGAAACCTTGGTGCGATGAGCACAGGAACTTGGTGGGCAGCGCCGCTCGCGAGTAGCCCGTCCTAAAGAGACGAAAGATCCATCTTCTTGAGCATCTGCTTGAGAATCTTGCCAGACTTGAACTTCCCCACGGCACGCTCAGGAATGACGACCTCGTCTTTGGGCTTGTTGGGGTTCCTCGCCATGCTTCACCTCGTCTCCGTCTTTATTTCAATCAGGAATTAGTAAACAGAGCCTGGGCGGTTTCGCCAAAATATGATACGAAACTCGGCCTCAGTGAAATAATCCAGAAGTGTGGCTCAAATAAGTATTCTGATGATCAGTAAATCCTATAACTTATTGGTTCATAAAGTGGTGCCAGAGGGCGGGATTGAACCGCCGACCAAGGGCTTATGAGTCCCCTGCTCTACCACTGAGCTACTCTGGCGAAATACTAACCACTGAAAAAACTGACAACTATTCCTATATCAGCGATATTAGTTTTGTCACCCGAAGTTGTAACCCTGGATTTCAGGACATGAAAACCGAAGCTCTTGAAGGAGAGCCAAAGGCTGATGTCCGAAAGGTGATCTTCATCGGATGGCGGAGAACTGGTATCGCTTGGAAACGAGTGGCGGGTATTAGGCTTTGATCAAGCGGGGTGACAAGCAATTTCGTCGCACCCTCAGGACCAAAGATCGTAAGCTGGCAGAACGTCGTTTGTCCGAACTGCAAAGCCAGATTGGGAATCTCACGATTGCAGACGACGCCCGTCTGACATTTGACTCGCTTGGCAAGCGATGGATGCCGCAACTTCGCACGCCATCAAACCAGCTCAGTGACACGGCGTACGCTCGAAAACAGTTCCGCCGCATCGCCACTCGCTACGAAAAGCATGCCTTAACCCTCCTCGCCATGCTTCACCTTGTCTCCGTCTTTATCTCAATCAGGAATTAGTGAACACAGCCTAGTATCCAGTAACACGAATATTTTCCGATTGAGGTAGGTCGGGTAGGCTGGCCCGCCGCGCAGGCATTCGTCCTCCGCACGCCGAGGCAGAAGGCCCGGTCGATCCCTGCTTTCACATTCCTTACCGATGCAAGAAATTAGATGTTACTGGATACTCGGGTCAGCCCTTTTATCCAAGTTCTTTTTTTTTATGCAAAATATGCTAATTTAAGCTCGTATAAACCAACTGCGTGTCATTTGCTTAATGTAAATTCTGATAGAGATCCTGTCGCTACCCATTTCCATAGTTGCCCCATGAACACATCCGCCTGCCAGCGTCTGAATGTTTTACTGTCGGTTCTTGCCGCGATCGCCGCGATTTGCATGGCTAGCCCGTCCGCGCAGGCGGCCACCAAGACATGGAACAACGCCGGCACCGTCTGGACTACGGCGGGAGATTGGACGGGAGGAGCTCCGACCAACGATCTCACCACGGATATCGCGCTGTTCAACTCGACGCTTTTCAGCAGTCAGCCGAACTACGGCAACACGAGCGTGAACGGCATTCAGGTGGGTGACGGCACCACGGTCACCGGCTCCCTCGCTCTGACCGGCACCACGCTTACCCTCGGTTCCGGAGGCATCACGATCGCGGCCAACGCCGGCACGGTCAGCCTCGCCAATTCGGTCTTGATTGGTTCGAACCAGATTTGGACCAATAATTCCTCCAGTCTGTTTACGGTCGGCGCCACGATCACCAATGTGGCCAATGTCACCCCCTTCACGCTTACGCTGAAAGGTTCCGGCAGTGGCGGCATGGCGCTGACAGGCATCATCAGCGATGGCGGTGCCACCGGCACCACCGCTTTGACGGTCAACACGACCGGCAGCGGCGTCACCACCCTCTCCGGAGCCAACACCTATA
>CAIVDS010000021.1 GCA_903904685.1 uncultured Verrucomicrobiota bacterium
GGCGACTGATAACCGAGCGAGCTATGTGGCCTCGTGGCGTTGTAGTCCCGGCGGAAGTCCTCGATGACGACTCGCGCTTCGCTGAGGGTGTAGAGCTGCTCCCGGTTCAGGCATTCGTCGCGGAAGCGGCTGTGGAAGCTTGGGGAATGGGGCCGTGTCGGTACGCAGGAATGGTTTTGTTTTTTACGGGTGATGGCCGTTTGGACTCCTCAGTTACCATTCTTGGTGTAAATTGATAAAACTCGACCTGCCCCCTTCGCTTCGGCTTGGCGACTGATAGGAAACTGGATTTACAGCTCGATGACCATTTCTTCGGCGCAGGCGAAACAATCCACGGTGCTACCGGCCTCGCGCAGTTGTCGCCGGCACGACTCTATCTGGCGGTCTAAGTCGTCGTCCGTCCTCGCCGGATCGTGGTGGAACAGCCCCAGCCGTTTCACCCTCGCCGTGGTGGCCAGACGCAACGCGTCGCCATAGGTGGAGTGGCCCCAGCCGCGGGTCCGCTGATAGTCCGCCTCGGTGTATTGGGCGTCATGGAAGAGCAGGTCCGCGCCCCGGCAAAAATCAACCTGCTCGGAGAACTCCGGGCAGTTGGCATGGTGGAATCTCAGTTCGTTGTCGGGGAGGAAGACAAAGGACTTGCCGTCTTCCTCCAGTTTAAACCCGTATCCGCCGTCAGGGTGATTCAGGCGCACCGAGCGGCAGCCCGGCCCGCCCCGTTCCGCGATGAGCTTGCCCGCGCAGGGATGATCGCAGCGACAGCCAAAATCAAGCCGGGCCTGTAAACCTTCAAACGGCACCGGGAAAAACGGCGGCTCCATTTGGTGTTTGAAGTAGCGCTCCAGCGATTGTTGCGCGGCGGGCCCGCCACAAAGCGTGATCTGGCATTGCTTCAGATAAGCCGGAGCGAAAAAGGGAAACCCGCACAGGTGATCCCAGTGGGCGTGGGTGAGCAGCATCTGCAGGGTCAGGTCCTGCCCGGCCACGAGAGCCTTGCCCAAGTTCATCAATCCGGAGCCCGCATCCAAGATGATCACGCGGCCGTCCCGCATGCGCACCTCGACGCACGTGGTGTTGCCGCCATACCGCAGGGTTTCTTTACCCGGGGTGGTCAGAGATCCACGACAGCCCCAGATTTTAATCTTCATCGGATGAAAATGGTTCTGGGTTTGATGATCTGCGGTGGCTGACGAAATCCACAGTCGGGAGCCTTGAAACTAGGCAAGATTAGCCCGCACACGCCAACCTTTTATCGACAGCGGTCAATCCGAAGGGCTCGGGGCGTGGTGTATCGATTTCTGTTTTCCCTGGCAAGGTGACGGGCCGCCGCACGTGGGCTTTGAGATGCGCTTAGTACGGCATCGAATCGCGAAGCCTATCAAGCAGTTGCCTGCCGTCTTCAATCGTTTGAGCCGAAACGGCGACGACTATGTTGCGTTTTGCAGGCCAATCGCCGCGCAACAATCGGTTGAGCTCGGGAGATTCGCGACCGAAGCTCCCGGTCGGCATGAGGACTACCCGCAAGGGGGCGCGATCACATAACGCGAAAAAATCATGTCTGCCGCAATCCGCATCAAGCCCCGTGAGGGACGGTACCTTGAAAAAATCATCGATCACCGCGCCTGTGATGCCGCAATAGTGCATGCGTCCGCCGCCAATGCTGTCGAAGAAACGGATGTCGCGCGGCAATACATGTTCACGATAGAATTCCGGGGAAATCAGCTGCATCGAGCAATTGCTGATTCGGGCGACGCCTTTCCACATCGCGCCCCAGTCGAAGAACCAGTCCGGATCATCGCTGATCATCGCCTTGGTGTGCCGCGTGATCTCGATCATGAAATCCGTCACTTTGTCCAGTAGAACGTGAACTTCCCTCGGGTGGTCGTAGAAATCCATCATGATGTCGTTCCCGCGAATCAAGTGGGCGGAATTGAAGGCGCTCTGGATGTCTGGATGCTGGATGTGGACCGCTGCCGGAAGGTTGTCTTTCCATATCTCCGTCCACTCCGCAAGTTTGCCATACCATCCGGCATCAAGGTCGGGGTTGTTGAGGCGATAGACGTCGGTGGCATGGTTCAACACATGGCTCCCGGCAGCGGGCAGGTTGTTTGCAGGCGCGTGCATGGCGCATCCGAACGCAGCCGCCACTTGGGCGGTGCCGAATTGTACACGCACGGTGGGAACCCGGTCGTCTCCGATCTCCAAGTGCGGACGAAGGGAATCCAACTCCGCGCGAAGCATGACCAGCGGGTCGGCAAGACGATCTTCCCAGGTAGGGAGTCCCTGCACCGGCGTGTTGACGATGATCATGGGCCTGCATTGGTCCGGTGCGTCGTGCAGCAGCCGATACCTTCCATACAGGTCTTCGAAACGACACCGATCCGTGTCGTTGATCTTAAGGTGCTCTCTCAGGCTCATGGTTGTATGCTCTTCGCCGAACAGAGTTATTGAGCGGAACCCGTGGGTTTTGGTTTATGAGGAGAAGACACGTGGAGTTGGGAAGGATCGGCTTTGAACGGACTGCGAAATCGGCGTTTTGTTTTTTATCGAACAGTCAGCATTCATTCATTGATGAATCTAGCCCTGATCCGCCCTGACCGCTTCGGATTGGTGTTCATGGTTTGGATGGAGCCTTTTCCATCGCTCGACGAAGAGAAAGTAAACGGCGGGACCAAAAGCGAAGACCATCACCGAAATCCCGCAAGCCAATCCCATGAATGTCATGAAGCCTGCGCAGCAATAATCGCGGTGACGGGCCACGATGTGGGTGGGGATGGCGATAAGAAACTCCAGAATGCTTCCCATCCGCATGAAACGTCGCAGTCGGTTGACGATCTGATCTGGCTCCGCACGCTTCGTGGAACGATGGAAATAGACGGCCCAGAATGCCCAACTGGCCGCGCCGGCTCCAACCCACCACCAGAACGATTCATCGATAATCCCACTGGCAAGGAACTCGTAGACGCAACCGGCGGCTCCGAACCCAAGCAGTCCCATCATGAAGGCGGCCGCAACGATGGTGATGAGCAGCGGTCTCCGAGTCACCGGCCGGCGAGAAGCGATATGGACTGGTATGCGAAGCAGGGCGAACTGGGCCAGCACCATGATCACAATCGGGAACCATAGCCAACCACTCGCGAGAGCTTTCTGAATGTCGGTGACGCGAATGACGGGTTGGAAGGCGATCAACAGCAGTGGGACGAACAGGGTCAACAAGACCAATCCATACAGACCGGCGACGATAAGAGGCCATTTCTTCATGGGATTTTGTGCTGAAGGTTGCGTGGTAATCGGTGCATGTGGCGTGTGTGTGGCTGATGGAGACGCCAAAAGTAGACCTGTGAAGTGTTAGTCCGAGCGGTTGATTAGGATATGTTGGTTGGGGTTTGGGTTGGCAAGCCGTGGCGGGCCTGCCACCTCGCTCCTGCGCAACCTCGGATTGACGCCTGTTGATTCTTTGGCTTTTTCCTCCTCATGTCTCGGCCAAATTTCCCAACCCCTTTTGCCTAAAAACTCTGTTGGGCCGAAAGATGAAAATACTCCGCTGGTTCATCTCCTTCCCGACGGCCATGATTGTTTCTGGCGTCGCATGGATGTTCATCCAATCGCTGTTTCACGCGATATATTACGGAGGCGGAATTGGCAGAAGCATCGTTGGTCTTGCCCCGCTTATTATCGAAACGACCTTGCCTGCGACTTTGTTTGTCCTCGTTGGCGTGCTGCTGTCGCCAAGCAAAGCAAGAAATGTGGTGTTTGTCTTTTTTGTGTTGGCCCTCCTGTTTTCCGGCGGCGGCATGGGTGTGGTCAAAGCCTATCAGAATGGAATTCTATCATTCTGGTTGGCTTCAGCGATTGGCGTCGTTTTGGGCGCTCTCTTGGGATTATTTGTTGGCCTCGGCATCCAGAATTTAAGAAAAACGACGATCCAAAGTGGGCGCGGCGAGTTTGATCAATGACTGAGAATCGGACCGTTCGATAGCAACCGGACGGGCGATCATCCGCGCACCTGGCCGGTGCCGGTGACGAGGTATTTGTAGGAGCAAAGCTCGTTCAATCCCATCGGGCCGCGGGCGTGGAGGCGGTCGGTGCTGATGCCGATCTCGGCTCCAAAACCAAACTCGAAACCGTCGTTGAAACGCGTGCTGGCGTTCCATGCGACGACGGCACTGTCCACCGCGAGTTGGAATTTCGCGGCGGCGGCGGAATCCTGAGTGACGATGGCCTCGGTGTGGCCGGAGCTGTCGCGGTTGATCGTGAGAATGGCTTCGTCGAGCGAGCCGACCACGCGCACGGCGAGGATGAGGTCGAGAAACTCGGCGATGTAGTCGGCGGGCGTGGCGTCGGTGTGGGCGAGGTGGGCTCGTTCGAGGATGACGGCGCTGGCGGCGTCGCAGCGGAGCTGGACACCTTTGGCGGCGAGGGCGGCGGCGAGTTTTGGGAGAATCGCGTCGGCCACGTCGGCGTGGACGAGGAGCTGCTCGGCGGCGTTGCACACGCCGGGGCGCTGGGTCTTGGCGTTGACGAGGATGTTCTCCGCGATGGCGGGGTCGGCGGCCTTGTCCACGTAAACGAAGCACACGCCGGTGTAGTGCTTGATGACGGGGATGGTGGAGTTTTGCGCGACGAAGCGGATGAGGCTTTCGCCGCCGCGGGGGATGATGCAGTGGACGAGCGTATCGAGCCTGAGGAGGGTGTTGAGCGCGGCGCGGTCGGTGGTGGGGATGAGCTGGACGGCGTCGGCGGGCAGGCCGGTCTCGGCGAGCGCCTGCGTGATGAGCGCGGCGAAGGCGGTGTTGGTGTGGAAGATTTCCCTGCCTCCGCGCAGGATGGAGGCGTTGCCGCTTTTCAGGCAGAGGATGGCGCAGTCGATGGTGACGTTGGGGCGCGCTTCGTAGATGATGCCGATGACGCCGATGGGCACGCGGCGTTTCTGGATGCGGAGGCCGTTGGGGCGCGTCCACGATTCGAGGGTTTCGCCGACGGGGTCGGGCAGGGCGGCGACTTGGCGGACGGACTCGGCAAGGTGGTCGAGCTTGGCCAGCGAAAGGGAGAGGCGCTCGATCTGGTGGGGCACTAGGCCGTTGGCGGCGGCTTCGGCGAGGTCTTTGGCGTTGGCGGAGAGAAGCGCGGCGCTGGCGGCGGGGATAAGCTCGGCGAGACGAAGAAGTGCGGCGTTTTTGCGCGCGGTCGGGGTTGTGGCGAGCACGAGGGACGCAGCGCGGGCGCGTTGGGCGATGGCGGTGACGAGATGGACGAGATCGGCGGACATTTTGGAAATGACGAACGACGAATGGCGAATGGCAAGCTTCGGAGGAGGAGAGCCGCCTTGGATCACCTATGAGACAAATGAGGATTACTCAATCCACACCAAGTCCCCGGGGCGCACGTCTTCGAAGAGCTCCACGATATCGTGGTTGCCCATGAGCACGCAACCGGCGCTTTGCGGCGCGCCAAGGCGGTCTTCGTGATTGGTGCCGTGGATGTAGATATAGCGCTCGTAGGTATCCACGATGTCGCCGGCGGGCGTGTTCCCGGAGTTAACGCCGGGTTCCAGTCCGCGCAGCCACAGGATGCGGCTGGTGATGAGATTCGGGTGTTGGTCGACGTCGGGCAGCTCGGAGAAATGGCGGCCGGTGGAGACGCGGGACTTGAAGACCATGCCGGGGGGCTGGCCTCCGCCGATGCGGTCGGCGATGGTGTGGAGGCCGCGCGGCGTGCCAAGGGAGTCCTTTATGTTGGATGGCGGGCGTCTGGACGTGGAGACGACGTAGCTGCGCACGAGTTCACCGTTGAGGTAGAGCTGCATAGTTTGCGTTCCGATGCGCACGACAAGAACCCGGTCTGCGGGCTTGATGCCGAGCCGGTCACATGTTTCATTAACCAATTCCCAAGGAGATATCATCGTGAACAAAGCTAACTACGTTGTCGGTATCGTCGGCGCGACCGGTGCGGTCGGTCAAGAGCTCGTGCGTCTTATGCACGAGCGCAACTTCCCTTTGAGCTCGCTGCGGCTTTTCGCCTCGGCTCGCTCGGCGGGCAAGACCGTGGAGCGCTTCGGCAAGAAATACGTCGTCGAGGAGGCAAAGCCCGGCGTTTTCGCCGATGTTGACGTGGCGTTCTTCGCCGCCGGCGGCTCCGTCACGCGCGCCCTTGCCGCCGATGCGGTCAAGGCCGGCTGTCTCGTGATCGACAAGAGCTCGGCGCTTCGCATGGACCCGAACGTCCCGCTCGTCATCCCCGAGATCAATCCGGAGAAGCTGCGCAAGCACGCCGGCATCATCGCCAATCCCAACTGTTCGACGGCCATCATGCTGATGGGCCTCTGGCCGCTGCACCAGGCGTTCGGCGTGAAGCGCGTCATCATTTCCACCTACCAATCCGTCTCCGGCACGGGTGCGGAAGCCGTTCGCGAACTCGAAGACCAGGTGCAGTCCTACGTCGCCGGCCGCCCGATCGCGAACAAGGTTTATCCCTACCAAATCGCCTTCAACTGCATCCCGCAGATCGATTCGTTCGACGCCACGGGCTACACCGGCGAGGAGACGAAGATGGCGCAGGAGAGCCGCAAGATCATGGGCCTGCCCAATCTCAAGGTTTCCGCTACCACCGTGCGCGTGCCCGTCGTCCGCGCCCACTCGATCTCGGTCAGCGCCGAGTTTGAGCGTCCGGTCGATCTCGCCAAGGCCCGCGCCGCCATCGCCGCCTTCGCCGGGGCCGAACTCGTGGACGATGTCGCCTCCCGCAAGTATCCCACGCCCCTCGATTTCGCCGAAAAGGTGAAGTGCGGCGTCGGCCGCCTGCGCATCGACACGGCCTTCGACAACGGTCTTTCGTTCTGGGTCAGCGGCGACAATCTTTGGAAGGGAGCCGCGCTCAACGCCGTCCAAAACGCCGAGCTGATGATCCGCGAGGGCTTGCTCAAGCCCAAGGCGGCGTTGGCGACCGCCCAATAAATCCTTGTCAGCCCCCGCACCCGCCCGCTTATCTCTCAACTTTGGCTCGGACGCTTAGCTCAGTTGGTTAGAGCATCTCGTTTACACCGAGAGGGTCGGGGGTTCGAGCCCCTCAGCGTCCACCACTTTCCATCCACCACAAACCCATGCGACACACGATCTCCGTCCTCGTTGAGAACAAGTTTGGCGTTCTGGCCCGCGTGGCCGGCATGTTTTCCGGCCGCGGTTTCAACATCGATTCGCTCAACGTCGCCCCTACGCACGATGCCTCCTTGTCGCGGATCACCGCCGTCCTCATGGGCGACGACTCCTCGCTTGATCTCTGCATCAAACAGCTTCGCAAGCTGGTCAACGTGGTCGATGTCGTCGATTTCACCGAGGGTCAGGCCGTCATCCGCGAACTCCTGCTTCTCAAGGTCAAGGCCGACGCCAAGACCCGCTCGGAGATCATGCAGATCTGCGACATTTTCCGCGCCAAGATCGTCAACGTCGCCCACGATTCCGTGATCATCGAGATCACCGGCGACGAGGGGAAATCCAGCGCCTTCCTCAAGCTCGTCGAGCCCTTCGGCATCATCGAACTCGCCCGCACCGGCGCGCTCGCCCAAAGACGCTGATCCGCCCTCGATTTCTCAAATCCCAACCACCAACTCTTAACTTTTCCCATTATGCCCGCCAAAGTATACACCGACAAAGACGCCGATCTCGGCCAGTTCAAAAACAAGACCATCGCCGTGCTCGGCTACGGCTCCCAAGGCCACGCGCACGCCCTCAACCTCAAGGACTCCGGCGTCAAGGTCATCATCGGCCTTTACGAAGGCTCCAAGTCGAAGCCCGTCGCCGAAAAGCACGGCTTCACCGTTGTCTCCACCGCCGAGGCGGTGAAGCAGGCCGACGTCATCCTCGTCGGTCTTCCCGACATGAAGCAGGCCGATGTTTACAAGACCGACATCGCCCCCAATCTCGCCAAGGGCAAGACGCTCATCTTCTCGCACGGCCTCGCGATCCACTTCGGCCTCATCAAGGTCCCCGCCGACATCGACGTGATTCTCGTCGCCCCTAAGGGGCCCGGCCACATGGTCCGCCGCCTTTACGTCGAAGGCAAAGGCATGCCTGCCCTCATCGGTGTGTTCCAGGACAAGTCCAAGAAGGCCAAGAAGACCGCCCTCGCCTGGGCCAAGGGCATCGGCAGCACCCGCGCCGGCGTCCTCGAGACCACCTTCAAGGAAGAGACCGAGACGGATCTCTTCGGCGAACAAGCTGTGCTCTGCGGTGGCGCTTCCGCTCTCGTGCAGGCCGGTTTCGAGACCCTCGTCGAGGCCGGTTACCAGCCCGAGATGGCCTACTTCGAGTGCCTCCACGAGCTGAAGCTCATCTGCGACCTCATGTATGAAAAGGGCATCTCCGGCATGCGCTTCTCCGTCTCCGAGACCGCCAAGTATGGCGACATCACCCGTGGTCCCCGCGTGATCAACAAGAACACGAAGAAGGAAATGAAGAAGATCCTCGCCGAGATCCAGAGCGGCAAGTTCGTCAAGCAGTGGGTCGCCGAATACAAGGGCGGCCTCAAGAACTACAACAAGCTCCTCAAGGCCGGCGAAAAACACCAGATCGAGAAGACCGGCGAACGCCTTCGCGGTCTCATGCCCTGGATGCCCAAGCGCAACATCGGCGGGGTGCAGGGCGCCTACGCCTCGTAATCCCCAGCTTAAAAGCCTCTCATCGCGGGCGCCGACCCTCTCCGGGCGGCGCCCTTTTTATTTTCCATGAGCTCTTCCGCTAAACTCATTCTCGCCACTCGCAAGAGTCCGCTCGCTCTCGCGCAATCGGAGCAGGTCGCCGCGCACTTGCGCACCGCGCTTGGCGTCGAGGTGGAGCTGTTCAAGATCGTCACCACCGGCGACCAGCGCACCGAGTGGTCCCTGGAAAAACAGGGTGGCAAGGGCCTTTTCACCAAAGAGCTCGAGGAAGCCCTTCTGCGCGGTGACGCCGATCTCGCCGTCCATAGTTGCAAGGATCTCCCCGGCGAACTGCCGCCCGGTCTCGCCGTCGCCGGTTACCTGCCGCGCGAAGACCCGCGCGACGTGCTCGTGCTGCGCGACGGCGTCGAGACTCCCAAACTCGTTGCCACCAGCAGCCCGCGGCGCCGTCTTCAGTTGAAGATGATCTTTCCGGACGCCGCGTTCACCGAGATCCGCGGCAACGTGGACACCCGCCTGCGCAAGATCGCCCAGGATCACGTGGCCGACGCCACCGTGCTCGCCGCCGCCGGCATGCGCCGCCTTGGGATCGCCGGTTGGAAGGACGCGACCTTTCGCCCGCTCGGCTGCGATCAGATGGTGCCCGCCGTCGGCCAGGCCGCCATCGCCCTCGAAACCCGCGTCGCCGACGCCGCGCGCTTCGCCGCCGTGCTGGACGCCCGCACCGCCCGCGCCGTCACGCTGGAGCGCGCCTTCCAGGCCGCGCTCGGCGGCGGTTGCCAAACGGCCTTCGCGGCGCACGTCACCGCCGACACCCTGTGGTTCTACC
Source organism: uncultured Verrucomicrobiota bacterium (assembly GCA_903904685.1). Classification (GTDB taxonomy): domain Bacteria; phylum Verrucomicrobiota; class Verrucomicrobiia; order Opitutales; family Opitutaceae; genus Rariglobus. The sequence continues at coordinate 9,483 of CAIVDS010000021.1, forward strand.
ACCACGAGATCGGCGTGCGCACCCTCCCGCTGACCGCCGCCGAGATCGACGCCCCCGTCGAAACCGCCCGCCGCTTGCTCACCCACTTCGGTTTCAAACTTTGAACCACGAAGCGCACGAAGAACACGAAGCAGGCTGCAACCATCGCTCTTCAGTTCGTCGTTCCAAACTTCGTGACCTTCGTGTTCTTCGTGGTTAATTAATTCCGTCTAATGTCTACTGGTATCGTTTATCTCGTTGGCGCCGGTCCCGGCGATCTGGGCCTTGTCACCTTCCGCGCCAAGGAACTCATCTCCGCGGCCGACGTTCTCGTCTACGACTACCTCGTCCATCCCGAGCTCGTCAAATGGTGCCGCCCCGAGTGCGAGATCGTCTATGTCGGCAAACAGTCTGGCTTCCACTCGATCCCGCAGGAGGAGATCGAGACGATCCTCGTGAAACACGCCAAGGCCGGCAAGAAGGTCGTCCGTCTCAAGGGCGGCGACCCCTACGTCTTCGGTCGTGGCGGCGAGGAAGCCCGCACCCTCGCCAAGGACGGCATTCCCTTCGAGGTCGTGCCCGGGGTCACCGCCGCGCTTGCCGCCGGCGCCTACGCGGGCATTCCGCTCACCTACCGCAACACCAGCACGTCGCTCGTGTTCCTCACCGGCCACGAAGACCCGACCAAGAGGCAAACCCAGGTGGACTGGCGCAGCTACGGCGCGCTCAAGCACGCCACGCTCGCGATCTACATGGGCATGGGGAATCTAAAGTTCATCCTCTCCGAACTCGTCGCCGGCGGACTCGACCCGAAGACCCCCGCCGCCGTCGTGCAATGGGCTTCTCTTGGCCGCCAGCGCAGCGTCGCCGGCACCGCCGCCACGCTCGCCGGCCTCGTCGAAAAATCCGGACTCGCCGCGCCCGCCATCATCTTCGTCGGCGAGGTCGTGCGCGGCCACGAGGCCATCGACTGGTTCGAGCACCTCCCGCTCTTTGGCCGCCGCGTGGCCATCACCCGCACCCGCGACCAGAACGGCGAACTGCGCGAAAAACTCGAAACCCTCGGCGCCGAGGTGCTGGAGTTGCCGCTCATCCGGATCGGCAAATACGTCGAGAAAGACGCGCTCGTCGAAATCCTGGCCGAGCTCGGCGGCTACGACTGGATCGTGTTCACCAGCGCCAACGGCGTGCGCTATTTCTTCGAGGATTTCCTCAAGGGCTTCCCCGACATCCGCGCGCTCGGCCTGCTGCGCTTCGCCTGCGTGGGCAAGGCCACCGCCCGCGAGATCGAGAAACACCACATCAAGGTCGAGTGCATGCCCGACACCGCCACCGGCGACTCGCTGGCCGACGCGCTCATCGCCACCGGCAGCCTCGACAGCGCCAAGGTCATCGTCGTCACCGGCAATCTCACCCGCGACACGCTCGTGAAAAAGCTCGAGGCCGCCCGCGCCATCGTGGATCGCCTGCAGCTCTACAAGACCGAGAAAACCGATCTCACCGCCGATCCCATCGCCGACGATTTCCGGGAGAAAGGCGCCGACGCCATCCTCTTTGCGAGCTCCTCCGCCGTGCAGTCCTTCACCGACCAGGCCAAGTCGCTCAAGCTGGCGAAAGACGCCAGGCGCCCGCTCGCCGGCAGCATCGGCCCGCAGACCACCGAGACGATGAAGAAGGTCGGCATGGACATCGCCTTCGAGGCCAAGACGCCGAGCCTCGATTCCCTGATCGAAGCGCTGATCAAGAACCTGAAAGCCAGCCGCTGATTCGCAGTCTGCAAAAGGAAGCTCGGGTTGACGCCACGGCGAGATTGCGCGGGGCCAGGGAATCTTATGCGCTCGCCGACTTACGCACTGCGCTGATCGAAGTCTGCGGGAGGGAGGGCGCACCGTCCCAGTGAGCCGGGAATGGTCAAACCCTTGCGCATATCGAAACCAGCCGGCTCCGGTGGCCTCGCACCAAGCGTAACAAAGATCTAAGTAATCCTAAAAAAGCATTAAGAACCCCTAACCAACTATTAAGTAAGACTAACTAACTATAAAGTAATCCAAACGAACTATGAAGTAACCCTAAAAAACTATTAAGTAAGCCTAACTAACTATGAAGTAGTCATAAAAAACTATTAAGTAGCCATAACTAACTATGAAGTAAGCCAAACGAACTATGAAGTAAGCCTAGCCAACTATTAAGCAGCCCTAAAAAACTATTCAGTAATCCAAACTGAGTATGAAGTAACCATAGAAAAGTGTTAAGAAACCTTAACTAGGACTTAAGAAATCCTAAAAAAGACTGAAGTAAGCGTAAGGAAGATTGAAGAAGGTCCGGAAATCATCGAATGTGCGCTTAAATTCAGGGTCGGAACCCCAAAAACGTCAGTTTTACCCCAAAACGAGCCCATTGGAGGCCAAATTTTCATCTTATGAGCGAAACCAACCCAACCATCCCGGAACCGAAGCTCAGTTTGACGCAAGTCCTGACTCTCCTAAGGGACCCGGCGCGCTGGATCGTGCTGCGCGAGCTGAGCAAAGAGCCTGCGCTGCCCGTCGGTGAGCTGGCGCGGCGGATCGGGGGCCCGCCGAGCGCGGCCTCCAAACACATGGCGCTGATGCTCAGACTCGGCGTGGTGAAGTCGGTGTATGGCCGGATGTATGCGCTGACGCCCGCCTTTCGTCCAACCCCCGGCACGCTGGAGATCGACTTCGGCCACTGCCTGGTGCGTCTCGACCGCCCGCAGGCCTGAGCGAGCCTGTAGCTTGGATTGATAAAACTCGCCGAGGCCCTTTTGGTGACCACCCTTGGCGCAGCGCACAGTCCCAGTTCAGCAATATGTCCAAAATTACTTTCAAGCAAGATTCGGATTTTGGCTGGGAGACGTTCGTCTTAGACGATGATCGACTGATCATTTGCAAAAAAGCTCTGAGCTTTGGCACGGAAACCGTGATCAAAATAAGTGATGTTTCTTCAGACTACGAACGGGGCAAAGGACGCCTTGGCCTGCTATACATGGTTCCTTTGACTCTCAGCATAATTGCGTTGGTGGTGACAGTTGCGCTTGTTAAGAAAGATTTGTCACTTGGAGAAGAGCTACCGATATTCCCCGCCGCTCTTACCGTAGTATTTTTATGGCACACCATTAAAGGCTACCGGCCGATTGATCTCTGCCGTTTTAAGGATAAAAACGGCAAGGTGTTGTTCGAATTGTTTAAGCCCAGAAAATCGTCGCCAGCTTACGAGGAATTTATTGCCGCCTTGATCTCGGCTCTGACAACAAGCCGGACGAAGAAGATGACATGGGGTGGTCAGGAGGGCGAAGAGCGCCCAACCTGACCACCGATGATGAAGACTGACGCGAAGGAGAACAGCACCCGCGAACATGCCCCGCAAGGCGATAAGACCACCGGCGTAAAGCTGCGGCGGCTGAAGCTGGGGATCGGCGATCCAAAGATGACATGGGGTGGTCAGGAGGGCGAAGAGGATGAAATTCAAAGGGGACTGGCCGTGGTCCCGTGTATTTCACCCTGATGCCTAGGAGAGCCTAACAACCACCGACACAGTCACATTAACCTTTGATCCGATGAAGTTCACCCAAAGCGGGAAACCGCCCCTCACGACAACCCCCTCGCACGGCTTCCCTCGTAAAGCCTTACTCAGTTGGTGCGAATAACACGGTTGGGCAGAATCGAACCATGAAAATCCGGAAGCGAACACTGTTGCTGTTTTGCCTACTGGCATACGTTGGCAGCTATGTGACGCTATCCTTAAACGGATATTACTATCCAGGGGCGTATGGTCTACAGGGCGAAAAGTGGTTCAATTGGTCGCCGGCCGGTTTTTCGTCCCGGAAGGAGTATCGCTGGAGCTACACGATGATGTTCTTTTATCTGCCATTATGGGAGGTTGATCGGATTTGGATTCACCCTGTGGATTTCGGAACAACGGATGGCCCAATCATTTTCCTGAAAGATCTAAAACCGAAGAATGAAAACTGAGCCTAACAATGCGATGGGTCCGAGCGGAAGGGGTCGCGGCGAGTTGTGTTGATTTCGAGTCAGGCGGAGGAGCCTTTGGCGTCGAGCCGGCGGGGACGGTGGGGAACCGGCGCGCCCCGCTTACATGCGGGAGGTGATCTGGCTCAGGAGGTCGCCGTAGTCGTTGACGGCGGGAAACTGCGGGAACTGGCGCACGATGCTTTCGGGGGCGTGAAACAGGAAACCGTGGTCGGCCTGCGCGAGCATCGTCGTGTCGTCGCAGTCGGCGACGGTTTTTTCAGTCCAATCGGTCGCGCCAGGCAGGGTCGTCGCGACGGTGGGACGAATCTTGATTTTATCGTTCCCAATTACCATTTGAATAAATCCGGAGGCGCTGTGGGATTTCTAGATCAAGGTAGCGTCACGAAACAAGATCGCGGTCTGGTCATCTTGGATAGAGGCGCTGAATGGGAATTGATACTCTATTTAAAGAAATGAAAAGCGATCCCAAGGGGCCGGGCCTCGGTCAGATGCTGGCTTGTCTGGCGGGCGCAATAGGGGAATATCTCCCCATGCTTTTGAAACGCACCCCTGTCGCGCTGGCCGTCTCCCTGGTCTTATCCGTCGCCGCATTCGCGGGGAACGGCAGCTTCGTCAAAAACGGCGACACCGTCGGCTTTTTTGGCGACAGCATCACCGAAGCCAAGGTTTACGGGCAAATCGTCGAGGCCGTTTTCCGCCACTGCCATCCCGAAGCCAAGGTCGTCTTCGTCAACAACGGCCACAGCGGACTCCAACTCGCGGGAACCAAGACCGGCGATGTCGTCAAGGGCGACCCTGGCGTCGTGACGATCATGATCGGCATGAACGACGCCATCAACGCCGCCTGGGTGCGCGGCCTGCCCATCGATGCCACCGTTGAAAAATACAAAAGCAACCTCCTCAGGCTGGTGCGCGAACTCAAGGCCCAGGGCAGGCGGGTGGTCCTCTTCACCCCCACGCTCACGGACGAAGGGGCCGAAGCCACCACGTTTAGAATCGAAGGCACCGGCCGACTCCTGAAGGCATTCGGCAAGGTCTGCGAGGAGGTCGCCAAGGAAGAATCCATCCCCTGCGTTCCCGTCCAATCCGAATTCGAGGACTATCAGGATTCGCTCCCCGGCTTCGCGCAACTCCGCCCCGACGGCGTCCACCCCTGCGCGCGCGGCCACTACCAGATCGCCCGCTCCGTATGGACGCATCTCAACTTCGCCGGCCCGCTCGAAGGAGCGCGTGAAGTCTCCGCGCAAACCTGCGCCACCGACATCAAACTCTCCCCGACCTCGAACATCCTCCCCGCGGAGTCCGATTCCATCGAGTTTGCCATCACGACCCCGAAACCCGGCCCGGCCAAACTCACCTGGAGCTCGGGACAATCGAGAGGCTCCGAGTCGCTCAACCTGACCGGCAAGGACACCTGGACGCTCAAACTGCCCAAAGACGCGCTCCCCCAGGCCGCCGGCAAGGCCGTCACCGTCGTCACCGACATTGAAAGCGGCGGCTCGCGGCAGATCTTCGTCACCGACGTTTTCCGCAAGACCGTCATCCGCGGCAAAGACGGCTCCGCGACCGGAACCGTTTCAAACGCGAACAAAGAACCGGTCGCCTCCTACCTTTTCAGGAAAAACGGCAAGGACCTCGTCTTTGAGGCCGTCGTGAAAAAAGCCGAGATCATCGAGGGCGCCGCCTCCTCATGGCCGTGGGGAGAGGGCGACGCCATCACGCTCTTCCTCGACGCGCGCAAAGGCGCCGACCTTGGCGGTCTGGGTTACGACGGCTACGTTTACCAGGTCTGGTTCCGTCCCAAAAACAATCCCTTCACCCCCGGCTTCCACCCGTGGGCGGGCAAGCACATGTCCAGTATCGAGACAGCCTACGGCGAAAAGACCCCCGACGGCTACAAGGTCGGCCTCCTGCTCTCCGGCTTCGTCAACGGCCGTGAACGTTTCGACATGTCGGGCCGGGACTTCATCGCCTTCGACCTTTCCGTCATCCAGGCCCAGGCCCCCGGCAAACGCGAATGGCTCAACGCCCAGACCACGGAACGCCAAAACTTCCTCTACCCCGGCAACTGGATTCTCGTCGACCTCACTGGCAAATCCACCGGCGACTCCGCCTTGGGCGTCAGCACCTTCCCCGACGGCCTCGCCCCGTAAACCGGCTGGCGGGAAACCGGCCCGGAGGCCGCCTCGTCGGGCGCGATGGCGCGCCCCGCCTACATGCGGGAGGTGATCTGCCGCAGGAGTTCGCCGTAGTCGTGGACGGCGGGAAACTGCGGGAACTGGCGCACGATGCTTTCGGGGGCGTGAAACAGGAAACCGTGGTCGGCCTGCGCGAGCATCGTCGTGTCGTTGAACGAATCGCCGGCGGCGATGACGTTGTAGTTGAGCGATTGCAGGGCGGCGACGGCATGGCGCTTCTGGTCGGCCATGCGAAGCCGGTAGCCCGCGATGCGGTCGTTTTCCACGACAAGGCGGTGGCAAAAAAGCGCGGGGCGGCCGAACTGGACCATGAACGGATCGGCGAACTGCTCGAAGGTGTCGGAGAGGATCACGACCTGGACGCGGCGGCGGAGTTCGTCCAGAAACCCGGCGGCGCCGGGGAGGGGAAAGAGGGACCCGATGACCGACTGGATTTTCGAAAGCGTGACGCCGTGGCGGTCGAGGATGTCGATGCGATAGCGCATCAGCTTGTCGTAGTCGGGCTCGTCACGCGTGGTGCGGCGCAGTTCGGGGATGCCGGTGCGTTCGGCGACGGCGATCCAGATCTCCGGCGTGAGAACGCCTTCCATGTCGAGGGTGACGATGCTTTGCTTCACAAGTGTGGCAAGTGAACCAGAGGGCTTTGCGCGGAGGCAAGCTCGGTAAGCTCAAATCCAAAGCCGTGACGGGGAGCGGGAACGATAAAACCGGTTTGGGTTTCGCGGTGTTTTTGAAAGACCTTGCCAATTTTTGGCTTCATCTGGAACTTTATCCATGCCGTGGCGGGAGTCGATTGTGCCGATGCGCGTATCGACGAGAAGCCAGATCGGCCCACTATCCCATGAGAATAATACCCTTTGTTTTAACGCTTTTACTGAGCCTTTCGCTGTCGGGGCGTGCGGAGACTCTTCCCGTCGAATGGGGCGTGTTCAGGACTCCCCTCAAATCCACGGATTTCGATTTGAAGAGTTTCGCGGAGTGGATGGACGGAGGGGAAAAAGCCATCGTGATCGAGCGTGGACAGCCAGCCGTGCGTTCTCCCCAGTATGCCGTCTGGACGCAGGATAGCCTGACGGCATCCAGAGGACTTCGTTTCGGAAATTCCAAGATTCCCGGGCGGCGCCATCTGCGGGTGGGGTTGTTGAACAACATCCCCGTGGGCGCCATTCTCGTGACGGGAAATATCCAAGTGAGCGTCTTGAAATCGAACGCCAACTATCCCGGCAATCTCAATGACGATTCCCAGTGGATCATTGGAACGCGAATCAAGGATGGAAAGATCACTTCCGACGAAGTGGAGAATGCCCGTGAAGCGACCATGTGGGTCTTCCCGCCTGGAACGCAGCCGAAGGCGTTAAGATTCAGCCATACGGCCCAGCCGAACGACGGCAATTATCAAGGTGTTCTGATGGGCGCCTACATGCTGTCGGGGCGGTTCTCCAATCTGGCCGCCGGGGCGCTGGCGGCCGCCAGCAGTTCGCCTGAGAAAGCGACTCGGATCAATGATGGCATCGAGAGCCGGGGTGAAACCTGGGATAACATCCGGAGTCGCGACGGCGAGCGCGCCCACCCGGTCAGCGCCCAATATCCGGAGTGGCTCATGCTGGTCTGGCCCCGTGCGGTGTCGCTCAGGGGACTCGGTTTCCTCGTGCCCGGCTTTTGCACCGCGGAGGTGCAGGTTTACACGGGTCTTGAAACCGTGCATCCACGGGATGCGACCGACAAGGATTGGAAAACGCTGGCGACCGCCCCGGTGCAGTTGACCGCCGCCTTGAGTTCGCTGGATGGCGGTTTGGGCTGGTTCGATTTCGGGAAGGATGTTGCGACGCGCGCGGTGAGGGTGGTGATCACCGCCATACCCGAGAAGAACCTCGGCTGGCATTGGACCGGCGACGGCGTGCATGAGAAACGCGTCTGGCTATCGGAGATGCTCGCGATGGAGGATATCGGATCAAAATCTCTGACGGCTCCCGCGGCCAATGCCGCCCAAGTCGTCCCGCATCCTCCCATTCCCGTGAGCTTCACCCTGCCGGAGGACGGTTGCGTCACGTTGGTGATCGAGGACGCCTCGGGGAAACGGGTCCGCAATCTCGTCTCCCAGGCTCCGTTTCCCAAGGGTGAAAATACCGTCTGGTGGGACGGCACCGATGATCTGGCCCGCGACCGTGCCGCCGCGAACCACGGGATCTACTTCATCCCGCCCAGTTTTGTCGCTCCGGGCTCCTACACGGTCCGGGGTCTTTGGCACAAGCCGCTCGATCTTCATTACGAGTTCTCCGTTTATTACCCCGGCGATCCCCCGTGGCCCAGCGTCGATCTTTCCTCCGGCTGGATGACCAGCCACACTCCGGCCTCCTGCGTCGTCTTCATTCCCGGAAAGAAGGCTCCCGGCGGCCAGCCTCTCATTGGCATCGGCGCCGCCGTGTCCGAGGGCGGCTCGGCGTTCTCGTGGCTTGATCTCGACGGGAAAAAGGTCGGCGGACGCGGCTGGATCGGTGGCGCCTGGACCGGCGCCCAATTCCTGGCGGGCGATTCCGGCCCCGATGCGGAATGGGACGCGACCGCCTATGCCGGCTCGGCCTTCGAGGGCAACAAGAGCTATGGGGTCAACGGGAAAGTTGAAATTCGCCTCACCAAGCTCACCACGCTCGTCCCGGGCGGCGACAAGCCGGTTCTCAGGGAAAAACTCCTGATCGACCCGCTTCCGAAACCCTCGCCGGGTGCGAAGCGCCTGTCGGCGGACGCTTACATCGGTGGTCTCGCGGTTCGCAACGGGCTCCTGATTTTCAGCCAGCCGGCGCTCGACAAGATCGTCTTTGTCAATGCGAAGGCGGGCGACATTCTTGGCGAGGCCGCCGTGCCGGATCCCCGCGCCTTGGCCTTTGATGGCGAGGGAAGACTGCTCCTGCTCTCCGGGAAAACCCTTCTCCGTTATGCGGCGGGCGCCTCGACTCAAAAACTCCCGGACCCTGAGAAGCTGGTTGTCGGTTTGGATGATCCGCGGGGCATCACGGTCGATTCCGCCGGGAAGATCTACATCTCCGACCAAGGGAACAGTAATCAGGTAAAGACGTTCTCCCCCGAGGGAAAACCATTGCTTGTGTATGGCAACGCAGGAGCCACGAAGGCGGGGCCTTACGATCCGCTCCACATGAATCACCCCAAGGGGATCGATGTCGATTCCCAGGGACGCCTCTGGGTGGCCGAGGACGATCACCACCCGAAACGTTTGAGCGTCTGGAATCCCGACGGCACGTTGCGGAACGCCTGGTATGGCCCTCCCTATTACGGCGGCGGCGGCATTCTCGACCCGAAAGAGAAAGGGACTTTCCTGTATGACGGGATGGAGTTCCAACTCGATTGGCGGAAGGGGAGCTACCAACTCTCGCGGGTTTATTACCGACCCGACGATGGCAACCTCCAACTGGCCTTTCGCGCAGGCCCTCCCGAGACGCCCGTTTACTTCAATGGCAAACGCTATCTCAGCGACGCGTTCAACAGCAACGGGACCAACGGCCACCCCAACATCTTCATCTTTCTCGACAAGGGCGACCGCGGCGCGGTTGTCCCCGTGGCGGGTGCCGGCCGCGCCAATGACTGGCCCATCCTGAAGACAGACGCGTTCAAGTCCCTCTGGCCGCAGGGGCTGGACCTGTCATCAAGCGATCCCAAAAAGAACGCGGGCTTCTTCCTCTGGAGCGATCTCAACGGCGACGGCCAGGTCCAGCCCGACGAGGTGAAAATCATCGCCGGCAGTTCCGGCGGCATCACCGTGGGCGACGATGGCTCGTTCCTTGTCGCCCACCTCGGGCCCGATGCCGACCACCAGCATGCGACACGCTTTAAGCCGGTCCGCTTTACCGACAAGGATGTCCCCGTTTACGACATCGCCGGCGGCGAAATGCTTGCCCCCGCGCAATCACCGGGTGGTGACGGTGGCGATCAGCTTTTGGCCGGAACCGATGGCTGGCTCGTGATGACGACCGCCCCGGTCCCGTTTTCGAATCTTGGTCTCGGCGGGACGAAGGACGGCGTCCCCGCATGGAGTTATCCCTCGCTCTGGCCCGGTCTGCACCCGTCTCACAGCTGCGCGATCCCCACCGAACCCGGCATGCTCGTAGGCACGACCCGGCTCCTCGGCGGCCTCGTCACTCCGAAGGGCTCCGAGGTCGGGCCTCTCTTCTTCCTCAACAGCAATCAGGGGGACGTCTACGCCTTCACGCAGGACGGCCTTTTCGTAGCCCACCTCTTCGACGATTTCCGACGGGCGCCGTATTGGGAGATGCCGGCGGCGGTGCGGAACATGAGCGTCAACGGTCTTTCGCTGGGCGGCGAAAATTTCTTCCCCTCGGTCGCGCAGACATCGGAGGGACAGGTCTATCTGAACACCGGTGCGACCATGTCGCTGGTTCGCGTGGACAACCTTGGCACGCTCCGGCCGATCGCTCCTTTCCCGCTCCAGATAACGGCCGCCGACCTTGGCAAGGGGCAGGAGTATGTCATCGCCGGCGAGGCGGTGCGGCAGGCGGCGCAGGGCTCGGGTATCCTTGAAGTTCCCATCCTCAAAACCGCTCCGGTGGTCGATGGGAATCTCGACGACTGGGCGAACGCCGAGTGGGCCGCGATCGACCACCGGGGCACCAACGCCTACTTCAACTCCACCAGCAGACCCTACGATGTGAACGGCGCCGTGGCCATCGCCAACGGGAAGCTCTATGCCGCTTGGAAGACCGCCGATCCCAAGCTCGCCCAAAACGCGGGTGACATCCCGAACGGGCTCTTCAAGTCGGGAGGCGCCCTCGACCTGATGATCGGGGCCGATCCTGCGGCCGGGCCCAACCGTCCCGCGGCCGTGGCGGGCGACGAGCGCCTCCTCATCTCCCAAGTCGGCGGCAAAACCCGCGCCTTGCTTTACCGCGCCGTCGTCTCCGGCACCGCCGCGAAGGACAAGGTGCCGTTCAACGCCCCGTGGCATGGCATCACCTTGGATCGTGTCGACGACGTGAGCGCGCAGGTGGAGTTCGCCGCCGACAAAGCCGGCAACTACGAGATCGCCGTGCCGCTCTCCGTCCTCGGCCTCCGGCCTTACCAGGGCATGCGGATCAAGGGCGACATCGGCATCCTGCGCGGCGACGGCAGGCAGACGACCCAGCGCATCTACTGGGCGAACAAGGCCACCGCCATGGTCTCCGACGTTCCCACCGAAGCCGAGCTGACTCCGCGACTGTGGGGGACATGGGTGTTCGATCAAAAGTAGACCATTTTTTCTTCGTTATGATTGAGCCTTTGGGAGTATGGGTTCAGCACCTGTTCGACAGATTCCGGGGCAGGCTCTCACTAAACCTGCTTATTGGCCGATCCAGAGGTGCTCTGGAAGCCGAAGATCAGCCGTCCCACGAACCGATCATTAATTCAGCCAAGAACGTTAATCTTGGTGATTCAACGGAGTTTCCATGACCGATCGCGAGCGCTTTCTGAGGCTGATGAATTATGAATCGGTGGACCAGCATCCGATCGGCTTGGCGGGGCCGTGGCCTGATACGGTGGCCCGATGGAGGAAGGAGGGCTTGCCTGCCGAGGTCACCGATGTGCACGCCTATCTCGGAATTCCCCACCTCAGGGTGGTTAATATCGTCGGAGTCTTCCCTTATTTTCCGAAATTCGAGCGGCGCATTCTGGAAAACAACGAGACGTTCGAGGTCAGCATAGATGGGGACGGTCGGACGGTGCGCAATTTCAAGGATCACACATCCATGCCGGAGTGGATTGATTTTCCCGTCAAAGATGGTGAGGACCTTCGGCGGGTCATGGATGAGCACATGGATGTCGGCGATATGGATGCGCGATTCGGTGAAGAATTTGAAAAGTCTGTAAGGCAGAAAACCGTGGATCATCCCGACGCGCTGGTCATGAGCAATGGCGGGGGTTATTACTGGGTGTTGCGGTCCTTGGCGGGGGTCGAGGTGGCCAGCTATCTGTTGCATGATGAACCGGCGTTGGTTGATGAATTGTTTGAGCGGATCTTTACGCTGGTGATGGAGGGTCTGCGCCGGGTCACCGCCAGGGTTCAGGTGGATGTGATCGGATATGGGGAGGATATTGCCGGCAAGAACGGGCCGTTGATGGCCCCGGCCATGATCAAGAAACTGATTCTCCCGCGTTATCGTGCCGCCTTGGATTTGGCTCATGCCAAGGGGATTGATCTCACGTGGTATGATAGCGACGGCGATCTGCGATTGCTCCTCCCGGATTATATGTCCGTCGGGATCAACGGGGTTTCGCCCTGCGAGGTCGCCGCCGGCATGGACCCGGTGGCCTTGAGAAAGGCTTTCGGAAGGAACTTGCGTCTGATCGGCGGCTTTGACAAACGCATCGTTGCAAAGGGGAAATCGGCCATCGATGCCGAATTTGAACGGCTGCGCCCGGTCATTCAGGAAGGTGGGTTCATGCCGACCATCGATCACTCCGTTTCTTCGGATATTTCGTGGGACAACTATCGGCATTTCCTGGACGCCATCCGAAAGTATTCCGGCCATTAAGAGAGCGTGGAAATGCGTGTGGATTTGGCGGGTTTTGTTAATGCAGCGAGGGAGACGCCAAATGCAGGCCGGGGTGGAGTGTTAGTCCGAGCACTGGGTGATCTCATCTCGAAGCCTATTTAAATCCGGTTCATCCAGCGCCAACAACACCTGGGCGGTCATTTGCCGTTGATGCCGACCTTGATCACTTGTCCCGGTTCGGAATCGGTGCCGAAGTAAATGGCGTCGTGCTTTTCGTCGATCACGGCTGTGCGCAGGTAGGACTCGCCATAAAGCTCAAACGGATTTCCGGGGACAGTATCGCCGTCGCGAGGGTACTGCTTGAGCGAGCCCGGCTGGAGGTCGAGGCGTCCCACTTCCTCCATCGGTGAGGTCCCGTCGCCGACGTGAATCATATAAACGTGTCCCGGATAACAATTGTCGGTGCCAAAGTAGACATTCCCATGGGTTAAATCGATCACTGCGGCGGCGAGATCGCGTTCTCCAACCCGCAAGTTCAAAACAGAAACCGGGTGTGCAGGGAAGTTGTCGCCGGTTCCCAGCTGCATCCGCGCCACCATAGCCTGATTATACGGCCACGTGTCCGCCTTGGGGTGGTCCTTGGCCTGGTCGCAGTTGTAGGTGCCGATATACCCGCAGGCATGGACAGGATCGATCACGAACCCCTGATCGAAGCTTGGATAGTCGGAACCGGCGCGGGCAACGCCGTCCGAGGGTTCGGTGCTGTCCAAAGTATAGGTGGCCACGCTGCCGCCACCGTCATGAAACGTGCCAAGGTTGACCTTGGAAATCTGCGGGGCCTCCTTGACCTTCGTTGAATTGTCGAAACTGGTGAAATAAGCGTAATGATGCACGGGGTCGATGGCGCAGTAGCGAATGGATCGGATGTTGATCGTTTCGGCGCCCTGATCCGTGAAATCTGAAAGCCGCACGCGCAGGATCTTCCGTGCCGTCCCGCGCACGTTGATTCCAAAGTAAACGTAATGTTGATTCGGATCGGGGCTGCTGAGATCGATGGCGCTGCACATGATCGTGCCTGCGGCTGACTTGCTCTGCAAAGTTGAAATCAGCCTGGGTGTTTCATGGGCGCCGCCCGGGGCGAATTTCAATATCTGGCCACTCGCCATGCCGCAATAGATGAAATGCTTCAACGGGTCAGGATCAGACGTATCGACCTCGACGCCGAGCATGGCGACCATCCCCTTGGAAATCGGGTTCGGCGCCCCGTCCTTGACAAGCTTGGGGATGCGGCCGTGCAGATCGATCTTGGCGAGGATGCTGGGATCGATCGGGCCTGCGGCGCCGAAATAGGCAAACCCCGCAACCGGATCGATGGCAGCCTTGTAGGAGGCTCCAAACGGCTTGAGTTCGAGGACCTCTCCAACATTGGTCATGCCGGTTCGCGCAAGTTCACCGGGAGCCACCGGTGGCGCATGCAGCGGGCCGGGTTCTGTGAACGCAGCAGTGCCAGCCAGAAGAACAGGCAACAAGGCGCATCGAACCAGTGTGCGATACTTGATTTTCAGATTTCCGTGAAATCCATGAATCTTCATCTTGATTAAAATTTCCAATGTGGTTTTCTTGTTCACGATTCGCGCAGGCCGATTTTCGGCATTTTCTTTTCGGCCCATAATTTTACGAGCTCTTTTCATCATTTTATCGGTTCACGCACCCCGTTCCCTCCGCTGCCGGACGTTGACAGGATACATCTCGAGCTGCCCCAAAAGTTAGTCTGAGCACTTTGTAATCCAATCCCACAGCTCCTTTGAATCCGGCTCGTGCAGCGCCGCACTAGACAACCTATGCAATGGGCTGTATGAGAGGCTCAATACAATGAAGAGAACCATCCTATCAAGGGTAGCTGCAACCTTCCTCTGTCTATGGCTGCCGATTGATGCCTTGGCCCAGGTCGGTGCCTCAGGTCAACCTGCCACGGCGATGATGCCTATGATCCAAAAGCCGCCGGTTGGCAGCCAGATCAACTGGAATCATCCTTTGGCTAAAGGATTGGTTTCCGCAGTGCCGCTCAACGAGGGTGCCGGCAACGCGTATTACGATGCCGCCACCAAAGAGATTTACACCGCCAAGGCCCTGGAGTTCACGCCGAAGGGGGCCCTGCCTCCGGCATGGATCACCCCGCCGGTGACGGCCGACTACCCTTGGGGCGGGTCGGCGATCAGCAACAACAACGCCACCGCCCAGTCGATCTGTAGTCGGCTAAAGGATGGACATCAGTTCATCGAGAACGTGAAAAACGGTTATTCTTACGCAGTGCTAGTTCAGATGCTGGACAACAAGACATTCCCCGCTCGCATCATGGACGGAACCGGTCCGGCGGTGATCACGATCTACCAGAATGTCCCTCGGAAAGAGGGAGTGGTGGGAACCACGTGGCGCAAAGCAGACCGGGATCCCATTGTTCCGGCCGTCAAATACCAACTCAACGAGTGGATACTGGTGCTCTGCACGGTTCAGGATGGCTTGGGGGTGATGTATATCAACGGGAAGGAAGTGGCCCGCGATACGCACGTGAACCTAGCCCAATCCTGGGCCAACCAAGAAGGCCAGATCGCCTACAACACGACCGGCAAGGGCGGCATGATGCCCAATGCCAATTTCTCATCCTGGTGGGTTTGGAACCACCGGGTGCTGACCGCCCAGGAAGCGGCGCAACTGTATGCCAATCCTTGGGCGATGTTCGGCCCCGCCGCCCCGATCCAGCCGACCACGAAACCCGAACCCGCGATCCAAGAAGCAAACAAACCGGCAGCCATCCCTGCCCAGTGGGGGCCGGACATCAAGTTGTCTACCACCGAAACTGACGCCAAAACGAACGAAAACTCAGGCCCGTGCCTGGCCGTCAGCGGCAGAACATTGCATGTGGTCTGGTACGACAACAAGGACAAGGGCAGCGCCATTTTTTACAAGCATTCGACGGATGGAGGCGCCACCTGGAGCACCGATACCCGCCTCTGCGACTATGCCGGTCGTGCCGACTTCCCCGCAGTGGCCGTCTCCGGTTCAACCGTGCTGGTCACCTTTCGCGACTACAGAAACGGACATGCCGCCTCCTACTCCAAACGCTCTTTGGATGGTGGAGAAACTTGGGAGGGTGATGTATTTCACAAGAATACCGAGTGGTGGCCTTCCTGCGCCGCAGTCGGTCCCAACTTGTATATGGCGCTGGAGGACCTCCCCAGCAAAGACAACTCCGAGATCTATTTCCGGAAATCCACCGACTGCGGCAAGACTTGGGATGCCATCCAGCAGATCTCCAACGCGCCGGGACGCTCGGAAGATCCCTCGATCTCGGCCAGCGGCGACTACGTCCACATCGCTTGGAATGATAACCGCACCGGTATCATGCAGACCTTTTATCGGCGTTCGCCGGACAAGGGCGTGACCTGGGGCCCGGAAACCCAGCTCACCACGACCACTGGGTTTACATATATGCCAATGCTTTATGCTGACGATTCGAATGTCGATCTGGTCTGGGGAGATCGCCGCAACGGCAAGGACTTCGAACTCTATCACAAACATTCCGGTGACTTTGGACTTACCTGGGAGGCGGCCGAGTGCTTAATGCCCGGCGTCAAAGGGGGGTATCCTGCGATAGCGCGGGATGGGAAAAATGTTCATATTGTCTGGCCGGGAGCCGGCCTCTTTTACCTGCACTCCGGCGATGGCGGAGCAACCTGGGACCCGGTCGTGACTCTGCTTCCCGGTGCTTTCGGCCCTGGTCGGGTTCCCTACGCGTTCATTGCCGTTTCGGGGCCGGCCCTGCATGTCATCTGGGCGGACCATCGGGACGGCCACGGCGCGATCTATTACAAATCAAGTCCCACGGCGAACGCCGACACCAGCGGTGCTGCCGCGAAGTAACCGTCGTCAAAGTCAGTAAAACCCAAATAAGCGATCGGGCGGGTAAACTTTCTTCTTTTGCCTCCGTTTCTCCAGATATTTCGTGGGACAACCACCGGCATTTCCTGGACGCCATCCGAAAGTATGCCGGTCATTAAGAGAGTGTGGAAATGCGTGTGGATTTGGCGGTTTTTGGTTAATATCAGTGTTGAAAACCAACAACAACTAAACGACATCAAAGCCGCCTAAATTAGTGTCCACTTGTTCGAGGCAAGCCCCAACACACAAAATGCCCGCCAATAGATTAAACAAACGCGCGATGTTTGATGTAACGCTGATCGAATCCCTCCCGCGCTTGCGGCAGAAGCTGGCCACGGCGACCGGGCCGTTGCGCCACTACTGGCAGTGGATGCAACATGCCGCGCGCCATGCGCCGGAACGCTACGCCTGGTACCAGCCCTTCTGCGCGCTGGTGACCGAAGATCCGGCGTTTTTGGAAGAGGCGCGGCGAGCGGTGCTGCGTTTCGTGACTCAATTGCCCGCGCAAGACTGCATCGCCCTTGTCCAATACCACCATTGGGCGGCAGCGGCGCCTGTTGGACGGTGGGGCATCCTATACGATTGGGTTGCCGAGCGGGCACCATTTACCGCGCAGGAGCATCGCCAGATACGCGAAGCGCTGCTCGATTACGGGGTCAAGCACATCCTCCCAGCCTTGCAGACCAAGTCTCGGCGTGACGATAACAACCAGGTTCTGTCATTGGCGCTATCGGCAACGGCGCTTGGCTGGGTCTTTGGTCGCCACGGCTCCGACCCTCTGGCGGAGGCGTTGCTAGATTATGGTCTGGAACGCCTGCATATCCTCATGGATGCGATTCCGGAGGGCGGCTACAGCGGCGAGGGCAGCTCTTACATGCTCCAAATTTTCGGGCCCGGCATGGTCTTCAGCGCCAAGTTGCTGGAGGAGATCACCGGAACGCCTTGGATGAAGCGTCCGGCATCGAAGACCGGCGCGTCGGTGGAGGACATCCTGCGCATGTGTGCGCGGGAGTATACCCCGGGAGGTCTGTGCCTGCCTTGGGATCATCACGGCTACACACCGGCGCTAAATTTCATGCTTCCCGTAGTCCTGGCCGCAGAAACCGGGGAATCGCAATGGCTGGATCTGCCGCGTCGGTTGGGCACATGGAGTGTGGAACTGAACACCATGTGGGGGTATGATGACAAAGTCTGGGCGCTGCTCTGGTGGCCGGATGACCCGGCTCCGGCAGAGCAGTCGCCCTTCATGAATTGGATGGTGCCCGAGGTCGCCGGGGGACTGATCGCCGATGCGACCGCGCTTTCCGTCGTGCAGGCGTGGGATCGCTGCGGGAATACCGGCCTCTCGACCAGTCGATGCCATGTCAATCCGAATACCGTGCTGATGGAAGCCTTCGGGTCGCCTTTGACCATGGACGGACATACGGCGCCCGGCAGCGCACTTCGTTTTCCGGGTTGCCAACAGGTGGTGCACTATTTCGGGACGCCGCTGGAGTCGGATTGGAGCGAGGGTGCGCTGGGTGCGCATTCCTGTCTTCTCGTTGATGATCGGGCAGACTATATCAGCGCCACCTCGGTGACCGGGGAGGGGCTGTGTCTGGTCGATCTGCCGGGACTTCGCGCGGTCTCGGCGGACGCCACGGCCTTCTATGTTGACGGGTGGAAAGATGTGCGCCGCGTGATTCGAACCACCATTCTGATCGATGACTTCCGCATCCTCATCACCGACCGGGCGGAGTTCGCGCAGGCGCATGCGGTCAGCACCCGTTTTTACCTGCGTCCGCAAACGGTCTGCATCGCAGGCGGTGTCCGTCTGGAGACGCCCGAGGGGGTGCGAGCTACTTTCCGACCGGTGGGTAAACCGGAAATTTTGCTGGTTGGCGTGCCGGGATTTCCAACCACGCTGGAAGTAGCCAGCGCCCGAGTCGATTTCCGCTATGCTCCTGCAGCGACGCATCAGTTGGCCACGGTGGTGGACGTGGAGAATACGCGGCGTGATCTCGACCTATTGAACGAGGCGTGGTGGTTTTGCGCAGACAGGGGAAAGGTCGGCGTTGACGCGGGATGGTGGCGGCGGCCCACCGACTGGTGGAGGGAGAAGCCACGGATCCCGGTGAGCGATCCATGGGTCGCCTACGGAGGGGATCCGATGGCGACGGTGGGTTGGTATGCCGCGCTCTTCCACAGCGAAGTCGAGGCACGCCCGACCCACATCAAACTCCATCGAACGACAAGCGCCTATCGCGCATGGCTCGATGGATGCGCATTGGCATTGGAAGGTAATGGATTGACCGGATGGCAGGCGGTTCTTCCGGCAGACTTGGCACCGGGAGAACACCTGTTGGTGGTGCGCACCGAATATGATGGGCCGGGCACGTTTTGGGGAATGCCGACCTTGCAGCTAGCGCAAGAACCCACGGAGTTGGCCGCGCTACCGACGATACTCTCGCCGGGCTGGATGCGTTTTTCCGATGACGCGTTGTTGCTCTTCGACAACCATGAGGGCGGACATCGCGCGTGTAAAAAATGGCGGAGCGATGCGCGGCATGCGCGTCTGACTGCCCCCACCCGATGGGCGGCGGCGGATGCGACCTTCGTGCAACATTCCGGGCGTCTGCTGATGAATGCAGAAACCCCCTGTACTCTCGTGTGCAACGCGGATCGTATCACCGTGTCAGGATTCGCGGACGGTGCTTCGGTCACCGTGTATCTGGACGGCGCGTTGCTTCGCTTGACGAGAGCCGGGATGCTGCGCGCACGTCTGCACGGAGCTGCGAATCGGCAGGTAACGTTGGTCCTGACCGGCGCGTTGGCGTCGCTCACCGTGGATACGGGCGCGGAGGCAATCCAGGTTGCGTCGGGCGAATACCGATTGGCTTCCGTGTCAGCAAAACAGGACGATCTCGCATCGGCTGCCACCATGCTGGCACTGGCTGACGATCCATCCAAAGACGCATTATCCGGATTATTGGCGGGATTGACCGCAGAGGTATGGAGCGTGCGCAGTGCGGCGGCATGGGGATTGGCCCGGCGGGGCGAGGCGGTCGCAGTGCCTGCTTTGCTGACGGCGCTGTCACGGGAAAACCCGGCGGAGATTTACCCGGAACCGGCTGAGGTGGATGTTGAAGTTTTGGTCTTCATCGCGGACCCGCGCGTGCCGACGGGTGAAGCGCCCGCATCCGAGCGCATAGGGAAACGCTGGCGGGTGCGGATGCAGATCATAGAGTCTCTGGGCCTGCTGCGCGATCCGCGCGCCGTCCCAGAGCTGAGCGCGATCCTGGCATCCTGTACCGAACCTTATCCCGTCCTGGCAGCCGCTGCGCGGGCATTGGGGCGCATCGGCGATCCCTCTGTGATCCCGGTGGTCGCAAAGACCTGCATCTACTACGAGGCCTGCACCCATCTGGCTGCCCGCGATGCCTATCGGGCGCTGACTGGACGGGCATGGCGGACGGATGAGGCGCAGGCAATCAACTGAAAGCGCCACCCGGCTTCACCGTTCGCTGGGCTATCAGTCGCCGCAACGCTTCGTCCAACAGACAACCTCTCCAAGCCTTGGCTGCGGTCAGACCCGCCAAACCGGGCCTTCCCTCCGCCACGGCAGCAACCAAAGAAATCGCCAGTGTTCCTTTGCGCACCAATGCGCGCAAAGGAAAGATTGTGGGTGTTATGAAGATGTATTCTATCAGATCTATGACATGTCCAGATGATGGTCGTGTTGAGTCATTCTTCTGACATCCCCTTTTTCATGAAGCACTCCCATCTCTCTATTTCTGTGCTGGGACTCATTGTGTCTGGCATTTTTATTCCCCTTGTCTGCAAAGCGGCGGAGACGATCCGTTCCTCTCAGATTCTGGTGGATAAAACGGTCCAGGAGCTCGCTGTCCCAACGAAGATGACGGGAAACAAAGCACCCAGATGGACAAAGGGCGGAGCCTTCGTCTATCGTCTGGCGACCCCCGATACCCCCAACCTCCTCCCCTCGGTGGAAGAGGGGATCGGGATCGCCTCCCATCTGCTCGACGGGACCGGGCAAGTCCCGCTCATCAACGGCCTCATCGGGCACGATCACTTGGGCGCGTGGAATTGGGACGGGCTTTGGCCCTATTGGGGCCGCGTCACCTTCCGCGCGGGCGACTGGGACAAACTCACCGCGTTCATGAAAAATGCCAATGAGAAGTACAACACGAAAGTCTCCTTTCACGTCAACCTCACCGACGTCAACATCGGCCTGAAAGATTACCCCGAGACGCAGGCATTCTTCAAAAAACTCGTTGCAACCAAGTCGATCTACCGGCGCGACTGGAATCCTCAGACGAATAAGAGGGACGGCGTTCCCTACGTGCCGCAGGAGATCCCGTCCGGCAAGACGGACCCCGTTGAGATATTCTCCATCGTCAACTACAAGAACTTTTGGGACAGCGGGCTTGCCAAGGAGATGATCGACATGTTCTACGGCCACCTTCCCTGCGCCCCGCCGATTCTCTACCTCGACGTCTTCAATACGACGGGCGGCAACCTCAATGTTGGCGTTCCCGATGGTCCGCTCGGCGGGAGCAAGGAGACCCAGGTTGAGGGGATGAATGCGATTGGCGCCTATCTCCGAAGCAAGGGAACCGATCTCGCCACCGAAGGGAACCGTCCGCAGGTTGGCCAATATGCCACATACGTCTGGCTCCATGGCAGTGGTGTCTCGACTAACGACTACTCGGTCATTTCGGGTGGATCGGGTCAGTTTCCCTGGCAGCATGTGGTCGGAAACACTGGCGCCTTCGATGTTTCCCCTATCGCCTCGACCCCCGACGGCTTGGCTACAATTCGGGGACATTACGCGAACCTTCTCGCCGGAAAGTCCGACGCGAAGAAGATGGCCAGCCTGGAGAAGTGGCATATTTGCGCTCGTCCGGGGACGAAAGACGAGTTCGATATTCCTGGCACAGGCGATCAGTTTCGCGGCGATTGGGTCGACTTGGTAAATGATTTCTACCTCGTCAGCATTCAGGAGCTTTATTTCATTGGCAAAGGGGCCGTCCGCACCGCCCTCTTCAACCCGAATGGAAGATTTCACCTCACCCGACTCGTCCTCGCCGATGCCGATGGAAAGGAGAGCAGGCTCGAGTGCCTTGACTTCCTTTCTCCCAATGTCCCCGGATGGTTGAGAAAGCAGGGGAAAAAACAAGGTAGTCTCATGATGGAGACTCCTTACGCCGGCACATCCTTTGAGGCCCATTTTACCGCGGCACAGACCGGGAAATATAAGGTTCGGGTTGTCGGAGGTGGTGCGACCGGCGCTATGAACATCTACGCCAACGGCCAACTCCAGATCGCGCTCAACGAACTTGTTTCCAAGTCATCGAGCAATATGGGGCAGACCTACGATGCGGGCGAGATCGCCCTCAAGAAGGGAGACAATGTCATCACGCTCGACACGGGCTCTCTCTATGCGAAGTGGAGCGACGGGACAGAGGCACTGTGGGCCACGCCGGGGATTTACAAGGGGTTCACGGTTAAGAACGGCGATGTCACTTTTGCCGAGGATTACGACCGGATGTGGCCGGATACATGGAGTGGCCAGAAAAAAATCTACTTCTATAGTTGGGATGGCACCGGGCGCACATGGAAGCTTCCGGAAGATTGGGCCTCGGTGAAACAAGCCACACTCTACCCGCTAACGCCCGACGGGCGAGGGAAGGGCGTCATGTTCTTGATCGCGGACCGGTTGCTTACCCCGAAGCTGCTTCCGCAGATCCCCTACATCTTGGTGCCCAGTAGGCCTGATTGAGTTTCGGCCAAAAAGTCATGAAGAAAGCAATTCCTCTCCTTGCAGTCAGCATTCTCAGTCTCTTCATCAAGGCCGATCTCCGTGCTGACGTAAAGCTTCCCTCAATCTTTGGCGACCACATGGTTCTCCAGCAGGAAGCCAAGCTTCCCGTCTGGGGCTGGGCCGATCCGGGCGAAAAAGTGAAAGTCATTATCGGTGATCGATCGGCCGAGGTGACGGCGGGTACGGATGGACGGTGGCGCGCCGATCTCCCTCCGCTGCCCACGGCGGGGGCACCGGTCACCGTGACCATTGCCGGAAAGAATACGCTCAAATTGGAAGATGTCCTGATCGGGGACGTCTGGCTTTGCTCGGGGCAATCCAACATGGTCTTTGGTCTCCGGCATTCCTACAAGGGGGCGGAAGCGGCCAAACAGGCGAACGAACCGCAGATCCGGCTTTTTTCTGTCACGAAATCGGGCCTGGCTAAACCGACGGATTCGTTCGCGGAAGCCCCCTTCGACTCGCCGCTCCAAGGGCAATGGCAGGTCTGCACTCCGGCAACTGTCGCGAAAATCGGTGACTTCACCGATCAGGATGAGGGGGGATTCTCCGCAGTCGGCTATTTCTTCGCCAAGGCCGTCCACGATGCCACCCGGCGGCCCGTGGGCATGATCGGCAGTTATGTCGGCGCCACCGGTGCGGATGCCTGGACGAGTTTGGCCGGATTGGAAAAAGAACCCGCTTTGGCCGGCTACGTTCAAAAATTGGCCCGACCAACCGAGGATCAGAAACTCTATTATTCGACACGCTGGGCCGATTATGTCGCGGCGTACCAAAAGTGGAAGGCCGTCCTGCGCGAACCGATTAAAGAATGGGCCCTGGCCGCAGAAGTTGCCCGGAAAGCCGGTCAGTCGGAGCCGCCCAAGCCCGTGAATCCCGAGCCGCGTCCACGCAATCTCAACAGCTTCGCCGTGCCGCCCGCCGCGCTCTTCAACGGCATGATCAGCCCGGTGATTCCCTACGCCATTAAAGGCGTCGTTTGGTATCAGGGGGAAAACAACATCTCGAAAGCGCAGGAATATGGCATCCTGCTTCCTGCCTTGATTCGGGACTGGCGCGCCCAGTGGAGGCAGGGAGATTTCCCGTTTCTTTTCGTCCAGCTCCCCAATTGCAATCAACCGCCCAAGACCGCCGGAGATACTTCCTCGTGGGCCATCCTCCGGGAGGCGCAGCTCAAGGCCCTCGCATTGCCGAATACCGGCATGGCAGTCGCCATCGACATCGGAGCCGTCGGAATTCACCCGCCGGACAAATTCGACGTCGGCGCACGACTCGCCCTAGCGGCCCGCCACGTCGCCTATGGCGAGAACCTTGTCTACACTGGGCCGATCTACGACTCGATGAGGACCGAGGGGGGGGGATTCGGATCTCCTTCAAGGCCGATTCGATCGGAGGTGGCCTCATCATCGGGAGTGCCCCGTGGATTGATCCGAAGGCAGTTCCCGTCTCCAAGACCGAGCTTCAGGGCTTCGCCATCGCGGGCGAGGACAAGGTCTGGGTCTGGGCCGATGCAAAAATCGATGGCAACACCGTCGTTGTCTCCAGTCCCCGCGTGGCCAACCCCGTTGCCGTTCGTTACGCTTGGGCGGATAATCCCCCCTGTAATCTTTATAACAAGGAGGGCTTGCCCGCCGCTCCCTTCAGAACCGACAAATGAGATGTGATGCCTCATCCCGCCGCCTGGTAGATGCTGCCCGGGGCCGTTCACTTATCATGAAAAAACCCTTTCTGCTGCTCTGTGCAGGCATGTTCGGTCTTGCCAATCTTACCGGTCTCCACGCCGAAGTGAAGCTTCCAGCGATCTTCGGCGACCACATGGTCCTTCAGCAGGAAGCCAAGCTTCCTGTCTGGGGTTGGGCCGATCCGGGCGAAAAGGTTGTCGTGACCTTCGGTGCCGCGAAAGCCGAAGCGACCGCCGGAGCCGATGGCAAATGGCGGATCAATCTCCCTGCCGTTCCGGCAGGGATACCGCCAGGCGTGCTCGTCGTCGCGGGGAAAAATGTGATCACGATTTCCGATGTCTTGGTCGGAGACGTTTGGCTCTGTACAGGTCAGTCGAATATGGAGTGGCAATTGAGGTCGGCCCACAATGCCAAGGAGGAGATTCCCAAGGCCAACGACGGCCAGCTCCGGCTTTTCCACGTGCTGACCACGCTTGCCATCGAGCCTCGTGCGGATCTCATCGGTTCGTGGGAAATTTGCTCGCCT
The DNA here is from genome assembly GCA_903904685.1 of uncultured Verrucomicrobiota bacterium. Taxonomy (GTDB): domain Bacteria; phylum Verrucomicrobiota; class Verrucomicrobiia; order Opitutales; family Opitutaceae; genus Rariglobus. Next base: position 34,141 of record CAIVDS010000021.1, read on the forward strand.
AAAACGGTGCAAAATTTCACTGCCATCGGGTATTTCTTTGGAAAGGACCTCCGGGCCGCTCTCAACCGGCCGATCGGGCTGATAGAGTCTTCGTGCGGGGGAACTTCCGTCCAAGCGTGGACAAGCCTTGCTGCCCTTGAGGCGGTCCCGTCCATTCGGCATCATGTCGAGGCGTTCAAGCAATTTGCCGCCAACTTTCCCGGTGGTGACGCCGAGTTCGCTGCGAACCAGGAAGCCTATCGAAAATGGCAGCGGCAGGTTCACGATGATCCAACCTATCAGGCGGCGCTCAAGGATTGGACCGCCACGTCGACCAAGGCGAAGGCGGCGGGGCAGCCTGTCCCTCCGCAACCCGTTCCCTCCCTACCTGCGCCCCGAAAAATATCTTTTGGCGGTCGTTGCGCGACGATTTGGTTTAATGGCACACTTGCTCCAGTGATCCCGTATGCCATCAAGGGTGCGATCTGGTTTCAAGGGGAGGGCAATGCGGGGAGCGCTGCCGATTCACTCGAATACCGTATTCTTTTGCCGACGCTGATCGCCGACTGGCGGACGAGATGGGGGCAGGGGGACTTCCCGTTCCTTATCGGCCAGATTTCCAACACCGGCACGTTGGCGAAGACCGCCGACGAAGCAGCGAATTGGGCGCTTTTGCGCGAGTCGCAATCAAAAACCCTCTCCGTGGCCAATACCGGCATGGCTGTCTCCGTTGATCTGGATCCCGCCGGCGACGTCCACTTCACCGACAAGGTCGACGTAGGCTCCCGTTTGGCTTTGGCTGCCCGCCATGTAGCCTACGGCGAAAAGCTCGTCTATTCGGGACCTGTCTATGTCTCGATGAAAGTCGAGGGGGGGTCCGTTCGGGTCGCCTTCAAGGAGGATTCGGTTGGCGGAGGGCTGATCATTGGAAGCTCCCCGTGGAGCGATCCGAAGATGCCTCCCTTTTCCAAGACCGAGCTTCAGGGCTTCGCCATCGCGGGCGGAGATAAAAAATGGGTTTGGGCCGAGGCGAAGATCGACGGCAATACCATCGTCGTTACAAATCCAACGGTGACCAGACCCGTCGCCGTCCGCTATGCGTGGGCGGACAATCCCCCCTGCAACCTCTACAACAAGGAGGGACTTCCCGCTTCTCCCTTTCGAACCGATCAATGGTGAAGGGCTGATTCATCGCATATTCATTTATGTTAAAACATTCCGGCCAGCTGCGTTTTTTGATGCGACTTGTCATTTTTGTGGCGCTTGTCCCGTGCGTGAATGCCTCCGGCGACACGCCGTTCCTGACAAAGGGTGAGAACATCAAAGTGATGCCAATCGGCGACTCCATCACATTGGGAAAAAACGATGGTTTGGGTGGATACCGTCGAGTCCTCTACGAGTGGCTGCTTTCCGGTGGTTACCGGATAACGTATGTGGGTAAACAGAATCTGGTCTGCCATGGCCCGGCCACCTGCTCCGATGGTTCCATTCCCTGGCACGAGGGCTACGGCAGTTTCCGCACCGACATGATCTTGAACGGGGGAACGGCCGAAAAAGAGGTTGCTCCGCCTCTGACGACCACGCTGGCCAATTTTAAACCTGACATCGTGCTGTTGATGCTCGGCACCAACGACATCATTCAAAACTACCAGTTGGATGCGCTCGAGGCTCGGCTCGAGAAAATCATCGAGACGATCTATGCGGCCAATAGAAAGACGATGATCGTCGTGGCAAGCATCGCTCCGATCAAAACCCCGAAGTGGGCGGAGAAGGAGTCCCGGGTTGTTTCTTACAACACGGCTCTTGCCGCCTTGGTTAAAAAACAGGCGGCACTGGGCCATAAGATTGCCTTTGCCGATGTGCATGCGTCGCTCGTCGAGCGTGGTTTGAGCGGGGATGGCGTGCATCCCGGTAATCAGGGTTATGCACAGATGGCCCAGGTGTTTTACCGTGTGTTGACCGGCGGGGAGCCTCCGCAGATCGATCGGAAAAATCCTCTCTTGGTGCCACCGCCGGCACCGTCAGAAACCGGCGTCGGTAAGTGATTTTACCATGACCGAATCTTTCGTTAATCACGCGCCCGATTTCGTCCGGGGTACTTTCATCTGGCGCATCGTCATTCCCGACGGCTCCAACAACATCTCGCGTGCGGCCGAGGCTATCGCGGGCGTCCAGAACCTTCTGGATAACACGGTGCGAAGCTGCGTCATCACCAATGGCTTCATTGGCCTCGACGACGTGTTCCCCAACTGGGACGGCACTTGGCCCTACATCTTGCGCCCGACCTACCGTGCCGGACACAACTGGGACAATATCGCTAATTTTATGCTGGAGATGCGCGATCGGCACAACGCCTGGATCAGTTTCCACACCAATGTGACCGACGTGAATGTGGGCCTGCGCGAGCATCCCGAGATGCTGGCATTCTTTGAACGGTTGCAGGCGGCCGATGCCCTTTTTACCCGCAATGGCTATGGGTGCGGGATTCCCTTCAAGGGGAACGCCTACATCCCGCGCACCATTCCTGTGCATAAGGCTACGATGGACTACGTGAAGCCTGGCGAGGCCGCCGACATTTTCGCCATCGTCAACTACAAGAATTTCTGGGACTCGGGTCTGGCGAAGGAGATGCTCGATGCGTTTTTTGAGAACCTTCCATATCCGCCGCTCATGCTCTACGTCGACGTGCTCACGACGACGGGCAGCAACCTCACCGCCGGCCTGCCCGACGGTTTGCTCGGCGGCAGCGAGGCGACCCAGATCGAAGGTCGCAAAGCGATCCTTGATTATATCAAGAGCAAGGGCACCGAGCCCGGCGGTGAAAGTCCGTCCTGGTGGACGCGATACAACTGGAACCACGGCGGCATGTCGCTCAACGATTACAGCCGCATCGAGACTGGATGGGCGCAGGGCTGCATGGCTTGGCGCGGAGCAGAGTGGCAGCATGTTTACGGCAATTTGGGCGCCTATTCGCTGGATGTGGACGGGCAGTTGATGGCCAAGGACACCAAGTATCTTGCCGCCGAAGGTGGCGGCGTCCTGATGACCGGGATGAGCGATGACGCCCCTGTGGCGACATTCTCGGAAACAGCCGAATGGCGCACATTGGACCAGGTAGTCGAGGGCTTTTACCTGACCGCGATTCAGGAGCTTTATCACATTGGCAAGGGCAACGTGCGACTACCCGGAGGCGCCGGCATCACCCGGCTCGACGAGCATCGTGGCCGTATCCGTCCGGACAGGTTTGACGTCTATTCGGCCGATAAAAAATGGCTGGCTGGGACCCCCGCCAGCGAGGGCAAGCTCACCGCACCCTGTGTCGCCGAGGCCGATCGCCACGCCACCAACGGTTTTGTTATCGGCAAGCTCGACGAAAGCCTGCAAGGAGCCTGCACGGTCACCGTTCAAATTCCGTCCGAAGCCGAGGGCGAGGGCTTCGTGGTCATCCGCTATGACTCGGTGCAGGGCGGCACCGCCGAGATCGAAGTCAACGGAGAGTCTCTGGGTGAGATCGATTTTCCCGCCTCGGCCAAACCGGCCGTTTTCGGCGATCGTGCGGTTTCCGTGCGACTGCTGGCGGGGGTGAACACGATCACGGTGCGCAAGGGGAGCATCCACGCGGCATGGAGCGACGGTACCGAGGCCCGTTGGGACGCGTGCGGTTTTCGCGCGTGGAATGGCGACGTCGTCTTTGGCGTCGGTTATGATCGCATGTGGCCCGACACTTGGAGCGGTGCGAAGAAGATATATTTCTACAGCCGCGATGGCGCCGAGCGAACCTGGCAATTGCCGCCAGAATGGGCCGACCGCACGGGCGTCGCATTGTGCCGGCTCACCAAATCAGGCCGAGGCGCACCAGTTCGTATCCCCGTGACCAAGGGGCGTGTGACCCCTGCGTTGCCGCCCGGCGTGCCTTGCGTAATCGAATAACGAAAGAATACTCCAATTATGGAAAACCCTTGGATACAAATCGGCGTGTGGGGCGACAGCATCGTGCATGGCGGCTGCGATCCGGTGATGGGCGGCTGGGTCAACCGCCTGCGGCTCTACCTGTGGTCACGGGGTATGGGCGACCATGTCTTTAACTTAGGTTTAGGTGGCAACAACAGCACCGACGTGCTCAATCGCATTGAGCCAGAGCTGCGCGCCCGGCGCGTACAGGTGGATCATGTGATGATCGGCGTAGGGGTGAATGATCTGCTGCATCCCACCCAGCCCATGCCACTGGAAGTGTTTGCGCAGAATCTACGAGACATCATCGCCATCGTGCGCACCTTGGGAAAATCGCCCCATTTGCTCAGTATGATTCCAATCCAAAAAGATCCGGAGAAATGGGTGGCTTACAATGCAATCATGGAACGTGTGGCGGCAGATACCGGTGCCGGTTGGATCGATCTGCGCAATTGTCTGATCGCTTCCGACTTGCCGGACCTCGTGCATCCCGATGCCAAGGGGCATGAGAAGGTGTTTCAAGCGGTCAAGGATCACTTGATTCGTGTTGGAATCATTCCGGAGGAATGATCTGCATCCTGGAAATTCTCCCTGTCTGGGTGCGACTGTGTGTTTACTTGGAGGATGCGGCGCTTTAGACCGAAACCATGGCAACCCCCCGGGTCACCCTGCGCAGCATTGCCGGTGTGCTCAATCTTCATCACTCCACCGTATCGCGGGCGTTGAAAAACGACCGCCGTATTCCGCCGGAGACTCGGGAGCGAGTGCTTAAAGCCACGAGGGAACTTGGTTATCAGCCCGATCCCATGTTGTCGGCGCTGATGACATATCGGAAAAGTCGGGCCACCCGTGAGCGGTATCGGGCGACGCTGGGTTGGATCACGAATTATCCCACGAAGGACGGCTGGCGCGAGTATGAGAAGAACGCGTATTTTCGCGGCGCGACACGGCGGGCGCACGAACTTGGCTACATGCTGGAAGAATTCTGGCTGGCCGAACCGGGACTCACGCAGAAACGGGCGATCCAGATCCTTGAGGCGCGCAACATCCACGGGCTTTTTTTATCCCGTCTCCGCGATCGCGCGCACACCTGTTGCTTGACTGGAGCCGGTTTGCGGCGATCACGTTCGGCCGTTCTCTGGCGAGGCCGGTTTTCCACAATGTGGACAATGACCATTTCCGTTCGCTGGCCCTGCTCATGCGCCAGCTCAGGCGATTGGGCTACCAGCGGCCGGGATTCGCCTGCTGGCCGCGCATCCACGAGTCGAACGACCGTGCATGGGCGGCGGCTTTCGGGGCCTACCAAAGTCTGCCGCCGAGAAAACAGGTTCCGATTTTCATGCATCAGCCTTGGACTCGAAAGGCGTTCAGGCAGTGGTTTTTTGAGTGCAAACCCGATGTGGTCGTGACCCATGACGAGACTTTGTTGGCGTGGATTGAGGCGTGGGGGTTGAAGGTGCCCCGGGATGTGGGTTTTGCGCTGGCGGCCAAGCACGGGGAAGCGTCCTTGCGTTGTGCAGGGATTGACGAAAACAGCGAGACGGTCGCCGAGGTGGCGGTAAACGTCTTGGTGGATATGATCAACCGCGGTGAAACCGGCATTCCTCTCCGACCGATCTCGACGCTGGTGGAAGGCTGTTGGATTGCAGGCGAGACTCTGCGGAGCCAGACCTTGGTTCCGGTGGGTAACGCCGCAGCGGATACCGGTGAGGTCGATGAGGTCCCACAGATCGAGTGAGCGAGACAGAAACCGCGGCGCCGGTTATTGCGTGACTCTTGGTTCCTGTTAGTTTTGGGAGCAGAAAAGCTGGGAGACGGTCAGGTCTCCCGGCTTCAAGGGGCGCGGAGCAGGTGATTATTTGCCCAGCGTGATCCTACCCCAGCGGGTGGGATCTAGACGGGCTTCGCTTGGCACGTCGGAGACGAGTCCGGTTGATTTGTCATGCCAGTAGAGGCGGGAGGCACGGTTGGTGCCAGATGGATCGGAGAAGATCACGCCGACAATGCCTTTTAGCTCGGGTGTCTTGACGAGATTGAGGCCGAGGTCAGCGAGGGGGACGGTGAGCAGCACGCTGTAGCCGCGCAAACCGACCGAGACGGCAACCTTTGCGGAAGCGAGGCGCTTCACGATGTCGAAGTTCTGCGCGTTGGCCGTGTTGTTGGCGACCATGTAGGTCGATGGGTTCTCCTTCACCGTGGCTGTCTTCTGCCAGTAGACGACAGTGTTGGTTCCTGCGATCGGAGCGGCGAGCAGGCGAACGAGCCCGCGACCGGGAACGTCGAGCTGCAGATCGACGCAATCTCCCCCGATGAAGGCGTGGGTGAAGCGACCTTCGCCATTTTTCCACGGGTTGGCGTCGTTGACCTGCCAGGCGACGGCGAGATTTTTGCCGTCTTGGCCGAGGGCGACACGGAACCAGCGAGTGGCATCGCCAGACTCCTGCACACGCACCGTTTCGACGCCATCGATGAGGGACTGTTGGGTGCCGGCATCAGGAGAAACGGGGTCCTTGGGCAGGATGGCGCGGGAGATTATGAGGGCTTCGGGCTCCGTGGTGACGGAAGAAGTTTTCGTCTGGGAGAGCTTCACCCCTTCTGCGATCTGCGCATCCGTAAGACGGAGCTTCATGGTTTGCTGCCGGGTGGTGTCGAGGCCGAGGATCTCGACCAGGCGGTAAGAGGCTCCTCCGAGTTGGGCGAGCACGCGGCCCTTCTCGTCACGCCAGATAAAGCCACCAAAGGATTCCTGACCGACGAAGGTCTCGTCGAGAGTGACATCGCCCTTGGAATCCTGGAGAATGCTGGAAAGATAGATCCCGTCAGTGGACATGAGGAACCACTCGCCGCGATCGCCGCCGATGGCTGTGATGCTGCCGACACCGGGGACCTTTTCGACGATGCCGTTGCTGCGGAAAGGCGCGATCAGCAGGCCGCGGTGGGCGGCGGGGGCATCGTGACGGCCATAGAGGTTGGGGTAGCTGCCAGTGTGGCCATCCACGGTGGCGAAATTGATGCCGTCAGAAACGTTGCCGGCATCATCCATGACCACGGTGCCCGACCCGTTGGAGCGAAAATCCGGCCTGAAAGCATTAGGCAACTTTTCTGGGTTTTTGAAATCGTAAAGAGGGACGCCGGTGGGAGACAGCCCCTTAAGCCGATAGACGAGCTGGTCGGGGGTGATGAAGGTGAGGTCGGGACGCATCCAACCGTTGCTCCAGTAGTGGTGATTTCCTTGGAAGCCTGCGACGGTCTCGCCGGGGTCTTCGATACCGTTATCATTGAGGTCGGTCCAGACGCTGCCGGGGGCTGCTTTTTTCCCGCCGGAGGCATAATCGATGCGCACGACGGTCTTGAAAACGCCCTCGGCGTTGCGCTTGGCGATAATAACGTAGTCCTGCTTGTTGTAGCCGGGCACGCTGACGGCGTATTCATGGCCCTTGTAGGAGTATATCAAACCGCGGGTTTTGCTGAGCTCGGGGTGGAAGACGAGCGGGGTTTCCGCCGTCGGGCGGTTATAAATATCGGGGTGGGGATCAAGCTTGAACTCGACGCCGAAGGCGATGAAGCGCGTCGAATCCTGGGTGAAGGGGAAGCCGGCCATCGCGCCGTAGTCGGCGCTGCCCCAGTATTGGGCGAGGAGCTGGCCTTCGGGGTTCCAGCGCGTGATGCGACGGCAGGACTGCACGGACTCGGCGATCCAGAGCTGGCCCTTGGCGTCAAAATCGAGGCCGAGGGGTTTGATAAAATTGGTGTCGATGAACTTCCCCGGGGGTCGCTGGCCATCGACGGCGGCATAGGCCTGGCCGAGAGTCTTTAGCAGCGTGCCCTTGGCGTCGTAGACGAAGACCTGATTGGTGCCGATGTCGCTGATCGCGAAACGGGCGCCATCCTCGCTCTCGGCGAGACGGGCGGGCTGGATGAGTCCGTGTGCGGTGAAGACCTTGGCCTTGGGTTTGCCGGAGAAGTCAAGGCGGGCGACGGTGCCGTCGGCGAAGAGACCGGTGAGGTTTTCATCACGGTCGTTGACGGCGATGAGTCCGGGGATGTCGGACGCGGACGCGGTTTTGCCGGTGGAGGCGTCGATGATGAAGAGGCCCTTGGCGGGAACGAAGACGTAGAGTTTGCCCGCGCTCACGGCGACGGTGCTGGTGTCGGGGACGTCGGCAATGGCCAAGTCCATGAGGGAGGCGGGGCTGTGGTCGGCGTCATCGAAGAGCACAAGCTTGCCGGTTTGGATGTCGAAGCGGCGAAGAAGAACCTTGTTGGTGTAGGATTCGCGGGAGAAGGTGTAGACGTATTTTTCTCCGATGGTCGCATCGAGTATCTCGGAGCTGTCGGACCATTGGATGATGCCTTCAGGACTGGTGCGCAGGACGCCTGAAGTGCCTTCGGTGCCGGTGAAGCCGATGATGGTCACGTCACCGCGGGTGGCGACAGTAGTAGGGTGGCCGTGGTTGCTGCCCCAGTAGCGGGCGCCCTTGTCGGTCGACCACGGCGGAGTGGCGGCGTTGTAGAGGCTGTTGTAGAGACGCACGGTGATGGGCGCGTGATCCACGATGCGGACAGTGTATTCGCCGGGAGGGAGGGGGCTGCCTTTGTCGTCGAGGCCGTCCCAGAAGTCGGTGTTGGTACCCTTGGAACGAGGGTACTGCCCGATGAGGTTGCGCACGCGGACACCTTGGGCGTTGTCGATGGCGATGGTGACGTCACGATCGTCGGGCAACGTGTAGGTTATGGCGACGGGCCCTTGGGTGTCATAATTGATGAATTGCTTGAGCCGGGCGGCCTGGAGCGCCTTCTGCGCGGCGGTAATACCAAGATTGCCCTTGTCCGAGAGAACGGCTCGGCCCCAGCCGTCGCGGGCGCGAAAGAAAAAGATTCGGTTGACCTTGTCGTTCTTCATATTGTCCACGAGGCGGTGGATGAGAGAAGTGCCATCGGAGGATCCCCACATGTCTTCGATGCCGAAGATGAATGAATCGCCCGCCTTGAGCGGCTTGCCGCTGGTACGCAGGTAGCCCCATGGCCAGAAGGCCTCCATGTTGTAACCCTGTCCATCGTCCCACGGACGGAATGCAATCTTGCCGCCGAATGCATCCATGGTGACGCCGTATTTCTCCAGTTGGTCGGGGCGTTCGGGGCCGGTGCCGTCGTAAGGAGGCTTCGATCTCAATCCACCGTGATGGACGATGATGTAGGGTTTCTGCTCCGAGGAGGAGTAGAACATGTTGATGTGCATCTGATGTTCCTCGGGCGTCTTGTCGTCAAAGATGAGGCGGCCTTGGAAGGCGTCGGCACGCCAGCTTTGGGAAAAGTCCTTGCCGCGGGTGGCGTTCTTCATCGGGGAAAGATCCGCGTAGCGGCAGAGCAGGTAGATGCCTTTCTCGTCCCACATGGCATGGGTCCAGACGGAGTATTTCTTGACGAGGGTGGGGTCGTTGTAGCTCCAGATGCCGGCGGAGAGATCCCAATCTTTATCCGATCCGTCGATGGTCACAGGGCCGGGTGTGGGCACGACCGTGATCTCACGATTATTGGAAGTTGGGTTTTGAACGTCGTCCTGGGCAAATATCGGGGATGTGAAAATCAAAAGCAGGGCGAGAACAGGTGTGATTGGCAGGCGAGAGGACATGGTCGGATGAGGTGAGATGAGTTGAGTCAATTGCACCAGGCGAGGTTGCGGCGCAGTTGACCAAGGGGAAAGAGAAGGCTCAGTGCATTCTCGGTTATTCTCAATCTCCATTCTTTTCCGACAGTTTCTTCGGCTTTGGCACAAACGCTCCTTTGTCTTGAGTAGGCCAATCTGTGATCGTTACGGTGTCTATTTTATGAAGATAGATTCCGCTGGATGGTTTGTTGCCGCCGATGGTGTCCGCTTTGTGCCGGTCGGGGCCAACTATTGGCCGGCGTCGTGCGGCGTGGAGATGTGGCAAGCATGGCCTGAGGCGGAGATTATCGCGGACTTGGATCTGATGGCGTCGCTGGGGTTCAACACGGTGCGCGTTTTTTTGCGCTGGCCGGATTTCGAGCCGCGCGCAGGCGAGTATGACGAGGTCATGTTCGGGCGTTTGGAGCGGTTGACACGGCTTTGCCTTGATCGGGGAATTCATCCGCAACCGAGTCTTTTTGTCGGCTGGATGAGCGGCGGGACGTTCTGGCCGGAGTGGAAGGGAACGCGCAACGTGTTCGCCGATGCGGAAGTCACGAGGCGTGGCGAGGCGTATGCGCGCGAAGCTGCGCGGCGGTTGGCGCCGTTTGCGGCGGAGCTGGCCGGCATCGACCTGGGCAATGAGTTGAACGCGCTGCCGGAGTCGCGCGAGGCGTCGCCGGCGGCGGTGCGCGCCTGGTGCGCGCGGATGACCGCGGCGGTGCGCGACGTGTTGCCGGATGTGGTGATGCTTTCCGGCTGCGACCATCAGCAGGTGACCGCGGACACGGGATGGCGGCTGGGAGATCAGCCGGGAATCGATGTCATCACCATGCACGGTTATCCGGTGCCCGGCTGGCATCCGGTGCCGAGTGGCGGTCTGCAGGATCCGCTCACACGCTCGCTGCTGCCGTTTTATGTGAAATGCGCACGGGCGTTCGGTCCGGTGCTGCTGCAGGAATTTGGAACGATCCTGACACGGCATGCCGCGTATGCCGACGGCTACCTGCGCGCGATTTTGCCGGCGTGCCGGGAGGCGGGTGCAAATGGTTTCCTCTGGTGGTGTTTTCGGGATATCCCGGCCCGGGTGCATCCTTACATGAAGGGACATTTTGAGAGCGATCTCGGACTCGTCGATGAGAGCGGACGCGTGAAGGACGGGCTCCGGTATTTCGTGGAATTCACCCGTGAAATCACGCGGGCGGCCGCCCGTCCAACGGAGACGCCGCCGGATGCCGCCGTGTATTGGCCGGCCCACTATTATCACCGTGATACGCAGCACAATCCCGGCAACAGCCCGCATGAGGTGTCGCGGCGGATGATCGCGGCTCATCATCTTCTGGAAAAGACGGGGCGGCGCGTGGGGATTGTGCGGGGGGATCAGCCCCTTTCTCCGGATTTGCGCACCATTATCATCGCCGGGAGTTTTCCCTCCGTGCCGGAGATGGTGGCGTTGCGAGTCTGGGTGGAGAACGGCGGATGGTTGTTGTGGCATGGTCCCGATCCGGTGAACTGGGCTGAGGATCTCAGACAGTTGCTCGGGGCGGAGATTGCGGACTATCACGCGCCGGCGCCCCTTGAGGCGACGCTTGCCGGCCTGCGCTACCGGTTCGATTCCTTTCCGCGAGGGATGCGACTCGAGGTGACATCGCTGAGAGCCCACGTCATGCTGACCGACGACGCGGGCAGGCCGTTTGTGCTGAAGAACAGGCTCGACAAAGGCAGCGTGACCTGCGTGCTGGCTGATGTGGAGGGAAGCGTGCTAGGCCAGTGGCTCACCGCCCCATCGACGCCGTGGGTCGAATGGTATCGGCAGCTTCTTTTATCCGAGGAACCTGCCGTCAAATGAAGAAGCCCTCCACGGGCCGGGCAGCGTGTTTGAGCAACGGTTGAAGCGCGTCCGACCGGGAGTTGGCGAAGAACAGGTATTGTTTTGCGAGTGGCGTTTCTCGATCGTCGCCAACGAGGGTCAGTTGAATGGCTAGGGGTGTCTCGTTGCGAAGCGTGACGGGGACGAGTTCGGCGAGGCGTACGACGGAATAGCCGGGTGCGTCAATCGTGCCGGCATAGGTGTCGACGACCACGGCGGTCTCGAACCAGAAGACGCGGACTTCGTAGCGTCCTTGGAAACGCTCCGGCAGGCTGTTGGTAAAGACGAGATCGCCGCGAAACTTGCGGAGCACGCACCGCTCGTAGTCGAGCGAGAGCAGATGGGGGGCAAAGGCCGAACCGAGCACGCGGAGGGCGGGTTTTACCCGTCCGAAGAAATCCACTAGCGCGCAACCGGCGAGGCCCGCAAATGGTTCGTTGGCTCCCCACCAGACCAGCCCGGTGGTGTGGCCCTGATGGCGGCGGATCGACTCGACCATGTAGCGGGCCGCTTCGCACTGGAGGTAATGGTTGGCGAAGAGCAGGGCGGGTAGCGTGGAGATGGGGCCGAAGTAACGTTCGGTTTCAGGAATGTCGAACCAGAGGTCTTCGTGCTGATCCCATGCCGCGTGAAACGCCTTGTGCGCAACCCAGACAGGGTCATCGCGTCGGGGAATAGGCAGGTCGGCGAGGGCCGAGGCGCCGGGCAGGCCGAGGATTTGGGCGATGGTGTCGGGGTGGGCGACGGTGCCGACGGCACACTCGGAGAACGAATGCGCACGGGTGGTGCGCCAGTGGTTGAAAAACTCCTTGTCGCGGAAGCGGTGGTCGCTGATGGGGAGGCGTAGGTTCCATGGGCCGTGGACGTCGCCCTGATCTTCGAGGGCGGAGGTGATGTCGTAGAGGTTGCCCGGGGTTTCCTCTCGGGCGACACCTTCAAGCAGACGCAGCGCGGGATGGTCGCTGGCATCACCGCCGCGCAAGAGACGGTCGTCGGGGTTGAGGGCGAACATGCGGATCACGTCGGCCTTGATGCCTTCCATGAGCGGAGTTCCAGAGTCGAGGCATTCCCAAAAGTGATAGTGTTCATTGCCGCCGGTCCACCAGATGACGGAGGCGCGAGCGGCGAGAGTTCGGGCGATGACACGGCCTTCGCGTTCGAGGAGGTCAAGCCAGCGGGCATCGTGGGAGATACGCTGGCAGGCGAGCGGGAACTCCTGCATGACAAGCAGGCCGTGCCGGTCGCACCAGTCGTAGAAGGCGGTTTTCTCGCGCAGGCCGCCGCCCCAGACGCGGAGAAAGTTGACGCCGGTATCGCGCAGCGGACGAAGAACACGGTCGTAGTCGGCGGCGGTGAGATCGGCGGGCACGGAGCTGAACGGGGTGAGGTTCATGCCGATCAGAAAAACGGGAACTCCGTTGATCTCGAGTTGGAGCGGGGTGGCGGTGGGCAGTTGGTTGACGGCTGGGCGGCGCTTGACGGAGCGCAGGCCGACGCGGCGTTCGGCGGTATCGGAGGGGATTCCATTGGCGTCCAAATGTGAAACTCGCAACGGGTAGAGGTGGGGCTTGCCGTGGGTGTGCGGCCACCAGAGGACGGGATTGGCCACCTGGAGGGCGATGGTATAGCGCAGGCGTTCGCCGGTGGGGATGGCGATGGAGGCGCCGCCGAGTTCTGCGCGCACGGTGCCGCGGCCGGGGGGGCGGTTGAAGTGGATGGTGACGGCGACATCGGCGCGGGCGGCGTTGTCGAGACGGGTGGTGACGGCGAGGTGTTCGATGCGAACGAGCGGGCGTTGCTCAAGAATGACGTCATCCCATGGGCCGACACAGGCGAGGCGGGGGCAGAAATCCCAACCCTTCATGTAGCGGGCCTTGAGATGGAGAATGGGGCCCTCAGGCGCGCCCGGTTCCTTGGGGGCGAAGGGTTCGCCGAGCAGGACGGGCGGTAGAAACGCAAGATGAACCACGTGTTTTGCCGCAACGGCGGGCAGTTCGATTTCCACCGGTGAAAACATGCCCTCGTGATCGTCCACCAGCGTCCCGTTGAGGAAAATGCGCGTGCGGTAGTCGAGACCTTTGAACGTGAGCAGCCAGACGCGGCCGGCGGCGGCAGAAGAGGTTTCAAACTCGGCGCGATAAACCCAGAGCTTTTCCTCCATCCAAGCGACTTTCTCCCAATTTTTATGAAAGAGCAGATCGGCGTAGGGCACGCCGAACGGCGAGGTCTGCGCCACGCCGGGCACGACGGCGGGCCGGCCGGGCTCGATCGGACGGGACAACGGCGTCCATGCGGTGAAATCCTGCGCATTGGAGCAGGGAAAATAGGTAAGGGTCCAGTTCATGGGGAAAAATTAGGAGCAGGTGAGGATTACGGCGACGTCGTAGGCGGCGAGGGTGAGCGAACCGGAGACCGGTTGGTCCGTAATAAGGTTCCGACCGGAGGCCGGCGTTTGCACGGTGACGGGCTTGTCGCGGTGGTTGACGAGAAACGTGAGCCGGCGATCCGGGCTGATGCGGACGATTTGCTCGACACCCTCCGGGTGTGATACGGCGGCGGGTAACTCGTGGCGGGCCGCCCAAAGAGGAGTGAGAATGGCAAGCATCTCGTCCGTGAAGTAGGTGCCGACATAATACACGGCGCCTTTGCCCAGGGTCCGGCGGGTGACGGCGGGCGAGCCGGCGAGATGGCGAGAGGTCCAGGTGGCGACGACCTCGGCGCCGGCTTCTGGCGTGAGCTGTTCATACCAGAGCGCTGTGGTGGCGGTGCGGCCGGCAGCGATGATGGAGAGCGGGCGGGCCTCCGAATTGTTCTGGCGACCCCAGTCGGCGATGGTGACGCCGGCGAGCGAGCGGAGCACGCCGGGCGCCGGCACGGTGACGACGTTGTTGTCCAGATCCTTGGTGGCGGTGCGGGCGCCGATCACCAGCACGCCGCCGGCCTCGACCCACGCCTGCAGACCCGGCAGCCAGGCGGGATCGAATATCGTGTAGTTTGTTACGAGATACAGCTTCACGCCCGCGAGGGAGTCGGCGGGATGAATGCAGCCGACGGCGTGGCCGTGCGCATGGAAGTAGCGGTGGGCCTTTTGGGCCGCCTGACGGGGTGTTGGCAGGCCGTGGGACAGGGCGAGATGGCCGTAGTGGGCGTTGAAATCGCCACCGGAGATGGCTATATCCATGTGGACACGGGTGCCGAGCACGGCGGGGCCCACGCGGGCGAGTTCTGCGCCAAGCTGAGCGGCCTCGCGGTAGCGGCGGCGGGGGACGTTGTCATGGTCGAGAACGCCGCACCAGTATTGTTCCGCCCCGAAGGGGCAACTGCGCTCGCGGAAGAGGAGGAGGCTGTCGGCGCCGCGGGCGATGCTCGCGTAGGACATGCGGCGCATTTCGCCGGGCTCGGGCGTATCGTGGAGGTAATCGGACTGTCCGCCGGGACCGGACTGCTGCTCCATCACCATGAAGTTGCCGGAGAAACTGCGAACATGATCGAGGTTGAAGGCGTGATCATGGATGCGGCTATCCGGATCATAATTAAACAGCGGATATGAATCGTAGCTGAGAAAATCGAGGTCGCGGGTGAAGGCCCCGCGATAATCAATGGAGTCGAAGCAGCCGTTGTGGGTGACAAACCAGGCGGGGTTGGCGGCGCGCAGAATGTCAACCTGCTCCCACTGGAACGCGGTCACGCCATGGTCGAGGAAACGGTGGTAATCGAGGACATGGGCGGGATTCAGGTGGGTGGGCCGCATGTTCTTTGGTGTGACGACATCCTCGAAACGAGCGTAGGTCTGGGCCCAGAAGGCGGTGCCCCAGACGCGATTGAGAGCGTTGATGTCGCCCTTGAACTTGGCGCGGAGGAATTCCGCAAACGCGGCGACGGCATCGAGGCAATGATCTTGGGAGAAATGGCAGTGGAACTCGTTATCGGTCTGCCAGCCGATGATATGAGGGTTGTTTTTGTAGTGGTCGGCGAGAACGGCGGTGATCCGGCGGCTGTGATCGCGGAAAAGCGGACTGAAATGGCTGGCGTGCTGGCGCGAGCCGTGGACTTGGGGATGGCCATCGGCATCGATACGGAGGATTTCCGGATGGTCGCGGGAAAGCCAGCGGGGCGGGGCGGCGGTGGGCGTGCAAAAGATGGTGCGGATGCCGGCGGCGGCGAGTCGCGCAATCGTTTCATCAAACAGCGTGAAATCGTAGCTGCCGGGCTTGGGCTCGATGAGATCCCACGCGAATTCGCCCATGCGCACGGTGTTGTAACCGGCGGCCTTGAAAAGCGCGGGGTCGCCTGCGCGGATCGCCTCGGGCCAGTGCTCGGGATAATAGGCGACGCCGTAGAGGAAAGTTTTTACCGGGACGGGGCGGGTATGGGTAAGAGGAGCGGACATGGAGAAAAAGGCGGGGTTATGCAGCAGTGACGGGAACCAGATCCTCGAGGCAGTCATGGAGGTTGGACTTGCCGCCCTTCCGATCAACGATGCCGGGGATGATGAAGAACAGGCTGACATCGAAGACGTCGGTGAGGCGTACCAGCTTGATAACGAGGCGCTGGGGCCGTCCGGTGAAGGTGATGTTGAGGTTCACATCGTCAATCATGGCCCAGCCGCGCAGTTCGTCGCTGCGGCCGATCTCGACGCCGTCGAGCCAGGCGCAATACGGGCCGCTGCGACCCAGCATGAGGCGCGCTTTCTGGTCGGGGAGCGACGAGCGAAGGGTGCGGACGAGGTAGTAGCAGCCCTGGCCTTCGAAGCCGCCGAGATCGGAGGAAGCGATATGATCCTCACCGTGTTCGAGGATAAGGGGAACTTCATCGGGAATATCCGCTGAGAGAAGGGTGGTCTCGTGGAGATAGGGATGGGCGGACCGGACGTAGTGGTTGTAGCAATCGCCGGTGAGGTTGACCATGAACGGACCACTGACGTTTTCCGGATTGTTGTAGGGGCAAACAGGATTCTTGGTCTTGTCCCACATATCCCAATAGGGGCCGTAAACCTGCCACTGGCGCGCGCCGCCGAGACCGAAGGTGCGGATGGCGTGGGTTTCACCGCCGGTGGTTAAGATGGCTTTAAAAAGATTTTTATCGGGTAGCCAGCCGCCGGGCGTTTTGCGGCGGATGGCCAGACGTATGACGGTGGAGCCGCTGGCCGGGACGGTGATGGTGGCAAGGGTGGGCTCGCAGCGGATGTTTGGCGGAAGAGTAATGCGGAGGTCGCCGCGAAGCTCGGAGGCATGGGGGTTGTGAACGGTCAGGAGAACCTCGGTGCAGCGTTCGTTCCACAGCACGGGCTGGCCGGCATAGGCGACGGTGATGTTCGCCTTGGGGGCAGGAACGGGGCGCACGATGGCGGCGGGTGCGCCGGTGAAGATGACGGCGGGGTTTCGCGTGAGGGCCATCTCCGCGCCGATAAGACAGGTGTCGTTGGCGAGGGCGGCAAGGGTGGCATCCTTGTGTTTTACCTCGATGCCGCAGATGAGATTTTTGCCTAGTTTTTCGATCCAATCGGCGGGAAGCGCGGCCGTGCCGCCAAGGCTGCCGAGCAAGGCGCCGGCGGTGGAGGCGGTGCAATCGGTGTCCCAGCCGAAATTGGCGCACAGCTGCATGGTGCGCTTGAAGTCACCCTTGCCTGCGTAGAGCGCGAGCAAAACGAGGGCATGGTTGGCGACGGCGTCGTTGGCATTGCGATTACCGAACTCGCGGATGACCACGCGCCAGGCCTGGCGCGTGTCGGGGTAGCGTGCGGCGATTTCCTTTACGCGTGGAACGGCGCGGGCGAGCGGGCTTTCCGCCGGGATGACGGAGAGTCCAGCGGCGAGCGCCTCGTCGAGGCCCGGGTTGACGAGAGATTGCGCGGCGGCGGCGGCGAGGAACTGTTCGGCTTGGATGCTGATCTCTCCGTGGTCGAGCTGGCCGTCGAGGCGGGCAAGCTCCGCGGCGAGGGAGGGGTTGCCCGCTGCGATGTAGCCCCATATCTCGGCGCGGATGGGGCATCCCTCGGAGTGTTTGAAGTAGGTGTTGTTCCAGATGCCGGAGAGAGGGGGAAGGATGCCGCGCTGGACATTGTTAAGGAAAACTCCGTATTCGCAAAAAAAGTACCAACAGCGGTCCTGCCAGATTTCAAGAAGGTCTTGCGAGGTTAGGTGGATGCCGCGCTCCTGCAAGGCCTCCAGCCAGAGTACTTGGAGGTCGAGGTCGTCATTTGGCACCATTTTGTCTGGCCAAAGGTCGCCGAGTGGGAGGTTCTTGAGTTCCTTGTGGCATTCCAAACGGGCGCCAATGACGCCACCAATAGATTTTCCGATCCAGCCTGCAAGAACGCGATCTTGGTATTCATTGTAGGCAAGCGAGATATGGATTGACATGGAAGTGGTAGAGGGGATGAGATGTCAGCTGAACGATAGGACAGACGTGTCAGTCTGTCGGACCTTGAATGTCGTGAACGTCGAACACAATCCATACAGTGATTACGATTTTTAGAACCGTCCCATTTCCCCGACCCAGAGGGCCTGACGGGCTGTCATGGTTGCCGTAGGGTATGGAAGTAGGAGAAAACGCGGTAAAAGGAAAACAGCAGGCCCGGCAAGATCGCGGTTCCTACTGTATGCCCTCTGTATGGAGTGCCCAAAGTATGGCTGCTGGCAACGTGGTCAAGATACCTGCCATATTTTTGTGTTCACCTCGGCGTATCCGATCATGAATTGGTTGCCGCGGTGAAAACCATCCGCTGGGCAGAGTCATTTTTAATGAACCGAATCAATCTTTTCGAAAAATCGTGGCAGCTTTGCGGCTGGCGGCCTTTTGCCTGGCAGATCGGGCGCAGCATGGAAATCGGCATGTCCCTGCGCGCCGACGTGGCGCCCATTCCGACGCGATTGCCCGGCTCGGTGCAATCTGCCTTGCTGGCCGCCGGCCTGATCAAGGACTGGAGCCACGGACTGGATTCGCTGCACTGCGAGTGGGTTGAGAACCGTCATTGGGAGTTTTTTGCCGAGATCGAGGCGGGCGCGATTGCCGACGGCCAACCGGTCACGCTATGCGCCGACGGTCTCGATTACTCGGGATGGATTTTGGTGGATGGCAAAATTGCCGCTACTTTTTCGGGTGCGCTGAAGCCGCACCGCATCGACCTGAGCGCCGCCCTCGGTGACGGGAAAAAGCATGTGTTGGGGCTCGTTTTCGACGAACCGCCGTCGGAGCAGGGGCAGATCGGGTTTACGGTCCGGTCGCGGTATTTCAAGCCGCGCAACAACTATTCGTGGGACTTTTGTCCGCGCATGGTCACCATCGGAGTGTGGGACGCGCTCACGTTGGAGATTGGGCTCCGGACGGCGGAGCTGGTGCGGCTGTCGCCACGAGTAAGCGACAGTCTGGATAAGGGCCGGATCCAGGCTCTCGTTTCCGGCGTGCCTGGCGAGACTGTGACCCTGCGGGTCTCGAAGAATGGCCGTGAAGTTGCCTTCGCCGCTCGCGTGCTCGGGGAGGGGAACACCGAGATCGTCCTCGAATTGCCGCAGATCGAACTCTGGTGGCCGAACGGACAAGGGGCTCAACCTCTCTATGATGTCGTACTGACCAACGATTCCTGCGAGGTGCTGGCCAAGACGCGAACAGGCTTCAAGCGCATCCGTTGGCTGCCGTGCGAGGGAGCTCCCGAGGGGGCGCTGCCGTGGATCTGCGAGGTGAACGGACGTCCGGTCTTCCTGCGAGGCGTGAACTGGGTCGCCGTGAACCTCGATTATCACTCGGTAACCGAGGCGCAATATCGCCAGCGCATCGGCCTGTATCGGGACATGGGTTGCAATGTGCTCCGCGTTTGGGGTGGGGCGTTTCTTGAGCGCGAGATTTTCTATAATCTCTGCGATGAGGCGGGGTTGCTCGTGTGGCAGGAGTTTCCCTTGTGTTCATCGGGCATCGACAACTGGCCGCCCGAGGATACCCAGACCATTCAGGAATTGGGCGAGATTGCCCGCAGCTACATCCGCCGGCGCGGGCACCATGCGAGCAAACTGCTCTGGTGCGGTGGCAACGAACTCCAGCACGCCGAGGGCCGCAAGGATGGCGTGGGCATTCCAATCACGCTGGCGCATCCCTGCATCGCCGCGCTAGACCAGGTGGTCGCCGAGGAGGACCCGGGGACGCGTTTCCTTCCATCGTCCAGCAGCGGTCCGAGCTTTTACGCCGGCGAAAATAATTTCGGGAAAGGCATTCATCACGACGTGCATGGTCCGTGGGAGACCAAAGACATCGCCCAGTGGACCCAGTATTGGGCGAAGGACGATGCGCTTTTTCGGTCCGAGACCGGCATGCCCGGCGTCGCATCGCTGGAGGTGCTCGAGCGTTACTGTGGAACCGAGAATCCATGGCCGCCAAACCGCGACAACAAATACTACCGGCATACCAGTGTTTGCTGGGTGCAGTGGGACATTTTTTGCGCCGCTCATCCGGGCGTTGAAAAGCTCGAGGCACGCGACGGACTCGGAAAATACGTCGAGTTCAGCCAGGCGCTTCAGGCCGAGGCGCTGACCATCGCCGTGCGCGCTTGTCGCGAGCGTTTTCCCAAGTGCGGAGGTGTCATTCTCTGGATGGGGCATGACGTTTATCCGTGCCCGATCAACACCAGCATCATCGATTTCGAGGGGACGCCGAAGCCGGCCTATTACGCGGTGCGAGAACTCTATCGCGCATAAGTCACCCATCGTTGTATTTTTATCCCAATGAC
The DNA here is from genome assembly GCA_903904685.1 of uncultured Verrucomicrobiota bacterium. Taxonomy (GTDB): domain Bacteria; phylum Verrucomicrobiota; class Verrucomicrobiia; order Opitutales; family Opitutaceae; genus Rariglobus. Next base: position 54,307 of record CAIVDS010000021.1, read on the forward strand.
CTTTCTTGCCGCCCATTATCGCAGCGTTGCCGATGTCGTCCTCCGGACGACTTCCTTCGAGTCGGTTTCCGATCACGAAACGCTTTTGGCCGTGGACGCCTGCGGCATATGCGGGACCGACATCAATGCCATCCTGCGTGGTTCGGCGGATTATTTGCAGGTCGGCCATGAGATTGCCGGTCGTGTTCTGGACCGCGACGGCGTTCCCACCGCCCGCCGGGTCGTGTTGGAAAGTTCCAGTGCCTGCGGTCGTTGCGCATCGTGCCGCAATGGACGGACGGACCTGTGCACCGACGTGAAGAGCTTCTTTCAACGGCGCTACTTTGGCATCGCCGAACAGATGATCAGTCCGACGATCTCGGTGCTCGACTACGACGGAATGGACCCTGCGGTGGCCACGCTTTCCGAGCCGCTCGGGGTGGCGATCGACCTGTGCGAGGTTGCGCAGATCACGCCTTATTCCACGGTGCTCGTTGTCGGACTCGGCCCGATCGGGCTGATGGCGGTGCGGCTGGCGAAGCTGGCGGGTGCAAAGAAAATCTACGCCGCGACGTTCTCCGCGCGCGAAAAGCGCAATGCGCTCGCCCTCGACTTCGGAGCCGCCGAACTGCTTTGTGAGGACGAGATTCCGCTGGCGCAGCGCAAGCTCGATCCCGCGCCCGACCGTATCCTCAGCTCGGCGCCGCCCTCCTCGCTGGGGGACTGCGTGCATGTGGCGGCGCCGGGGGCGCATATCGCCTTCATCGGCGTCGGGCATGGCGATTCGGACCGCGTGGTGCTACCAGGAAACAAGTTTCATTTCAAAAAGCTCCAGTTGCGCAGCTCCTTTGCCTCGCCCGCGCTGCGCACACCCATGGCGCTTGAACTCCTGCGCAGCGGCCGCGTTGACGGAGCGAAGTTAATTTCCCACCGCTTCCCGCTGGCGGACGCCGTCGAGGCGGTGCGCGTGGCCTGTCAGGATAAAAACAACGCCATCAAGGTCGTGGTGGTGAACGAATAAATTTATGCCTCATTCTACTCCCCGTTTCGGCGTCATCGGCGCCGGTTCTATTGGTCGTATTCATCTGGAGGCTTTGCGCACCGCTGGATTGCCGGTGGTCGCCATCGCCGACCCCGTGCCGGCCGCGCGCGAGAAGGCTCGCGAGTTTTTTCCCGACGCCGTGCTTTACGAGGATTGGCGCGGGTTGCTTGCCGACGCGAAGGTCGATGCCGTCAACATTTGCACGATCAGCTCGATGCATTTCGAGATCCTGCGCGAGGCGGTTGCCGCAAGTAAGCATGTGCTCTGCGAGAAAACGCTCACCGCCGACGGTGGCCAGGCCCGTGAAGCCCTCAAGCTCAAGCTGAAGCCTGGCCAGATCGTCCAGTCGGCCTACATGAAGCGTTTTTTCCCCGCTTCGGTGCAGGCGAAAGCGTGGCTGGCGGAGATCGGCCGGCCTCTTTGCGCGACGGTGCGTTCCTTTCAGGGCGGCTGGTGTGACGAAAAAATGTTCAACGATCCGGGTTGGAAGCCGGGCGCAAAGGGAGTATCCAACATCCGGATCTTCGCCTCCGGAGGCATGCTGCACATGGCGGGCAGCCATATGCTCGACATGACCGCATGGCTGCTCGGCGAGCCCGCTACCATCGCTTGCGAGACTTGGGCGCCGGACGGCTACGACGCCGAGCTGCACGCCCACGCGCTCTTCAAGATGCGTTCGGGCGTGATCGTTCATTTCGAGGCCGCGCTGACCAACCTCAACCGTTTGGGCGCGTATCAGAACGGATGGGACGAGTTCATCGAGATCACCGGCACCAAGGGTCGCATCGAGCTCTGTTTTCCACTCTGGAATAAGCCGCTTGATAACGCTCCCCGCGTGCGCCTTTACCGCGAGGCGCAGAAGTCGTGGCAGGAGTCGTCGGCTCCGCTTGTGAATCCGTTCCAGCTTGAAATGGAGGCGTTCGCCCGCGTCTGTCGCGGCGAGCCCTCGGAGTTTCCATCGTTGCGCGACGGTCTTGTGGTTGATCTCTGGATCGATGCCTGCCTGCAATCCGCCGCGTCCGGCGGACGGATGGCTTTTCCCTCGTATTGAACGCCATGTCCACGGGTAAACTTGTCTTTCACCTCCTTCCCAACGCGCATCTCGATCCTGTCTGGCTGTGGGACTGGCGCGAGGGACTCACCGAGGGCATCACCACCGTTCGCACGGTGCTTGACCTCATGGACGAGCGTCCCGAGCTCACCTTCATGCGCGGCGAGGCGGTTATCTACCGGCACATTCAGCAATACGCACCCGACCTCTTTCGCCGCATCCGCCAGAAAATCGACGCTGGCCGCTGGGACGTGGTCGGCGGCACCTGGGTGCAGCCCGACTCCAATCTCCCGTCGACCGAAACGCTGTGCCGCAATTTCGAGATGTCGCTGGCCTACTTTGAGCGTGAGCTCGGGGTGCGGCCGACCGCCGCTTGGCAGGCCGACAGTTTTGGGCACTCCGCCGGCTGGCCGAACATCCTGCGGAGTTTCGGCATGGATGGTTTTGCCTTCACGCGGCCGCAGCGGGCGCAGTTCCCCATGGAATCGCCCGTTTTCTGGTGGGACTGCGACCACGATGACCGGTTGCTGTGCTATCGTCAGCATGGCATGTGGTATTGCACGGAACGCGGCACCGTGCCGGCGCTTTTGGACGAGACGCTCGCCGCCTCGACGAAACAGCCATGGCGCAATGTCGGCGTCCTCATCGGTCTCGGCAATCATGGTGGCGGCCCCACGCGCCGCCACCTCGACGATGTCGCAAAATGGAGTGCGGCTCATCCCGACGTAGAGGTACGCTACTCGACGCTTCATGGCCTTTTTGCCGCGCTGCAGCATGAACTCGGCAAATCGCCAGCCGTCGTCGCTCCCTCCGTGAAAGGCGAGTTCGGCTACTGCCTGCGCGGCTGCTATTCGTCGGTGCAGAAATTCAAGAGCCTCTACCGCCAGACCGAGCAGGCGCTCGTGGCGGCCGAGGCCGTGCAGAGTCTGGTCGGTGCACACCAGCCGGGCGCGAAGCAGCCGTTGGACGAGGCGTGGGAAAGCGTCCTCTTCAACAGCTTTCACGATATCCTGCCAGGTTCCAGCATCGAGCGCGCTATCGATGACCAGCTTGCCTGGACCAGCGTGGCGATGCACCACGCGCAGAAAGCCAGCCTGAACGCGCTCACCCGTCTGGCCGCCGCCGTGGACACTCGCGTGCCGCCGCCGGCCTCACCCGACGCGCCCACGCAAGTTCCGGTGCTGGTATGGAACCCGTCGGCGCGTCCGTTCTCTGGCGGGGTCGAAATCGAGACGTCGTTGGATTACCGTCCGTTTTTTCAATACAAGAACCGGACTTCCGAATTCCCGTTCGCATTGTGGGATGCAAAGGGACGTCCGTTGCCCTTCCAAGAAATTGCAACCGAGCATAGCTCAATGCCCAGCTTTCCGTGGCGAAAACGGGTGGTGGTGCAGCTGCGGATTCCCTCGTTCGGTTGGCATGTCGTTCGCATGGGTTTGGCGGCGCAAAAGATGGCACCTGTTAAGGGGAAGAATCCCTGCCATGCGGGAACAGGCGCGAAGCCTTGGATTTCCAGCGACCGCTGGCGGGTCGGCGTGGATGCTTCCGGTGGCATCGCGATCAAGCTCGCCGGCAAAAATCTTTTTTGCGGACGCGAACGCTTACGCCTTTTAGTCGTGGAGGATTCATGGGGTTCGTGGGGCGGCATGGAGGAGGAACCTTCCTCGTGGCAGCACGACCGTGTGCGCGAGGAGTGGAAACTGGTGCGCAGCGAGGTTGTCGAAGCAGGGTCTGAGCGTTCCCGCCTGTGGACGCGCTGGTCGGGGAAAAACTCCTGGGTGGAGCTGACCTTCGAGGTTGGCCGCGACATGTCATGGGTCGCGGTGCATGGGCGCCTTCTTTGGAGCGAACGCAGTGCACGTCTCCAACTCGTGCTGCCGTCAAAGGGACCGGCGGTGTGCGACGTGCCCGGCGGGGTCGCCACGCGTTCGCAACGCGGGCAGGTGCCGGTGGGTCGCTGGTTTCATCGGGTCAATTCATTGGGCACGTGCGTCGGCGTGGCCAGCGATGTACTGGGCGACGCGGATTTTCTATCGACCGAGACGCGACTCACACTGGCGCGCGCCACGCGCTACGCCAACGACGTTGCGACCGGTCCTGCGGACAAGCCTTGGTTACCGGCGGTTGATTGCGGCGAACTCAAGTTTCGCCTGCGCCTATTTACCGATGGCATGGCCCCTGACGACGTCGCCGAGACATTGATTGCACCACCAGTCATGCTGCCGGTTCTTCCTTCGCCGGGATCATTGCCATCCACGGGTTCGCTTGGAGAGCTAAAGCCGGACGGAATGCGCCTGCTCTCGATTCACCCCGCAGCCGATGGCACACTCAGAGTGCGGGTGCAAAACCGGGGGGAAAAGACTGTCGTTGCCAAGTTTATGCAGGCCGGCAAGACCGTTTCACTTGGGCGGATCACTCCGCAGCAGATCGTTACCAAAACCATTTCATCATGAAACTTATCTCGGGATTGGCTGAAGGACAGGTGTTGCAGCGACTCGGCAAGGCCGGAGCGACCATGTTTTTGAGTGGAGAAACCGACACGGATGGGCCGGTGCAGGTAACCATCGCCAAGGCCGGTCGGCCGATCTCCGGCTGGAACCGGCGCAAGGTCGGCGAGGCGAAGCGCGGTCGCTTTACACTCAAGCTCGCAAGTATCCCTGCGGGCGGCCCGTATCGGCTCAGGCTGGAGACGGCGGGCAAGGATACGGAGTCAGCCGACGTGAAGGCGTTTTACGTCGGTGATGTGTGGATACTCGCCGGTCAGAGCAACATGGAGGGTGCGGGGCGGCTGCCCAGCGCGGCACGTCCGCATTCGCTTGTGCGCGCGTTTTCCCAGCGGCGCGAATGGCGGCAGGCGCTTGATCCGTTGCACATTCACGTCGAGTCTCCGGATGCGTGTCACAACTACGGTCGCCAGATCACGCGTGAAATGGGCGAAGAATGCCGCAAACGCTCATCGAGCGGCGCCGGCGCGGGTGTTCCTTTCGGCCGCGAGATGCTGGTCCGTTCCGGCGTGCCGCAGGGATTGATCTGCGTCGCGCGGGGAGGCAGCTCGATGGACCTGTGGAATCCGGGTGCGCCAGACCAGCTTTACGCCTCGATGATGGCCTCGGTGCGCGCCACGGGGCAGCCGGTGGCCGGCGTATTGTGGTATCAGGGCGAATCGGATATCTCCTTTGAATCGTCGGCGCTCTACACCGAACGGATGAAAACCCTGGTGTCTGCGGTCCGCCGCGATTTGCGCCAGCCCCGGTTGCCCTGGGTGATGGTGCAGATCGCCCGCGTTTTCCGTGCAGGCACGGGCGAATACTGGAACAGCGTGCAGGAACAGCAGCGTCTGCTGCCAGGCATTATCCCAGATTTGGCAACGGTTGCGGCCATCGACCTTGCTCTTGACGATGAGATTCACATTGGAGCGATCGACATGCCGAGACTGGGAGTCCGACTTGCTCGCGCCGCGGATTGGCTTTTGAACAAGACAGGGAAGGAATCGTCCCCGCCGCAACTGCGTGCAGTGCGGCGCACGATTTCCACCGAGAACTCGCCCGGCCCCAAGTGCGGGGTTGATGTGGTGTTCGATCGGGTGGTCGGAGGAATACGCGCGGACGGAGAACCGGCTGGATTCTGCCTGCTAGATCCGCAGGGAGTGGAGCTGCCGTGGATTTTCAAGACCACGCTGCATGGTGATTTTGCGCGTCTGCATATTATGCGTCTGCCTCCGCCTGGATCGATGATCGCCTACGGACGAGGTTTCTATCCGCGTTGCAATCTCACCGACGGGCGTGATCTGGCGCTGCCGGTGTTTGCCGCGAGGGCCATTGAGGGTGACGCGGGGTTGATGCCGTTTGTAACAACGTGGAAGGTCTGCCCGGTAGTGGAGACTGCGTCGTTCATTGACACGGCACGAAAGCCTGAACCGGGCCTATTGTCGACGGAGTTGAAGACCTATGAAGGCGGCTTCATCAACGAGCATGAGGCGTGGCAACGGAAAAGCGGACATGCCTTTTGGTGCGCGGCGCTTGAGCTGGACAATGCGCAGACCATCGAGTGCCTTATGGGTTACGACGGGCCCTTCAGGATGTGGCTCGATGGTCGGTCGTTTTTCTGCAACGCGGGCGGCACGAATCCCTGTATCGCCGATGAGAGTGGCAAGACGGTGAAGCTGTCTGCCGGTCGCCACGAGGTCATTGTCGGCATGGACATCAACCACGGACGTGCGTGGGGATTTTTCCTGCGCTTCCGCTTGACCGGAGCCAAAACGATTCCGATCGACGGGTTGCGTTACACGGTCTGATTCGAACCCGATGAACAACGTCCAGACCGGTCACTCCGGCTTGGGACGTTATCGGCCTGGCTTGATTCTTCAGACCGAGGGATTGGGGACGTAGGCGCCGCCGCGGCAGTTTTGCAGGTAACGCAGGGCGTGGACCTGACCGGTCATTTCGAGGTCATCCTTGTAGACCGGATCGTGCCAGCCTTCGATGTCGATCGTGCTGGTGTAGCCGGCGGCGCGCAGAATCGAAATGATGTCCGTCCAGTTCGTGTCGCCAAAACCGGGATGGCGGTGATGATAGTGGGGCGTGGGTCCGCACATGCCTTCGCGGGCGATGACGTCGCGGTAGACGCTGGCGTCCTTGCCGTGTATATGGAAGACCTTGGCGATCCACTGGCGCAGCTGTGGGATCGGCTCGATGAGCTGGCCGAGCTGGTGGCAGGGCTCCCATTCGAGGCCGATATTTTTGTCGGGCAGGGCGTCGAACATGAGTTCCCACGCGGCGGGATTGAAGGCGATGTTCCAGTCGCCGGTTTTCCAGTCGCCGCCCATCGGGCAATTTTCGAAGGCTAGGCGGACTCCCTTGTCGGTGGCGCGTTTGGAGAGGGGGCTGAAGACTTTTTTATATTGAGCGATGGAATCAGGGACGGATTTGCCGCGGACTCGGCCGGTGAAGCCGCACACGAGATCGGTTCCGAAGTCGGCGGCGTGATCGATTGCGAGCTTCCAGGCGAGACGGGTCTTGGCGTCCATTTCCTGATCGCCGAGCGGATTTCCGAAGACGCCGAGCGAGGAGACGACGGCGTCGTGCTTCTGGAGGAGAGGCTTCAGTTCCTTGGCGAGCTTGGGAAGGGAAACGGGGCCGAGTTCCTGCCAGAAGTTGATCTGGAGGCTTTCAAAGCCGAGCGGGAGTATCTGGCGGACGTATTCGGCGGTGTTGGCGCCTTTGCCGGCGAGAGTGCCGATGCGGATCATGCGGTCGAGGGTGGAGGAGGACATGGCGGTGTGTTGGTTTAAAGTTTGATGGAGACGCGTTGGCCGGATTCGGCGCTCAGGATGGCGTGCTCGACCATGGCGAAGCTGTGGATGTTGTCGGTGACCACGGTGGACGGCGTGGTTCCGGCATCAAGGGCATCGAGGAACTCGCCGATCATACCGGCGTGGCCGGTCTTGGCGGGCTCATCGGGCAGGAGGAGAATATCGACAGTCTCGACGGGTTGGTGAAAATCCTTGCCGTTCCACGCGCCGACGACGCGCTCGACCCTGATGCCTTCGGCACCGTCCCAGAGCAGAGTGCCGCGCTCGCCGATGAAGCGCCATGAGGAGTTCCAGTTGGTCTGCAAGCCTTGGGCGCACCAACTGCCACGGTAATTGACAACGATGCCATCGCTCATCTCGAAGATTGCCTGCGCCGAGGCGCCGTGGGCATACCATGAGCCGGCCGGGTTGAACTCGTGACAGTAAACCGAGCGCGGGCTGGCCCCGCTGAAAAAGCGCGAGGCGTCGAACGTATGGATCGCCATGTCGAGCAGCAGCACGTGCTTCATCTGGTCGCGGAAGCCGCCAAATCGCGGCGCGAGAAAAAAGTCGGCGTTGACCGTATGCAGTTTTCCAATGACCCCGGCAGCGAGGGCTTGGCGAACGGTGCGGGCGCCGCGCACACATCGGTAATTCTGGATAACGGCGAGCATGAGCCCGGTAGTGGCGGCGGTGGCGCGCAGGCTGAGCGCATCCGACAGGTTGGAGGCGATGGGCTTTTCGGTGAGCACATGAGCACCGGATTTTAAGGCGGCGGTCGTGGTTGCGAGGTGGGCGTCGGGAATGGTACAGTTGAAGACGACGTCTGGCTTGAGCGTGGCCAGCGCGGTTTCGAGCGATGTGCCGGTCCACGCCTGGGGAGCGAATTCGGCGGCGCGGGCGCGGGCGGCGTCGGCGTTGATATCGACGAAACCGACAAGCTCGACGCGCCCGGAAAACTGTTTCTGACAGGCGTCGAGCCAAGCCTTGGTAATGCTTCCACAACCGACGAGAACAACACGATAACGCTTGGACATAGGGGAGTAGATTAAGATATTTCTGTTTAAACCAACGGCGACAGACATGACTATTTACTAGGTGATCTCATTGAAATCCATGCCGAGAGTTACCAATAAACCGAAAATTATACCGGATAACCGGCATTCGTATTCCGAGCCGACTCCGGCGGAGCGCGTGTGCTTTTACCGGGCGGCATTGGAGCGTGCGCTGGCCGGTGCCGAGAGCGGACGGCTGGTGGTGCGGATTCCGAAGTTACGTGGGTTGAGACGGCGGGAACAGGGCATGAGCTTCCATGCGACGCCGGAGGTGTTCTTCCAGCAACAGGGACACACTCGCTTCAGCATGCCTGAAGAGACTTTTGTGCTGAAGGCAGGCGAGGTGTGCGTGATGCCGCGAGGAATGCCGCATGGCGAGGTGGCGATGGACGGACCGCTGCCGTTCAAAACGATGATCGCGATGTTTCGCGCAGGCGGGTTTTCTTTCCATCTGGCCGGAGCCTCGACGCGGCAGACGGTGGCAAGCGGATCGATCGACACGATCCTCACGCCGTCGCACCTGGCGATGATGCGATATCTTGACGACGCCGTGGAGGCGGCGGCCCGGCAAGGCGGTGCGGAGGCGTTGTTCGTGCGCGGCCTGATCATGGCCTGCTTCGCGCTGGCATTGCGCCACACCGAGGCGAGGGAAAGGCCACCGGAGGAGGTCTCTCTGTCCCCGGCGCTGGTGTCGCGTTGCAAGAATCTTGTCGAAGGCGAGCTGGCGCGGCCGGAGTTGAACGTGCGATGGCTTGCAGAACAGATGGAGTGTTCGCCGGACCATTTGTCGCGGCTTTTTCGCCAGGCCACGGGAACACGACTGACGGCATATTTGCAGGAGCGCCGCATACGGCATGCGAAGGAGTTGCTGGAACATTCCGATCTGAACATGACGGAGACGGCGTGGGCCTCGGGCTTTCGGTATCCCGCCTATTTCAATCAGGTTTTCAGGGCGCATACATGGATGACACCCAAGCAATATCGGACGCAGGCGGGTGTCGCGTCTTCACGTTTACGCTAGCGGGAGGCAAACGGTGGGCGGGTTGCGTCGCTTGCGATGTGAGCGGGCAATGAAGGCGAAACTCAGATTTTCCGTTCGTGCGCGACTGTGTAGCCCCGGGAAAGATCGGCGCGGTAGCGGACGGGAGCCACGACGAGCCGGGAAATGTCCCACGACAATGTCAGGAGATTAACGTGGTCGGCGGCGAAAGGCGCGTCTGGCGAAGCCTCCTCAAGCAGCGTGATGGGTAGCGCCCCGTTGCCATAAACGCGGACATCCAATTCGAAAGATTCGGCGGCTTCCGTGTGGAGCGAGGGGCGGGCGAGCGGAAGGACGCTGCCATCCTTCACGAAGAGAGGGAGGTTTTCGTGCACTTGCGGAAGATCGAGGTGGCGATTCCCCTCGTGTCTTACGCCGGTCCAGAAATCGACCCACATGCCGGGAGGGAGCCAGAGCGTGCGGGTGAGGGCGGTGCCGATGATGGGGGCGGCCATGAGGCGGTCTCCGATCATGATCTGATCATCGAGACGGTGTGCGTCGGGGCAGTCCGGATAATCCATCACAAGGGCGCGGAACGGCGGGATGCCTTCGGTGGCGTAGCGGTGGAACGCGGCGTGCAGATAGGGAACGAGCTGCATGCGGAGATCAAACACGGCGCGGCATTTGGTCTGCCATTCGGGCCAGTCGGGGAGGAGTTGGTCGGCGTTGTTGGCCTTGGTCTCCCACTGTTTCCACGGCGGGTTTTTGATATACCACGCGTTGACCAGGAACATCGGGGAGGCGATGGCGCTTTGGAGGCGGCGGACGAGTTCCATACCGGAGCCGGCATGGCGGATTTCGGGCGTCCAGAGTAGTCCGGAGAAGCCTGCGGTGCAGACGCCGCGCACGAACTGGCCGTGATCGTAGAGATCGCTGTAGAGGACGAAAGGCAGTGGCGCGGCGAAGGCATGGGCGTTGCGCACGAGTCCGAACGTGCGTTTGCCGTTTCGCTCGTAGAGTTGCCGCATCATCCGTTGCTGGAGCGTGCCGAAGAGGCTGTGCATCTGCTCGCCGTCGGCACCGGAGGGGAAGACGCCGAACTCGGGGAAGGACCACGGGCTCTTGATGAAATCGGAGCCGTCGCATTCGTCCAACTTGAAGCCGGAAACACCGATATCGACGGTGGTTTTTTTGTAGTGGTTGGTGAAAATTTCTCTCGCTTCCGGCTGAAGAAAGTCCGGGACCAGTCCGCCGAAGGTGGTGTAGGGGCCGGAGTGGGGAAGGAGGTCTTGGAAAATGGGGGACGTCGGATGAGTGAAGACGTGCGTCCAGAGGTTGACGCGGAAATGTCTCTCACGCAGGTCGGCGACGAGCGCGGCGGGATCGGGAAAGCGGCTGCTCCAGACGTGCGAGCAGGAATACGTCTGGGTCTGCCAGCCGGGTTCCAGTCCGAAGACATCGCAGGGCATGCGTTCGTCGCGGAATTGTTGCGCGAATGCCAGAGTCTGCTCTTGGGTGAAGTCGCTCCGTCCGCGATACCAGACGCCGAGCGCCCAACGCGGCGGCACCACGCCGCCGCCGGAGAAGAGGTTGTAGCGTTGCACGGCCTCAAGGAGCGAGGGACCGGCGAAAATGAAGAGGGAGACGCCGGCGGCTCCGGGCACCTCGACCACGACCTCGCGGTAGGCGGCGGCTTTGCGCGCGGCGTAAAGCGTGTCGGTGTCGAGCACGGGGGCATCGGGTGGCAGCCCTCCGCACGGGTCGTGTCCGCCGGCGGCAGCAACGGGGTTGGCCGAACCGCAGTAGAAGGTGGCGTAGCGCGTCGTATCGACGAGGATGCCGTAGCCGGCTGTGCTCACGTAGAAGGGCACGGGGGCGTGCGAGTCGCCCAGATCGGCGATGGGGTCGCTGTTGACGCGCAGGGTTTTCTTGAGGCCGGTCTGGTTGAAGGAAAGCAACTGCAGGCCGAGGCCGTAGAGTTGTTCGGTTGACTGAAGAGGAAGTCGCACTTGGAAACCGCGGGGTGTGGACGTGGCGGTGATGGCGGCGGGCTGAAGCGGACACGCATCGACCAATGGGAGCGCGGCGAGGTGAACGTGCTCCGGAGTCGTGTCGGCGAGTCCGGAGGGCGTGAGCGCTTCGGGTGTTCCCAGAGTGAGTTTCCAGATGCCGGGGGCGATGAGCGTGATCATGTGAATAGGGCGGGGACGAGCTTGCGGGATTCGCCGGCCTTGAAATCGAGGGTCAGACGAGGTTCGCCCTTGTCGGGCCACGGATTCTGCAAGACCAACCGTCCGGAGCGGGTGGCCTCGATGGTGACGCTTCCGACCGCTCCGGCGACGCGGCGGGCGCTGACGATAAAACCGCCTTCGATGTGGATGCGCTCAAATGAGCAATCCTTCCAGCGCGAGGAGGCGCCGGGGAAAACGCGGACCACGCCGCGATAGGTGTGCACGAGGGAATCCATGATGGCGGCGGTGGCGGCCATGCCGGCGTCTATCTGCATGATCTCCTTCTTCACGGGTGTGGCGCGCATGCTGGAGGTGCCCATCAGAGAGAGGCCGGGGACGCACACATCGTGGAGAGTGCCGTGGCCTTCGTTCGTGAAGACGCGCTCCCATATTTCGAGGGCGAGTTCGGTCATGTCGGTGTTGCCGAAGCGGGCGTGGAGCATCGCGGCCCACGGCATCGACCAGCCGGCCCACAGTCCCATGCCCTCGCGAATCCACCGATGGACGGTGCGGTGCGTGATCTCTCTCCAGCGCGGATCTTCGGCGGGCAACGTGTCAAAAGGATGGAAGCCGCCGAGGTGGGAGTGGTGCCGGTGGCTTTCTTCAATGACGAGGCCTTCCCACAGGGCGACCTCCTCCTTGCCGGGGTCTCCATGAAGCGAGGCGAGCGGGAGTTTTTCGCGGATCTCTCGCCAGGCAGGCGAAGGAGTTTCCCCGAGGAGAGCGGCGGTGGTTTCGAGGGTGTTGGCGAGCCAGTGGCAGGCGGCGAGCTGGAAGCTGGCGTCTCGACCCCAGGCGTTGATCTGGGCGGCGCGATACTCGGGCGACACGCTCACGGGCAGGCTGAGGGAGCCGTCGGGCCGGCGCTCGAACATCGCCTCGTAGACGCGCAGGGCGCCTTTCATGAACGGATAGGCGAGACGTCGCAGGAAGGCCTCGTCACCGGTGTAACTATAATAGTCATACATCATCTTGCCGACCCAGGCGGTGCAGGCGTGGTCGATGATGCCGGTCCAGAAGACGCCGATGATGCCGCAGCGGTCGTCCACGGCGTGGGGGAGCAGATAACCGTCGTCGATGCCGACAAACAGCCGGGCGTTTTCGCGCAGCTTGGGCAACCAGCCTTCAATGAGGGTGAAGAGCGGCTTGAGGTGGTCGCCAAGACCGGCCTGATAGGCGGGCCAGTAGCACATCTGCACGTTGATGTTGAAGTGATAGTCGCTCGACCACGGCGGCATCTGGTAATCCTCGATCCACGGGCCTTGCAGCGTGGCGGCGACGCCCTGCGGCGCGGTGAGGCCGGCGAACTTGTAGAGACCGTAGTGATAGAGGAATCGCCAGCGGTCGTTGGGCACGTCGATGCGGGGAACGCGTTGCCAATACGACGCCCACCAGAGGGCGCGATTTTCGAAGGACACCTCCAGGGCCTTGCCGGGATTCTCGTCGCCGAGCACGGCGGCGACGCGCCACTCGGAGGGCGAGACGGTTTGGTGGCGGACGATCAGCGTTTGATCGGCGGGAGTGCGCTGAATCCAGCCGTCGGGTCGCATCTCGGGCTCGGGAAAAGAAATGGACCGCAGGTGATCGCCGATCTGGTTCCACGCGGGGAGGGAAGCGACGTTCGGGGAGGGCGCGCCGGGCGCGAGGAGCAGGCGGACGACGGGGGCGTCGGGCGAAAGGTCCAGGGTGGCGAGCGGGTGGGTGCCGTCGGAGGCGTTGCGGGCGTAAAGGATGATCTCGCCCGCACCCATGTTGAGCACGGCGGAGACAAGCGTGTGGGTGGCGGGGAAAACCAGTTCCAGCCGGCCGACGGGGATGACGCTGGGGTGATGAGGCCAGCCGGACGGGGCCGGCGTGCGGTTGAAGAGGGCGCGGATGCCGGGCTCGTCGGCCGCCTCGAGCAGCCGACGGATGTTGGGGTAGGTCATGTCCGCATTCCACGACATGGCGTGGCGGTGATCCCACCAATCGGCGCGGCCCAGGGTGAGGCGGAGCGTGTTGCCGTCGCCCCACACCATCGCACCCAAGGTGCCGTTGCCGAGAAGAGGACCGGTGTGAGGGCGGGGAAGGGGGAAATGCCAGGTATGGGACAGCATGTGCGGCGGGGGGGGATGCCTGATCGATCAACACCAAGGTGATGATCGCAACGAGAACATATTCAATACGCACCGCCAAGGCCGCCGGTCAAAGCATCAAAGAGCCAAGACCGCCCCTGCGCATCCGTCCCGCGGAGGTTTAAGCCAACACCGTCCCGCTCAACCTTCGGCTCGTTTTTAATACTGGCGAAGATCGAGGCGTGGGACTTCGCCGAAGTGCCTGGCATTATTGGAGACGAGGGGCAGACCGTAGGCTAGGGCGGTGGCTGCGATAATGCTGTCGGCCGCGCCAATTTTCTTCCATCGCAAACCCAGGGCGCGGACCACGCGGGAGGCGTCCCACCAAATCAGGCCGTCCACTTCGATGACCGTGAATTTATGCAGGTAGGGGAGGGCGGCGGCGGAGGTTTCAAAACCTGCGACGAACTCCATCCATGCGATGCGCGAAATGTAAAACGCCGCGTCTTTGGGCTGGGAGGCGAGGAACTCATGCGCCCGTCTGCGGGGAACGTCTTTGGTTCCCCGCTGGTAGGCTATGAGAAAATTCGTATCGAAGAGCATCAGAGGTCGCGGGCGGCGTGAGCGGTGGCGATCACATCCCAATCCGCGCCTTTGCCGAAATCCGATCCCATCTTGAGCACATCACCCACGGTGCCGACAGGGGCGGGCGGCATGCGGACGGGGGAGAGACCCGGTATGCCGGGCGAAGCGGGGCGGCGGTTGATTTTGCGGGCGGTCTTGGCGCGGGCTTTCTTGGAAAGCGTCTTCATGCCCGCAGACTGTGGCGCGGGTGCGCGGGTTGGCAAGTGCGCTCCGGAGAGTCGGGTGCGACAAGGGCAACTGCGTCGAACTCAACCCCTGTCGCATTCAAAGGTATGAAGGGTAGGGCGAGGCGTCCCTGCCGAGCCGCGGCTCACCGAGACGGTTCGCCCACCCCGCAATCCACGCATGCTTATGCCTTGGATCGCGAAATGGTATCAACCCCGCCGCGACGGCGAGGGGTGCCTTCCCGCTTCGCGCATTCCAAAGGCGGCCTCCAAACGGGGCCGCCTTTGGCTCGTGTTGGGGTGGGCGTATTCCAGCAGGCTCCCATCCCGCATAAGCCGCTTGCCGAACGGCGGCGGGCGATTTACTGGGTGTAGCCGTCGGCGCGGCTTTGGATTTCTCAAAACCCCCATGATCCAAACGACATCGTTTCTCCTGCGAATCGGCATCGTGACGGCCGTTGCATTGGGCGCGGGCATCGCGCCGGAACGTTCTCTCGCGGCCCCGGCAACCGCGAATCCCTCCGCGGCCGGTCTGCACTACGATCTTCAGTTCGCCACCTACCTCGGCGGTTCGGGCGGCGAGTTGCTGCGCGACATGACGACGGACGCCCAAGGCAACATCTACGTCGCGGGCGTCGCCGGGGCGGCGGATTTCCCGAGGACGCCCGGCGCCCTTTCGGGACAGTCGAAAGGCGGTGGCGCGATGGTGGCCAAGTTCAGCCCGAACGGCGAACTCGTCTGGTCCAAGGTGGTCGGCGGGCTGGGGGAGAGCAGCTACTTCTACAGCGTGAAGGTGGACAAAGACGGCTCGGTGTTTGTCGCAGGGCGGATGAG
Organism: uncultured Verrucomicrobiota bacterium; assembly: GCA_903904685.1. GTDB lineage: Bacteria > Verrucomicrobiota > Verrucomicrobiia > Opitutales > Opitutaceae > Rariglobus. The sequence continues at coordinate 69,631 of CAIVDS010000021.1, forward strand.
ACCGGGGTTTGCCACCACTCCGGGCGCGTTTCAGCCGACGGCCCTGCACAACTGCGGCTTTGTCGGCAAACTCAGGCCCGATGCGTCCGCGTGGGTTTGGGCCAGCTATGTCGGGACGGGTTACGCGGCGCGCGACATGACGATGGACGACAAGGGCGACCTCTACTGCATCTTGGATTACTTCGCCGCGAGCAAGGAAGCGCTGCCGGGCGCGTGGTTCGCCAACGCCTTCCAAAAGACGCCGCACGGCGGCGGCAACCATTTCGGCAAGTCGGATGCGGGCGTCATCAAGATCTCCAACGATGGCAAGGTCGTGTGGGCCACATGGATTGGCGGCTCCAAGGGCAACGATTGGGTGGCCTCGCTCGGCGTGGGCGGCGATCACTCGCCGGTTATTCTTCTGCGGACATACTCCAAGGACATGCCGTTGACGCCGGGGGCCTCCGGCCCTGCGGACGCCCCCCCGACTCCGATGGGCGAAGGCTGGCTGGGCAAGCTGTCCGCCGACGGGTCGAAACTGATCTTCGGCACCTATATCGCCGATGCCGCCCCGCGCACGCACAACCTCGCGCTGGATGCGCAGGGCGACATCTTCATAAGCACCTGCACGAAAAAATGGCCGGTGACCGCCGGGGCTTTTCAGACGAGGTTTGGCGGCGGGCCGGAGGACTTCGGCATCGCGAAGTTCTCGCCTGCGGGCAAGCTGCTGGCGGCGACCTATCTTGGCGGCGACGGCGACGAGATCAACGGCCCCGACCAGATCTTCGTGGATGCCAAGGGCGACGTGGTGGTGGCGGGCAGCAGCAGCTCGACCGATTTCCCCGTGACGCCCGGCGCGTTCCAACCCGCGAACGCCGACCCCAAAGGCAAGTATCCCTACGATGGCATCGTCTCCGTTCTCTCCAACGACCTTGGCGCGCTCCTTTACTCGACCTGCATCGGCGGCACCGGCGACGAGATGGCCCGCGCCTGCTGTGTCGGTGCGGACGGTGCGCTCTGTGTCGGCGGCGTCACCACGAGTCGGGATTTTCCGGTGAAGAACGCCTTTCAGAAAAACTACGGCGGCGACCCCGGTTTCGGTTCCATTCCCGACAACGGCAGGTTCCCCGTGGGCTGGGGCAACGGCGATTGCTGGCTCGCCAAATTCCGACCGGGGCGCTTTTGAAAACCACGGCTCGCATGCGCAGACCATGAGGATGCGGACGACGGTTTACGCTCCCTGCGACGGCGTGGTGAGCGCGCTCGCCATGGCCGTGGGCGACACGGTGGAGAATAAAGACCTGCTCCTGCACGCCCGCCCCGTGGCGGTTTAAGCCGACAACGCCGAACTCATACCATTTTGCGATTACAAGAATAGCATGCGTGGTTTGTGGGGTGGGCGAACCGTCCCGGTGAGCCGCGGCTCGGCGGGAACGCCTCGCCCTACCGTTTCATACCTTTGAATGCGAACGGCCATCAACCCCGACTCGATGGTGACGGGCGCCGTTCCGCCTCGCGCAATAAAACGGCGGCCCCAAACGCTGCCGCCTTTATCACGAGGATGGCCGTTTGGCCTCCGCAGTGACCGTTCTTGATGTGAAACGAATGAAATTCGCCGCGCCCCTTTGATTGATCGTTAACTCCATGGGCTGAAAATCCGGTTGAGAGTTAAACTGCGTGCGCCAACACGGATTGGCCTTGTTCCGTCCGTAATCTCACGGTATTTTTGCCATGCGCTAACACGCCGTGAAGTGACGCCCCCAGTGTTTCGGCCAGAAGGACAGGAACGGCATTTCCAATCTGTCGAAGGGCCTCCCCCCATGCTCCATGAATCACGAAATCGTCGGGGAAAGTCTGAATTTTTTTGGCCTCAAAAACAGTAAAATAACGGACGGATCCGTCGCGTAATCTTACCATGTTTTCCCCGCCTGGAACACCATGGCCTCCAGCCTTAATAGTCTTTGCGGGGAGGTCTATGTCGCTGCCCGTGTGTCCGGGATAAGTTCGAGCTCCGTCGCGAAAAATATGATCTTGGATTTTGTGGTTACTTCTTGGGTCGGGAACTCCGGCCAAGGCATCTCGAATTGTTACCCATGCATGCCCATCCGGCTTAAAAAAACCGTATCGTTCACGTAGTCGATCAACTCGTTTTAAAAGACTGCCACTGCAGATTTCTCGGTCTTTTTTGGGGACATGATGGCGGTCCCAATAGCTGCCGGTAACGAATTTATCCCACAGGAGATTTTCCTCGTTGCATGAGGGAATGGGATACGACCACTGTCCGGGGATATCGGAACGAATGCCTACGATTACAACTCGTTCGCGACATTGAGGGACGCCATAATCAGCGGCATTCAGGAGTGAGTAGGTGACGTTGTATTTGAGGCCAGTATGCGTCGCAAATTTGAGGTGCTGTAAATCCAGAAGGTGGTCTTTCCAGCTTTTGCCATTTTTTGCGGCTACGCTCGGAAATTTTAGCCGAAGCAGGATATATTGGAAATACTCTGCGAAAGATTGCCTCAGTAGTCCTTTCACATTCTCGAAGACAAAGGCTTTAGGTGCCAGAGCCTCAATTGCGTTTATCGCATTCGGAAACATATCTCGACTGTCGTTACTGGCCTTATGTTTCCCGCCTAGGGAGAAAGGCTGGCAGGGGGGGCCTCCTGCTACGACATCGACACCGGACAATGAGCCAAAATCAAAATCTCGTATATCCCCGCAAAAGACGCGCTCTGCATCAAAATTGATTTTGAGGGACTGGCAGGCGTGCTTATTGAATTCTACAAATGCAGCATGCTCAAAGCCGGACAATTCTAGCCCTTTTGCTAGTCCCCCTGCTCCTGAAAATATTTCGAGCGAACGCATGGCGGCTACGCTAATTTGCTGAGATGAGCCTTAATTGCGGCCGTAATCTTTTCCTTAGTGTTGGGCTTTCCGGTGCATTTTTTTGCCCATGCTCGCCCAGGGTGTATGACATCCCAGTCCGACTTTGCCTGCTGGAATCTTCCCATTCCGGGAGTGTGATTACCAAAACCGTCTACAACGGAGTTCCATAAAGGGCGGTTTAGCTTAATTAGGGCTGCTTCAATTGTGCTGATCATATCTGACCCGGCATCTTCGAAAATCACGAATCGGCACATGAAATCATCGGAGGCAAGACCGGAGCCATTTTCAATGTTTCTGGCGTGTTCTCGCAGCCTGCTAAAAAGCTCTTTGGATTGGCTGGCGGGATTGTCAGCGATCCGAGATTGTCTCCATCCACGCGGAACGGCTTTCCCAACATAAATTGGCAAACGATAATCTAGGCGATTCAGATCGGCATAGCGGGCGTAAAGCGGGTGTTTGCCGGTGTAGTAGATCGCATAGATCCCCGTTCCTGTGAATGAAACCGAAGGAGGCAAAACTTGAATAGGTGTTCCATTGAAGAAACGGATAGCATCTTTTACCAATTCGACGAATGCGTCGTTTTTATAGACGTGATTTTTCCGGTCAAAAGGAACTGGTTTCATATTATCTTGCTGGCGGTTCAATGTTGCCGAAGCCATCTCCTGTTTGGGCCTCAGTTCGCACTAAAATCAAAATTCAATGGGCTGGTTTTATTTGAGGCAACCTTGAACAATCGGTGGATCGAGGCTTGGGGAGGTTGCCCCGAATTGACGGACACGGGTTCAGCCCGAAGACCTTTGCTGCGGACGGAGTGGGGGAGCGTGAAAAGTGAAGAGTGAAGGTGAAATCTGAAAATTGTGATCTGTAACCCGAAGGCCAAACTTGAGATCTGAGGGCGTTTCGGAACGGGCAATCCGGCGGTCCGATCATCCCTTTGGAGCAAATCGGCTGGGGTTGGGTGGTGACCGCATGCCCGTTGGCGGTTTGGTTTGGGGTTCCGGCGATCCTTGGAGGGGCGTTGGCGTAGCCGGACGGCTTGCCGATGGCTCCCGACTGTCCGTTGGCGATGATTTGCCCGCCATTGGTGCATGCCGGTTGCACAAAAACCATTCCCGACAATCCAAAAATAGCTTCCGATAATCCGAAAAAGTATTCCGATGTTCCTTATACGGATTCCGATAGTCCTCCTACAGAAGCCGACGTGCCTCCTACGGAAGCCGATGTGCCTTCTACGGAAGGCGATCTTCCTCCTACGGAAGCCGATGTGCCTTATATGGATTCCGATCTTACTTATATGGGTTCCGACATTACTTATTTGGATTCCGAACTTACTTATGGGGCTTCCGAACCTCCTTCTATGGCTTCCGAACCTCCTTAAAGGGCTTCCGAATCTCCAAAAATGGCTCCCGAATCAGCAAAAATGCTTCCCGAATCTCTGTTGGCGAAGTCGGTTTTAGCGTCAATGAGGCCGTTTTCTCCTTGTTTGGAAGCAGTTTGCGCGGCTGCGATAGGTTTTATTCCTTTGGGGATGTCGTTGGACGTGCCGGTGGTAGGGGTTTTATACCTTTTCGCAGTCAAAGGTATCAGAATGGCAGGGCGAACCGCCCTGGTGAGCCGCGGCTCGGCAGGGACGCCTCGCCCTACCCTTACCATGCATCCCCAGCCTCTTTTCGTGAAAGGGCAGTGCGCGGCGACGATGGGTTTTTGCCTGTCGGGGCATCCCCAGGGCTGTCCGGCCCTGCCGCGGGTGTTCCGAGACGAGGGGTTTCCCCATTGGCGGAGGCGTTGTCCGCACGGAAGGATGGCGCGAGCCTTGGGCTGATTGATGCGGCTTGGCGACGGAGTTGGTTATCCGTCCCGTCGGGTGCCGCGCGGTCTCCCTCAATGGGGCGGGTGCCGGCTTGCCAGGCCGCCACGGCGGCGCGCAACGTCGGCGCGGTTAAAAACGAGTCGTTCGCATGATTGCTCCGTTGCGAAATTGCTGGCGGCACGGTGACAGATCAGGCAATTCCCTGTTCTCCATGTTAACCCTTTGGAAAAAAATGACGGCGGTCGTGCCGGAGCCGTTTTTGATCACGCTGCTGCTGGGCGCGGGGTTCATGGGCTTCGTGGCGTGGGACCAATCGCACTGGTGGAGCACCAAGGAAGACTACGGGTTCGGCTGGCTCGTGCCGGCGTTTGTCGCCTTCGTGGTGTATGATCGCTGGCCGCGCATCGTGGCGGCGTTGCGGGCCTGCGGGGGACCGGACAGTCCGAGGGCCTCGGGCGCGGCGGGCGGGCTGCTGACGATGCTGACGTATGCCAGTCTGGCGGCGGGCGCGTTGCTGTTTTTGATCGGGGCGCTCTATCGGGCGGGCTCGGGGGCGTCCTTCCCCGGCACCCTGGCGCTTTCCCTGGGGATTGGCGCGATTCTGCTGCCGTTGATGGTGTTGAACGCGCCCGAGTCCACAGGCGCGCCGATGCGCGGCGGGCTGACGACGGATGCGCGGGTGAAGCTCGCCGCCATGTTTCTTTTTCCATCGCTGGTGTGGCTCGTCTCCGCGCCGATGGTCTCGATGGTCGAAAGCAACCTGAGCCTTTTCATGCTCAATCGCGTGACCGCGGTGGTGTTTTTTGTCTTTGAGACGCTGGGCATGCCGATCGAACAGCAAGGCAATGTACTGAAACTGCCGCTCGGCGACGTCGGCGTGGCCGAGGCGTGCTCGGGCATACGTTCGTTTACCGCATGTCTTTTCGCCGGTTCGTTTCTGGCGTCGGTTTTTCTGGAGAAACTTTGGAAGAAGGTGGGGCTCGTGCTGTGCGCGATCCTGTTCGCTTTTTTCACCAACATTCTGCGCGGCCTATTCCTCACGGCTTGGGCCTACCAATACGGTCCGGATGCCATCGAGGGCACGGTGCATGACGCGGCGGGGTATTCCGTGCTCGGGCTGACCGTGGTGGGGCTTTTGTGTTTGTTGCCGTTGTTCAACCTCAAGTTCGTTTCCAAGGAAGAACTGGACGCGGGGGCCGACGAGCAGCCCAAGCGCGCATGATCTGGCTCTATCGAGTTCTTTTTCCGCCGGCGATGCTGCTGGCCTCGCCGTATTACCTGATGCGCATGAGGCGGCGCGGCGGCTATCGGACGGGTTTTTCGCAGCGCTTCGGGGCGACCAAGATTCCGTCCAAGCGGGCCGGCGTGAAGCGCGTATGGCTGCAGGCGGTGAGCGTGGGGGAGATGCTGGCGATCGCACCGTTGCTGGAGGCTTTGAAAGCCGATCCGTCGGTGGAGGTTTATCTGACCACGACGACGAGCACCGGATATGCACTGGCTCGGGAACGCTACGCCGGACTGGTCTCCGGACTGGGATATTTCCCGCTTGATTGGTGGCTTTTTTCCGGGCGTGCATGGCGGTGCATCGCGCCTGATCTGGTGATCATCACCGAGGGTGAGCGCTGGCCGGAGCATATCCATCAGGCGGAGTTGCGCGGCGTGCCGGTGCTGGCGGTCAACGCGCGTCTCTCTGATCGCAGTTTCCGTCGCATGATGCGAATTCGCGGATTAGCGGGGTCGTTGCTGCGCGGCATCACGCACGTGCTCGCCGGTTCGGACATGGACGCGCGGAGGTTTCGCGAATTGGGATTTTCAGCCGGCAAGATAACAATCACTGGAAACATCAAACTGGATGTCACCATCCCGCTGATTAGCGAAGCGGAGAAGACGATGCTGCGGCGTGAACTGGGATTCGGCGACGAACCGGTTTTGCTGGGATCGTCAACCTGGCCGGGCGAGGAAGCGGCGTTGATCGAAGTGTTCAAGGCGATCCGGGGCGGTGGCGGTGCGGCGCGGTTGCTGCTCGTGCCGCGTCATGCCGAGCGGCGCGCGGAGGTGGAGGTGTTGTTGAAGGCCAGCGGGCTGAGCTATCATTTCCGCTCGCGCGGTCTGGCGACGACGCCTGTGGATGTGGCGGTCGGCGACACGACCGGTGAATTGCGCCGCTTGACGCAGTTGGCGACAGTGGTGTTCGTGGGCAAGAGCCTGCCGCCGCATCACGAGGGGCAGACGCCGGTCGAGGCGGCGGCGCTGGGCAAGCCGGTGGTGTTTGGTCCCGCACTGTCGAATTTCAAGGTGATCGCGCGCGAGTTGTGTAAAACCGGCGCGACGCGTTCCGTGGCGGATGCTGAGGGGCTGAAGATCGCTATCCAAGAACTCTGGGCCGACTCGACGGCGAGGGAGTGCATGGCGGCGGCGGCGCAGGCGTGGCACCGAGCCAACCAAGGTGCGGTCGGGCGGACGCTGGCGGTGATCCGCGAGGAACTGCGGTCAGGCGGAGTCAGGTGATATCTTCGTCTGGTAGAGGCAGAGCACGTCGTTTTCCTCCACGGTCAGGCTGATGTCGGACAACACGAGATCGTGCTCGTGGTTGTTGGAGGAGTATGTGTGGATGATGTGGGCGCTTCATGGCTCAGATGCTGCAGCGGCAGCGTTCGTTGGCGAGGGCTTGGAGTTTCTTCCAGACGGTGCGGTTGATGCCAACCACGATGACGCCATCACGAGAACGGTGGCGGTGAGTTTTGAAAAGTTGCCGGAGTGCGGTCGTACGGTTGATGAGCGCGTCGAGGCCAGTCGCCTGATAGAGTTTGCCGCCGGTCTGAACGTATTCAGAGACGATGGTGGCGTTCCGCGCGCCGCCGGCAGAGTGAACAGCAGCGGGAGAAAATAAGCGATCCAGCCGCGGGCAAACGAGTAGAGCGCATATGTGGCAGGTGATAGCCACTTCGAGATGCGACAAGTCAGAAAGCATTTTGGCACGCAGTGGAGGTTTCCCGGCGCGCCGTGCAATTAAGGGTTGCCCGCCGCACTGCGCGGCCTACGTTCCGCCTTTTACGTGGGATGCAAACGCACGGTCCGAAACGAGTTTATACTCCGCAGTCGCTCGAATTCTGGTTCGGTAAACTCGAACACGATTGGGAGCGCCATTTCAACGAGGCCCAGTTGCAGGAGGGCCATCGGATCTATCGCGACGGCGAAGTGCGCGAACTCGAACTGACCGCCACCGACGCCATCGTCCACCGGCGCGTGGACAAAAAAGACGAATATGCCGTCATCGAATGGAAAGACGACGGCGTGGTGGTGCGCTCTTCGTCCACCGATTTGGATTTGGCCAACGCGCTGGCGATTGCCGGCCTGCACGAGATCGAGGAACTCGTGGCCGACGAAATTTCGCCGCTGCCGGATTTTTCAACGACCGTCGCATCCAGCGACGTCAACGGGCATGTTCCGGTCGTTGTCAGCGGTCGTGCCGCCGCCAACGGCCACGCCTTACGTCCGCTCATTCCACGTCGCACACCGGCGGGTGCCGCCGCCCGAGTCGCCTCGCGCACGTTGATCCTTGTTTTCAAAACCACGGCCGACGGCCTCACGTTTCAGGCCTGTTGGATAAATCCCGACAAGAAACGCGTCCCTGCGCTCGGCGATGCCGCCCAGGCTGCGGGCCACGGGCATTCCACGGTGAGCTCCAGCGAACGGGCCAAGCTCATCGGTCTGGCCGCCTACGCACGCAAGGCTCACTTCACGTATTTCCAGAAGACAGGGCTCTACGTGCTCGGCTCGGTCGTCGAGGTGCCCAACTTTTTGCGCGTCACGCTGCCGGCGTGGAAGAAGCTGTTTGCCGTCGAGCTTGATGCGCAGGCGGCGACCTTGATCGAGGGAACCAAGGAGATTTCCGTCGAGGCCGTGGCGCGTCGCCGGAGCGACGGCCAGGGGATGGATCTCCGCTGGATTTTCAAGGCGGGTGAGCGTTTGCTCACCGATGACGAGGTGACGATCATCACCAAGCGCGGCACTTCGCCGGTCATCATTCCAAGCATCGGCATCGTTTCACTGCCGACCGACCGGCTCGACACGATCAAATCATGGCAACGCAACATCGCGGAGACCCACTCCACCGGTGAAATTTCGCCCTACCTCATTTTTTCGCTCTACAGCGACGCGCGCTTCAAGCTGACACTGTCGCCTGAGTTGGAGGCATGGCGCCAGACGGTGCTGACGGCCACCGCGACTACGCCGGAGTTACCAGAGGTGTTGCGTCCGTACCAACGGCGCGGGGTGGAGTGGATGCACCACTTGTGCGACGTGGGTTGCCACGGCCTGCTGGCGGACGAGATGGGCTTGGGCAAGACCCTGCAAGTGCTCACCCTGATTGCGACGCGGGCCCAGACCGGCCGTGCCCATATCATTGTATGTCCGGCCAGCGTGGTGCCGGTGTGGCGCGAGGAAATTCTCCGGTTCTATCCGCATCTCACGGTTGATGTGCTCAAAACGGGCAACGACTTCGTCATGCGCAAAGACCCGGTCATCTGGCTGGCGAGCTACACGCAACTCCGCAAACACCGTGCGCTGCTCGACCAACATGATTTTGGCTACGCCGTGCTCGACGAGGGTCAGTTCATCAAGAATCCCGACGCCAAGATTACGCAGACTTGTTTCGCGCTGCGGGCGAAGCACCGCATCGTGCTTACCGGTACGCCGCTGGAGAACCGCCAGCTCGATCTGTGGTCGATCTTCCGCTACCTGCTGCCCGGGTTGCTCGGCTCGCGCACGATGTTCGAGGCTTCGCTCACCACGGATCGTGCTGGCACGTTGGACCGTTTGCGCGCCCAGCTTGCGCCTTTTATCCTGCGACGCACCAAGAACGAAGTCGCCACCGAGCTGCCGCCCAAGGTCGAGATGGACCTGCTTTGCCCGCTCACCGATGTGCAACGGGCGGAATATGCGCGCATTTGTTCCGAGGGTCTCAACCGTCTAGGCGACGATGTAAGCACGGCGATGAGGGAGACATCCTTCGGCTTTCTCGCGCTGCTCACCCGTCTGCGTCAAGTGTGCTGCGATCCCGACATGCTGCCGTGGCTCAAGTCTCCGCTCAGCGACTCTGGTAAGATCACGTTGCTCGTCGAAAAATTGGCCGAGATTGTGAGCAGTGGGCACAAGGTGGTGATTTTCTCCCAGTTCGTCATGCTGCTCGACCGCGTGCGCGCGGCTTTGGAGGCGAGTTTTCCGGATCTGCCGCGTTATGAACTGACCGGCATGACGCTCGACCGGCTCAAGCCCGTTCAGGCATTCCAGAATGCCGAGGGAGCGGCCGTCATGCTCGTGTCACTCAAGGCCGCCGGCACTGGCATCACGTTGCATGCAGCCGACTACGTTTTCTTGCTCGATCCGTGGTGGAATCCGGCGGTCGAGGCGCAGGCCGTCGATCGCGTTCACCGGATTGGTCAGAAGAGCACGGTTTTTGTGTATCGCATGGTGACGGCGGGCACGATCGAGGAGCGCATCCAAGGACTTCAAGCTTCGAAAAAAGATTTGTTCAACCGCGTCATCGGCGGGCTGGGGGGCGACTTCGACTTGAGCCGACATTTCTCGTCGTTGCATGAACTGGTTCAACTCACGACCACGCAGGTCGAGGTTGAGCAGACGCAGTAAGGCCTGCAGCGGGCAGGGGAAGGCCTCGCTTACCTTAAAGGGTTGATTTATTTGTTCCAAAAACAGCGTTTAATCACCATTTCGTAACATAACCGCCACGCAATCGTAACAATTGCCTGCGAATCTTTTCCTAACGGAAAACGCCGCAAGGCGGGGTCCGTGTTAAAACACACCAACACAAACCCAAGAACGTTATGGCTATCAAATCATTCAAATGGCTCGCGCTGCTTTGCGGCGTCTCCATCGGCTCGGCCTCTCTGGCCCACGCCCAGGACAGCGGTCCGCTTATCGATGCACTCGTCAAAAAGGGCATCCTCAACGATCAGGAGGCCGAGGAAATTCGCGCTGATCTCATCAAAGATTTCGGCGCTACCTCCGCCGGTAAACTAAATCTCTCCTCGGCTCTTACCGAGTTGACACTTTCCGGCGACGCCCGTGTTCGCTTCGAAAATCGCTCAGGCCAAAACGGCACCACGGGTGATACGCAGGATCGCAATCGCTACCGCTATCGTCTGCGTTTGAGCCTTGCTGGCAAATTTCAAGATGGCTGGTTCTTCGGCACCCGCATCGAGCCAGTCGGCAATAACCGATCGACCAACATCACGGCCGGTAACGGTGTGACCACGACCACAGGACCTTTCAACAAGGAAGATAATCTTTCTCTGGGCCAACTCTACATCGGTCGTGAGATGGGTGATTTCACTGTCATCGCCGGCCGCATGCCCAATCCGTTGGTTTTAACGCCCATGGTCTGGGACGAAGATATCAACCCTGAAGGGCTTTCAGAAAAGTGGAAGCATGAGGCCGGTCGCGTGACTTGGATGGCCAATCTTGCACAGTTCACCTACGAGACGGCTGGCACGACCAATTCGTTTGGCGCCGCCGGTCGTCAGAACACCTTTCTCTGGGCCTTCCAAGGAGGAGCCAAGGTCAAGGTTTCCGAAGGTGTGACCGTGCAGGTGATGCCGAGCTACTATACCTATAGTGGCGGAGCCTCCAGCGCAGGCGCTTTGACTACTCCCAATTCCGCTTCATTGCAGCCCTTGGGGTTGTCCGTCATCGATATCCCGTTCGAGGTTGGTTTTAAGATTGGTAGCCTGCCTGCCAAAGTGTTCGGTGATTTCGCTTATAACACGGATGCCGATACGCGTGCCAAGGCTGCCTTAGGCACCACCAAATACGGTACCGAAGACAAGGCCTACATGGTTGGTTTCGGCGTAGGTACCTCTAAGGTCAAGGGCGACTACGAGGCAAAGGTGTTCTATCAGGCGGTCGATGCCTTCGCACTCGACACCAATCTAGTTGATTCCGACCTCTTTGACAGCCGCACGAATATGCAGGGCTATGGCGTTTCCTTCACCTACGTTCTTTCAAACGGCGTGGTTGCCAAGCTTACCTACGCCAATGCAGATCGCAAGAATGGCAGTCTCGCCACCTATGGCGCGGGTGACATTGCGACCGTTAATCTTACGCACTACGAACTCATTCAGGCTGATCTGAGTGTTAAGTTCTAAACTCTCCCCGAGGCGCGAATCGCATAACGATTCGCGCCTCTTTTTTATCCAACTCGTCTGCTTAATTTTTCTGTTTCCCGTGTCATGAAAAAATCCATCGTCATCCTCCTCGCGGCCCTCGCCGCCACTGTGTCCAACGCCCAGAAACTCGTGATCAAAGGTTCCGATACCCTTGGCGCCAAGCTCGTCCCCACTCTTGCCGAAGAATACAAGGCCAAGAATCCCGGTGTCTCGTTTGAGATCGCCGCCGAAGGTTCCACCACCGGTATCGCCGCCATCATCGACGGCACCGCCCAGATCGGCATGTCCTCCCGTCGCGCCAAGGCCACCGAGTTTTCGGCCGCCGCCGCCAAGGGCGTCTCCATGAAGCCCACCATCGTCGCCTATGACGGCATCGCCGTTATCGTCAACGAGAAGAATCCGATCACCGCGCTCACCAAGAAGCAGGTCGAGCAGATTTTCACCGGCGACGTGGCTGATTTCTCCGCCGTCGGCGGCAACGCCGGCACGATCTCGGTCTACACCCGAAACACCTCGTCCGGCACCTACTCGGACTTCAAGGATCTCGCCATGAAGAAGCGCGATTACGCCTCCTCTTCCCAGAAGCTGGCCGGCAACGAGCAGATCGCTTCCGAGGTCGCCAAGAACGCCAACGGCATCGGCTACGTCGGCCTCGCTTATACCAAGGAACCCGGCACCCGTGTCATCGTGATCGATGGAGGCGTTCCCACCAAGGAGTCTGTGCTTGCCAAGAAATACCCCTATGCCCGGCCGACCTTCTACTATACCAACGGCGACGCCACGGGCGAAGCCGCCAAGTTCATCGCCTTCACGCTGAGCGACGAGGGGCAGAAGATCGTTGAAAAGATCGGGTTTATCCCGGTCAAGTAAGCGTCGCGCTTCTTTTGTTCTCTGAATGTCACCGAGGCCCGCTTGACGGTTTCAGGCGGGCCTTTGTTGTTCGTTACGCCGAACAACCTGACATACCAAGCCCTCTGCATGTCGCTAGAATCCGCTCCCACCATCCGTCCCTTTGTCATTGAGAAAGCGCGAACGCGTCTTTTTGGGCTGACGCTGGACGAGTGCATCCACGCATTTTTCGGCGGCAACGCGTTTATGGCGGTGGTGGTGCTCGCGCTGATCACGGTTTTTCTCTTTCGTGAGGGGGCAGATTTTTTCGGACAAAACCGCGCCAATCTCCGCATCTACCGGGAGGCCGGCCTAGAGTATGTGGACTACATGCGCCAGCAGGAGAAGGACCACACTGCGCTCACTCGCTACTTGTTCGATGTGCGGATGCGCACCGTGAAATACCTGACTGGGGTCAAGGGGCTGACGATGGCGCAGACCAACGCGCAACTGGCGGCGTTCGATGATTTTTCAAGCCGCTACGGCGACACGGTGGAACCGGTCCGCGGCATTGTTGCCGACCTCACCGAGGTCGCCACCGCCATCAAGACGAAGTTTACCGTCAATGAGGACGCCAAGGAAGGAAGGCGGCAGCTCTTGGCTGGAGGGAAAAAAGACGAGGCCGCCGCCGTTGCGATAACCAACCTCGATTTCAAAGCCGAGCTGGCTCCGCTTGTCGGCACCTTGCCCGCTTTCAAAGATGCCAGCGCGACTTTCGCCAAGAATCTAGAGCAGGTGGTGGCCACCGTTCCTGTGCTGCCTACTCCCGAGCTTCAATCCCGCATGTTGAAATTCCAACAGTTGACGCGCGACTACATCGCCACTTTTCCGGCGACCATCCATGAGTTGGAAACTTGGGATTATACCAAGCCGGTTCCGTTTACGCAGTCGCTCACCGCCTTTGTTTTTGGGCGCGAATGGCTCACCGCGAGTTTTTGGCAGGATTGGTATGGAGTCATTCCTCTGCTGGTGGGTTCGTTGATGGTTTCGTTCATCGCGTTGGTTCTGGCCGTTCCACTCGGCGTGGGCGCAGCGATTTACGTCAACCAGATCGCTTCGGCACGCGAGCAAAAGCTCATCAAACCGGCCATCGAGTTCATATCCGCGATCCCCTCGGTCGTGCTGGGATTTTTCGGCATTGCGGTGCTGGGGCAGCTTCTGCGGGCGATTTCGCAGGTCGCGTGGCTGGACTGGATCCCCGGCTTTCCGTTTGCCGAGCGACTGAACGCACTCACCGCCGGCTGCCTGCTCGCGCTCATCGCGGTGCCCACGATTTTCACGCTGGCCGAGGACGCCCTCAACAACGTGCCGCGCTCCTTCAAGGAGGCCTCCTTCGCCCTCGGCGCCTCACGGCTGCAAACGGTTCTTCGAATCATCGTGCCGGCTTCGCTTTCAGGCATAGTCTCCGCCGTGCTGCTGGGCCTAGGGCGCGTGATCGGCGAGACGATGGTGGTGCTCCTTTGCGCGGGCAACCGTATCGCCATCCCCGATTTCACCGCAGGTCTGGCGGTCGTCACCCAGCCCGTGCACACCATGACCGGAATCATCGCTCAGGAGATGGGCGAGGTCGTGCGCGGCAGCATTCATTACCGCGCGCTTTTTATCGTGGGCATCGTGCTCTTTTCCCTCGCGCTGCTGATCAACTTTCTGGCTCAAAAAATCGTCCGCAAATACCGTATTTCTATCGGCTGACCGCGCACCATGAGTCTCCCGCCCAATCCCTTTGCCGCCAAGCCCAGCCGCGCCCGCGCCGCCGAGAAATCTGTCTTCTGGGTTTTCCGTCTCGCGACCTATTTGGTGCTCGCCTGCGGTGCGTTTGTCTTCGGGGATATCGTTCTGAAGGGCTCGGGCACGGTCCTTCACGGCTTCAAGACGACCGAGCAGTTTCCCTACATCACCAACACCTTCCTCTTCGAGTCGCCCGAGTCGCTTTACGTCTTTGAGCACGACGGGAAAAAAGTGGAGATGGGCGACAAGGAATATCGTGCTTTCCGCGAGTCCGTAGAGGCCAAAGCCAAGCTTGCCGGACAACCTGCGCCTAAGTTCAAGGCCGAGAGTTACGTCTATTCCGCCGGTGGGATATGGCCCTGCATCGTAGGCACCGTGCTGCTCGTATTGGGCTCGATGACCATTGCGTTGACCCTCGGCGTCGCCAGCGCGATCTACCTTAACGAATACGCGAGCGACGGGAAAATCGTGCGGTATATCCGTCTGGCCATCCTTAATCTCGCCGGAGTGCCTTCGATTGTTTTCGGGCTTTTCGGCTTCGGCATGTTTGTCATCTTTCTAGACTGGAACGTCTCCTTGCTTGCGGGTTGGTTTACCCTCGCGTTCATGGTCCTGCCGGTGGTGATCACGGCCTCCGAGGAGGCGCTCAAGGCCGTGCCCAAGGGCTTCCGCGAGGGCTCTCTGGCACTCGGGGCGACCAAGTGGCAGACGATCCGCTCCAACGTGCTGCCTTACGCGTTGCCGGGCATCCTGACGTCTTCGATCCTTGGCATCGCCCGCGTCGCCGGTGAAACCGCCCCGATCATGTTCACCGCCGCCTATGTCGTGCGCGACAAACTGCCATGGGACGTGGACAAGTTCAGCGACTTCTTTTTTCAAGGCGTCATGGCCCTGCCATACCACATCTACGTGGTCTCCTCGAAGATTCCACAGAATGAATACACCGAGCGCGTCCAATACGGCACCGCCTTCGTTTTTCTCGGTATCGTCGCGCTTATTGCCACTACATCGATTGTTCTCCGCAACAAGCTTCGCGGCAGCTACAAATGGTAACGCTCACTCCTGCTCCTTCATCCACGTCCACCGCCGCGCCCATGGAAACGTCCGCCGCTCCCGCCAAATTCTCCGTCAACGTGCCCGCCTCGTCGTCCGCCATCACTCCCGGCACCGCCTCGACCTTGATCGAGATCGAGAACCTGGATTTTTATTACGACTCGAAACAGGCGCTCTTCGACATCAACCTGAAGCTCGATGACAGGCGTGTGACCGCCTTCATTGGACCTTCCGGCTGCGGCAAGTCCACGCTCCTGCGCTGCCTCAACCGCATGAACGATCTCATCGACGGCGCGCACATCAAGCGCGGCAGCCTCAAGATCCGCGGCGTCGATCTCCACAGGAAGGATGTCGATGCTATCGAGCTGCGTAAGCGTGTGGGGATGGTCTTTCAGAAGTCCAATCCGTTTCCCAAGTCGATTTACGAAAACATCACCTACGGTCTTCGCATTCAAGGGGTGAACAATAAGGCCCGTCTCGACGAGGTCGTGGAGAAGTCGCTGCGTGGTGCCGCGCTCTGGGATGAGGTCAAGGACCGTTTGCACGAAAGCGGTCTGAGTCTTTCCGGCGGACAACAGCAGCGTCTCTGCATCGCCCGCACGATTGCGGTCGAGCCTGAGGTCATTCTGATGGACGAGCCATGTTCCGCACTCGACCCCATCGCCACCGCCAAGGTCGAGGAGCTCATCCACGAATTGAAGAAACAATTCACCATCATCATCGTGACGCATTCGATGCAGCAGGCCGCCCGCTGCTCAGACAAGACGGCATTTTTCTATATGGGCAAACTCATTGAATACGACGATACCCGCACGATTTTCATGAATCCCGGCAACCCCCAGACCGAGGCCTATGTATCCGGTCGTTTTGGTTGAGCTAGACTCTGCCGCTGGCTTCAACAATCAGCATTTTAAACTATGAAACGCTTCTTCGACACCGAACTCGAAACCTTCCGCTCCAATCTGATTCTCATGGGAGAGACATCCATCCGTCAGGTGCGCGACGCCATCAAGGCCCTCGTCGAGGGCGACGTGGCGCTGGCCGACATGGTGATCGCGGCAGACGACGAAATCGACAACCTTGAGGTCAAGATCGACGAAGAGGCCATGCGCTACATGAACCTCCGTGCGCCCATCGCCACCGAGCTTCGCCTGGTGATCGTGGGCATGAAGGCCTCGCACGACCTTGAACGCGTGGGCGACGAGGCCACCAGCATCGCGAAGCGCGCCGTGAAGCTCGCCGCCGAATCGCCCCTCAAGCCCTACATCGACCTTCCCCGCATGGCCAACATTGCTTTGGAAATGTTGCGCGACGCCCTCGACTGCTTTCTCAACGGAGACACCGAGAAGGCCATTGCCGTTGTCCATCGCGACGCCGAGGTGGACGCGATCAACAAGCAGCTCTATCGCGAACTCAGTAGTTTCATGATCGAAAAGCCCGACACCATCAGTCGGGCGCTGGAGCTCATGTTTATTTCAAAATCTATCGAGCGTATCGCCGACCATGCCACCAATATCGCGGAGGAAATGGTGTTTCTTGCGCAGGCAAAGGACATCCGCCATCGCGAGGAATTGAAAAAGAGCGCCTCGATCTGAGCCGTCGATGGAAAGTCGTCAGGGGGGCCTTGGGTGTGAACTCGGGGCTACGCTCCGGAGGTCTGACGAGGCGTTCAAGCGTGAAGCGGTGCGTCTGTGACCGAGCAGCGGGTATCCTTTCGGAATCGTTGCCGAGCGTTATGTCCTGATTGAAGCGTTGAGCGACGCACATTCGATCAAATCAATGGACGCGGTCTTGGCCGTCTCCAGCAGTAGCTACGACGAGTGTTGAGTCTCAGGTGAGGTGAGGCTTCTTGGTCAGTGCATGAACACACCCAAAATAATGGTTCTTTGTATTTCAAAATCGGCATCATTTCCTTTGAGACGGTGTTTGGCCGACAAGGTATGGATATTCTCGGCTAGTCGGCTGCGAGTTTCGCTCAGCGGTCGCCGGCTTCATTCTTTGCAGGGACATGCGCTGTCGGGTAATTTTATTTAATGCAATATCGGCGCGAGGAATACCTAGAGTTGATGACCTTCGGCCGTGTCGAACGTCCGATGTTTGTCGAACTGATGGGCACGCTTATCGGGCTCGATGCTGAATGGCGGGCTCAGGGTGCAAGCGAAGACGAAATCAACCTGACTGCCTTTGGTTTTGACTTCGCTCCTGTTCATCATTTGCGCATCCAGACCGGACTCATCGGCGGGCATCGGGAATTGATCGAGGAAACCTCGCGACACACGATCTATCTCGATCATTACGGACGCCGTGTCATGCTCTGCAAACAAAGCGCTACGATTCCCTTGCCCTTGGATCATCCGGAGAGGGACATGGATTCGTGGCTGAAAATCAAGCCGCGATACGTTTACTCGAGAGAGAGAATACAGAAAGGTTGCATCGCAGCCGCGCGCGAGGCGCGGAATAAATGCGAACTCATCGTCGCGAATATGCCGGGCGGGTTCGACGAGCCGCGCCAGCTCATGGGTGAAGAGGCGCTATGCCTGGCGTATTACGATGAGCCGGAATTGATCCACGACATGCTCGAAACGATCGGCGCCACGAACGAGCGGCTTTTCGACGAAGTTTCACGCGAGGCCGGGATCGATCAGCTTTCCGTGCATGAAGATATGGCGGGCAAAAGCGGCAGCCTTGTTGGATCGGCGCAGATCGCCGAATTCATCAAGCCGTATTATTGCCGCATCTGGGACCTCCTTCGCTCGCGCGGCGCGAGAATTTTTCAGCAGGATTCCGACGGGAACATGAACGCCGTGCTGCCAGTTTTTCTTGATACGGGGTTGACCTGTTCCTACCCCATGGAACCAGCAGTCGGCATGGATATTGTCGAACTGCGGAAAACTTACGGCACCCGGCTCGCGATGCTGGGCGGAATCATCAAACACGTGTTGCGCCAGGGCCGCGAGGCGATCCGAGCTGAACTCGACTACAAGCTCCAGCCGATGATGCGTTCCGGAGGCATGGTTTTTGGCCTAGACCACCGGATACTCAACGGTACACCGCTGGCAGAATACCGGTATTATGTGAAAACTGCGAGAGAGATTCTGGGGCTTGATCCTGTGCCGATGCCCGGATGGAGCCGGATGGCATTCTGATGCGCTGCCTTGCCTGACGTGATGCGCGGAGCCGGGTCTAAGGGGGGGGAAGTCTTAAGAAATTTGCTGGTGTTGATTGGTGGGGAGCAGGTGGTCGTGTCGTAGATCAAGTCGTTGGCGCTTCTCGCCCCTTCGCAGCTTTACGGGATGGCAGGGTATTCGGCCAAGAGTTGGTCGAGCGGTTTTTGGAACAATTCCGTCTGCCGGAGGCTTTCGACCGTGTCGTTGTAGCGCCGCACAAGCGGGTCCATCTCGGCAAGTGTGGGACCGGTTGGATCGCCGCCAAAGCAGTCGTCAAGGTGCTTGAATTCGCCCAAGGTTATCCGGCTGAGCGGGCGTGCCGGTTGAAAGAGATATTCCATCGAGTCGCCGGTGGCCGATGGTGGGATGGGCGTGACCAGATTCATCCGCACGAGGCGGTTGATGCATTCGTTCAGTATCTGCGTTGGTACTTTTAACTGGTCCCCAAGCTGGGAGGCGGTACACGGTGGCTGGCAGCTTTGGAAACGGCGTCCGATAGTGAGGAGCACGAACAGGGAAAGGCGTTCGCGCATGGATTCGGCCAAGCTGCTCCAAGCGGCTTGGCTGTTGCGGAAGTTCACGTTTTGGACGGCGTAGCTCACGTGGCCGCCCAGCAGCACGAAGAACCAGAAGACGTAGAGGCCGAACATGAGGATCGGCAGAATGCCGAGTGAGCCATAGAGCGTCTGCTGGAGCACCACGCGCTTGAGGTAGAGGAAGGCGAGGAAGTTGTTCACCACGAGCAATCCCACCACGACGAGGGCGCCGGTGAACGCCGCGCGCCACCACACACGAGTGTTGGGTATCGTGCGGTAGAAGACAGTGAGGATCGCGACCAGAAGAACGACCGATCCAGCCGGGAGGAAAAACTTGAGGAGGGAAACCACTTCGCTGCCGAAGGGGATTTTTTCAAAGGCGTTGAAGAAAGCCCCGGCGGACAATCCGGTGACTGCCGCGAAAAACAACACCGAGCCTAGCGTGAGAATCGTCCAATAAAAGACGATGCGCATGAGCCAGGAGCGTCCTCGTCGCACGCCCCAGATTTCGTTGAACGAAGTTTCGATGGAGGTGAAAAGTTGAAGGACAATGATGATGAGGGTAAGCGCCCCGAGTGCGCCGACTGCGCCGTTGCGCGAGCCGGCGATGAAGCCGTTGATCATCTGCACCAACTCAGGATCACTTTGGGTGGTCTGGGTCGCGCCGGAGGGGGCGGCGACCTCGGTGACGGCGGTCACGACGGTGTTGGGTGTGGCCTGGTGGCTGGATGGAAGCCGGCCGGAACCTTGCAGTTGTTTGATTTGCGGGGCGACTCTCTCGATGATGCCACTCAGGGTTTTGGCGGCGAGGTTGGGGTCCTGTTTGTCGAGCATGAACCCCGCCACCAGCATGGCGATGGCGACCAGCGGACCGAGACCGAGCAGGGAGCTAAAACTAAGAGCGGCGGCGCGGCTGGCAGATTGGGTTTCAATAACCCCGGTGATCGTGATCGAAACGATGCGCAACGCCGCGTATAAACGTCCACGCAGGGATTTGTCTCCGAGGTATTTTGTCTGCCAGATTTCCTGCTGGTAGGTATTGGCCAGTCGTGAACGGAGCAAGGCGTGGCGGGCCATGAGGGAGGGGTATCAGGTTAACGCGTAAAAAGCGTAACCAAGCATGCCGGCCAAACCGAGTCCGGCGGAGATTCCTACGCCTAGGAAATTGATGAAAACGGTGCAGAAATAAAGGCCGACCGAGCCGGCGGTGAGGGCCGCGAGTGGGGCCAGTTGTCCTTGAGTCCAAAGAATGAAGCCCGCAAAGCCCAGTCCGAGGGCCGCAACGAAACGCACCAGAGGATAGACTTGGGTAACTTGGAGAAAGAGCATCAGCGCCAGCAGGGCTTCGGCGACGCCAAGAATCGCCAGTGGGTGTTGGATAATGGCGGGAATATCCAGTGAGACCACGACATCAATGGACGGGAGCAGCATCGAGGCTGCGCTGATGATCAACAATGCGATGGCAGAGTAGAGTCCGATGCTGGCCGCACGCGCACGGGCGATTTCTGGATCAAGCTTGTCCTTTGTGTCGGCGGTGCGGCCTTCGGCGGCGGCTAGCATGTCGTCCACCGTGATGGGTGCATCGTTTTCTCTTTGCACATTTAGCGTTTTAACGGTCTCCCTCGCCTTGATCTTTAGGACCTTTTTCTCTGGGAAAACGAGCGCTGAAACCTCGGCGTTGTCACCGATCCTGGTCCATTGCTCGGTGTGTATATCGTAGAAAAGGGTATCCTTCGTAATCTGGCCATTTTCAACGAGCGAGAGCAGGTGTTCCGAACTGAAAGGGCCGCGAGCTTCGGTTTCTGACGCGTTGCGGAGGTAAAATTCCTGCGTGGCCATGGTAAGGATAATAAGGTGCCGCTGAGTGGAGGGTGCGGCAAGAGTGTTTTGCGGGCGAGCCGAGCGCAGTTACATCCGGCTGATGGTGCGCAGACCGAGAATGCCGAGCCCGGTTTCGAGCATCAGCAGGGTGCGGGCGCAGAGCATGAGCCGGCGGGCACGCACCGCCGGCTCATCGACGGCGACTTTGTCGGCCGCATAGAATGTGCTGAAATCGCCGGCGAGTTCGTAGAGGTAGAGACACAGGAAATGCGGACGCAGATTGGCGGTGGCGAGCGCCACGGCATCGGAGAACTTGGTCAACTTCCGGGCGAGGGCGAGTTCCTCCGGCGTGTCGAAAGCGCTTGCAGCGGCCTCGACGGCGGGATCGCCGGGCACGGCTTCGAGTTTGCGGAAGATCGAGCGGACGCGGGCGACAGCGTACAGGAGATAGGCGGCGGTGTTGCCTTCGAGCGAGATCATCTTGTCCCACGAAAAAAGGTAATCGCTGGAGCGGTTTTGGGACAGGTCGGCGTATTGGACCGATCCGACGCCGACGACCTCGGAGATGTGGCGGCGTTCGTCTTCGGGCAGGCTGGCGCTTTTCTCGTCGACGAGGCGGCGGGCGCGCTCGACGGCTTCGGAGAGGAGGTCCTTAAGCTTGATGTTGTCGCCGTTGCGGGTCTTGAGCGGGCGTCCGTCTTCGCCGAGCACGGTGCCGAAGGCGACATGTTCGAGGTGGGGGGATTTGCGACTGGTTTTCCCGAACCATTTTTGAGCGGTCAGGAAGAGCTGCTGGCAATGATCGCTCTGGCGGGCGTCAATCACATAGATCGCGGCGTCGGCGTGGAAATGCTCGCTGCGGTAGAGGATGGTCGCGAGGTCGGTCGAGGCGTAGTTTGCCGCGCCATCGGATTTGCGGATGATAAAGGGCTGTTCCTTGAAGCGCGGATGTTCTGGATGGAACACGACGAGCGCGCCCTGGCTTTCGGTGGCGAGGCCGCAGTCGGTCAACTCGCGGTAAACGCGCTCGACCTTGTCGTTGTAGAAACTTTCGCCGAGCGTGTAGTCAAAACGGATGCCCAGCTGGTCGTAGATTTGCTGGAAGGCGGACACGCTGACTTCGCCGATTTTTTCCCAGATGGCGGTGTTTTCGGTGTCGCCAGCTTGGAGTTTGACGAGTTCCTGCTGCGCTTCCTTAAGGACGGCGGGGTCGGCGTCGGAAGCGGAGTTGCCTACCTTGTAAAGACGTTCGAATTCCGCGAGCGGGTCCGTGGCGAAGGCGGCGATATCGAGCTGGCGTTTATAAGCCCAGATGAGTTTGCCGAATTGCGTGCCCCAGTCGCCGATATGGTTGTCGCGGATGACGGTTGCGCCGCTGAAAACCAGCAGGCGGCTGATGGCTTCACCGATGACGGGGGAACGCAGATGGCCGACGTGCATCTGTTTGGCGGTGTTAGGACCGCTATAATCGACCACCCAAGTCTGCCCGGCATAGGCCGTCGCAGCACCGGTGGCGAGTTGCGCGCGCGTTGAGAACGTGCGCAGCCAAGCTTGCAGTGCGGCTGGTTGGAGTGTGAAATTTATAAAACCGGGTCCGGCCACCGTGATGGTGCAGGTGGTGCGCAGGTCGGCGGGGAGGGCGGCCACGATTTTCTCGGCCAAGACATGCGGGTTCTGTTTCGTGCGCTTGGCGTAGGGCAGCACACCATTGGCCTGAAAATCGCCGTGCTTCGGGTCGGCGGTGCGGACTTCGGGGGTGAAGTCGGTGGCGTCGAGACCGGCGGCTCCGGCGGCGGTTTTCAGGGCCGCGTCAAAGGAGGAGGCGAGGTTGAACGAAACGTGCATCCTATCACTCAACGGAGCGGGCGCGGGGCGGTGCAAGCGTGGAATTTGGATGGTTTGTCCGGCTGGCTTGCAGGTTGGAGGCGGGTAATTTTGGCTCGACTTTAACTAGTAGTACGTTCTTCTTGTAAACTTTTACAGCTCCGCCGGCCTAGTTCTATTTACTCACATCTATACCAATGACCAAACGCACGTTGCCTCCTCGGAGGTTCATTAAGCCGTCCTTCACCAGCCTGATCGAAAAGAAACGCGACGGACAGGAATTCACCCAAGAGGAAATTCGCTACATCATTGATTCGACGCTTGATGGCGACATGCCTCAGCACCAGTTGTCCGCGCTGCTCATGGCGATTTTCTTCCAACAGATGTCCGCCCAAGAGACGGCCATTCTGACTGAGGAAATGATGCTTTCCGGCGAAGTCATCGATCTGTCACATATCGCCAAGCCCAAGATCGACAAATATTCGACTGGCGGCGTAGGTGATAAAACCTCCCTCGTGCTTGTGCCGCTCGCCATGGCGGCCGGCGTGGTAGTGCCGATGATGTGCGGCGTTGAACACGATTACATCATCAGCCCGCTCCAAAAACTCTCCGCGTTCCCCGGCTTCAAGACTCACCTTTCCATCGAGGCTTTTACCCACCAACTCGCCAAGATCGGCGGAGCCATCGTGGAGCAGGACGCAAAACTCGCCCCGGCCGATGCCAAGTTCTATGAGCTTCGCAAGGAAACCGGCACCATCCCGAGTCTTCCGCTCATCACTGGTTCCGTCCTTTCGCGCAAACTTGCCGAAGGTTCCGAAGGTCTTGTGATCGACGTGAAGTGGGGCAATGGCTCCTTCATCAAGGATCTTGAGCAAGCGAAGCAACTCGCCCGCTCAATGACCCGCGTCGGCCGCTCGATGAAGCGCCGTTGCGTCGCTCTTGTCACCGACATGAACCAGCCGCTCGGCGATACCGTGGGCACCGCCCTCGAAGTCAAGGAAGCTATCGCGCTCCTCAAGGGAGAAGGTCCCGAGGACATGAAGGAACTCGTCCTCAAGCTTGGCATGGAGATCGTGCGCCTCGCTGGCGTCGCAGGTTCAACCCTCTCGGCCAAGCAGACCGTGCTGCGCCACCTCACCGACGGTACCGCCCTCGAGAAGTTCAAGGACCTCATCAAGGCCCAAGGCGGCGACACTGCTTACGTTGATCATCCAGAAAAATTCCACGCTGCGAAACACATCCGCAAACTCCCAGCACCCAAGCGAGGCTACGTGCATACCATCAACGCGGCGATGATCGCCCGCGGTGTGCATCTCCTCGGGGCTGGTGTGCAAAAACACCACGACAAGATCGACTATTCCGTCGGCGTTTCTGAGATCAAGAAGGTCGGCACTCAGGTTAAACAGGGTGAGCCGCTCATGATGATCCACTACAATGACGAGTCGAAGCTCGAGACCGCGCTCAACTACTTCAAAGATGCTTACCGTCTCGCGCCCAAGCGCCCCACGCCTCCGCCGCTCGTTGTCGAGCGCGTAGCCTGAGGCTTTTGACGCCGCCCGGAGGCCATGCACTTCGAGACCCCGAACCTAATCAGGCGGGGTCTTTTTATGGGTTTGCGCTTCGCCTGAATTCTTCGGTGGACAACTGCGATGACTTCCAAACCTTGATGGACCATGGAATCCTTGGATCATCTTTTTAAACAAAACAAAGCGTGGGCGGATGAGATTCGCGCCATCGACCCGGAGTTCTTCGTTAAACTCTCACGCCAGCAAAACCCCGAATACCTCTGGATCGGCTGCTCCGACAGTCGCGTGCCGGCCAACGAGATCGTGGGCCTCCTTCCCGGTGAATTGTTCGTGCATCGCAACATCGCCAACGTGGTCGTCCATACCGACCTGAATTGCCTGAGCGTGATCCAGTTCGCCGTCGATGTGCTCAAGGTGAAGCACATCATGGTTGTCGGCCACTATGGGTGCACCGGTGTGCGCGCCGCCCTCCGCTGCGAGCGGGTCGGCCTTGCCGACAATTGGCTACGCCATGTGCAGGACGTGCGCGAGAAACACGACGACTGTCTGTACAAGCTCGCCGACGAAACCGCGCGCAGCGCTCGCCTTTGCGAGTTCAATGTAATTGAGCAGGTTGATAACGTTTGCAAAACATCGATCATCCGCGACGCGTGGGAACGCGGCCAGATGGTTACCATCCACGGGCTCATCTACGGCCTGCGCGATGGTTTACTGCGCAATCTCAACTGTTCTGACAGCAGCACGAAGGAGGCCGCCGAAAGCTACAAGACGGCCGTCGTCGCGCTCAACGAGTGACGATGATGAGCCACCGATGGCGGCTCACGCCCGCAAAAAGCCCACAGCTTTCACTGTGAGCTTTTCAAATCATAAAACCTGAATCCAGATGTCGGATGAAGGGTTATGCACTCAGGCGCGGCCCATGTAGCTACCGTCGGCGGTGCTCACGCGGATGACTTCGCCTTCCTTGATGAAGAGCGGCACGTTGACCACGAGGCCGGTCTCAAGGGTGGCGGGCTTCTGGACGTTGGAGGCTGTGTCGCCTTTCACGCCGTCGGAACTCTGGGTGATCTTGAGGTTGACAGAGGAGGGGAGTTCGATCGTGAGGGGTTTCTCATCGACGAAGAGCACGTCAACTTTGCCTCCGGGCGTGAGATAGTTTTTACCATCGCCGAGGAGCGTTGCGCTCAGCTCGATCTGGTCGAACGTGTCGGGATCGATGAACGCAAAGGCGTCGCGGTCAGCGTAGCTGAACTCCAAGGTCTTCTTTTCGGTCGGGAGCACCTCGACGGTGTCGGTCGAGCCGAAACGCTGGTCGAGCGCCTTGCCATAGCGAAGATTGCGCATTTTAACCTGCACGAAGGCACGGAGATTGCCCGGGGTGCGGTGCATGGTTTCCATGACGAGATGGGCTTCGCCGTTGAATTTGATGACTTGGCCTTTTCGGATGTCGTTGGCTGCGGGCATGACGTTTCGAGGTGTTTTGAGTTGGGAAAGGGTAAGGGTTTAAGGTGCGCCGCGAGGCAGTGTCAAGGCTTGGCCCACATCAGGACTTGCGCTTTGACCGCTCTTTCCAAAACTCCGCGCCAGACTTACATGAAACAACGCACGCTCGCGCGCGCCGTCTCGACCAAAGGCAGCGGCCTCCACACCGGCACCCCGGTGACTCTCACGTTCAAGCCCGCCCCGGTCGATCACGGCATCGTTTTTAAACGCATCGATCTTAACGGACAGCCTGAGGTTAAACCTCGCATAGGTCTCGTGGGCGATCTGGTGCGCAACACCACCGTTCAAGATGGCCACGCCAAGGTCCACCTCGTAGAGCATGTCCTTAGCGCCCTCAGCGGCTGCGGTATCGACAACGTCATCGTCGAGATCGACGCCTCCGAGCCGCCCATCATGGACGGTTCCGCCAAGCCCTTTGTGAACCTTATCCTCGAGGGCGAACCCGTCGAACAGGACAAGGACCGTGAGTATTTTGTGCTGGAGGAGGCCGTCTCTGTCACGAACGGGAATTCCTCGATCATCGCGCTACCGTGCGATGATCTCAAGATCACCTGCACTTCGGCGGACGACCGCGGCATTCACACTCAGCATCTCACGCTGACGATCGACCCCGATGTTTACATGACGCAAATCGCGGCGTCGCGCACGTTCACGGTTTACGAGGATATCGAGGAGTTGCTCAAGCTCGGCAAGATCAAGGGCGGCTCGCTCGACTGCGCCATCGTCATCAAGGGCGACAAGATCATTTCCAAGGATCCGCTGCGTTTCAAAGACGAGTTCGTGCGCCACAAGATTCTCGATATCATTGGCGACATCGTGCTGCTCGGCCTCCCGCTCAAGGCCCACATCGTGGCCACCCGCCCGGGCCACGCCATCAACGCCGAGCTCACCAAGCTCCTCTTCGCCAAGCTGGAGGAGAAGCGCAAGGGGCCGAAGAAAAAGCCCCGCTCTTCAAAAGTTCTCCCCTCTGAAACATCTCTCGATGTCCGCCGCATCCTCGACATGCTGCCGCATCGGTATCCGTTCGTCATGATCGACCGCGTGATCGAGTTCATCGGCGACGCCGAACTGGTCGCCATCAAGAACGTCACCATTAACGAGCCGTATTTTCAGGGTCACTTTCCCAGTAATCCGGTGATGCCCGGTGTGCTGCAACTGGAGTCGATGGCCCAGGCCGCCGGCATCCTCATGATCCGTCGCGGCAGCACCGCCGAGGGTAACACCACGCTTTTCATGAGCGCCGACAAGGTGAAGTTCCGCAAGCCCGTGCGCCCCGGCGACCAGATGATCGTCAACGCCAAGCTCACCAAATCCCGCGGCACCAAGCTAGCCCAGGCCGAGTGTAACTGCACCGTGGACGGCGTCGTCGTATCTTCCGCCGAACTCATGTTTGCCGTAATCGACAGCAGCGAAGTAGATTGAGCCATGCCTGCCCGCATCCATCCCACCGCCATTGTTGAAACCACCGCCCGCCTCGGGGCGGATGTTGAGATCGGTCCGTTCGCCTACGTCGGCGAGGGCGTGCAAATCGGTGATGGCACCCGCATTCACCACCACGCCTCCGTCGAGGGCAACACGGTGCTCGGCAAGGCCTGCGAGGTGTTCCCCTACGCCAGCATCGGCGCGAAGACGCAGGATTTGAAATACAAGGGAGGTAACCCCGGCGTGCGCATCGGCGACCGCAACGTCTTCCGAGAATACGTGAGCATCCATGCCGCCACCGCCGACGGGGCGTTCACTGTCATCGGCGACCATAACACCATCCTTGCCTACAGCCACGTGGCGCACGACTGCGTGCTGGGAAACCACATTGTTGCGAGTAACGGCGTGATGCTGGCCGGCCATGTGGTCGTCGAAGACCATGTCGTGATTGGCGGCTACGGCGGGGCGCACCAATTCTGCCGCATCGGCGCCTTTGCCATGATCTCGGCCACAGCCAAGCTCGTGCATGATCTGCCGCCGTTTTTCATCGCTGACGGCACTCCCGCTGTGGTTCGCGCCTACAACAAGATCGGTTTGGAGCGCAACGGCTACACGATCGAACAAATCGACCGCGTGCGCAGCATCTATCGCATTTTCTATCGCGACGGGTTGAACCGCAGCCAAGCCCTAGAAAAGCTCGCCGCGCATCCTCAAGCCGACAGTGCCGAGGTGCAACGCGTCCTCGTTTTCGCCGCCAAAAGCGAGCGCGGTCTGGCTCCCGGCGGCGGGTCGTGAGGGACGTTCGGTCTTGATTTTGACTTAAACGAAGCGGATCGTGACCGGGTAGCGATAGAGCAGGTTTTCGGAGGTTTTGATCGCCGCGACAATCGAAAGGATCGCATACAGGATGAAGAGTGCGGCTCCGATGAGGAAACCAACCCCGATGAAACAGAGAGGTATGATCACGAGACAGTAGATCAGAAGAGAGAGGTGAAAATTCAATACCTCCTTGGAGTGAGTGGCTACAAAGGCGAAATCCTGTTTCATGACGAGATAGACAATGAGAGGCAGAAGAATGGGAACGCCAAGGAAGCCCGAGAGGTGGCAGGGCACACTCCAGAGCCGATCATTGCCGGAGACGGGGGAAAGTGGAGGGGTATCCATTACGAAGAGTGTAGGTGGGTGTTAAGGTTAAAGAAAAGGCCCGGCGGTGAACCGGTCTTGGGATCAAGTCACTTCTTCTTATACACGGTGGCCGGGTCGAAGAGGCGTTCGGACGTGTAGGCAAGTTGGAAGCTCGTGCCGGCGGCGGTCGCGTCGAGGTCGGTGAGCTTGCGGTAGAAACAACTCTTGTAGCCGTTGTGGCAGGAGGCGTTGGCCGCGCCGCTTTGTTCGACCTTGATGAGCAGCACATCTTGGTCGCAGTCGGTGTAGAGTTCCTTCACCCATTGGACGTTGCCGGACTCCTCTCCTTTGCACCAAAGTTTGTTGCGCGAGCGACTCCAGTAGGTGGCTTTTTTTGTTTTTAGTGTGTGGCAAATAGACTCGGCGTTCATGAAGGCGAACATGAGCACTTGACCGGTGCTGGCGTCCTGCGTGATGCAGGGGATGAGGCCGTCGGGACCGAATTTAGGCTGAAGCGTGGTGCCGAGTTCAATCTCGGCGGAGGTGGTGCGAGCTGGGAATGACATGGGATTGAAAAAAGGTTAAAGGGAAATACAAGAAACGAAGATGATCGCGACCGAGCTTCAATGTCGGGCGAGATCGAGCAGGTAATCGTAGCTGTAGAGGCCGGTGCGATGGCCGTCGCTGAAATCGAAACGCAGGGCGTAGTTGCCCACTTGTTCCCAACCGGTGACGATGACGCCGGGGAATTGTTTGGGGCCGTTGCCGCCGTATTGATTTCCCAAGATGTCGCGCTCGCCGATGTTCTCCGCGCTGGGGGAGGCGGCGCGCAGTTTTCCCATCGGAAAATAAGTCTCAGTGCCATCGCTCCAGATGATGGCGACTTCCTGACCGATGAGCTGGATGTTGACGGGTGTTTGCACGGCGTTAAGGGTTGACCATGCCGGTTTCAGGCGGGCGGGTAAAACAATTTTTGCTCGCCGCAAGTGTGCCCAATCCGTGGTCTGGGCAGACCATGCTCGTTCATACGGTTATTTTTTATCTGCGCGTCGACCTCACGGAGGTCCAAAAAGAAGAGTTTCGCACCGAAGGCCTCGATTCGCTGCGCCCAATCAAGTCGGTGCATGCGCTCTATGTCGGCACACCGGCGGCGATCCCGCCGCGCCCGGTGGTGGACGCGAGCTACACGTTTGCGATGACAGCCCTGTTTGCCGATGTGACCGCGCACAATGCCTATCAGGTCGATCCGTTGCATCTCGCGTTTGTCGCTCGGTTCAAGAGCTACTGGACCAAGGTCCAGATCTACGATACGGAATGATTTGGTGCGAGCGGCGGGAATCGAACCCACATCAAAAGCTTCGGAGGCTTCTACACTATCCGTTGTGCTACGCTCGCGGAATCAAGAAGGAGAAATTCGGAGCGGGCGGGCGGGCTGTCGAGTGCAAATCAAGCCTTCGGGCCCGCTCCATCCGTCTTGTCGGCCTTCATGTGGCGGTGGACGAAGAGATAATAGACGCCACCCAGCACCACGAAGGCGACCACCGCCCAAAGGGTGATGCGGTGCAGTTCGCCGCGCATCAGTGCTTCGTCCTGTCCGGCCTTGATGCCGAGCCACGCCAGCACGGAACACCACAGTGCCGAGCCAAGGATTGTGTAGAGCGAATAAAGTCCGAACGGCATTCGCACGATGCCCGCGGGAATGCCGATGAGGTGGCGCACGACGGGCAGCAGGCGGGAGAAAAACACACCGAACGAACCGAACTGCGCGGCCCAGCGTTCTGCGGCGGCGATTTTTTCGGGTGAAATCAAGATGTAGCGGCCGTAGCGTTCTGCGAGTGGACGTCCGGCCAAGCGGGACGCCCAATACATGACAACCGCGCCAACCCAAGAGCCGATGGTGCCGGCCACGACCACGCCCCAGACGCTCATGGTTCCTTTGGTGTAGGCGAGATGGGCGGCGGGAGGAATCACGAGTTCGCTCGGCAGCGGCACGATGGAGCTTTCAATCGCCATGAGCAGGCCGATGAGCCAGTAGCCGCCTTGTTCAAGTTTGTCCGTATACCAGAGGATGAGTTGGGAAAGCAGTTCCTTCATGATCACTGATCGTGTGTGGCGTGCAGAAAAAAAGGCAGGAGGGTGAAACCCCTGCCTGCCCTCAAAGTGAAATACACCAATGTCAGTTTAGACGTCGGGTTTGGTCTTGCGGAGACCGGAGACGCGCTCGCCTTCCTTCCACTGGCCTCGCTTTTTTAGAATGGCGACGCGCTCGAAGCGCTTGAGGACATTGCGTTTGATGACGATGCCGGAGGCACCTTGGAGGCTTTTATGCTGTGACATGGCTTTGAAAAATGGACGGTTGCGGAGTGTTAAAGGGGCATGGAAGTAGAGTTCGCCACAGCCCATGACAAGTATTTTTCTCCGACATGTTCGGCCCGCACCACAATCCACTCCGGGGTCGCATAGGGATGATGGGTGTGCAGCCAGCCCTCGATGGCGGATAACTGGCTGGCCATCAGTTTGAACGTGAGCCGGTATTCCTCGGTTTTCTCCTGCGCACCCTGCCAGCGGTAATGCGAGGTGACCGGCCCCTCGACCTGCACGCACACGGCCAGACCGCGCGCGATGGCATCGCCGGCCAGTTGATCGGCGGTTTCACGGGTTGCCACGGTGGTCCACGCGATAAGCATGACGCCAAGCCAATCTTGCCGGAGACCAATCGCAAGCCTCGCGCTAGGGAAATAAACCCTTGACCGTCCGCAAGGTGGTCTGTGCTATCGCCCTTTTAACGCCAAAGATAAGCCAACGCCGACCATGAGAGACGACTACCTTAAAGAAGCCCACAAAGTCATTCCTGACGCCAACCTGCTCATCAACGTGGTTTCACGCCGCGTGAAGCAGCTCCGCCGGGGCAGCCGCGCGCTGGTGGAATCCCTCGAGAAACTCGCGCCGGAAGACATCGCTCTTCGCGAGATAATCGAAGGGAAAATCACCTTCCAGGAAGCTGCCGAGTAATCGGTTCGATGCGGGCGTCATGCCCTCTTCCGCTTTCGTGTCACTCCGGGCGAAGTCAGAAATTCTCCAGCGTATCCCGCCGGAATGGATTCTTGGCTTCGCCTGGAGTGATTTTTTTATATCGTTTCGCCGAGAGTGATCCTGTTCGCCCTGTCCCCCTCATGTCCGCCAAGAAAAAAGACGCCGTTCGTTTCACGGAAGTCCGCAACGCCAAGGCGCTGCGCGATTTTCACGTGGAGGATCGGTTTGAGGCGGGGATCGTGCTCCATGGCACGGAGGTCAAGGCCATCCGCGCAGGCCGGGCGCAGATCAGCGACGCCTTCGGCAAGTTTGAGAAAGGCGAGTTGTGGCTCTTCAACGCGCACATCGAGGAATACGCTTTCGGCAACATCAACAACCATGCCGCGCGTCGCATCCGCAAGCTGCTGCTTAACAAACACCAGATCCGCAAAATCGCCCAGGCGATGCAGGTGGGCGAGCGCACGCTGGTGCCGTTGCGCCTGTATTTCAAGGAAGCGCTGGTGAAGGTCGAGATCGCCTTGTGCATCGGTAAGCAGTTGCACGACAAACGAGCAGACTTGCGCAAAAAAGCCGAGATGATGGAAGTGAAACAAGCCCTTAAATTCCGGCGCACATGAGCATGCTCCCTGCCATGTCACGGTCCGCGTTCCCGCAGCACCTCCAATTGCGGCGGTGCGGTTCGCGCATGCTGGTGGCGGACAATGCAGGGTTGTTGCTAGAGTGAAGGCGTGTCGGCGCGGAAGGAAAGTGGAGTGTCTCCTGCCCAGTAGCGTTGCATGACTTCAATCATTTGCTGACAGCGAAAGGGTTTGGAGATCACAGCCTTCAGGTTTCGCGAGCAATCTTCCGCATGATCATCGAGGCTGAACGGATGACCCGTGATGATGATGCAGGGTGTCTGCGGAGAAAAAGCGTGGAGCGCGCGGATGAATTCGATACCGTTCATGGTCGGCATATAATAGTCCGTTACGACGATGCCGGGCCGCAAGGCGACGATCTGATCGAGTGCTTGTTCCGGATAAGTGAACGTGTGAATCGGCGTAGTGAAATGTTCGCGCAACAGATCCCCGATCATGTCGGTGAACGATTTTTCGTCGTCCACAATCATGATGGTTTGGACGTTTGACCCTTTCACGCAGTCAAGTTGGCAGTCGCTCATGGATTCGCAAACATGAAACTGCTTTGGTGACGGAAGAGTTGCCACTTAAACCCGTCTATCGTGACTTATGTGATTCGCATGCTGCACATCGTATTATTCCAGCCAGAAATTCCACAAAATACCGGCAATATCGGGCGAATGTGCGCACTGACCCGTTCACGATTGCACCTGATTCATCCGCTTGGCTTCGAAATCACCGACCGCCATCTCAAGCGAGCGGGAATGGATTATTGGCATGCGCTTGATGTGCACCACCACGCGGACTGGGCGGCGTTTAAGGCGAGCACTGCGGCACCGAAGCGACTATGGTTGTTTACCACCAAAACGACGCGAAGCTACTGGGCGGTGAAATTTGAGGACGGTGACGGGCTGGTTTTCGGCAACGAGGGGCACGGGGCGCCGGAATGGCTGCACGAGGAGTTGGGCGAGGACCGCCGCGTGACCATCCCCCACGCGAACCACGAGCTGCGTTCGCTCAACCTGAGCACGGCGGCCGGGATCGCCTGTTACGAGGCGATCCGGCAAACGGGGTTGCTACGGTAATTGAGCGCGGGTGCCGCTCGTCAAACTTCCCCGAGTCGCACACAAGCGACATCATGGTTTTGAAAGGCAATGAGAGGCGGGACGACCGCCTTGCACCGTTCTTGAACGTAGGGGCAACGTGGGTGGAAGGCGCACCCGGATGGCGGGTTGATCGGCGATGGGGGATCTCCGGGCAACATGATGCGCTGGCGGGCACGTTCCGCATCCGGGTTGGGCAGCGGGATGGCGCTGACGAGCGCACGGGTATAGGGGTGTTGCGGGTTTTCGATAACATCGACGGCACGGCCGAGTTCGACGATCCTTCCCAGATACATGACCGCCACGCGATCGGAGATGTGCTTCACGACGGAAAGATCGTGTGCGATGAAAACAAGACTGAGCCCCATCTTTCGCACGAGGCTGGCGAGGAGATTCAGGATTTGCGCCTGGACGGAAACATCGAGCGCGGAGACGGGTTCGTCGGCGATGATGACCTTGGGCTGGAGGGCGAGGGCGCGGGCGATGGCGATGCGCTGGCGCTGTCCGCCGGAAAATTCATGCGGGTATTTTTGCATGAAACGCGGGGCGAGGCCGACGAGTTCCATAAGCTGGCTGACCTTGGAGACGACTTCGGCGGGCTTGCAGACGCGGTGCACTAGCATCGGTTCGGCGAGCGTGGCAAACACGGTCATGCGCGGGTTGAGCGAGGCGTAGGGATCTTGAAACACCATCTGTAAGTCGCGACGGATGTCGTGCACCGAGGAGGCCGTGCTTTGGGTGAGGTTTTTCCCTTCTAGGATCACGCTGCCGCCGGTGGTCGGCAGGAGTTGCATGATGGTGCGGGCGAGCGTGGACTTGCCGCAGCCGGATTCGCCGACCAGCCCCAGCACTTCCCCGTGTTGCACGCTCAGAGAAACCCCGTCGACGGCTTTGACCGTGCCTGTCTGTTTGCGGAAAAGAAACCCCTGTCGGACGGGGAAATGGGTTTTGATGTCGCGGAGTTCGAGGATGACCGAACCCGGATCAGAATTTTTAGCCACGGATTGCACGGATGGGCACGGATTTATCGGACTACGCGTTTCCAGCGTAGATCGCGGTGTTTTAAGTTGAGTAACAAGGCCAGTCTCATACCGGTGACGGCAAGATAACCAATCATCTGCGCGATATGGGTGTCGGTAAAGTTTTCGACTACCTTCGGATCCGCAATGATCGTATCGTTGACGATGAGATCGGGCACGAGCGTGTCCACGAGCACTCCTTCGTAGAAGACGTCGAACTGTTTTTGTTGCTGCACGATCAGGCCGCGTCTTTTAAGTTCGATCACGAGCGCATTTTCGTAGGCTTTTTCGTTGAGGCCTGGCGTGAGTGTGTTGAGCACCTTCATCGCCGCACCGATTATTGATTCGCTTAGGTCGGCATGGATCAGTTCATCCGTGTTCATTGGTGTAATCCGTGGTTGAAATGAATTTAGAGTTCGCCGGCTTGCACGCGGAGGCAGGCTTGTTCGTGGTCGTTGGCGATGGGGACGAGTTCGGGAACGCCGGACCTGCACAGGTCGGCTGCATGTTCGCAGCGCGGGGCGAAGGCGCAGCCGACGATGGGTTTTGAAATATCAGGCGGCATGCCGGGGATGGTGAATAGTTCGGCGCCCTTTGGTTGTGTCGATGGAATGGAGCGTTGCAGTGCGCGAGTGTAAGGATGTTTCGGCTGATAAAAAAGGGTGCGGATGTCGGCCGTTTCCACGATGCGACCGGCATACATGACGAGGACGCGATCACACAGGCCTGAAACGACGCCGAGGTCGTGCGTGATGAAAATCACCGCCATGCCCGCTTCGCGCCGCATCTTTTTGATCAGATCGAGAATCTGGGCCTGCACGGTGACGTCGAGAGCGGTGGTCGGTTCGTCGGCGATGAGCAGCTCCGGTTTGGTGATGAGGGCCATGGCGATCATCACTCGCTGACGCATGCCGCCGGAAAATTCATGCGGATAATAGTGGATGCGCTTGGCGGCATCGTTGATGCCCACCTCTTCAAGCATGGAAAGGGCGCGCTTGAGGGCATCGGCCTTGGTGATTTTTTCGTGGATGAGCAGAGGTTCGATGAGCTGCTCGCTGACGCGCAGGTAGGGATTAAGCGACGTCATTGGATCCTGAAAAATCATGCTGATGCGTTTTCCGCGAATGCTGCGCAGTGTGGCGGGCGGACAGTTCAGCAGATCAACGCCGTCAAAAATGGCCGAGCCGCTCTCGATCCGGCCGGGCGGCCGGGGCACGAGGCCCATGAGGGAGTGCACGGTGACGGACTTTCCTGAGCCGGATTCGCCCACGATGCCGAGCGTCTCACCGCGATCGAGGTGGAAGCTGATCCCATCGACCGCCCGATAAACGCCGGAGCGCGTATGGAAATGGGTGCGGAGGTCGGTTACCTTCAGAAGCGGCATGCCTCCCAAAAGGGCTGCAAACCGGGCCGGACTGCAAGCATTGGTGTGGGGATTGAAGCGTGGAAGTGAGCTTGCCGCGCCCGCCGGTGAGCGACACGGTGTCGGGTTTGAACCTCCTTGCCTCAGTTAACTCCCCTCGCGACTCCGGCCATGCGTAAACCGCCGTCTTTCACGCGTCGGCTGCAATGGCGGCTGGAATATGCGATTTATCTGACGGTCGAGAAACTGATCGGCCTGCTGTCGCCTCGATGCGCTTGTCGGGTGGGTGGTTGGTTGGGCAGCCTTGTGGGACGCTTGTCCGCTCGGCATCGGCGGATCGTCGAGCGCAACCTACGCATCGCTTTTGCAGGGGAGAAATCTCCAGCCGAGCTGGAGTTGTTGGCGCGTGAAGTTTTTTGCAAGGCGGGCGCCAACTTGATCGCTTCGTTTTGCACCGCCTCAATGACTCCCGAGGCATTGAATAGGGTCGTTGAAATGGAAAATCCAGAGGTGTTAACCGAGGCGTTTTCCACCGGAAAAGGCGTGATTGGCGTGTTGGCCCACATGGGCAACTGGGAGGCGTTGGCGCAGAAATTCCCGCAGGTCATGCCTCCCGGAGTGCAGGCCGGTGAGATCTATCGGCCCTTAAACAACCCTTTGCTTGATGCCCGAGTGGTGGCCACGCGTCAGCGCATGGGGCTGCGGCTGTTTGCTAAGAGCGGCAACCCTCTCGCGCTGGCTTCGTTTTTGCGGGTTGGCGGTGGGCTGGGCATCATGAGCGATCAACGTGCCATTGGCATTGGAGAAACGGTGCCGTTTTTCGGTCGTTTGACCGTCTGCACACCGTTGCCAGCGGTTCTGGCCCGACGCACAGGGGCGCGGGTCGTCGGGATTTCGGTCACAACGACAAGCCGGGGAAAATGGCGGATTAAATTTCATCCTCTCGCGGGTGAGTCGACGACGGAAAATTGCATGAGACTGCTGGAGGTCGTGATGAGGGAAAGCCCGTCGGACGTATTCTGGTTGCAAGACCGGTGGAGGGTCAGTTTTGAGCAACCTCAGTATGCGCCCGGGAAAGCGCCCAAGGAGGGCGTCACATGGGGGACGGCCCAAAAGAAAAGACGTTGTTTGGTGTGGTTGGAGGCCGGTGCGGGGCCGGTTCCAGCGCTTCAGCATGTCGAGCCGGATGATCTGGCGTTGGAATATTCCGTGCCTGCAGAAGCTCCCAGGCCCGCATGGCTTGGCGATGACGCCGTCCTGCATGTGCGCCCCGTTCTTAATCGACGGCGTTTGATCGCGGAGGAAATCAGTCGTATCGACAGGGCGGCGATTTTGCCGCTTGATTTTGTTTATGCTCCGAACGGACCTCATAAGGTGGTCGCTGTCTGCGGGCAGATGGGCATGCCGGTTGCCACGACCCCAGAGGGGAATGCATGAAAAGGAGACTCACCCAAATACGGATTTTGTCCGACGGCCGGCCGGGCCACGAAAATCAGTGCTTCGGTCTGGCCGAGGCATTGCGACGACGCACCGGCGCCGATGTGGAGTGTGTGAGGCTGGATTTGAAGCGCGGTGTTTTTAACCGCATCAGCAGGGCGCGCAAATTGGTCTCGGGAATGTCCAGGCCGCAACTCGTGATCGCCGCCGGCCATCGGACGCATGTGCCGTTGCTGCTGGCGGCACGGCGGTTTGGAGCGAAGGCGGTGGTCATCATGAAGCCTTCGTTGCCCATGTGTTTTTTTGATCTCTGCCTGGTGCCGAGGCATGATTTGCGCGGCGCGAAGGCGGGAGCACGGACCATCCCTACGCGCGGTGCGCTCAATCGCTTGCCTGAAACGTCCCCCGCCAAGACCGCGACCGGGGTGATTTTGATAGGCGGGCCGTCCAAGCACCATGCTTGGGCCGATGCTCCGCTTCTCGCGGCTATTGGGGAGATCGTGCGTCGTCAACCGGGACTGGCTTGGACCGTGGCCAACTCGCGTCGAACGCCAGAAGGATTTTTGGGCGACGTGTCCGCGTTAGGTCTGCCGATCAGCATCATGCCGCACGAGAAAACCTCGTTGGGCTGGCTACCGTCCGTGCTCATGGTGGCGCAGGAAGTCTGGGTGACGGAAGACAGCACCTCGATGATCTTCGAGGCGATCACAGCGCGCGCCAGGGTGGGATTGTTGCCTCTTCCGGCAAAACGAGCCGACGACCGGATGGTGCGCGCCGTTGATGACATGGTCGCGTCGGGATATTCGGTGCGTTATGCCGATTGGTTGTCGGCAGGCATGCCGACAGTCCAAGGCGAAAGCTTGCACGAGGCCGGACGTTGTGCGGATGAGATTTTACGCCGATGGTTTCCTGTTGTCCGATGAAAATTCTACAGATTATTCCAGAGATGAACGCCGGCGGTGTGGAACTGTGTGTGCTGGAAACGGCCCGCCACTTGGTCAATCACGGCCATGAGGCGATTGTGGTGTCGAATGGTGGACGTCTTGTCGAGGAGCTGCGCAAAGCGGGGGGCCGACATGTTTCGATGCCCGTGCATCGCAAGAGCGTCGGCGCGCTGCTTCAGGTGCGTCCGCTTCGCCGCCTGCTCATGGCCGAGCGGCCGGACGTCTTGCATATCGTTTCCCGCGTGCCGGGCTGGATCGCGTGGCTGGCTTGGCGCGGACTGCCCGTTGGCGGGCGACCGCATTTTGTCTCCACGGTGCACGGATTTTATTCCGTAAATATTTTCTCGTCGATCATGACACGTGGTGAACGGGTGATCGCGGTCTCGGAAAGCATCCGCGACTATATCACGTCAAACTACCCGAGCGCGCCGACGGAAAATATCCGCGTGATTCCAGGCGGCGTGGAACTGGAACGTTATGCGCGCGGATTCACCCCCGCCGCATCATGGTTGGAAACGTGGCGACGCGAGCATCCGCTGTGCGTCGGCAAGGCACTGCTGACGCTGCCCGGCCGCATCACGCGACTCAAGGGGCATGGGGATTTCTTCCAGTTGGTCGCCGGTCTGAAGCGATCGGGCGTACCGGTCCACGGCCTTGTGGTGGGCGACACGCATCCAAAAAAACAGGCGTATTTGGCCGAGTTGCGCGAGAGAGCGATGGAGTTGGGTGTGGGAGACGACGTGTCGTTTCTCGGACATCGTAATGACCTTCGCGAAATTCTGGCGGTGAGCGACGTGGTGCTCTCGCTTTCGCAGCAGCCCGAGTCGTTCGGGCGCACGGTGCTCGAAACGCTGGCCTTGGGGCGGATGTTTGTGGGCTACGATCACGGCGGGGTGGGGGAGCAGTTGCGTAAACTATTTCCTCAGGGTTGCGTGAAGCTTGGGGACCAAGCGGGACTGCTCGCGACTACGCGGCGTGTTCTGCGCGACCGTCCGACGCCGGCGGCTGTGGGCGAGCCCTATACGTTGGATTGCATGTGCCGGAGCACCGTGGCTGTGTATGAGGAACTCGTAACCAATTCTTGAAGCCGCGCGCGTAGATGTTTCATTTCGTGATCAATGCTGTCGTCCCAATTCAACCTTGCTTGTAGCGCGTTGTTGTTCGCGTTGCGGACGCTGCCATGACGAAGACGATTCTCGTGATCAAACTGGGCGCGCTGGGGGACATGTTTCTGGCGATGGACGCATTCCATGCCTTGCGCCGTCATCATGCAGGCGACCGCATCGTGCTTCTCACGCGGGCTCCTTTCGCAAAGCTCGCGGCTCGTATGCCTTGGTTTGATGAAGTGTGGACTGATCCCGCGCCGAAACTCTGGCAGGTGGGCAAATGGCTCGCGCTGCGTAGTCGGCTGCGTGCGGCGGGCTTTGAGCGCGTTTACGACATGCAGTGCAATGATCGGACTGCTTTTTATTTTCGTTTGCTGGGGCCAAGGCGCCCGGAGTGGTCGGGCACCGCCAAGGGATGCTCGCACAGGTGCGCGGATTTTCAAAAAGGCGGCGCGCACGTCACCGAACTTCATCTGCGGATGATCGAAGACGCAGGCGTGCCTCGTGCGGGTGCGGCCAACCTTGGATGGCTGGATGGGGCTCTGGATGAATTCCGGTTGCCGGCGCGGTTCGTGTTGATCGTCCCTGGCTGCGCCCCGCATCGGCTCTACAAGCGCTGGCCGGCCGAACATTACGCGGAGCTGGCGCGCAGGCTCGGACATCGCGGGCTCGGAGTATTCGCGGTTGGCACGGCGGTTGACCGCCAGATGATTGATGCGATCCGTGCGCTTACGCCAGAGGTAGTCGATCTGTCCGGGCGCACCGATTTTGGTCAATTGGCCGCGCTGGCCCGACGTGCCGAGGGCGTGGTGGGCAACGACACCGGTCCCGTGCATATCACGGCGGCGGCGGGTGCGCCGACATTGGTGCTGATGTCCGGCGTAACCGATCCGGTGCGGATGGTGCCGCGCGGGCCTTCGGTCGGCTGGCTCCGGCGCGAGAATATGGCCGACCTAGGCGTGGACGAGGTCGAGGCGGCACTGCGGTTGCGTCTCCCTCCCCTCGTTTCGCCATGAGTCCGATGGCGACAACACGCTCGATTTTTCTGCATTCGACTGTTCAAATTCACGAATGCTATCAGCCTTCACGTTGTTTTGTCGTTATTAGTTTCTTGCAATCATGTTCAATTCCAAGCCCACCTCCATTTTTCTCCATTTGAATGAGCAGGGTAGCTTGTGTTTGGGTGACTCGATCATTCACCTTCCCTTTGTGCGCAGCCTTCGCGCCTGGGCGCCTGAGGCGAATATCACGGTATTCCCTCGGCGCGGAGGAGTGAAGCTGCTTGATCCAATTTACGGTGCCTATATCACCACGGCGGTCGATGAGTTGCCTTGCGCAGAAAAAGGAGAAAAGTTCGATTGGGTGTTTGATCTGGTTGGCGAGAATATCAGCACTGCCCGACGATTGCGGCGCGTGGCCCAGAAAAGGTTTTTTTCTACCGCCGCACGAGGCTGGTTTCACTTTCCGGAGCTGCCATTATATCATGGCAAACATGTGGTGCGAAGGCATCTTCGGCTTTTGAAACAAGCCACCGGATTCAGCCTCGGCTCGTTTTGGCCTTGGTCGCTGCCGCCGGTTTACTTGCAGCGTGCCGCAGAGCTTTTGCCGGATGGTCCTCGCTACATTGGGATCGCTCCTGGTGCGGGAGATTCTGGGCGAGATAAACGCTGGCCGATTGATCGGTATGTCGCTCTCGCCAATGAATTGGCGTCGGATGGTTTTGCTCCGGTGTTATTCCTGGGTCCAGATGAGGCCGGATGGGAATCGAATTTTGATTCAGTGCCATGTGTCCGGTTCCCGGAAGAGGAAAATCGCGCCCGTCGGGATGCGGTTGGCGGTCCCTCTTTAGTGGTCGCGTTGGCAACTCGCTTGGTTGCCTCCGTCACCAATTGCTGCGGTTCGGGCCACATGTTCGCGCTTGGATCCGAGCCCGTGGTGAGTTTGTTCGGCCCGACGAGCTACGAAAAATTCGCCCCTTTTTGCCGACGTGGCGTATGTGTGTTGCCGCGGATCGCCGGTAGCAAACGGATGGAGGACGTCCATCCGGACGATGTCATGGCGGCTGTCCGCTGGGCGACCCAACCCATGACGCGAATCAACGGTCCCGCATATCGGCGCGTTTCGTTTCCGGAGATAGATATGAACCGCCAAAGCAATTGACCATCCATGTCTAATGATTGAAATCGAACAACTAAACTCTTTCCATCGTTTGGCGACCGAGGCATGGCACAAGGGCCTGACTCGTGCGGCCACCGATGAGTTTTGGGCGGCCATTGAGGATAACCACGCCAATAATTTTCTGCTTTGGCACGAGGAAGATATAGCCCGACGTCAGGATATTGGCGATGGGCGCATCGTGCAGGCCAAGCGTAATATCGACAGTTTCAACCAAGCGCGAAATAATGCGATGGAGCGTATGGATGACTGCATACTCGTTGAATTGGCTCGCGGGGGGCGCCATGGCAGCCACGGTGGGCTTCATTCTGAGACGCCTGGCATGATGGTAGATCGTCTCTCCATCATGGCATTGAAGGAATATCACATGGCCGAGC
Source organism: uncultured Verrucomicrobiota bacterium (assembly GCA_903904685.1). Taxonomy (GTDB): domain Bacteria; phylum Verrucomicrobiota; class Verrucomicrobiia; order Opitutales; family Opitutaceae; genus Rariglobus. The sequence continues at coordinate 111,257 of CAIVDS010000021.1, forward strand.
AAGCGATTCGATTGGATGTCACTGAAAATCACCGTGTAAAATGCGCCCAGCGGGTGGTCGTTTTAAGGGAACAACAGGAAGATTTGTCCGAAGCACTTAGCGTCCTTCTTGAGGATATTCGTGGCGGGCGCAGGCGATTCAAGATCTATCGTCAATTTAAGATGTATAACGACCCAACTTTAAATCCCGAGCTTTATGATGCCAAAGTCCGCAGATAGCAAAGCAGAGCACTTGATATTCTGCCGACCAAGGCTTGTCCCGAATTTGCCGCTCATCCAGCCAACCGGCTTGCAGGAACGGTTGCGGATACTGAACATCTGGCTTTGCTGAGGGCCTTGTATTAGTATGGCCGAAACCTCCAGTAATCGTTTGTTGCGTGTGCGACTCACCATGACGGATGTGTCTGCGGATTGTCATTTGCCCATCCCTGGAGGCGGAAGGATTTTGGATGGATGTGAGTTTGTTGTCAACGCAGCTTGGGATGAGCCTTGTGATTTTTGGATAGTGCTAGGCTTTGCATTTCCTGAGGAGCGTGCGGTTGTCGCCCCGCAAAATACGCTCTTTATATGTGGAGAACCGCTCGAAAAGAAACGTTTTCCATTGGGTTTCTATCGGCAATTTAATCATGTGGTTGATACACATAATTATTCGCGACATCCACGATTGGAACTGCATGCGCAATGTCTTGGTTGGGGTGTTGGTGGTTTGTATGATCCTCTAGCTGAAATGCCTAGGCCCGATAAAATAAATCGCGTAGGGGTCGTTTGCTCCAGCACAGCGCAGACTCCAGGACAACGCAAACGACTGCGATTTTTGGCTTATGTAAAAGAAGCACTAGGAGATCAAATCATGCATTTTGGTCGTGGATTCCAGCCAATTACAAACAAGCTTGATGGCATTTTGCCTTATAGATACCAACTTGTTCTTGAGAACAGTGTGAGCGATCACTATTGGACCGAAAAGCTGGCCGATGCGTATCTGGGGTGGGGATTCCCAATTTATGTCGGCTGCCCAAATGTAGATCAATATTTTAGCCCGGATGCATTTCATCGAGTGGATTTGGATCATCCGCAAGAGGCCGTAGCCCTGATTCGACGGTTGTTGGCTACTTCGGAAAGCCCTCAGGAAATTGAAGCGGTTCGCGCCGCGCGCATGCAGGTATTGACTGAGTATAATCTGATCTTTCGCTGTGCCGCACTGGCGAGGCGTCACCATCAGAAAGCTCCAAAACAGACGGTGCTGATTCGTAATTATAAATATTTTCGGAAGAGATCCTTGCCCGGTCGGTTGTTGAGCAGGCTTAATTCATTATGTAGCTGATGAATTCAATTGCATCTACATCCACTCCGGCCGTTTTATTGTTAGTGTTTAATCGGCCTGATTATTTTAGGCAGTTGATCGATGCGCTTTCTATGGCACGCCCCATCCGTGTTTATATTGCGGCCGACGGACCCCGTGCAGGGAATACTTCCGATCAGGAGAAATGCGCCCAAACACGGGAACTGATCAAGTTGATCGATTGGCCGGCTCAGATATATACACGGCTGCTGGATGAAAATTTCGGCTGTGCGAAGGCAGTTTCATCGGCCATCACTTGGTTTTTTGAGCACGAACCGGAGGGAATCATATTGGAGGATGATTGTATCCCAGGTTCGGATTTCTTTCGCTATTGTGCGCAAATGCTGGAGCTGTATCGGGAGAGGGATGAGGTTATGCATATAAGCGGCTCCAATTTGGGGGCACCTGCCGTTGTTTTTGGCCAGGAATATCACGGGTTTTCAAGCCTGCCTCAGATATGGGGCTGGGCGACTTGGCGGCGGGCGTGGGTTTACTATCGCTTAGATTTAAAGGAGTCCGAGATTCCCTCTTCGTTTGCTTTTCGGCGGCGAGGGATTGCATTGCCCCATGCCCATGCCATGAGGAAGACCTTCATAAAGGTGGCTCGTGGTCGTATAAAAACATGGGATTATCAGTGGGTTATGTGGATATTGGTGCGGAATGGCATATGTATCATTCCCAGGGAAAATTTGGTCAAGAATATTGGGTTTGGTGCCGATTCCTCCCACACCAGTGATATAAACTCGCCACTTGCCAACATAACAGTGGGTAGGTTTTGCAACAATGATTATGGCGCCCCCGACCGATTCACTGAAAACAAAGCACTAAACAATTTTTTGGTCACAATAAACTTCGGGCCACAACGAAGGCTATTTTTGAAGTTCGCAAAAGATTTGATTCGTGGCAGATTGTAGGCTTGCGTTCTAAGCAGAAGGTTAAATACTTAGCCATATGTATATTGCCTTCCAGTAATTATCGATGCTCGCTAGAATGAAAATCCGATATACCCTTTGCAGGCCGGAGGGCGGGCTCAATGATATGTTGGTGCAAATCTGCGCGTGTTTTCAATATAGCTTGAGACATTCGCGTGTTTTGATTATAGACACGTTAAATACGGAGACATTCAGGCAACCGTTTGAGAAGTATTTCTATTTTAAAAGCAACAAGATCACGTCGTTTGAGAAAATGTTCAACTTTAGCCAAGGCGTTTTCTTGGAAAAATTAAGGGTTTTTCCGCCTCATGCGCGACTCCTGAAACCGGAACAACCCAAATTTATATCCGGCAAAGGTTATTGTCATAACGGGTGTCCTGTCACATTCGATTTTAGGAGCGATTATAGTGAAGATGTAATCGTGCATCATCAATGTGGGGGGGGGCGCCAGCATCTAGTAAAATCCTCTGTTTGATCCGGCTTGAAAAATGGTTGTGTCAAGAATTTGAGGAGAGGTGGACCAAAATCGATGGAGGTGAAGGTTACACGGGAATTCACATAAGGAACACAGACATGAAATCCGATTTCAAGGGCACGCTTGATGTGATAAAGGCGCTACCAGACCGGGTTTTTGTAGCTACCGACTCCGCCCAAGTCCAAAATGACCTGGCATGCATCCGGGCAGAAAATTTATACATGTCTAAAATCCCGGATTTTGGCGGAAAGCCGCTTCACCATTTTCCGGTGAATGATCTTGAAAAGACCGAAATCACCACCACCGCAATCCTTGATCTTTTGATTCTCGGATTGTCGCGCAAATGCTTGGTCAGTAATATCAATTCTGGATATTCCAAGCTTGCTTTGATGCTCCAGCGCAATCCCCGTCTGATACTGAGTATGATAGACAGAAGGAATGTGAGCGAAGTTTTCTACCGGCGACTCAGGGCAAGGGTGATACACAACTGGATTTTTAATTTCTGGTTGGCGGCCATATCCCGTTTTAAAGTTGTCCAAGTTCGTTGATTCAATTTTTTGGGCGAGTATATAATTCCATATGCCTATAAAACCCATCTTGCTGATTCCTGTCTACAGAGGCGGAGCCTACTTTATGGAATTGCTCGCCTCCTTGGATGAAGCGGGCGATCTTTTTGAGAGAATAGTCGTGAGCTTTAATGGCGATCAGGCGGAGGAAGATGAGCATAAATTAAATAGATCTTTGGTGGGCAGTTTTAAAAACCTGATCATTATACGGACGCGGAAATCGCTTCCGGCCATCCGCCATATGAGCTTTTTTGTCGACTATCTAAAACGTAACTTCCCTTCAGATAGTCCTATTTTTTTATTGGCGCATGACGATGTTTTACTGACTGGGAATCTACGCGGGTTTCTTGCGGCGAAGGGCGACTTTAAAGGGGGCTGCACCCTTGGTGATTGGATGATATTTTCTGATGCAGAGCACAAGGATGTAAGGCTTGGGACCGCATTTCCGCCTGGTTTGAGTGAAATGACTGCGGTGGATTTTATTCAATGGCAAACCGCCACAAGCTCCAACTCGATTTTTACCAATATGTCTGGTATGATCGTGTCCTTGTGTGCATTGGCCAAGGTGGCGTGGGTGTATAATCTTCCGCTTGAGGGGTATGGAGCCCGCTTCGAGTATTGTCTGGCTACATCCAGATATCATTCGAAATTGCTCAGGGCCGATCCTCCGTTGGTAAAGATACGGGAGCATCCCGGACAAGAGGGAAAAAACGTGCCGGTGGCCGCGTATGGCTGATGAACTTCGCTACAGATTCTGGCTTTTTTTGAATCTGAGGGGAAAGAACTTCAGGCAGCATATTTTAAGAGGTCCATGGGGGCTCCGCAAAACCCATTCGTTTCTTTGGCACTATATCAAATTCAAGATTCGCCGCCGTCTGCATATCAAAACCAAATACGACTGACGTATCTGAAAGGTTGTAAGAACGTCCGAGTATATATAGGGTCAAATGACCGATTGTTTCGTGAACGATTGATGCCAGCGGCGCAGTGTTTGCCCCAAAGTAACGTCCCAGGGGCGTTCGTAAAAGGTTAAAAGGGTCGGATGGATGCAGAGGCGGAGTTCGCCGGGTTTGGCCATCGCTCGATGAAGATAGGTGTGCTCGGAAAGGGTTTCGACCACGGGGTCGGCGTTAGGGAGCACGCCGTAGCGGTGGTCGCCTAGGCGTTCGGCGCGGTAGAGCGCGGCACCTCCGAAGGCGGACTTTACCTTCAACGGGGGCTGGCCCGGACGCAGGCCGGAGTAGCGCTCCCAGTTTTTAAAGATGGCCTCCTGGGTTTGGGCCCCGTCGTGGTCGAGCAAGGCGTAGGTGTCGTAATAACGATAACCTCTGAGGATTCGTCGATAGCCACGCCCCCGGTAGGCGAGGCCGTTGGCGGTGAGCACGTCCCAAGCGTTGGCGTCGGCCAGCGCGGCGAAAACGCCTTCCGCAGGCAGTGAGCGGAGGTCCCAATCGACCATGAGGACGTAGTCCGGTTTTATGCCGCTGGCGGCGGCGGAGCGTTCCATAAGCTCGAGTCCGCGGTTGCGGCAGGCCGCCATCCGGGCGATGCGTTCCTCGCTGAAGCTTGGGACTTTGCGGCTTTTGGCGTGTTGGTCCAGTTGCAGGTGGATTTCGGGCGAGGCAGCCTGCCAGGCGAGAAGGTCTCGCTTGGTGGAGTCGAGGCTGTCATTTTCGTAGATGGACACGAATGAGCGGCGGAAATGGGAGCGGATTTGCTCGATCTGCGGGCGCAGGCACTTGAGGCCAGTGGCGCAATCGCGCGCGATGCCGATCACCGCGAGGTTGGAATCGCGGGCCAGACCGAGGCCTTTGTCGATGCGGCGCCGACCTTCATCCGAGGCATACCATGACGTGAGTTGTCTTTTGGGGAAGATAATCATGGGGTGTTGCGCACGCGCGTCTGATCAGAACCCATTGATTTCCAGCTGGATGCCTGTATTAGGTGGATCGTTCGTTGTATCATATTTCTCAAACAGTTGATGCAGAGGGA
>CAIVDS010000022.1 GCA_903904685.1 uncultured Verrucomicrobiota bacterium
CATGTTTTATTCCACTCCGGACAAGAAGCCTTACATGATCATCCATCATGGCGGGTTGTCGGACAACAAGACTGATGCAACATCTCCCAGGCGACCCGACTTGCAGGAACGCTTCGGTGAGGACATGGAAAAAGCCGGTGGATCCATCGCAATCGTCCCCGCCGAGGGTGGCTACAATATGGAAGCCTTCTGGCCTTGGAGCTATCTCCGGCTGAGTGGGAAGCCATTGTCGCCCGGTGACTCGTTTGTGTTTGGTATCGAAGCCCTATGGGGCGACCCGAATGGTCTGAGGGGTAATCAGCGGCTCGCCGATGGGATCAAGGATGAAAAAGTTAATCGTATCTTCATGTTCCGCGCTCGGAATGGCTGGGGCTCCGCGGTGATCAAGGACAAGGGACAACTTGCGATTTCGAAGGAACAACGAGAACTGCAAGCGCTTCGGCTGAAACGCTTCGTCAACTACGACACAGCGGGCAGTATTCCCATCGCGTATGAATTGCCCGAGGATCGCGACGTGACGATCGCCATCGATAACGACCAGGGTGTTCGCGTCCGCAATCTCTTCGGCCAATACCCGCGCCAAGCCGGCAAGGTGACTGACTTTTGGGATGGTCTGGACGATAACGGAAAGACGGTTTCGCCGGGGAATTACACCGCCGTTGTCCTCGATCACAAGCCCATCAGCCTTCGCTTTAGCAATAGTCTTTACAACGCGGCCACTCCCCCGTGGCCGACGGAGTCGGGCAGGAAATGCTGGGGACCAGACTACATTGGTTCCACCTGCGGGCCGACTTCCGTCGCGATCCGCGGGGACGCGATCATTTGCACGTTTAACGGCGTTGAAGCCGGCATGGGCATCTCTCGCTGCGGCCCCGATGGGGTGATCCAGTGGTGCAATGTCGCCGACGGCTGTGATGTTTGCATGGATGACACGTTTGTCTACTCCATGAACGCCAATCATGTGTTGCGCCGGTTCACCGCGACCTCTGGCCAACTCGTCCCTTTTGAAGATGATAATCACAGCCCGGAAGTCACCATAAGAACACCCGGGAGATCCAATGATTCCACCCTCGCTTTCGCGGGAGGCAAGCTGTTCGCATTCATGGCCGGAGACAAACTCTACCGGGTAAATCCCAAGACCGGCGCGGTTGAGTCTTCCTTTGCGGTCGCCAATTTACGGGCAGTGACATCCCGCAATGACTCGCTTGTCGGCCTGTTCGGCGACGGCACTGTGGCGGCGATCAGCCCGGATGGAGTCCGGGGACAAACCATCCTTCAAGCCAAAGGGTTGACCAATCCGATTCGAATCGCGATTGCCACCGACGGTCGGATCGGAGTGACCGACAAGGACACGAACCAGGTCTTTATCTTTGGTGCCGATGGAAAGCCTGAGCGAATCCTTGGCACCGCCCGCCCGGGGGGAGAACGTCCGGCAGGCAAGTTTGTGGAAACCGATCTGTCGATTCCGCTGGGTCTGGCCTTTGATAAGGAGGGACGGCTGTGGGTGGCGGAGAACAATCCCCGGTGCAAGAGAGTCACGGTATGGTCCAACAAAGGAGAATTGGAAAAATCGTTCTGGGGAGCGGCCGACTATGGAGCAATGGCCGGGTTCCCCTTCACTTACGATTCAACACGTTTCGTGGCATCAGGGATCGAGTTTAAGCTGGATCCCAAGCCTGACATCTTCACCCGGCCCACTGCGGAAAAACCGTTGATCTATCATCCTGACTTGGCGGATGAAGAACGCGGGGTGATCTACCAAATAAATGGCCGTGACTACGCTTGCGGCGTCCCCGGTTATAACAAACCGCACGGCATGACGATCTTCAGGCGGAATGAACGCAATGTCTTCGTGCCCTGCGTTTCTCTCCAGGGAGGTCAGGCCTGGGTGGATCGGAACGGCGACGGCAAGCGGGACGCCGATGAATTAACGGAGTTTAGAAGCGGTGGTTCCTATTGGTCAAACGGCTGGGTCCGGCCTGACATGGCGATCATGACGATCAGCGGCCTCCTCGTTAAGCCAACAGGATATTCGGCGGCGGGTGTTCCTCTCTATGATTTCAGCCATCCCGAAAAGATTCCCAACTGGATCGTTTTCAAAGACCACCCATCACAAGGAGGCACTCCGATCATCGACATGGCCGGAAATGTCTCGGACGGCATCAACTATCAAACGGCGGACGGACGTCGGGGGACTTATCCCAATCGCTACGGTCGTCATGACGCCCCCGCCGCGCAACGCGGCGTTCTCATCGCGCCGTTCCGCACCAATGGCGTGGTGGAAGACGTGCCCAATGTAGGCTCTATCACGGCTCTCAGCGGCGATCGCGGAGAGTGGTTTCTGTTCAGCCTGGATGGGTTGTTTATCTCGTCAATCTGCCAGGATATCAAAGGGGATGTGACACTCGATGAGACTTTCATCGGCGGTGAAAGCTTCGGCGGGTTCATCTGGCGTGACGAGAAGAAGCGGGTCATGGTTCAACTCGGGGGCAATTCCTACCGTCTGATGGAAGTCCTGGGGCTTGATACGTGCCGCAAACAACAGCTTAAGCTGGCGGTGACGGATCAACAGATCGCCGAAGGCGGGAAGCGCACCAAGGAGAAGCAGGTGACTTCCAGCGGGGAGCCGTCCGAACTGACCGTGGCCACCGTCGCATCCTTGCCTGCGGATGCAGCCCCGCCTGAAGGCGGTCTGAACGAACCTCTCATCGCGGGAGCAATCACCTTCCGGGTTCAGGAGCCGGGCAACGCTTCGCGCTGGTGGCGCGCCTCACTGGCACAGGATGGAAAATCCCTGGCGATGATGTTTCAGGTGGCCGACAACAGTCCGTGGAAAAACGGAGAGGGACGATATACGCACGCATTCATGGGGGGCGATTGCGTTGACTTGCAATTGGAGGTTCCGGGACGCGGCCCCGTTCGCCTGCTGGTCGCCAATCTCGGCGGGAAGGACACGGCGGCATATTTCCAGAAGACATCCCCCCATTCTCAAGGAGCCATCACCTATGTGGCGGGCGGTGGTCGGGAGACCATCGATGAAGCGCGCGTCATCACGAACGCGGTCATCAGGCACAATACCGGTATATCCGGATATAGCGTGCTCATCACCGTGCCTTTGTCGGAACTCGGGATCGTGCCGGCGACTATCGGCGCCACTCGCGGAATTGTCGGCGTGATCTTCTCCGATCCCTTGGGCACCAATCGCGCAGCCCGTGTTTATTGGTTCGACAAGAATACGAGCATGGTAAACGACGTGCCCACCGAAGCCCGGATGCTTCCCAGCCGCTGGGGTAAAATTCAATTTTCGAAGTGATGGTGATGGCAAATATCCCGACGAATCACAGGCCCTGTCCGGCAGAGCGACCGGTTGGGATACTGCCTAATGGCTGGTAACACCTCTTGGCTAAACATCCATGCATCGCGTTTTTCTCCGGTCTTTTTGCTCGGGCGCATTCTGGCTGACGTTCCTGGCAACGGGAATCTCCGCCGCCGTTCCCGCCGAAAAGCCGCCCCTTCGCACGGCGGAGATTCCGGGAGCCGCGTCCGATCCCATGGAATCCCTCAACCTCGTCTGGGATTCGCCGAGCAAGGACGCCAACGGCTCCATGCCGCTGGGCAACGGCGATATCGGGCTCAACGTCTGGGTGGAGCAGGATGGCGACCTGCTGCTCACCATCGGCAAGACCGATGCGTGGAGCGGCAACACGCGGCTGCTCAAGGTCGGTCGGGTGCGCGTGCGGCTTTCTCCCAACCCGTTCGTCAAGGGAATGCCTTTCCGTCAGGAACTGAAGCTGCGGCAGGGTGAGATTCAAATCGCTGCCGGCGAACCTGGCTCGACGACGACCCTGCGCATCTGGGTCGATGCCAACCAACCCGTCATCCGCATCGAGGCAAAAAGCGAGCAACCCGTCGCTCTGCGGGCGTCCGCCGAGATTTTGCGGCCGGACACCCGGCCATTGTCCAAGGGCGAGCTGTTCAGCGCGTGCGGCATGGAGGGAGGGCCGGCGCCGGTGGTCGAAACCGCCGACACGGTGCGGCCAGCCGCCGGGGATCGCGTGGTTTGGTATCACCGCAACGAGCAGTCGGCCTGGCCGGCCACGATGAAGCTGCAGGGCTTCGAGAGTCTCATGGCGAAGTTCGCCGACCCGCTGCTGTTCCGCACGTTTGGCGCGGGCATGAAAGGCGACGGGCTTGTCAGCGAAGATCCGACGACGCTGCAATCGAAGGAGCCGCGCCGGTCCTGCCTGCTTTCGATTTATCCGCTCACGGCTCAGACGCCGACGGCGGAGGGATGGGTGGAGCAACTGGGCCGTCAGACCGCGCAGGCGGATGCTCAACCCTTGGAGAGCGAACGCGCCGCCCACCGCGCCTGGTGGGACGCGTTCTGGAACCGCAGTTGGATTCGCGTCTCCGCGTCTTCGTCGCCCGAGGCCGCCGCATTCCAGCGGGTGTTCCCGGCCAACACGACGACGTCGCGCTTTCCCCTGCGGTTCGGGGCCGACAGCGGCGGGGGCAACCGCTTTGCCGGGGACATGGCCCGCGTTCGTCTTTACAACCGGCCCCTCTCGTCCGAGGAGATCGCCGCGCAGGCGAAGAGCCTTGCGGCTCCCGCCGTCGCCGACGGCTGCGTAGGCGACTGGCCGCTGGACGAGATCAAGGACGGCGCGTTTCCGAATCTGGCGAATCCGCGGTTGCCCGGCAAGATCACGGGACCGGTGACGGTGGCCGACGGTCCCGAGGGGAAGTGCGCCCGACTCGACGGCCAGGGCTGGATAGAGACGCCCCATGATCCCGGTCTTGAGATGAGGGATCGCTTCACGCTTGAGGCGTGGGTGAAACCGTCCCAGCTCGGCGGCTTTCGGCTGATCGACAAGTCGCAAGCGGGCACCAACAGCGGCTACATGCTCGATATGTATGGCGGCCTGCGCTTCATCGGTCGCCTTGGGATGGTGAGCGCCAACCCCAAGTGGGAGGCGGGCAAGTGGAAGCATGTGGCCGTCACCTTTGATCGTCACGAGGGTCTGCGTCTCTATGCCGACGGAAAGATGATCCTTGAGCGCAAGCCCCAGACCGCGCCGCCCGATCTGGCGCGGGTTTCGCAGTGCTACGCATTGCAGCGCTTCATCGGCGCATGCGCGGGGCGCGGCGCGTTTCCGATCAAGTTCAACGGCTCCATCTTCACCGTGGACGACTACCGCGCCTTGGGGCCGGCCTACTGGTTCCAGAACACCCGCCTGCCCTATTGGCCGATGCTGGCTTCGGGCGACTGGGAAATGATGCGCCCGCTCTTCGAAATGTATTGGCAGGCCCTGCCGCTGGCCCGCGAACGCACCCGCGTGTTCTTCGGGCACGAAGGCGCCTTCTTCCCCGAGACGATGCTCTTCTGGGGCGCGTATACCAACAACACCTACGGCTGGGACCGCGCCGGCAAACAGCCTTCGGACATTCAAGGCGGGGCGATCGCCCGTCACTACAACGGCAATCTGGAACTGCTGGCCCTGATGCTCGATTACCAGGCCTATGCGGGCGACTCCCGATTCGCGCAGGATCGTCTTTTGCCGATGGCGCGGGAACTGATTCTCTTTTGGGACAAACATTACGGGCGAGACGCCGCCGGCCTGCTCGAAATGACGAACGCCCAGGCGCTGGAGACTTACCATGGCACGACCAATCCCTCCTGCGACGTGGCGGGCCTGCAATGGGTTTTGGACGGCCTGCTGGCCTTGCCTCAAGAACTGCTGTCCCCGGAGCTTCGCAAGGAATGGACGCGGCTGCGCAGGGAAATCCCGCCCTTGCCGCTGAGAGGCGAACGGGGAAAGCAGATGCTCGACTTCGCGAGCGTGGTCCACGGCGGGCCGTTGAACGTCGAGAATCCCGAACTCTACGCCGTGTTCCCCTTTCGCATCATCGGCGTCGGCAAACCGGACTTGGAACTGGGCCGGCGGACCTTTGAAAACCGCGTGTTCATGGGAAACCGCGGCTGGGAACAGGATGACATTCAGGCGGCCTTCCTTGGCCTGACGGGCGAGGCTCGCCAAGCCGTCACCGATCGCTTTCTCACCCCGAACGCCGGAAGCCGCTTCCCCGCGTTCTACGGACCGAACTACGACTGGGTGCCAGATCAGGACCACGGCTCGGTCGCCCTGATGGCGTTGCAGACGATGCTGCTTCAGGCCAGCGGCGACAAAATCCTGCTCTTCCCCGCCTGGCCCAAGGAATGGGACGTGCAATTCAAACTGCACGGACCGGCCAACACGACCATCGAAGGCGTCTATCGCGCCGGGCGTGTGGAGACGCTCACGGTGACACCCGAAACGCGGCGCAAGGATGTGGTCGTGATGGGCCAATAATGCGGGCAAACCGTCCGGGCATTGGGAAGGGCCATTGATACCATTGCGCATTCAAAGGTATCAAAAAGGTGGGCGAGGTATTAAAAAGGTAGGGCGAGGCGTCCCCGCCGAGCCGCGGCTCACCGAGACGGTTCGCCCTACCCTTAATCCATGCATTCTTATGCCTTTGATCGCAAAAGGGTGTGAGATGCTTCAACAGGCAAAAGCCCATGATCGCGACTAAACTGAGATTCCCCCCTCGGCTCAACGGCTTCCCCGACGCCCGCCGGGGCTGTAACGGATGCAAACAGGCATTCTCCAATGGGATAAACGGCTTCACCAACGCCGAAAAAGGCTTCGCCAACGCAGAGTTGGGAATAGTTGATGCAATGTTGGGATAGGGGTATTTACGTGACTCCACCAACCACAACCTGTAGTGATTGGGCCTATGGCAGAGGACTATCCGAAAACCATGTTGGAGCTGGAGCGTCGGTTCGGCGACGAAGCTGCGTGTCG
>CAIVDS010000023.1 GCA_903904685.1 uncultured Verrucomicrobiota bacterium
CGAACCCCTGCGTTTCCATGAATAGCGCAAGCGTCTCAGACAAGCTTTCGTCGTCCTCAACGATCAGCACAGCGCGCCTGCGCTTGCCGTCGGGTTCAGGCGCAACGGGGCCGGGCGGAGGCGCTGCGGATTCTCCGGCCAGCGGGAAACAGATGGTGACCGTTGAGCCGGCGCCCGTTTCGGACTGCGTTGCAATGGACCCTTTGTGAGCGCGAACAATCCCCAGCACCGCAGACAGACCCAGTCCTCTGCCAACGAACTTCGTAGAGTAGAACGGATCGAAGATCCTTGCCCGTGTCGCTTCATTCATCCCGCAACCCGTATCGACCACTTCCAAGCAGACGTAGTCGCCATGCGCAGAGATGCTTAAACCTGCGCCTTCATCGGACATCGGCGTGAAATCACGGCGCATGCCCGTTTTAATGACAACCTGCCCGTCCCTGCCCCGACAGGCCTCACTGCCGTTGATCACCAGATTCATGACCAAGAGCTGAATCTGGTCGGCGTCAGCCATCACGGGCGGCAAATCCTGCTCCAGCGCCAACCGCATGAGAATGCCCTTCGCCAACGCCGCGCGGAGTTCCCCCTCATATCCGGCAATAAGATCGGAGATTGAAACGGGCGCAGGCAGGCGCCGCTGAGTTCCGGCGAAGTCCAGCATGCCATTCGTGAGGGTTATGGCCCGATGGATTCCGCTGCGAATGATGCCGGTCTTTTTGAGCGTGGAGGTGTCCGCAGGCGCGGAGAGTTCCAATAGCTCGGCCGCACCAGCGATGCTTCCGAAGATATTGTTAAAGTCATGCGCGATTCCGGCAGACATGCTGGCCAGGCTTTCAAGCCTCCGTGACTGCTGCGCCGCACGATCAAGGTGAAGCTGCCGGATGTCTTCTTCTTTCCGCTGGGTCACGTCGCGGATGATCCCACGTATGGAAATCAGCTGCCCATCTGCTCCAAGACCTAACTCCCGCCAAAGGTGAATCCATCGTATCGCTCCGTCTTGGCGGCGTATGCGGCACACGAAATCTTTCACCCCCTCATTCGATTTCACAGCTTTCGTGATTCTCTCCACTTCCGGACGATCATCCGGAAGGACATAACTGATAAACTTCTCGTAGGACCAATCAGGATCGACCTGATCCAATCCGAAAATGCGCAGATGCCGAGTCGAACAATAGACGCATTTTTCCCGAGAATCGACTTCCCAAATGCCAAACTCTCCAATCTCAAGCGCGTGGTGCAACCGGCGTTCGCTGGCCTCGAGCTTTTGCTCATTATCCTTCAGCAAGGTAATATCGGAAAACGTCGCAACCACGGCGTAGGGCAAATGCTCCGGCGGGTGAAACAGCGGCTCCGTGTTGATGTTGATCCACCGCGTGGTCTTGTCACCGGTCTTGATTCCCATCACTTGGTTCCGACAAGGCCGGCCGGTCCTGAGAGTGACCATGGCCGGGTGCTCGTCGCCTGGAAATGGACTTCCGTCGCTCCGCAGGGTGCGTCGATCCAAATCAACCGAAGTCTTGCCGATCATCTGTTCGTGCGTGAGTTCCAGGATCTCTTCGGCCCGTGCGTTGTTGGCGATGATTTCCCCGTTCGCCGCTTGCAGCACCACGCCTTCGCTCATGGCGGTGATCACGGAGCAGTAGCGTTCCTCGCTGTTCCTCAGTTCTCTCTCCCATGTCTTGCGCTCGGTGATGTCTATGATAACGCCGGATAGGCCAACCACGGTTTCATCTGCGCCGCGAATCGGAGACTTAATCGACAACATGTCGCGGTCCATCACCTGCTCGTCGGCCCCCACCGTTTTACCTTTGAGCATGATCTCGTCATTGGCCGCGACAAAGGCCTCCGCGAGTTCGCGCGGATAGAAGTCCGCATGCGTGCGCCCGATGATCTCGCCCGGACTCCGATGCAGGTATTCAGCATAGGCTTCGTTGACGTAAGTATACCGGTGATCGCAGCCGGTCACGAACACGAGCGCCGTGGTGGATTTCACAACTCCGTCCGGTCCGAGCAGGGTTGCGCCGGACGAGCTGGCCGAATCAGAATTAAAATCTGCACTCATGGGATAAAGCTGAGAACCAACCTGTGTGATAGGTTATGATTCTTTCGTATTCCTAATCACCTTCAACCATCACGTTTTCATGTTATTAAATATTAATACTAGACAGAATATTCGGCATCTAACAATAGGGGTGATACCCCTGTTCAGCGTTATAAAACACCAGCAGGCATAGGGATTCATTTATAGAATCAACTCGGCTTACCGCAGTCGGTTCCACCAAGGGCACGTCAAGCCACGGTTTCTAGCACGCCGAAACTGGGGCGAGATGGAAGGATCGTTCGTGATGCCTCGGAAAAATCGTCGCACGGTTTTCCTACAACTTGCGGTGCCGGGGAGCGGATGGGACGGAGCTTAAAATAGCGGAGGGAGACCCATGAATCCCACTGCCAGCGAGAGCAGTAGGATGAAAGACCAGCACGGGTAAACTCAGCCAAACTGTCCGCCGCAATACTTGGCAATGAGGGCGTCGAGCTTCGGAAAATCCACCGGCTTCGACAGGTAATCGCTGGCGCCTGTCGCCATGCAGAGTTCGACGTCTGCGGCGCGGGCGAACGCCGTCAGCATGACCACGGGGATGTCCTTGGTGCGCGGGTCCGCTTTCAGGCGACGGGTGGCTTCCAGTCCGTCGATCCCCGGCATCTTTACGTCCATCAGGATAAGATGAGGCTGCAAGGTCGTGGCCTGGGTGATCGCCTCCAGCCCGTTGGTGGCCTGGGCCACCCGGTAGCCATGAAGTTCCAGATAGCCGCAAAGGAGCTCCAAGTTGGCAGGGTAATCTTCGACCGCCAGAATCAGGAAGTCCTCCGGTTTTGAAGATTGGGGGGTGGCGGATTGGGGGGTGGCGGATTGGGGGGTGGCGGATGCCATCCGGATGGGCAGCAACAGGGAGAAACGACTGCCTTCACCAAGTGCGCTCTCCAGCGTGATGCGGCCGCCATGCATTTTAGCGAACCGGCGCGCGATCGACAGGCCGAGACCGGTGCCGATAAACGGGCTGGAGGAATTTGCTTTGACCTGCTCGAACTCGCAAAAAATCCGCTCATGATCAGACGGGCTCACTCCGGAGCCCGTGTCGGTGACAGTCAGGACCAGCTCATGCGGCGAATCCGTCTCGGCCACGCGCAAGGTAATACGGCCGCCCGCCGGGGTGAACTTCACCGCGTTGCTGAGTAAATTAAGCAGGATTTGCTTCACCCTAAGCGGGTCGGCTTCGACCACCTGTGTGATATGGGCGTAGATCTTTTGCAGACACAGCCCCTTCTCGACGACTCCGTGGTCGACCATCGCCAGCGTTTCGTCACAGAGCTTGGCGATGTCGACCGGGGCAAGGTTCAGGCTGAGTTTACCGGCTTCAGCCTTGGCCACGTCCAGCAGGTCGTTGATCAGCTCCAGCAGATGAGTGCTGTTTTCGTGGACGCGCTCCAGTGCCTTGGCTTGTGCGGGGGGCAAGGGGCCGTGCATCCCCTGCAGAAGCATGTGCAGGTTGCCGATGATAACATTCAACGGGGTGCGGAGCTCGTGACTGATGTTGCCCAGAAAGAGGCCTTTGGATCGATTGGCTTCCTCTGCCAGCCGTCTGGCTTCCTCCGCTTCCTGGTGGGCTTGTTTTCGCTCGGTGACATCCGTGTGAATGCCCATGTAGTTCACCAAACGGCCGCTCTCGTCGTGGAGGGGCTGCACTTCGATCTGCATCCAGAACGGCGTCCGATCTTTTTTGTAATTGAGAACCTCGGCAATAAACCCGCGTCCATTGCTGAGCTCGTGATGCATGTGCCAGGCGGTTTCCTCGTCGGTTCCCGGGCCTTGTAAAAGAGCGCCAGGTTTTCTCCCTTTGGCTTCCTCCAAGGTGTAGTCCGTCATGCGGGTGAAGCCGTCATTGGCCCACTCGATGCGGCCGGTGGCATCGGTCAATATAACGGAATTGACCGTCCGTGAGGCGATCAGGGCCAGTTTGCGGGCCTCGGTTTCCTTGTCGTGCAATTCCTGGTGGGCGACCGACAGCGACCGATTGGCCTCCTTCAGTTCGCTGGTGCGGATTTCGACGAAGCTCTCGGCCTTGCGGGTAAAGCCTTGGAGATTGAAGATCAAACCGGTCAACAGAGTGCTGGCCAAAGCCAGACTGCTGGCGGCCAGCATGGCGGGCAGATACGCGTAATTACGGGCCTCGGGGTTTATCAACCAGCCGATCGTGTAA
Source organism: uncultured Verrucomicrobiota bacterium (assembly GCA_903904685.1). Taxonomy (GTDB): domain Bacteria; phylum Verrucomicrobiota; class Verrucomicrobiia; order Opitutales; family Opitutaceae; genus Rariglobus. The sequence continues at coordinate 4,257 of CAIVDS010000023.1, forward strand.
ATCTGCTTGGCCATTTCGATCTGGGTTACCCGGGTGAAAGCAGCGGGAATACGGGAGGCGGGAGCACCCGTGCTCGCATAGATCAAGGTGGCCGGGTTGTTGGTGGCGCCATCGAAGACAAAACAATCGATCTCTCGTTTCTGCGCGGTGAGCACGTTGCGGACGAATTCCTCAAAGATAAAAGGCGCGTAGATCCAGACCTGAAAGGCCGCCCGCCGCTCCGCCACGGTGCCGGTCGGGCTTCCGCTCGCATAGACCGGCAGGTAAAGCAGGAAACCGGGCCGGGTCAGTTTATCCTGCACCAGTTGAATCTGGCGGGTGACCCACGCTTCGCCTGTATCCATCGACCGCATGGCCGCCTGTTGCCGGCTTGATTCCGACGCGAGATCCAAGCCAATGGCAGCGGCATTGGGCGCGAGGGGTTCGACTATGCCGATAACAAAATGGGCGTAGCCGGCGTCATTGGGCGGCGGGCGCACACTTCCTTTGACCGGATGAATACTGACGCCGGGATGGTCGCGGAGGAAGGCCTCTATTTCACCGGTGCGCACGGGATAAACGACGCCTGCACCGTGCACTCCGGGATAGAGATCAAACAAGCGCAGGGTCGAGGTGTAGCGCTGCCAATCACTTGCCGTGAGGGAGCCCTTGACGCTCAGGAGACTGGCCCCGCCGCGCAGCGCATCGATGTAGGTTCGCATGCGACTGGTCAGAGCGTTCTGCCGGTCGTCGATCAGTCCTTGCAGGCGATACTGCTCAAAGGTCTGCTGCTTGGTTTCGAAGGTGGTGAAAACCCAGATGCTCATGGCCCAGCCGCAAAAGAGTGTGAGCGCTGGCCACGACATCAGTTGCCGCCGCTCGAACGAGGCAATCAGGAGCGCGGAGAGACAGAGCAACCCGAAGAAAACCTCAAGGAACAGCGTATTCTGGTTAAAATCTCCCGCAGGAAATTGCCACGCTCCCAATTTCACGGCCAGAATAGAGCCGCTGACCAGTATGAACAACGTGATTTTGACGGCGTTTCCACCAATGAGCACATGCGCGACGACCAGCATGAAAAATATCAGAAGTGCCAGCGCCGAACCGCTTCCATTCAAGAAGACCATCGAAAGGACGGTAACGACGAGGGTAAGCCATAGTGCGGCTCGAATGAAGTTCCTTGAGGTAAACGGCGGTGGCTTCACCCACCAGGAGAACAGGGCGAGGAGCGCCGGAGCGGTTGCGATGATGCCTATCGCATCACCAATCCACCACGTCAGCAGGACCGAGCTGGCCTGGTCTGGAGGAAGCAATGACAGCCCGATGAGCCCCCCTCCGCTCACTAAAACCGCCATGAGCGGCGCCAAGAGGCTGGCGCCCACATACGCCGCGGCTTCGTGTTGAAGCCCCAGCCAGTCGGCGCTGCGCATGATTTTTCGGAAGATCAAGGCGCCCAACCAGGCCGAGGCGGCCGCTCCCAGTCCCATGGCGACCGCTCCCAAGAGCGGAGTCTCGATGGCGTTGCAGCTCATCGATCCCAAGGCAATGCCGACCAGGTGGCGCCGGCCTCCCTTGATGGCCAGCGCCACGGCCAGTCCCGCCGCCGGCCAAAAAGGGGATATCTTTACCTCCCATGAGGCGAAACTGACGCCAAAACGCGCGAAGACAAAATAAGCCGCGGCGGTCAGGATAACGGCCGTGAGAATGGCGATCTTGTCTTTACTGGGACGCATGGCGCAAAAGACATCCTCACTCTCCCTTGGGCAACCGTAAACGGAACACCGCTCCGGAAGCGCCGTCATCACTGTGCGTGACCGACAATTCTCCCGCGACCAGTCGCGCAAAGGCCATCACGCAGGCCAAGCCCGTGCCCATGCCCTGCTGCTCCAGTTGCTCACGTTCGAACTGGTGGAACGGCCGGATTTCCTTCAACCGCTCGGAGGGAAACCCCGTTCCGCGATCTGCGACTTCCACCACGCAGGTATTCTCCGGGCCCATCATTGTCCGCACGCAGACCGGCGCGCCCGCGAGGGAAAACTTGAAGGCGTTGTCCAACAAGGCGGTCACCACCTGCACGAGCAGGTCGCCGGGCACTTTCGGCGCGCTCCCCGACAGGCATACCGTCAGATCATTCGGCCGGCCGTAGTGGGCGGCCAGCCGGGTCGCTTGAGACTTCAACCGTACTTCCCAGCCGGTCGATTCCCACGAGGCTCGCGACTCCGCCGAAGCGTTTCCCCTCGTGTTCAACTCATTCATCAGGGTGAATTTTTCAACCAGAGCCAGCAACCGCTCGCCGGATCTCAAGATGAGCTCACCATACTCGCGGGTTTCCTCAAGGCTGAGCGTCTGGCCGGCATCGGCCGATGCCAGCATCAGCTCAGAACACCCCAGGATTCCGCACAAAGGCGTGCGCAGTTCATGCGGCATCGTGCGCATGAGAAAATGGTCGTGCTCGACCTGGATCGACCGGAATTGCTTCAGCCGCTCCAGTCGCAACGCCACCGTCCTTAACAGGTCGTCGGGCACAAA
>CAIVDS010000024.1 GCA_903904685.1 uncultured Verrucomicrobiota bacterium
ACGCGTGATTTTCTACCCTGTGGCCAACCTCACCGTGGACGAAAATAACTTCCGCGCCGGCCAGGTTCATATCACCTACGACGTGCTGCCCGACCGTCTCGACGCGTGGCGTCACGAAGCCCCGAACCAACTCCGCGTGGACCCGTTTCTTGAGACGTACTTTCTGCGCTTCAACGTCACCCGCCCGCCCTTCACCGACAAACGCGTCCGCCAGGCCTTGGCGCGCGCCATCGACCGCGACGCTATCGCCAGCTCGGTGATGCGCGGCAGTCGCGTGCCCGCCACCAGCCTTATCCCGCCCAACACCGCCGGCTACACCTCGACCACCCGCGTCCCGACCGACTTCGACGCTGCCCGCCGACTCCTCGCCGAGGCCGGTTATCCCGGAGGAAAAGGTTTTCCCAAGGTTGAGGTCAAAATGAACACCGACCCGGTCAACACCAAGGTCTTCGAGGCCATCCAGCAGATGTGGCACAAGGAGCTTGGCATCGACATCGCCCTCTCGAACGAAGAATACCGCGTTTATATCGACAGCATGCAGACGCTGGCTTTCAGTCTGCTGCGTTCCCGCTGGGTCGGCGACTACAACGATCCCTCGACGTTCACCGATATGTTCACCTCCGCCAGCGGCAACAATAACTGCGGCTGGAAAAATCCCGCCTACGACCAGCTCATCGCCGATGCCGCCAACGCCAGGGACACCGCCCGCCGTTTCGCCCTGCTCCGGCAGGCTGAAACCTTGCTGCTCGACGAAGCCCCCATCACCCCCATCGTCTTCGGCGCGCGCACCTACCTCATCCATCCCGCCGTCAAAGGCTGGGTTCCCGCGTTGCTAGGCGTCCATCGCTACCAGACCGTGCGCCTCGAACCTTAAACTTCCCGATTATCCCTCATGAATCAAACTTACACCTTGGCACGTATGCGACTGTCCTTGTGCTGCTCGGGCCGGCCGCGTAAGACCTCTTGCATGCGTCCCATCGCCTCCCTCCTCCTTGTCCTTACCCTCGGTTTCTCCTCGGCTCTCGCCGGGGATCTTCAAGTCGTGCGCGTCATGCCCGACTACCAAACAGCTGACTCCTTTGTCCGCATCTCCGAATATTTTAACGGCAAAGAAAACACCGGCGGCGCCACCATCTTGCGTACCCAACCGGCCTCTCGCGCCGGCTTTTATTTCCTCGTTCGCGTCAAAACAGCCAAGCCCATCGAGGTGGCTTGGATTGAGATCCAAGTGATCACACCAACGGCCCCCGCTGCGCGCACGGACAGTTTTGCCATCTCCCTGCCGGCCGGCAGCCACGTCATCAAACTCGGACTTACGGGCACCGACTGGTCGGACCCCAAGGCCAAGCCCGTAGCCTGGAAACTCCGCTTCATCTCCGCCGACGGCAAGGAACTCGCCACCGAACCAAGTTTTCTCTGGTCCAAGCCGTCCGCCGCCCCGCCTATCGCGGCGCACTAGTATCAAGTAACACGAATTATTTCGTGATTCAGGTAGGGCTGGACCGCCGGGCCCTTCGTGAAGGTCTCCTGTTAGATGACGACACTTTCCTCGGTGCGCTTCAGCAGGCGCCACGGAAAGAAATACACGGCGTAAACGACCGCGTAGATCGCGAAGCTTTCCAACCGCATGAAGTGCGCGAACGCAAAAAAGAAGATCAGCAGATGCATGCGGACCACGTTCTTGTAAGGCCCTATCATTGCCGAAACCGGCTCCTGCGCTTTTCGGCGCGCGATCGCCTTGGCTGTTACCGACGTATCGAGTGAAGTCTCGTTCGGCAGGTGAAACGCGGCTCGCTCGGCCAGAAACGCCACCGGCAGAAAGAACCAATAGCGGCGCAACACCTCCAGATAAGTGGCGATGCCGGGTGAACCGTGGCCATGGGAGATCGGGAAAAATTCGTTTAAAAAAACCGAGTGGATAAAATGGAATCCGCCGAAATGCACCGTGAAAAACGCGAGCATGAAGAGACCGCCTCCCGCAAGCAGGGCCAGGCCGATGCCGCTTTTCAGCGGCTCGGACACCACCGCCCCGCGGTCTTTCCAGATTCCGCACAGGATCAATGAACCGGGGCCGAAGATGCTCCACAGGATCATCGCGTAGCCGACGACAAAACTCGACAACCATAGGCTCCAAACCAGGTCGGTCGTGTTCCATCCACCCCGCCACGCGACCGCCAGACCGGCGCCAAACGCCAGCGTATCCGGCCAGGCGGTGATCCAGCGATTACTGGGCGTCGGGCTGCCGAGTGCACATTTCACTTCGCGGAACGCTGGATAAGCTCCACCTCGTAACCCTCGGGAGCGTCGATAAAGGCGATCAGCGAGCCACTGCCGGTGCGTGTCGGCCCGTCACTGAGTTCGTAGCCCTTCTTCTTCAATTCTGTTACGAAGGTCGCAAGATATTCCACCTCGAACGCCAGATGCATGAGATCGGGCTGCACCTGCACCGTAGGAGCGCTGGGCGGCATCTGACAGATTTCAATCTCTTCCTCGCTGTTGGGGGTGGCCAAAAACACCAACTGGGCCCCGCGCGGCGACGTGTGACGACGCGACACCGTGAGGCCGAGGGCCTCACGATAAAAAGTGGCCGTGCGCTCGAGGTCATTCACCCGCATGCGGGTGTGAAGAAGTTTACGGACAGCGGGCATGGCAGGCGTTTGATTTTGAGTCTGAAGCGGATGATTCTCATTTGACCGGAAGCTTCGGCTTTGCAGGCCCTGCTCCGGCCGATTTATTTTTTCGCTGCCTCGCGTGCTTCGGCGTCTTTTTGCATCTGCACCAATTTTTTGGTGTCGAGCAGGGAGAAACGTCCGTCGTTGGCGGTGACGATCAATTTGAGGTCCGCTTCAGCCCTGGTGGTGTTCTCATCGGGGCCGACGAAGAGGAAGAGATAAAGCCTGGCTTTTTGTTGCGGACAAAGCGCAGCCTGCAATTTCCAGAAATAATTACGGAGATCCTTGAGATCAGCACCAGCCCAGTCGGCCTCTTTCTGAGTGAGGTCAATGGGACCGACATTAGTCATCAAACGGCCATTCTTATCGGTCCACCCCTTGGTATCCACGACAATACTGTAGCCGGCCTTTTTTAAGGCTGCTTGGAAGTCTGCATCCAATATGCGGCCCGCACCTTGGATGATGAAGGGATCCTTTTTCTTGGCCAATTGCTTTTTGTTGATCACGTCCAATTCGTCACTGGCCTTCTTCATGGCTGCGCCTCGAGCGGCGGCAACAGCGGCGGGATCAATATTATTGCTTTTATAAAACTGATCGAGTGCGAGACGGCGTTTACGGCGATCAGCCATCTCCTGGTCCGTCGCATCACGGATACCGTTGCTGGTGCGCCCAGTGATCAGAAACACAGTGTCGGGCTTCATTTCGAGCGCGGCACGGAACGCATCCGCCCAACAGGTGGCACGATATTGCGGATCAAGGCCGGCGTTATCGAGTTTGCGGGGCTCCCAGCGGAGGCCGTCTTTGACGGAACCAAAGCCCAAGACCGTCATGTCGGTGTTGATGGGCGCCATCCACTGAAGGAACGCCGTTTTATTGGCGAGCGTGGCGGGCTTGAGATCACGGCTAAACGTCTCTATGCGAACATGTGTATTGATGTCGGCCTGGCTGCCGGGATCGAAAAGGACGACGTTGAATTCAGCTCCGGGCGTCATGTTGGCCACGAGCTTGCTAATCTGGTCCTTGATAACAGTGAAGGCCTGAAAGCCCCCTTTGCGGATGTCGAGCAGCGCGGAGCTGATATCGACAACAAAAACGACCTTCTGGGCCCGCACGTCCATCATACCGAGAAAGCTCATGCTCATGAAACCACGGCCCAAACCGTTGCCGCCACCGAGAGCCGTATTATAGCCCGATCCCCCTCCCACTACGCCCGCGCCCGCTCCGAAACCCGCCGAGCCCAACGCGCTCGCCCCGGATTTTGGGAGCTCCGTCATGGATGGCATTTGAAGGGCATTCTCCGCCGTGCTAAAAATACGCTGGACTGAAAGCGGCGAAGGCGATGAACCACCGCTCTTGCGAGCAACCTGGATGCGGTGGTCGAGCTGTTTTTTGGCGGAGCTTTCGGGCGGCGGCACCGGCTCGAACGATTTCTTCCTGTTGATGATGGTTTCCGTGACCACGAAGTATCCGACCACCGCGATCAGGACCGCGTGCAGGAGCACGCTGACAAGAAGCGGCACGCTGTTGGTGATGCGACGGTATAACCTGATGCTGGGATTTTCGGACATGGGTCTATAGATCCGAGTCGGAGGTGAAGGTGACGTTGGTGATCCCCGCCACCGCCAGCGCATTCAATACGTCGATCGTGCGATAGTAGGGCGATTCAGGGTGACTGATGAGCGTGATCACGACCTTGCTCTTGGCGGCATCGCTGGAGGCCTTGAGGCGCAGCAGGGTCGAAGTCAGCTGCGGCAGTTCGTGGCTCTGCGGGGAGTCGTAGGCATCGTCGTTAAGCGTGACCTCGCAATCATCCCCTATCTGGATGATCTGCTCGTCAATAAATTCGGTGGGCCCCGACGAGACCGATATGCCGGGAAGCTTCGATTGCAATATCATCTCGATGCGAATCTGCGCCGCCAGCGCCATGAAGAAAATGAGGATGACGAAAACGACATCGATCATCGGCGCGATCTGGAACCCTACGTCGGCGTTCGCTTGTTGCACGGGCATTTTCATGGTGCGGATCAGCGGTTCATGGTGGCGAACGTGACATCGATGATACCCGCCTTGGCGGCGGCATCAACGACGGCGGAAACATAGCGAACCGGGGTCATGCCGTCGGAACGGACGAGGACTCGGACCTTGGGCATCGCCTTCAGGCGCGCGGCCAGCACCGGAACGACCGCATCGAGATTCACTTCGCTTTCCTCAAACGTGGTGATGGCGCGGTTCTCCACCGGTCGCCAGGCAATGTTGAAAACCAGCTCGCCCACGGAGTCCTCTTTCTTGTTCGCATCAGGCGCGATGGGCAGCTGGATGGACGGGTCATAGCGCGAGACCGCGGTCGTGGCGATGCTCATGAAGAAAATGAGCAGCACCAGGAGCACGTCGATCATCGGGGCGATTTGAAATTCGGGCTCGCCACCACCACCTCCGCCACCACCAGCCATGTTATGAGAGGGTTGAGTTTAAACTGTGCAAGGGTGGGCAGCTCAGGCTTGTTGTTCGGCTTTCGGGGCCGGATTCCAAGTCGGGGCCGCCGCGTAGGACTCGCCACCGGCAAACTCCACGTCGGTCAACTGGCTGTAGGGGAATTTGCGGAAGAGATCAGCCACCGCGACCGAGAGATCGTGAATCCGGTGGGAAATATGATTGCGCAGAAGGTAATAGAAAATGAATGCCGGGATGGCGACGATCAAACCGCCTGCGGTCGCATTAAGCACGTGGCCGATGGCAGCCGAGAGTTTCGAGGGATCGGCCGCACCGGCCTGACCCATGACGGAAAACGCCGAGATCATGCCCAGCACGGTGCCGGTCAGGCCCACCATCGGCGCGATGACGCCTATGACCGAAAGGTAGGCGATCTTGTTCTGGAATTTCGAGTTTTCCCGGAGAATGGCGTTGGACATGGCATCCTCGGCGGCTTGCAGGCCGCCTGGTGCGTATTTGATTCCAGCATGGACGATGTTCGTCACCGAGACGGGGTTTTCGACGCAATAGTTGAGCGCCCCCTGATAGTCGCCCTTACGGAAAAAATCACGGAGGGCTTCCACCTTTTCCGTCGGGAGCAACAACTTCGTTGAGCTTCTCATGAACACGTCGAGGACGAACCAGACAATGAACATGCTGCACAAGAGGAGGAACCAGATGGCCGGCATGTTAAGATCGGCCAGCAGGGATTTTTTAACAACGACAGGGGCGGCGGCATCGGCGGCCCAGGTGATCGAGGGCAAAACAAACAAGGCTGCAGTGAACAACTGGCGGAGGGAGGGGATGGTCTTCATATCAAAAATGGAGCAAGGGGTTAAAAGTTGGATTCTGTCTTGGCGAGAGCCGCTTCGGACGATGAGGGATAGGTCACGATAAGGTCGAGATAGGCGCGATCCGAACGGGAAGTGTCGCCATAGCCGCGGTAAGCCCTCGCGCTACCCAGCAAGGCTGAAGGAAGGACGTCGTCGCACAAGCCGTAAAAGGCGGGAACCTGGAGATAAAACCCGAGGGCTTTTTCAAACTCCTTCCGCTGGTAGGCAATGTCTCCACGCAGCTTCACCGCACGGGCGGAGATTTCGGACGACACCGCATTGCGCGAGATTTCATCGAGCATGGCATCGGCAATATCAGGCTTTTCGAGTCGCAACTGGCCTTCCGCCAAGAGCAGTTGGGCCGCGCTCACATCTTCACGGTCGGTCGAAGTAGAGTTGATTTCCTTCGCGGCGCTTTCGGCCTCGCCGACTTTTTTTTGTGCAAACAGGGCGCGAGCGCGGATGACAGCGGCATCGCTCCACCAAGAACCGGGCAGCTTCGCAAAGAGGCTGAATTGGTTGTAAACCGGCGTTACCTTTTGCTCCGCCTCTGAGGCTTTCCCTGCGGCCAGAAGATCGGCGGCCGCGGCAAGCTCGGCCGGTTCCGGCCAATCGAGACGCACGACTTGGGATAATGGATAGGAAACTTCTGCGCCGCCGCCAACAACAACGCGGACCAGCTTGCCGTCTTTGACCTCCACGTCCGTCTGGTTAAGCGCCTTGCCATCCTTAAGAATATATCGCTGGGCGCACAGCGGACCGACGGACACCGCCATCAACAGACAGAGGAAAAACTTTTTCATGAGGCACCTCCTGTGGCTGGAGCCGGAGAGGAAGGGGACAACTGTGACTCCAAAATGGATGCTCGGGATTGGGCCTTGTCAGCTTCAGGGTAGCCCGTGAAACGTTTGTCACGAAGCATCTCCTTATAAGTGGCGAGGGCTTCCTTGAGCTGGCCAAGCCGTTCAAAGGTTTCGCCGCTGCTAAGGTAAGCTTTGGCAACCCACGGGGTAAACTTGCGATAGGAGATGAACACCCTCTGGAAATGGGCCTGCGCCTGCGCAAGATTTTCGGAACCGCCGCGCTTGGTCAAAATCTCACCGAGCGAATAAACACTCTGGGCCGTGGCCTCGCCGCGCCACTGGCGGGTGCCGGCGACCTGTTCAAACAACTCCTTTGAGGCGTCATAATTGCCCTTGGACAGAAGGGTCTTCGCCCGTCCAAGAGTGGCCTCCAAAAGCTTGTTGCGTGCGCCAGCCCGGTCGATCGCATAGCCGAACTGGACGAGGGCCGTGTCATAATCGCCTTTCCTGTAGGCGATCTCGCCCAATCCCGCATATCCAAAATCGGCATAAAAGGAGCGTGGATAATGCAGCACGAGGTAATCGTAACAACCGCGCGCCTGATCGAGCTGCCCTTTCGCGAGGAAGCGGTCGCCCACACCGCCAAGAAGTCCGGGGGGCAGAGCCTCGGGCGCGATCTCCTGCCCGATGCGTTCGAGCAACTGATTGCGCAAGGCATTGTCTCTACGGAGGGAGGCCACCTCCGCCTCGGTGAAAAACACGCGGGCCTTCACCGTGGGTTGGTTGCGTGTCTCGGGAAGAGTGAGCTGTGATTCAACCTTCTGGGCGATCTGCTCAGGCGTGGGTGCGGGCGGACGCTTGCCATCCGGCCCGAGCTTGGGCGGACGCGCCATCAACGCAGCCATCTGGGTCAACAGGCGCTCGACGGCTTCACGGCTGGGATCGGCGATATAACGACGGGCAATGATGGCCATCTGCTCAATGGCGTCGTCGATGCGGCCTTCGCGCGACCGCAACTTGCCGATCCAGTAAGCAGCGTTGATCACAAAGGGACTGTCCGGTTTTTCCCGGGCAAAATCCTCCCACATCACGGCGGCCGCATTATAATCCCGCTTGGTCTGATAGTGCTTGGTGAGCTCATCCAACACATAACCCAGTTGTTCGTCGGAAAGTGACAGGGCCAGCGCGGCACGATAGCTGGCGATGGCATCATCGATTCGGCCCAACCCGACATACACATCTCCCTGCGTGGAAAAAACCTCGCCTCTCTGTGGGTGCTCTGGAGGGTAATCAGTCAGCCACGCGGCCAGTTGTTTGTCGGCTACAGCGTAGTTTTCCAATGCGTAGTTGGCGGCAGCTATACGGTAACGGGCCTCTGCCCCAAACCGCCCCTGCGGGTATTGCGCAAGATAGATATCAAGCGCCTTAATGGACTCTTCGGGACGTCCCAGCACAAGCGTGGCCATCGCCTTCAGATAGGTCGCATCCTCGATAAACTTTCCCGTGGGATATGTTGTCACATACGTATTGGCCGACTGGTAAGCCGCATCAAACTTCCCCGCGGTGAAATAAAAATTGGCCTGCATTAAAACCATGAACTCAGCCAAGGGAGATTGCGGAAACCTGCGGACTCCCTCCTCCAGCAACTTGATTTGCATGCTGCCGTTGCCGGCCGTGATGGCCGCCTGTGCACCCGCATAAAACGCCTGGGCCAAAAGCGGACTGTTGGGCATGGCTTGTATGAAGCGGTCGATCGCGCCCTTCATTTTGTCAAGACGCCCCGACTCGGCGTAGGCCTGCACCAAACCGACATAACTGCTTTCACTTTCCGCTACGTCGGGATGGTCTTTCAGCAGTCTTTCAAAAAGGATGGCCGCCTCCCAAACTCCGCCACGGACCTGAAAAGTATGACCCAAACGGTAGTACAGAGTGGCGTCGTAATTCTCGTTCTTCTCGATTTCCGCCACTGCGACCTTCACGGCCTTGAGCCGATCTTCCAGACGACGAATGAAGTCGGAGTCGACCGCAGAGCTGCGAAACATGGCTTTCTGGCGACCGAGTGTGTTTTCCATCCGGGTGATGCGCAGGCTTTGTAGCCTCAAGAGCTCATGACGGGACAAAACCGTACGATAAGCCGCAAGTGCTCCCGACGCATTGTCCGTGGCAATCAAGGCGTCGCCCAGTTGGAGACTGAGGATATTGAGACCCGCAAGATTATCGAGGGCTGCGAAATTTTCACGCAACATCTTCAATCCACGACTGGCGGCATCGAGGTTTTTTTCCTGAAGTTGCAGTGAAACCAGCGTCAACGCCGCATCCGCCCACTCGGAATCGTGAGAAGCATTTTCCAACAAATGGTTGAGCGCATCGATTGCAACCGGGATTTGGCCCGCCTGCTGGGCAGCCATGGAACGATACATCAACGCCTTGTCCCGGTAGACGGTGGACTCCTCCAACTTGGCGAAAACCGGTACCGCCTCGGCAAACTTGTTTTGCAGGGCCAAGGCTAGGCCCTGCACGAACCGGGCATCGTTCGCAATCTGCTGGCCGACGGTCGACCGCATAAGCAGTTTTTTTGAGACTTCTTCGGCCCGTGCGAAGTTTTTGAGCTGAAACTGGGTGTTTGCGATCTGCAACAGGAAGTTATCGAGCGAAACCCCGTCGGGCAAAGTCTCGCCCGCCTCCACGCGGGCCAAAACCATTTCCATCAAATCAATCGCTGCGGACATCTGGCGCGCCTTTATCCTAGTGTCGGCCTCGACCAATATTTGAGGCAATGGCACGCGCACCTCCGCAGCGTGCAGTGCCCCTTCCAGAATTAAGACGGCACAAAATCCTCGGATGATAAGATACGGGGCAAGGCGGAGAAACAGTAACTTGCGCAGGGGAAAACGCATGAGATAAGAGGAGAAAAGAAAGGTTTTCATCCCCTTCCGTCAATGCATTCTGTGCAAATCGCCAAAATCTATTACTCCGTAGCGTGGTTGGATGAATGACATTTCAGACGAATATCAAGGACTGAGTCTCGGATTGGGACGTGCTGACCCGGAAGCCGTCCCGCGAGTGGTTGCTTGTGACGCAGTGAACGTTGCCCAGCCGTTGTTTCCCCGTGGGTGAACGCCCCATTGCCAATGGTCCAGCGCATGCATATGCTTAAACCATGGATTCCAATCAACTCACCCAGATGTCCCGCCAAGCCGTGACGGATGCCCAGTCCGAGGCGCGTCGCCGCAGCAACAACGAGGTGGAGACTTGGCATCTGTTGCATGCGCTACTCTCACAGGAAAACGGCATCGTGCCCGCGCTGATCGAGAAGCTGGGATTGACCGTCAGCGCCCTCCAACTCGCCGCCGAGCGCGAGCTCGAGCGCATTCCAAAAATCTCCGGCAGCGTCGATACGTCCAAGGTCTACGTCACCCAGGCGGTGAACGAAGTGCTCACGCGCGCCGAGGCCGAGGCGAAGTCGCTCAAAGACGAGTTTGTCTCCGTCGAGCATGTGTTCCTCGGGCTGGTCGACGTGGCCAAGCCCGACTCGCTGGCAAAGTATTTTAAATCCTTCGGCGTCGAGCGCGCCAAGGTGCTCAAGGCCCTCAAGGAACTGCGCGGAGCCCAGCGCGTGACGACCGACAATCCTGAGGCCACCTACGCCGCGTTGGAAAAATACGGCATCGACCTCGTGGCGCAGGCCAAGAAAGGCAAGATGGATCCCGTGATCGGCCGCGACGACGAGATCCGCCGCACCGTGCGCATCCTCTCCCGCAAGACTAAGAACAACCCCGTGCTCATCGGCGAGCCCGGCGTGGGCAAGACCGCCATCGTCGAGGGTCTCGCGCAGCGTATCGTGCGCGGCGACGTGCCCGAGGGACTCAAGGACAAGACCATCTTCTCCCTCGACATGGGCGCACTGGTCGCCGGCGCGAAATACCGCGGCGAGTTCGAGGAACGCCTCAAGGCCGTGCTTAACGAGGTGAAGCAGGCCGAGGGCCGTATCATCCTGTTTATCGACGAACTGCACACCATCGTCGGCGCCGGCAAGAGCGAGGGTGCGATGGACGCGGGCAATCTGCTCAAGCCCATGCTTGCGCGCGGCGAGTTGCACTGCATCGGCGCGACCACGCTCGACGAATACCGCCAGCACATCGAAAAGGACGCCGCGTTGGAGCGCCGCTTCCAGCCCGTGCTTGTCGAACCGCCGTCGGTCGAGGACGCCATCTCCATCCTGCGTGGCATCCGCGAGCGTTTCGAGCTGCACCATGGCGTGCACATCCAGGACAACGCGCTTGTCGCGGCAGTCACATTATCCAACCGCTACATCAGCGACCGTTTCCTGCCCGACAAGGCCATCGATCTGATGGACGAGGCCTGCGCGATGATCCGCACCGAGATGGATTCCTCCCCTCAGGAGCTCGACGCGCTCCAGCGTCGCGTGCTCCAGCTCGAGATCGAGGAGGCCGCGTTGAAAAAGGAAAAGGACGACGCATCCAAGCATCGTCTGGAAACGCTGCGCAAGGAACTCGCCGATGCGCGCACCCAGGCGGCCGCCCTCAAGTCCAAGTGGGAAAAGGAAAAGGCATCGATCGATCGCGTGCGCAAAGTTCGCGAAGAACTCGACGCGACCCGCATCGAACTCGAAAAAGCCGAACGCGCCTACGACCTCAACAAGCTCGCCGAGCTCCGCCACGGGAAGATTCCGCAACTCGAAGCCGAGTTGAAGAAGCTTGAGACCAGCGCCGCCAAGACCGAGCTCTTCAAAGAGGAGGTTTCCGCCGAGGAGATCGCCGAGATCGTCTCCAAGTGGAGCGGCGTCCCGGTAACGCGCCTCGTCGAAGGCGAGAAGGACAAGCTCCTGCGCCTGGCCGACGTGCTGCACGAGCGCGTGATCGGGCAGGAGGAGGCCGTGCAACTTGTCACCGATGCGATCCTCCGCGCCCGCTCTGGCATCAAGGATCCGCGCCGCCCGGTCGGCAGCTTTCTGTTCCTTGGCCCCACGGGCGTGGGTAAGACCGAGCTGGCGAAGACACTCGCCGAAACGCTCTTCGACACCGAGGCGGCGATGATCCGCATCGACATGTCGGAATACATGGAGAAGCACAGCGTCTCGCGTCTCATCGGCGCGCCTCCCGGCTATATCGGCTACGACGAGGGCGGCCAGCTCAGCGAAGCCGTGCGCCGCAAACCTTACGCGGTGGTGCTCTTCGACGAGATCGAGAAGGCGCATCCCGATGTGTTCAACGTCCTGCTGCAAGTCCTCGACGACGGGCGCATCACGGACAGCCAGGGCCGCACGATCGATTTCAAAAATACGATCATTATCATGACGTCCAACTTGGGCAGCCGCTTCCTGCTCGAAGGCGTGACGGGCGACACGATTCCCGAAAGCGTGCGCGAGAGTGTGATGGCGGAGCTGCGCAAGGCGTTCCGTCCGGAGTTTCTCAACCGCATCGACGAGACGATCCTGTTCAAGCCCCTTACGCTGGAGGAAATCACGAAGATCGTGGACCTGCTGCTGGCCGATCTGAACAAGCGCCTGGTCGAGCGGCGCGTAACGGTGACACTCGACAAGAAGGCCAAGGCCTGGGTGGGCGAGAAAGGCTACGATCCGGTCTTTGGCGCGCGTCCGCTCAAACGTTTCCTGCAACGCAACATTGAAACCAAGCTCGCCCGCGCGCTCATTGCCGGCGAAGTCGCCGAGGGCAGCGAGGTGAAGTTTTCCGTGAAGGACGACGAATTAATGATGAAGTGAGCAGACGATCCTATTGGTGGCATCACCTTTGGCTACGGTCTCGACGAATGACGAACTTCGCGCTTCGCTGACGCGCATGGCCGAGCCTATCTGTTTTTTCAACCGTTACACGCAGACCTTGGAGACCGAGCGGATCTACGGTGAGAAGTGGCTGCGCTGGTCCTACGAAACTCCTTTGGGGCGGCTTGCGGTGGCGGCCTTGCTGAAGCGCGCCTGGTTCTCTCATTGGTATGGCTGGCGCATGAATAGGCCGATCAGCGCGCGAAAGGTGCTCCCGTTCATCATCGATTACGGACTCGATACGGAGGAGTTCGCCCGCGACCCGCTCGGGTTTTCATCCTTCAACCAGTTTTTCTATCGTGCGCTCAAGAAGGAGGCGCGACCGATCGCACCGGGTGACGACGTGGCGGTATTCGCGGCTGACGGACGGCATCTGGCCTTCTCCGATGTGGATGCGGCTGACGGTTTCTACGTGAAAGGGATGAAGTTTACGCTGGCTGCGCTTTTGGGTGATGAGTCGTTGGCACAGACTTTTGCCGGCGGCGGGATGGTGATCTCGCGGCTGTGTCCGGTCGATTATCACCGGTTTCATTTTCCCGTCGGCGGCACGCCGTCCGATCCGAGGTTGATCAATGGCTGCCTGTTTTCGGTGAACCCCATCGCATTGCGGCGCAATGCGGGGTATCTCGTGCAGAACAAACGGGCGGTGACGCTCATCGCTTCTTCGCGTTTTGGCCGCGTGGCCATGCTGGAGGTCGGGGCGACGTGCGTGGGCAGCATCAAGAATCTGTTTCCGGCGGGCCGGTCGGTAGAGAAAGGGGCGGAGAAAGGATTTTTCACCTTTGGCGGCTCGTGTGTCATCACGATTTTCGAGAAAGGCCGGATTCGTTTTTCGGAGGATGTGGTCACGCAGAGTTCGAGGCACGTTGAAACCTACGCCCGCATGGGCGATGTCTTGGGCGTGGCGATTTCATGACGAATCCTCGCAGGTTCACCATGCGCCTTCGGTCTTGCCAGAGGCTGCCGCGAATCCGCAGTCTTCGGTCATCGCCGCCCGGGTGGTGGAATGGCAGACACGAAGGTCTTAGAAGCCTTTGCTTAATAGCGTGCAGGTTCGAGTCCTGTCCCGGGCACCAGATTCTAGAGGTGAGCGGTTTGACTGGGGACAAATTGGGGATAAAGTTTAAATCTATTCGATAAAACTAACAGGAGATAGCTTCAGGATCGTCCACAAACATTGCCTCGGTTTGCTTACGAAGGACGAAGGCAAGGCGTGGTTTTCAATCGTCCCTAGCTAAACCGAGAAGTCGTTAAGGTATCACAACACGGGTGAATCGGTGAAGGGGGGGAAGTGGCGGGAGAGGCAGGCTGGCAAGTCGTCAAGGGGTGGTGCTCTCGGGCGCTTTCACTTGTTCCATGCGTTCGCCGTCGAGCGAGTAGATACCCGTCAGGTAGCCGTTCTCATACTGACCGTGAACATGCAAGGTTCCATAGATGGACACTGGGACATCCATGAGCGGCGGCATATCCGATCCGGGTTTCATCTTCACGACGATCCACTCGTTCAAGTTGGGCACGATGCCGTAGCAGCACAGAGAAGGAGTGCGCACCAGCATACATTCGAGGACATAAGGGCCCCCGGTGCGCACCGGCAGCATGAAGCCCGTCACCACCGCCTTTCGGCCATCGAGCGCCTTGATGGCCTTGGGAATCTGCCCGTCAACCGACGGAGGCGGCTTGTTGGGCGTGGCCACCGGATCATAATCGGTCGGCGTGAAAGGGAAGGCCGCCAGCCGGTCGAAGCCCAGTTGCGCGTAGCCGTTCACCTCGACAGGCGGAGTCTCCAGGATGTCTCCCTTGGGAACGACCTTAGGCACGATTCTCCGGGGCACGTTGGGATTGTCCACTCCTTGGGGCGTAAACAAATTGGCCCGCGTCGCCGGACCGACCACCAGCAGACCGGCGAACCAGAGTGCGACGAGATGAGGCAGGGGTTGCATGATAATAAGAGGAAGACGGACGTTTTATAGACAGGGTGTCAGTTCTTCTTGTTGCCCCTTGGAAAATTAAAAGGCACGTCGGCAACCCCCTGATCATGCACAGAAAGCCCCTTGAGCACCGCGTCAAACTCGGACGTCGTCTTTAGCCAGGGCGCGGAGGCTTCGTAAAGCGACGTGCTGGTCAAGGTTTCACCCGTGGCGGAATCGGCCACCGGCTTGAATTCCAGCACGCGCTCCCCGCCGCCGACTCTCGCCACGACCGTGAAGCCGGGCGAACCGCCGCGCACGAACTGCTCCATCTCGTCGTCGAGCACGTAGGCCGAAAGCTTGCCTGCTTCCATGTCGCGCACGAATTCCACGTGAAACGCGTCATCTCCCAGCGCCACCGTCGTGCCGCCATGCGGCGGCTGGTCCTTGTGCTGGTGCGCATTCGACTCCGACGGGCGTTGCGGTCTCCCACATCCGCCAAGGCTTAGTACGAGACCGGTCACCAGCAGGAATAATGTCCAAGGTGTTTTGCTTGCTTTCATGGTGTTATCACGACGAAGGAGTCAGGTTTTCGGCCACAGGCGTGCGATAGGCCTTCCACGCCGGCACGACCCCGCCGAGGGCCCCCAGTGCGATCATGCCGAGCGGGCAAAGCACCAGCACCGGATGCCAATGCGTCACGTCGAGCACGACGCCGGTCTGCGCGCGGATCACGCCCGCCACGCCGCCAAACAGGCCCGCGTAGACCGCCACGCCCGCCACCGCGCCAAGCAGGCCGATCACCGCCGCCTCGGCGATGATGGTGCCAAACACCATGCGTCGGCGCGCTCCGAGCGAGCGCAGAATCGCGATGTCACGCCGGCGCGCGTCCATGGAGGCGTAGATGCTCGCCAACACCGAGGCTCCGGCCACTAGCGCCACGAGGTAGGCGACGAGCGCCAGCACCTGGTCGAGCCAGCCGATTTTGTTGAACAAGTCCGCGATGACCGTGCCGACCGGATAGGCGAACGTGAGGCGGTTGCCCTGCCGGTTGTAGCGGATGTCGAGCATCATGCCCGCCGTGGGCGCGCGCAACTGGACGAGCACGGCGCTCACGTCCGTGGCGGCGGCCGGATCATGGCCGGTCATGGTCTGCACGCCCTCGATGGGAATCCAGATCACGCGGTCCGCCGGGGTGTTGGTCGGCGCGAGGATGCCGACGATGGTGTAGACATCCGGATGCTGCTCGTTGGGATTGAAGTTGAGTCCGTGGTACGGCTTGAAGGTGTCACCCACCTTGAGTGCCAGTTTCTGAGCGACAAACGAGCCAACCACCGCCTCGTGCTTTTCCGGGTCGAAGAGTCGCCCGCCTGGCTCGACAGCGTAGTTTCTGCCCCTGGTATATTCGACGTCGGTGAACAGCTCCGGGATCGTGCCGATGATGCGCCAGCCAAAATAATTGTCACCTACCGCGATGGGGATGGCGGTCTTGACCGCGGGATGGCGCTTGATCGCCTGGTAGTCGGCGTTCGACACGTTGCCCGGAGAGGCTTCCAGGTGGAAGATGGCGTTGAGGACGAGCTGGAGCTTGGAACCGCGCGCACCGAGCACCGCATCAAACGCCGTGGTGGTGTCCACAAAGGCGCGCTGTGTCTGCACCTTCACCATCCACACGGTGAGCAGCAGGCCGCAGGCGAGCGCGATGCTCGCCGCCGTCACAAGCGTGGACAGGGCATGCTGGCGAAGACTGCGGTAAACGATCAGGGGAAGGGTCATGACGCACCTCCCGCTGCGGACAAACACCGGTTGATCGCGGCAAAGTCCCGCGTTTCCTCAAACTGCGCGAGCACCTCCTCGTCATGGCTGACAAGAAGCAGCGCCGCGCCGGCCTCGCGGCAGGTGTCACTGATAAGGGAGATCGCCTCGCAGGCGTGTTTGCGGTCGAGATTGCCCGTCGGCTCGTCGGCCAAGACGAGCCTTGGCTTGTTGGCCAGCGCACGGGCCACGGCCACGCGCTGCTGCTGCCCGGTGGAAAGCTGGCGAGGCCGGTGATGCAGTTTCGTGGAAAGCCCGACGTGGGCGAGGAGGCTGGAAGCCCGGGCGCGATCAATACCGGAAGGGCCGAAAGCCATGCCCAGCTCGACATTCTCCAGCACGGTGAACCCCTGGAGCAGATTGAAGGTCTGAAAAATATAGCCGAGCGACGTGGCGCGCAGACGATCGCGCGCCGGTTCGGACAAGGCCGCCATGTTCCGCCCGTCGATCAGAATCCCCCCCGAGTCGGGCGCAAGAATGCCGGCGATGAGATTGAGAAACGTGGTCTTCCCCGAGCCGCTTTCACCGCGCAGGGCCACCTGCTGGCCGGCGGAGAGCGAAAACTCGGGAATATCCACGATGATGTGACGCGGTCCTTCGGGCGAAACGAAGGACTTGCGGAGGGATACTATTGATAGAATAGACATGAGAATGCTCGGTCGGTGCGGGGGCGTTAAAATGAAAAGGGGGATATTTTGCTTAGAATAGCCAGGTAACGCCGCCATAAATGCCGCGCCGGGAGCCGAACTGCGGAGCGCCCACGCCTATGCCGGAGCCATCGCGCAGTTCGTAAACCCTGTCGAAGAGGTTTACGACATCAACGCGCAGGTGCAGTTCCTGTTTGCCCTTCAACGGGATTTTCTGATCCACGCCCAGGTTGACCGTGGTGTATGAGGGCAATTGGCCGGTGTTGGCAAAACCGCTGCGCAGGCCGCTGCCGAAGAGCGCATCGGTGTAGAGCAGCGTATGGGAGATCTTATAGGATATTCCGGCCGAGGCGGTGAAGCGCTGGTCATGGTCGAGATAGACGTCATGTGTGGCGATGTAGGCGAGTTCGGCGGGGGCGAATTGGAATTCGCCGCTGGTGATCTCTTTGCCGAAGGCCCGACTGACCGCGAGATTGGCGTAGGCGGAGAACCCGCCTTGCGTGTAGTTTGTCGCCAACTCGGCGCCGTAGACGGTGCCGGTGCGGTAGTTGAAGGGCGAAAAGACCAGCGCCTGTCCGAACTGGCCTTCGTCGAGCTGGTTTCGGGCGATCTTGTAGTAACTGTCGAGACTCACCGACCAGGCGGAGGTCAGCTTTTGTGTGACGCCCAGATCGAAGTAGTGCGCACGCTCCGAACGCACCGGCGAACTGGTGGCGGTCGCGGACTGGTTGGTCGTGCCGTTGAAAGCCGCCACGCTGGTGGCCGAAACCAGCTCCAATGGGGGAGGCGTGAAATAACGGGCGTAGCCGGCGTGCAGCACGGTGCCGGAAACCGGGGTGTAGACGACGTTGATGCGGGGGCTGAGCTGGCTTTCCTTGATGTAGGCGTCGGACACGTCGGCGCGCAGGCCGTAGTTTACCGTGAGCTGCCGGGCCAGTTGCCATTCGTCCTGAAGGTAGGCTCCGTAAAGATAGCCCGTTGCGCGCGAATTATCCACGATGGAGAAGGGCGTGGATGAGGTCTGATTGCCAAAGGCATCCACGGGGAAAACGGCGGTGGTCGTGTCCGACCGCGACCGGCTGGTCGTGAAGGTCAGGCCCCCGCGCAAGGTGTGATTCTCGACGACATTCCAGTTGGTGTCCAACTGCACGCCGTTCGTAAAGATGTCGCACTTCACGTCGCTGGCCACACCGTTGAAGATAAGATCGCCTTTCGGGTCCGGGGTGAAGTGGATGCCGCTCTGGCGGGTGAACGCGGAGAGCTGCAGGCCGCCTTCGGTGGTGGATTTCTGATAGGAGACGACGGCGTAGGCATTGTCCTCGTCTTGGTTCTCGTCGAGGTTGGCGGAGTCAAACACGGGCGTGCCCGCCAAGGTGAACGCCTGCGCCTGCCCGGGATTGTTGGGAACCTGAAAGGTCGCGTGCGAGCCGCTGACGATGAGGTTCAGCCGGCTGGTCGTGTCTATCAGGTAGGAGAAGTAGCCGAAGCCCTTGAACTGATCGGTATGATCGTGGATCGCGTTGCGGCTGCCAGTGGGATTTTCGATGCCGAGATCGCTGGTCAGGAAACTTCCGGTGATGTAGTAGTCCAATTTCCCCTCGGTGCCTCCGAGTTCAAACGAAGGGCGCAGCGTATCAAAGCTGCCGCCGTAGAGCGTGGCTTCTCCGCCTTGGGCGGAAGCGCCGCTCTTGGTATGGATGTCGATTACGCCGGCTGTGCGGTCCCCATATTGGGCGGGTAACGAACCGGTGAGAAGCGACATGGTGTCGATGAAACGCGTGTCGAGCTCCTGTCCAAATCCGCTGATGCCTTCGGGAAGCAGGACATCGTTGATGCGATACTGGAGGTTGGCGTGTTCGCCGCGCAGATGGAGCTGACCGTAGGAGTCCTGCGCCATGCCGGGAGTACGCAGCAGCACCTGGTTGAACGAGGCGTCGGAACCTTGCGATTGGCCGCTGATCTGGGCCTGACCGATCTGGTATTGAGAGGCACCAAGGCTGGGCACGATGGCCTCGCGGGCCCGGTCGAGTTCGGCGGTCACAACGAGGGGATCGAGGGTGACCGGAGTTTTATCAGGCAAAGAAGACGGAACGGAGTCGGCGAAAGCGGTGGCTGCGCCGAGGAGAAGGGCGAATAATGGAAAACGAATGGACATGGTAAGACTGAGTTCGAGGGATGCGGACAGGCGCGACACAACGGACGCCATCAGGCGTCTTGCGTGCGCAACACGGCGATAGGGAAACCGCCGCGACAGGGACAATCGAAGACTCAGCCCACCGGGGGCGCCTGGGCTGGGGGCAACCGACAAGGTTGGGCCGGGAGTGAAAACTCCCGCGCCAAAGGAACCGTGAGCCCAATCAGACGCCAAGAAACCAAGACCAAAGCCACGGCTGCAAGCGAGGCCGTGACACCGTGGGCAAACAAGGTAACGACACACTCATGGTCCTCATGATCGGCATCGTGGTGGAACCACTCATGCGCCGCCGGGCAAACCGCCAGCACCGCAAGCAGCACCACCAAGGCGGCCAGCAGCACCGCGCACCCCTTGACGAGGCGGTTTGGATGCGTTGGACGGGCGTTGAAAAACGGGAGGCTCACGGATGATGCAGCATCTGCACCTTGGGTTATAGCAGAGTCGTCAAGGGCTGATCACGAAAGCGCCGGGGGGCGGCGGCTGCGCCGAGCTGGCGCATGTTTTTGGTGACCGCCTGGTCTTGGGAGGCGGTGCGAACCTTCTGGAACGCAGGGATGGCCATGGCGGCAAGGAGACCGATGATGACCACGACAATCATGATTTCGACGAGCGTGAAGCCCTTGCCTTGGATGAGTTGGCAGGGTTTATAGAAACAATCCCTGATCACCGGACAAGCGCTGGTCAGATGGAGCCGGGCGTAGCGCATCGCCAGCGGTCGCGCCAAAACCAAGCCGGGTGATCGCAAACCCAGGCGGGGCTGTCTAAACGGCAGGTGCGGTGGGCAAAAAACCGCGTGCGGTGACAAGAAAGTCTAGTGCGGTCGGATAAAAAGCGAGTGCGGTAGAATAAAAACCTAGTGCGGTGATAATAAAAGTTAGTGCGGTGATAATAAAACCGATTGCGGTGATAATAAAAACTAGCGCGGTAGTCTTAAAAGGGATTGCGGCAATAGGAAAAACTAGTTCGGCGATAAGAAAACCGATTGCGGCGATAATAAAAGTTAGCGCGGTAATAGTAAAAACTAGCGCGGAGATAATAAAACCTATCTCGGTAATAGTAAAACCTATCGTGGTAATATTAAAAAGTATCGCGGTAATCGTAAAACCGATTGCGGTCGGGTCAATTTGACCCGAAAACACGCCAAAATCGGTCGAAACCACGGGAAAACCCACGGTCAGCATGTAAAAATATACCACAAGACAATGGTTCGACAACGGGTTCTGGTGAAAAAATCGAGGGTTGCCCTGTTTCGCGTGCCCGGGCTCCCCCCCGTGTTATCCGGTGCGGAGCTGAACCGGCCAGGCACAATCTCGCGCCATGCCTTGACGATTTAAATTAAGCACACTTATTCGGCGCGCTCCGAAGATCAGGCAATCTAATAAAGAAAACATATGGAAAACACCACACCAACCCCGCCCGGGGATACCCCCGAGCCCGCCACCCCGCACGGCAACGCCCCCATCAGCAAGGCCCAAACCGAAGAGCTCCAGCTCGCGCGGGACGTGGCCGACATCGCCTCGAAGATCGAATACGCCGCCGCGCTGGCGACCGAAGGCATCGACGCCGCCTTCGTCACCGGCCTGCTCGACAAGATCAAGGAGGCCGACGCCCTCGCCGGCGGCGCGACCGGCTCGACCGTCGACAAGGAAACCGACACCCGGAGCGAGGCGTCCTGCAAGCGGAAGCTCCTCGTGCTCGTCGGCAAGATCCAGTCGAGGGCCAAGCAGAAATACGAATCGCGCGACGACCCGGGCCGCAAACGCTACTACATCGGCGAGCGCATCGCGGACAACCGCGACCAGACGATGACCGCCGCCAAGGCGATCCTCGTCGCGCTCGCGACCGACACCCTGCCGGGCATGAAGCCCGAGGACGTGCCCGCCCTGCAAAAGGCGCTGGACGACTACCAGAAGTCGAAGATCTCGCAGGTGGGCGACCAATCCAAGGCGACGACGGGGCGCTCGCTGCTCGACGAGAAGGTGCACGCGGTGATGAGCGATCGCCGCAGGATCCAGTTCGCGGTGGATGGGCTCTGGTCCGCGCTGGTCCCGGGCAACGCGGGCATCCGCGTCGAGTTCAAGCTCTCGCCCCACCACGCGTTGCACTGAGCGGATGATCGGGTCGAACCCGACGCGAGGCCCGACCCGCAAGGCCGGGCCTTTTTTGTGCGCAGCGGGAAGACCGCGTGCACGCAAAAGAACGAGAGAGGAGATGGGCTTTGCCACGCGAGCGGGGAGACTGGCGACGGCGGACACAAAAAGCCCGTTCGCCGGGGAAGGGCGAACGGGCCGGGAGGATGACTTGCTTCTTAAACCCGTCGGGGGTTGCGCGGCGACGAACCTACGATCCGGCCAGCAGTGCGCGCAGTTCGCTCTCGGGGTCTTCGTGCCGCTGGTCGATGGCGAGGCGCAGGGCCTCTTCGAGCCACGGACGGGCCTCGGCGCGGCGGCCGAGTTGCAAGAGGGTTTTTCCAAGAAGAATGCGGGGCATCATCCAGTCGGATTTCTTTTGTGCGCAGACGTTCAGGTGTTCGATGGCCTCGGCGCCGCGGGCTTCGTTGAGCAGGGCTTGGGCAAGGCTGAAGCGGAACAGCTCGTTGTCGGGTTGACGCTCGACCAAGGCGGAAAAATGGGCGGACCGGGACGGGGTCATGGCACCTCGTCAACGAAAACCAGGACGCCGGTGGCGTTGTCATAGCCGCCGCGTTCCAGCGCCAAGGCTATGATCGTGCGCAGCAGCTCGTCAGGCGTTCCGTCGCGAAGGAGGATTTCCGCCAGCGCCGGTTCTGGAATCATGCGGGTCATGCCGTCGGTGGCGAAAAAATAGCGGTCGCCCGGGGTCAGGGGATATTCCTGCACATCCACCTTGGGTAGGCCGGGCTGGCCGATACAGCGGGTGAGCGTGTTGCGATTGGATTCCGAGACGCGGACGTTCTGGCCCATCGCCCGCAGGTGGCGGGCCTCGTTTTCCAAGCTGTGATCTTCGGTGAGCTGCAGGATGCGGCCTTTTTTCACCGCATAACAACGGGAGTCCCCGACGTGGGCGAGGGCGAGGCGGCCGTCGTTGAAAAGACCGTAGGTGAGGGTGCTGCCGATACCAAACGCCGGATTGAGCCGCTGCCCCAGTTCCAGGACCGCCTCGTTGGCGGCTTGGGTGAGGGTGGTCAGGTTTGCGACGCCCTCCTTGATTCCGGCAGTGATGAAATCAACCGTGCAGGCGGCGGCTTCGGCTCCTCCCGGCAGTCCCCCGATGCCGTCGGCGACGCCAAACAGACCGAGCTTTTCGTTGCACAGGAAGCGATCTTCGTTTTCGGGACGGACCTTGCCGATGTCGGTTAAAGCAGCAAAACGAAGTTTCATGAGTGGAGTAAAAGGAGAACGTAGAAACGGCCCCGCTCAAACGAAAGGCTGAAATCGCTCGATCCGATTTTCGCGATTTATTCGCACGTTGTGCTTTTGCGGCAGGCATTCGAGGAACAGGCGTCCGTAGGGTTTCTGGACCACGCGGGAGTCGAGGATGGTGATCACGCCGCGGTCTTTCGCCGTGCGGATGAGACGGCCGACGCCTTGGCGGAACTGGATGAGCGCGTCGGGCAGGGTGAGTTCGTTGAAGGGATTGCCGCCGCGTTCGCGAATCCACTCGGTGCGCGCCTCCAGAATCGGATGCGTGGGCACCTCGAAGGGCAGGCGGGTGATGATCACCTGCGAGAGCGCGTCACCAGGCACATCGATGCCCGTCCAAAAACTGTCGGTGCCGAAGAGGATGCCGTTGCCGACTTCGCGGAGCCGGCGGGCGAGTTCGGTGCGCGAGTAGTCGCGGCCCTGCATGAAAAACGGCCGGTGGGCGCCGTCGTAGATCGGCTCCAGCGCCTCGGCGACTTGTTTCATGTCAAAGTAACTCGTGAACAAGACGAGCGAGCCGCCCTTCGTCCGCCGCGTGCAGAAGTCGATATAGTCGATGAGCACGTCGAGCGCGAGGCGGGCTTCCTTCGGAGTGGGCAGGGGAACGTCGGCGGCGACGAAGACCCGCATATTTGTATCGAAGTTGAAGGGCGAGTGCTCCACCGCGGTCTTGACGTTTTCCGCGCCGATGCGGGCTTGGAACGGCTCGATCCGACCGCCCATCGCAAGGGTGGCGCTGGTGAACAGCACCGAGGTTTCGCGGCGCAGGAGTTCGTCGCGGATGAACGGCGCGATGTCGATGGGCGCGGTGCGCAGGGTGACGATGGTCTGGCGCTTGCCGGAGCGTTCGACCCAGTAGACGGTCTTGTCGGAGTCGGCGACGGCCAGGAACTGGCGCAGACTCGTCTGGCAGGTTTTGAGGCGGCCTGCTTGTTCGAGGAGTTCGTCGCGCTCGCGGCCGTCGTCCATGTGGTCGGCGCGTTGGCGGACGGATTTGTGGAGGGCGCCCAGCGGACCATCAAGCCACGGTTCGGCAAAGCCCTCGGAGCGCACGCGGACGATGGCTTGCTGAGAGAGCAGGCGTTCGTCGATGAAGGCGAAGAACTGGTGGGCGGCTTCGAGCGCATCGACGACGAGCTGGCGGTCGACCGGGTCGCCCAGTTTTTGCAGGAGGCCGCGCTTGGTCTTGGGATTGTAGAGATATTTGAGCATCCGGTCGGTGCCGTAACTGCTCAGGCGCAGGCCGCAGTGATCGGTGGCGACCTCGGGCACGGTGTGGGCCTCGTCGAGCACGACGAAGTCGTCCGGGAAGAGCACGCCGCGCGAGCCGCCTTTTTCCGCCGCGCCGCCGGCGTTGATGTGGGCGAAGAGCAGCGAGTGGTTGACGATGATGACGTGGGCCGAGCGGATGCGGGCGCGGGCGCGCTGGTAGAAGCATTTCTCGCAATCGCAGTATTTGCGGGCGCAGCCGGAGGAGTCGGCGCTGACCATCTCCCAGACCTCGTGGAGCGGCGCGGGATTGAGTTCGTGGCGAAGGCCTTCCGAGGTGGTCTCGGCCCAGGCGGCGATGCGCTGAAGCTCGGCGTGCTCGGGCGTGGCGAAGAGTTCGTGCTTGTCGCGCAGGGCGGTCGCGAGCCGCGTCGTGCAGAGATAATTACTCTTTCCGACGAGCACGGTGGATTTAAACGCGGCGTAGGATTTGGTTTCCTCGTTGGCGGATAAAATGCGGCGGCAAAGCGGCAGGTCTTTTTGGTCGAGCTGCTCCTGCAAGGCGATCGTGTGGGTGGAAACAATCATCTGCCGGCTCTGATCCATCGCGTGGATGATGCCGGGCAGCAGGTAGGCGAGCGATTTGCCGACTCCGGTGCCCGCCTCGAAGAGCAGGGATTCGTCGGCCTTCATCGCGGTGGCGGTAGCGCGGGCCATTTTTTCCTGCTGCGGGCGGTGTTCGAGCCCTAGGCTGGTCTGCAACCAGCCACCCTCGGCGAAGATCTTCGCGGCAAACTCGGGTGCGCGGGAAGGCGGCGGGAGCGGGGCTGCGTCAGGGTGTTCGTTGAGGCCGATCATTTGAGACTGAATCCGCCAACCATTGGATAGAGATTTTGAGGCGCAAATGTATTTGCGGATTCCGAGCGAATAAGAAGGGTTGGGGCGACATGCCAACCACCGTCGGTTCGAAAAACTGGACAGAAGAACTCGCTCAATTTTTGCGCTCTCAGCCGGGGGTTCAGGCCGTGCGCATTGATCCGTCTGCGCGCAAAGTCTCTGTCGCAACGCTGGGCGAGGTGAACGTAGGACAATTGGAGGCTGCCCTGGCGCAAACCCTGGCGGCGGTCGAGGAGTCGTTCGGCAAGCAGGCCCGAGCCCAAGCCGGGTTTACGCTGCGGCAGGACGGTTCGGTGACGGAGTTGGCGTCACCCAGTTGCACGACCGCGCCGTCGTTTTGGAAATGGCGCGACGTCAAGTGGCCGGAGTTGGCGCCGGCGGTGGATCCTCATGCCGAAGAACCGGAGTGGAAGGAGTTGACGTTGCTGGCCTCGCTCTGCGCGGTTTTCGGCATCGCGGGTTTTGCGACGGACAAGCTGGGCTTTGGGCCGGCGTGGTTGCACACGGCGCTCTATGCGGTGGCGTTGATCACCGGCGGATGGGATGCCGCGATCGATTCGTGGGCCAACATCCGTCAGCGCAAACTCGACATTCATTTTCTCATGCTGGCCGTCGCCATCGGCGCGGTTTGCGTCGGCGCGTGGGTCGAGGCGGTGCTGCTGCTGTTTTTGTTTTCCGCCTCGGGAGCGATGGAGGAGTTTGCGATGGATCGCACGCATCGCGAGGTGAACGCATTGTTAAAGTCTGCGCCGAAGGTGGCCACGCTGCTCTTGCCGACGGGCGGGGAACGCGAGGTGCCGGTCGAGGAAATCGGCATCGGCGACCGTTTGCTCGTGAAGCCGGGCGAGGCCTTCGCGGCCGACGGCACCGTGGACAAAGGCAAGAGCGCCAGCGATGAGTCGGCGCTCACCGGCGAAGCCGTGCCGGTGGAAAAAGGCATGGGCGACCCGGTGTTCAGCGGCACGATCAATCTGTGGGGCGCGGTGGAGTTCAAGGTCGAGCGCCTTCCCGGGGAGAGCACGCTTCAGAAGATTATTCGCCTGATTCAGACCGCGCAAAAACTGCGCGCGCCGAGCGAGCGGTTCACCGACAAGTTCGGCGGCACTTATACGCTCGCGGTGCTCGGCGTGTGCGCGGTGATGTTTCTCGTGTGGTGGCTGGGCTTCGACCTGCCGCCGTTTCAGAACGTGGACGGGACCAGTTCCGCTTTCTATCGTGCGATGACGCTGCTGGTGGTCATGAGTCCGTGCGCGCTGGTGCTGTCGATTCCCTCGGCCATCCTCGCGGCCATCGCCTGGGGCGCGCGGCATGGCGTGCTGTTCCGCGGCGGTGCGGCGATCGAGAAGCTGGCCGACATCAACGTGGTCGCGATGGACAAGACGGGCACGCTCACGACGGGCGAACTCGCGGTCGTCGGCTACGAAAGTTTCCCTCCCGGGCGTGACAAGGAAATCATGGAGCTGGCTTACGCGCTCGAAGCCAATTCGCAGCATCCGTTGGCACGGGCCATCGTGCGTGATGCGAAGGCCCGCGGCGTCCGCGAGGTCGGACTGGAGGAGTTTCAATCCATCACGGGACAGGGTGTGAGCGGACGTCTGGGCGGTGCACAGGTCTTGCTTGGACGTCGTGAAATGTTGGAAAAGGGGCCGCTCGCCGAATGGGCGCGCCAGTTGCCTGCAGCTCCCGCCGAATTGGCTGAGGTGTGGGTCGTGGGCAAGGACGTGATCGGCCGCGTGCTCCTGCGCGACCAGATTCGCGCCGAGTCGAAGGGCGTGCTCGTGGAGTTGAAGCGCATGGGTATCACCACGGTCATGCTCACGGGCGACCGCCGTCAGGCGGCCGAATCGGTCGCGCACGAGCTGGGTCTCGACGAAGTGAAAGCCGGCCTCACGCCGGAGCAGAAAGTGGACGCCATTCAGTCCTTCCGTAATCAGGGGCGTAAAATCGCCATGGTGGGCGACGGGGTGAACGACGCGCCCAGTCTGGCGGCGGCGGATGTGAGCGTGGCGATGGGCGCACGGGGCAGCGACGCGGCGCTGGAGCAGGCGGAGGTTATCTTGATGCACGACCGCATCGAAAATTTCCTGGCGGCTTTCCGGTTGAGCCGCCGCGCCAAGTCGATCATCCGGCAGAATCTCGTCATCTCGCTCGGCGTGGTCGTGTTGATGGCGATTGCCGCGATCTTCGGAATCATCCCGCTGGCGGTCGGCGTGGCAGCCCACGAAGGCAGCACGGTGGTCGTGTGTCTGAATTCACTGCGGCTGCTGTTTGGGAAGAATGCGTAGAGATTCCTGATATCCTTTTCAGAGGCGGTTTTCAAAAAAATCTATGGCGGTTTGTTTTCTCTCTGTGGGAGAAGTCCGGGGATCGGCAACTTAACGCTCGACCTGATTAGTGAGCGTGCCGATGCCTTCGATCTCGACGGCGATGGTGTCGCCGGGCCTGAGCCACACTTGCGGCCTGCGGGCGAAGCCCACGCCTTCCGGCGTGCCGGTGAGGATGAGCGTGCCGGCGGGGAGCGTTTTATCGGCGCTGAGGAAGGCGATGATCGCGGGCACGTCGAAGATCATGTCGGCGGTGTTGGAGTCCTGCATGACCGTGCCGTTGAGAATCGAACGGATGCGGAGTGCGTTCGGGTTCGGCAGTTCGTCGGGCGTCACGAGCACGGGACCGAGCGGGCAGAAGGTGTCGAAGCTCTTGGCGTGGCACCACTGGCTGCCGCTCCAGTCGCGCTGCCAGTCGCGGGCGGAGACATCGTTGGCGCAGGTGTAACCAAGAACGTAGGACAATGCGTTCTCGTGGGTGGCGTTGCGGCATTCGCGTCCAAGGACGATGGCGAGCTCGGCCTCGTAATCGGCCTTTTCGGTGGGCTGGTTGCACGGAAGAATGATCGGGTCGCCGGGGTTTTGAATGCTGCCGGGGAGCTTCATGAACCACACGGGGCGCTCGGGCGGGCCCTTGCCACCCTCGGCGGCGTGTTTCGCGTAGTTGAGCCCGATGCAGATGATTGTGGCCGGAGCGACGGGCGCGAGTTGCTTGCCGGGTGTGACGACGCGGCCGGTGACACGGTGCGTGCCGGCGATGGGATCGCCGGTGACTTCAAGGGCGGTGCCGTCCGGCTGGAGCGCGGCGTAGGCCGGGCCGGTGGGGGTGAGGTGGCGGAGTAGTTTCACGACGGGAGCGGGACGAACCCTCGCTTACGCTTTTGTCTCGGCGTAGGCTTCCATGCCGGCGCAGGAGCACACGAGGTTGCGGTCACCGTAGACGTTGTCCACGCGGCCCACGCTCGGCCAGAATTTCGACAGGCGGGTAAACTCGCTCGGGAAGGCGGCGACTTCGCGCGAATAAGGATGGGCCCACGCATCGGAGCAGACGGCCTTGGCGGTGTGCGGGGCGTGCTTGAGCGGGTTGTTCGCCTTGTCGCTCTCGCCGTTCACCACGGCCTGCATTTCGCCGTGAATGGAGATCATCGCGTCGCAAAAGCGGTCGAGCTCGGACTGCGTCTCGCTTTCGGTCGGCTCGATCATGAACGTACCGGGGACGGGGAACGACATGGTCGGCGCATGATAGCCGTAGTCCATGAGACGCTTGGCGGCGTCGTCTACTTCGAGGCCGTGTTTCTTCCAGCCGCGCAGATCAACGATGCACTCGTGGGCTACGAGCCCGGTGGCGCCGCGATAGAGGACGGGAAAAAACGAGTCGAGGCGCTTGGCGACGTAATTGGCGTTGAGGATGGCGACCTTGGTTGCGTCGGTCAGACCGGCCGCGCCCATCATGCGGATATACATCCACGAGATGACGAGAACGGAGGCGCTGCCCCATGGCGCGGCGGAGACGGCGCCGAGGTGCTTGCGGCTCTTGTCATGCACGGGCGAGACGACGACGTGGCCCGGGAGGAAATGCACGAGATGAGCAGCCACGCCGATGGGACCTACGCCGGGACCGCCGCCGCCGTGCGGGATGGCGAAGGTCTTGTGGAGGTTGAGGTGGCAGACGTCGGCGCCGATGTGGCCGGGCGATGTGAGTCCGACCTGCGCGTTCATGTTGGCGCCGTCCATGTAGACCTGTCCGCCGTGGGCGTGGATGGTAGCGCAGATGTCCTTGATCGTCGGCTCGAACACACCGTGTGTGGACGGGTAGGTGATCATGAGCGCGGCGAGATCCTTCGAGTGCACGGCGGCCTTTGCGTTGAGGTCGGCGACATCGACGTTGCCTTGGGCATCGCAGGCGACGGGCACGACCTTGAAGCCGCACATGGCGGCGCTGGCAGGGTTGGTGCCGTGGGCGCTGGCAGGGATGAGGCAGATGTTGCGCCGACCCTCGCCACGCGATTCGTGGTAGGCGCGGATGACGAGGAGGCCGGCGTATTCGCCTTGGGAGCCGGCGTTGGGCTGGAGCGACATCGCGGCGAAGCCGGTGATCTCGCAGAGCCAGATTTCGAGGTCCTTGATGAGCTGGGCGTAGCCGCGGGTCTGCGTGGCGGGGGCAAAGGGATGGAGTTTGCCGAACTCGGGCCACGACACAGGGAACATCTCCGAGGTCGCGTTGAGTTTCATCGTGCAGGAGCCGAGCGAGATCATGGAATGCGCGAGCGAGAGGTCCTTCGCCTCGAGGCGCTTGATGTAGCGCAGCATCTCGTGCTCGGTGTGGTAGTGGTTGAAGGTCGGCGCGGTGAGGAAGGCGGATTGGCGGGCAAGAGCGCCGAACGAATGACCCGTGACCAAGGACCAGCGGCCAAGGTCGGATGCGTCGGAGCCGACATCGAAAAGCCCGAGAAGGGCCTGGACGTCATCGACCGTGGTAGTCTCGTCGAGCGAAATGCCGACGGAATGCGCGTCGATGTGGCGGAGATTAATTTTTTTCGCGTGGGCGGCGACGTGGATCTTGGCGGCGTCGATGCCGGAGACGGTGAGCGTGTCAAAGACCGGTTCGGCGTTGAGTTTTGCGCCGGCGGCACGGAGGCCCTTGGCGAGGAGAGAGCCGAGGGCGTTGATGCGCCGGGCGATTTTCTTGAGACCTTCGGGGCCGTGGTAGACGGCATACATCGACGCCATGACGGCGAGGAGAACCTGGGCGGTGCAGATGTTGGACGTGGCCTTGTCGCGGCGGATGTGCTGCTCGCGGGTGCCGAGGGCGAGACGCATCGCGGGATCGCCTTGGGCATCCTTGGAAACGCCGATCAGGCGGCCGGGCATCTGGCGTTTGAAGGCGTCCTTTGTGGCGAGGAAGCCGGCGTGCGGACCTCCGAAGCCCATGGGCACGCCGAAGCGTTGGGAGGAGCCGACGGCGACATCGGCGCCGAACTCACCTGGGGCACGGAGCAAGGTGAGCGCGAGCAGATCGGCAGCGACGATGGTGAACGCGCCGGCGGCGTGGGCGGCGGCGAAGAATTTCTGGAAGTCGTGGATGCTGCCGGTCGTGTCGGGGTATTGCACGAGGACGCCGAAGGTGGCGGCGGTGGGCCTAAACGTGCGGTGGTCGCCGACGATGACTTCGATGCCGAGGGGAACGGCGCGGGTTTTGACGATGTCGATCGTCTGCGGATGGCAGGCTTCGGAGACGAAGAACGTGCGGTGGACGGAGGCGTCGCCTTCCTTGAGGCGGTGGCACATCATCATGGCTTCGGCGGCGGCGGTGCCTTCGTCGAGCATGGAAGCGTTGGCGATCTCGAGGCCGGTGAGGTCGGTGATGAGCGTCTGGAAATTGAGCAGCGCCTCGAGCCGGCCTTGGGAAATCTCGGCCTGATAGGGCGTGTAGGCGGTATACCAGCCCGGGTTCTCAAAAATGGTGCGCTGGATGACGCCCGGGGTGAGGGTGTCGTAGTAGCCTTGTCCGATGTGGCTGCGGAAAATCTGGTTGTGGGCGGCGATGGTGCGGAGTTCGGCGAGGGCGGCGCTTTCGCCGGCGGCTGCGGGCAGGTTCATCGTGCCGCGGCGGATGTGGGGAGGCACAGCGGTATCGACGAGAGCGTCGAGCGACGGCTGGCCGAGGAACTTGAGCATCGCTGCCTGCTCGGAGGCATCGGGGCCGTTGTGGCGGCGGACAAAAGTGTCGGTCGGAATGAAGAGGTCCGAGAGGGAAGTCGCAGTGGCGATGGATGGCGCGGAAGCGGGCATAAAAAGAGACGGTAGGCTAGGCCTGCCGTCCGGCAAATGGTTTTTCGTATCAAGTTGTCACCGGTGTTTGCGTCCTTGCGGAACGGGCGCCGGTGAGTTCGCTGAACGTGTTCATGACTTACTCAGAGCGCGCCATACTCATTGATCGCCGTCTGGCGGAGCTTTATCCCGAAACGCCCATTCCACTCGATCACAAGGACGCCTACACGCTGCTTATCGCCGTGCTGCTTTCCGCGCAGTGCACCGACAAGCGCGTCAATCTCCAGACGCCGGGGCTCTTTGCCAAGGCCGACAATCCTCGCGATATGGTGAAACTCTCCGTCGCCGAGATCGACGCCAACGTGCGGCCTTGCGGACTCGCGCCGCGCAAGGCACGGGCGATCCACCGGCTTTCCGAGTTGTTGATCGAAAACCACGGCGGCGAAGTGCCGCGCACGTTTGCCGAGTTGGAAGCGTTGCCTGGTGTTGGGCACAAGACCGCGTCGGTCGTGATGGCGCAGGCGTTTGGCGTGCCGACATTCCCCGTGGACACGCACATCCACCGGCTCGCCCAGCGCTGGAAACTCACCAACGGACGCAGTGTGGAGCAGACGGAGCGCGACCTGAAAAAATTCTTCCCGAGCGAGCATTGGAACGCATTGCACCTGCGGATCATTTTCTACGGACGGGAGCATTGCACGGCGTGCGGCTGCGACGGCACGGTGTGCGGGATCTGCCGCGAACTCTTTCCGAAGCGCAGGCAGGCGGTGCGGGTTAAGTAGTCGATCGATGTTTGCCGGTTTAACCGCAGGCGAAAAGGGCTGGAAAACAGTGTTGATTCGCGTAGGGGAGGTCTTCAGCTTGCCCGTCCTTTGGGACGCTTAGCTCAGTTGGTTAGAGCACCTGCTTCACACGCAGGGGGTCTGCGGTTCGAGTCCGCAAGCGTCCACCATTTTTATTATCAACATGTTGAATTTTAATATTTTGGAATAGGAATCGAGGTAAGAGCGAACTTGCATATCGAAACAGCTCAAGCGCTCTCGACCAGCATTACAAAAGACGGGTGACCGAGAACGACACGACACGGCGGGAAAGAAATCAAATAAGGGATTCCAATCAAAAAAGTTTCGACTGATCAGACATCCGAACATTCTGTAACGCACCCCGTGCATAACATGAACTTTTGCAATTCACCGACTTTCCTTCTGGCTACACTGTTTGCCGCATGGTCTGTCTTGGACTCGGCACATGCTGAAACCATCGTTCATGAAAACGACAGGATAGTTTTTTGCGGCGACAGTATTACCGGTCAGGGTGGCAGAGGTGGATCAACCGGCTGGGTTGGGCTGATTAAGGAGGGACTGGCAATTTCGCGCCCGACAGGTGGCCAAACGTTAATCGCTTTGGGCGGAAGCGGCGCTACGGTTGGCGCTTGGCAGATTTTTGAAAAAAAGAGCCGGGATAATCCGGCGATCCTAGATGTGCCTGGAGTCGATGTGAAGGCGACGCTGGATGGCGGCGCTGACATTATCGTCATCATGCTGGGCATGAATGACCTCACCTCGCCGGGCGTCAAGGATGCTCCGGCCGATTTCGATGCCTGGGCGGTGCGTTATCATGATCTCATCGAAGCGCTAAAAGCGCGGGTACATCCGCGAGTAGTCGCCTTGGCGACGATCACGCCTTACACGGAAGATAATCATTCGCCCAAAAACCGGGTCGAAGGGGAGCTCAACAACCGGCTGATGGAACTGGCCAAGAAAGAGCATGCCGTTATCCTGCCGACCCACGAGGCGATGATGGAGTTGCTCGAAGCGGGACGCGGGTTTCGACCCGATTTTCATGTCACTGCCGACTTCGTCCATCCCAATAATGTCGGACATCTGGCGATTGCAGTAGGGATGCTTAGGGGCATGGGAGAATCCGTGGCTGCCGAGCGACTGCTCGATAAATACAGCAAGATTTTTCGCCCTGCCACTGCGGACCTGCCGGCGCTTTCGTATGAGCTAAGCGTGCAAGAGGCGTCACCGGATGAATCCTGCCGCCGCTTCACGATTCACTACCAATGGACGCCTCCCGTTTCATCGGCTGCAACCCCTGTTACTGTCATCGCCAGTGTCCCCGAGGGATGGAAGGCCGCCCCTTCACGTCTTACGGGATCCACAGGTGATTTCCAAGTGTCAGGCCCGCTCGACCGTTTGGTAAACAACGTGACACTCATCGCTACAGCGGGTGATCTGAAGCAACAGGCCGAGATACACATTCCAGCCGGCTGGCGCGTCGCGGTGGGCAAGGGCTTGGGCTTGGGATGGACTAAAGGCGACTATGATCCGAACAAGGACCATCTCCCTCTTGATCAGGAGCTTTCCCAGGATGAAGCACTTGTAAAGCCTGTCATTTTTCCGGCTAGTGGCACACGTCCGTGGCAACACTATATTGCCAGCCTCAACTTCACCGGTCATGAGAAACCGGGCAGTGTCGATATGGCGGCTATCACCTTTTATACATACAACGATCTCGCTTATGGAGTTCGATGGATTTACAGCGACAAGGAGCGTCCGG
Source organism: uncultured Verrucomicrobiota bacterium (assembly GCA_903904685.1). Classification (GTDB taxonomy): domain Bacteria; phylum Verrucomicrobiota; class Verrucomicrobiia; order Opitutales; family Opitutaceae; genus Rariglobus. Next base: position 33,308 of record CAIVDS010000024.1, read on the forward strand.
TGGATGTCATTCTTGGATCACAGGCCATGGCTGGGAAAATGTTTGCCGAATCCATTCGCTTGAATGACGATGTCCTTTATGAAGGCAGAATTGGTGCGGAACCGGGTCACAAAAAAACGGTGGATGGCAAACTTCATCACGGCTGGAATCGGCTCCTTTTTAAGAGCACTTTTATCCAATGGCAGTGGCAATTTTCGATAGACCTCGCCGGTAAACCCGGCGACGACCTGGCGGATATCCGATATGCGACGGTTAATCCACCCTAAAAAGGACGCTTTGGGTGAAGGTGTAACCAAAGAAATCCGATTTCTTCAACTTCCCTGACTCGGCCAGGAAACTTGACGGCACCAGAGCTGATGCAACCGTTGACTCTTTTCCCTCTGGTGCGTGAAACTCTTCAAGCGTCCACCATTCCCCTTCGTGAGGTCGGTTAAGACGGCAATTGATTGCTTTTTGTTTACGATTTGTATCAGCTATAAACTATTGATATAAGCTTTTTTATTAACTTAAATCAGTGGTAGTGATTGCTCGGATTATTTTAATGCATTTTACTTCCAATGTTCACATTTTCGTATCATTAATACTTTATATCCCCAGTTGTTGTGTTCCGATGGTTCAACCAATATACCCCTCTTGATAATTTCCCCATGAATACCCCCGCCTGCCAGCGTCTGAATGTTTTACTGTCGGGCTTTGCCGCGATCGCCGCGATTTTCATGGTGAGTCCCGCCGCGCGGGCGGCGACCATCGTATGGAACAACGCCGGCACCGTCTGGGCGACGGGCACCGATTGGACCGGCGGCTCCGCTCCGACCAGCGATCTCACCTCGGACATTGCGCTATTCAACTCGACGCTTTTCAGCAGTCAGCCGAACTACGGCACCACGAGTGTGGCCGGCATTCAGGTGGGTGACGGGACGACCCTCACCGGTCCGCTTACTCTGACCGGCACCGCGCTCAGCCTTGGCTCCGGCGGCATCGTGATCGCGGCCAACGCCGGCACGGTCAGCCTTAGCAATTCGGTCAAGATCGGCGCGAACCAGAGTTGGGCCAACAACTCCTCCAGCCTGTTCACCGTCGGCGCTACGATCACGAATGCGGGCAACGCCGCTCCCTTTACTCTCACGCTGAACGGCTCCGGCTCGGGTGGTACGACGATCACCGGCATCATCAGCAATGGCGGCACCACCGGCACCACGGCCGTGACCGTGAACACGACCGGCGGTGGCGTCACCACGCTCTCCGGGAATAACTCGTTTACCGGTGGCATGACACTGACGTCGGGCGTCCTCCGGGCCACCACCAGCACGGGGGCTCTCGGACTCGGCACGCTTTCTCTGGGCGGCGGCGAACTGCAACTGGCCAATGCCTCGGGGCTGAATTTTGCCCGTGCCACCACGGTAACCGGCAACACCCAAATCACCTCGGACCTGCTGGCCGGCGGGGCTGGCGTCACCCATACGCTCGGCACGCTTTCGATCGGCACGCAGACGCTGACGGTTGCCGGCGGCACCAACGTGGCCAGCGGCACCGCCGGTCTGACGTTTGGCGCCACCACCCTTACCGGAAACGCCACCTTCAACGTCACCAATCCCGCGGCCGGCGGCACGACGACGCTCCTGACGCTGGCCGCCTTGAACGACGGCGGCACGGCCCGCACCATCACCAAGAGCGGCGGCGGCACGCTGACCCTGGCCACGGCGGCCACCAGTATGGTCAACGGCACCCAGATCAACATCGCCGGCGGCACTTTGAATGCCAACATCGGAACCGCGATCGGGGGCACGAATACCACGGTGGACGTGGCCGACGGGGCGGCCTTTGGCGTCGGCATCGCCCAGACCATCGGAGCGCTGACCAATGTCACCACCGTGTCCAACACGGGCAGCGTCAGCATCGGGGGGGCCTACACGCTGACCATCGGCAGCGTGACCAACAATCTCAACTCCAGCTTCTCCGGCGTCATCAGCGGCGCCACCGGCGCGCTCACCAAGGCCGGCACCGGCACCCTCACGCTCTCCGGCGCGAACAGCTACGGCGGCCTGACGACCGTGAGCGCGGGCGTGTTGAACATCCGCAACGCCACCGCCCTGGGCGCCACGGCCGCGGGCACGACGGTGGCTTCCGGCGCCGCCTTGGAGATCCAGGGGAACATCACCGTGGGTGCGGAAGCCCTTACGCTGAATGGCACCGGCAACAACACCGGTACACTCGCCAGCTACGGCATCGGCGGAGCCCTGCGCAATGTTTCCGGCGCCAACACCTTTGGCGGGGTGATCACGCTGGGCTCCACCGGCGTCCGTATCAATTCGGACTCCGGCAGCCTGACGCTGAACAACGGAACGATCACGGGCGCGACCTTCGCCCTTACCGTGGGCGGCGCGGGCGCCACGACCATTTCCAGTGTCATCGGCACGACCACCGGCACCTTCACCAAGGACGGCGCCGGCACCCTCACTCTGTCCAACGCCAATACCTATTCCGGCGCCACGACCCTCAGCGCCGGCACCGTGAATGCCGCGAACACGCAGGCCTTCGGCACGGGCGGGCTCACGCTCGGCAACGTCACCGTCGATCTCGCGACGGACTCCTCGATCACCGCCTATAACACGACGGCGACAGCGGGGCCGGTCACGACGATCATCTCGGATCGCGCCACCAGCGGGGCGGGCATCACGCATACCTTCGGCACCTTTGCCCCCGGCGCGCTTCAGTTCAATATCCGGGCCGGCGCCAATGTCACCGGCGGCACCGCCGGGGTGACCTTTGGCGGCACCACCACATTCCAATCGTCCAGCGGAACGGTTTTCGACACGGGGGCCACTACGAATCTCACCATCGGCACCATCGCCCTTCCCGCTTCCGGCGTAAGCGCGACGTTCAACCTTTTCAAGCAGGGCGCCGGCACGCTTACCCTCAACGGCGCCACCAACGCCCGCACCGGCGGCATCATGTTTGTGACTGCGGGCAAGCTCGTGCAAGGCAGCGTGGTCGGCATCGGCGGCGGCGTGCTCGCCCTCGGCGGCGGCTCAACCGTGGATCTGGCGACGGACACCACCTCCACGACCGCCTATGCCACCACCCTCCTCGGCAACGCCACGATTTTGACCGACAAGGCGACCGCGACCAGCGCCGGCATCACCCAGACGCTGGGCGCGCTGACCGTCCTCGGACCGAACACGCTGACGATCGGCAACGGCTCCAACGTGAGCGGCGGCGCGCCCGTCGTGGCCTTTGGCGCATCAACGATCAACGCCGGGACCACGTTCTCGGCGAACACCGGCGCGGCCCTGACGCTGAACACCACCCTGACTGAAACCGGCAACGGTACGATGACCTTCTCCGGAGCGGGCAACAGCACGGTCACGGGCGCGATCAACGGCGGCGGCGGCGTGACGATGAACGGCACCGGCGTCCTGACGCTCACCGCAGCCAACGGCTACACCGGAGCCAACGCCATCGGTTCGGGCAAGGTGACGCTGGGCAACGTCGCGGGTCTCGGCCCCGTGGGCACGGCGGTGTTGAACATGACGGGCGGCACGCTCGATCTCGCCGCCGTCGGCTCCACGCTTCTGGCCTTGACGGGCAATTCGAGCGGCGCGATCAGCAGCACGGGCACGGCCACCCTGACGGTGACCCCGGTGGCCAACACGACCTCCAGCTTCGCGGGCGCGATCGGCGGTGGCGGCGGCACCTTGGGCGTGACGGTCAACAGCACCTCGGGCGGCGCCTTGAGCCTGGGCGGCAACAACACCTACACGGGCATCACCACTTTGACGGCGGGCCAGTTGAACATCAACGCGTCGGGCACCGGTTCGACGAATTCGGCGATCGGCACGGGGGCGTTCACGCTGACGACGGGCGTCATCGACAACACCGGCGCCGGCGATGTCAGCCTTGCGACGACCAACGCGATCACGCTGGGCGGCAACTTTGGCTTCGGGGGCAGTGGGAACCTGAACCTCGGGGCGGGAACGCTGTCGGAGGCGGCGAGCCGCACCCTCGACCTGATGGGGACCGGCGGCAAGAAGCTGACGGTTCAAAACTGGTCGAACACCGCGGCCAACGTGGTCAGCACGTTCCTCACGATGCCGGGATCGAACTCGACGGTTTCGATCGGCGCGTTCAACACGCAGACGACGGGCACGGCGGGCACGACGGGCGGCGTCGGCGGCAATTCCACCATCGCGGTCACGGGGGGCATCGTCCCGACCATCACGGCGAACGCCTTCGTCTATTCGAACGCGGGGACGCTGACGCTTTCGGGGGCGAGCACGTACACGGGAGCGACGACGTTGAACGCGGGCACGCTGATCCTGGACGCGACGGGGGGAACGGCGACGCTGGCGGCGACGGCGCCTACGTTCGCGGGCGGCACGTTCATCTACAAGGGCAACGCCACGGGCACGGGCCAGACGCTGGGCGCCGTGACGCTGAACGCGGGAGCCTCGTCGATCCAGGTTGTCGGCGGCGCCGCCGGGACCACGCTGGCCCTGGGCGCGACGCCTGACGCGACGAACAACGCGATGCTGAACGTAAACCTGAGCGGCACCGCGCCGGCGGTGACCACGACGACGGGCAATACCGCCAGCATCTTCGGAACGCGCGGAGCCGTGACGGTCACGACGGGCGGGACGACGGAGTTCGCCACGGTGAGCGGCAGCAGCCTGATACAATACACCGGGCAGACCCCCTTCACGGGCACGACGACGGGCACCACTACGAATTACTCCGTGGCGGACTCGCAGACGCTGACCACGGCGGCCTCGACGCCGAACTCGATCAAAATCACGACGACCGCGAACAACGGGTCGCTGGACCTTGGCGCCAACACGATGAAGATCACCAGCGGCGGCATTTTGTTCACCGGAGCCAACACGGGCTACCAGATCAAAGGCACCAACGCGGCGGCCCTGAGCAGCGGCACGGCGACAGCTTCGGATCTGATCATCCACAACTTCGGCACCGGAGGCCTGACTATCAGTGCGGTGATCGCCAACGGCACGGGCACCTCGGTCGTATCGCTGGACGGCACGGGCGTGACGACGCTCTCGGGAGTCAACACCTACACGGGCGTGACGCTGGCCGGCGGCGGAGCGGTGGTGAACATCGGAGCCGATTCCGGTCTGGGCGCGGTCGCCACGGGCGCGGCTTTGACCCTGAACAACGCGACGCTGCAGGCGGGCGCGAGCTTCGCCCTGGACAACAGCAGCGGCAGCGGCACCAACGCCCGCGCGATCACGCTCGGGGCCGGCGGCGGCACGTTCGACACGCAGGGGAACACGCTGACGGTTTCCGGGGTGATCAGCGGAGCCGGCAGCCTGACGAAGACCGGCACCGGCACCCTGAATCTCGTCGGCGTGAACACCTACACGGGCGGCTTCACGAACATCCAGAACGGCTCCCTGGTGCTCGGCACCAAGTCCGGCGTGAGCGTGGGAGCCCTGACGGCCTCGACCATGGTGACCCTGGGCAGCGGCGCCAACTCCGGCGTCCTCCAGCTCGGCGACAGCCTCAACGCGGCGCCGCAGACGGTCGCGGGCCTGTTCACCTTGGGCTCCGGCACGGGCAACGCGATCGTGGGCGGCAACGCCTCCAACTCCACGCTGACGTTTACGGGCAGCCTGCTGACGCCCTCGACCTTCGGCGGGAGCATCGGCGGCGCGGGCCTCAACAACAACAAACTGGCCCTGGCGATCACCTCGGGCGCATTGACTCTCAGCGGGAACAGCACCTACACCGGCGGGACGACCGTCAGCGGCGGCGCCGTGCTGAACATCAACAGCGCGGCCGCGCTCGGCACCGGCACCCTGGCCGTCACCAATGCCGCGGCGGTGATCGACAACACCAGCGGGAGCGCGAAGACCCTCTCGAACAACGTCACCACGTCCACCGGCTTCGTCTTCGCGGGCTCGAACAACCTGAGCTTCGGCTCCGGTACGCTGGGGGTGTCTTTGGGCAGCGTGATCGCGGTGGATGGGAACAGCACGCTCACGTTCGGCTCGTTGGTGAACACCAAGACCGCGGGTGGCACGCTGTCCTTGGCCGTCAACGGCAGCACGGGCACGCTCAGCCTGGGCGGCTTTGACATGCAGGGTATCGCGGGCGGCGGAGCGATCACCAACACCCTGAACGGTTCGGGCAACATCACCCTCACCGGGGCCGTCACGAACGGCTCGCAGGCTGGGGCCAACGCCAACGCCCTGAGCTACACCGGCACCGGGGTGCTGACGCTCTCGGGAGCCAATCCCACCTACACCGGCCTGACGACGGTGGGCAACGCGGGCGGCACGCTGAAGTTCGGCACCGGGGTGACCAGTCTGCCGGGCGCGCTGACGCTGACGGCCGGCGTGGTGGACGTCGGCGGCCAGAACGTGACGGTGGGCGGCACCTTCACCGGCACGGCCGGCCTTGTGACCAGTTCGGCGGCGGGCGGCGTCTTCACCGCCAACATCGTCGCGTCGTCCGCCAATAACTGGGCCGGCGCCCTGTCCCCCAGCATTACCTTGGCGAGCGGCGGAGCGGGATCCAATGTCTCCGGAAACTTTTACAACACCGGAAACACCACATTGACCAACGCCAGCGTGAGCACCCTGAATTTCAACGGGACTTCACTCGCGCCGGTCGGCAACATCACGTTGAACGCCAACGGCACCGGCGCCTTTAATGTCACCGCCGGACTCGTCAATCCCACCGGCACGATCACGAACAGCGGCACCGGCGGCGGCATCACGACCATCAGCGCCGTGATCGGCGGCAATGTGACCGGCATCGTCCAGAACAGCGCGACCAGCATGCTGGTCTTGAGCGGCGCCAACAGCCCCTTAACCGGCGGCCTGACCATCAAGGCCGGCACGGCGCAGGCCACGACCAATACGAACGCGCTGGGAAGCGGCACGGTATTGCTGGGCGACATCTCCGGCTCGGCCAACGCCAGGCTCCAGATCGGCTCCGCCGGAAACAGCGCGTTGACGATCGCCAACAATATCACGGTGCAGGCGGGGAGCACCGGCACCGCCACGATCACCAATCTTTCCGACACCACCTCGCAGAACGCGGCCGCCACGGCCAGCGGGACCATCACCCTCAACAAGACCGTCACCCTCAACGCCGGCAATGCCATCGTGTCGGGTCAGTTCAACGTCGGAACATTGAGTATCGCCAGCCTCACCGGCAGCGGCGGGATCAACACCACCACCTCGAGCATCGGCGTGAGCAGTTCCGGCCAGGGCTTCGGCATCGGCGCCGGCTTTGTCATCTTGACCGGCCCCAACACCTATTCGGGCGACACCCGCGTGCTGTCGGGCAGCCTTATCTTGAACAGCCTCACCGCCACCGCCATGGACGCGTGGACCGGCACCGGTTCCAATCCCGTTTACATCGGCGACACCAGCGGCACCCAGTCGGCCCGGCTCATGATGCAGATGACCGCCGTCGCCGCGGGCCAGGTCTTCAACAAGAACATCGAGGTGCTGGCCGGCAATTCGGGCATTTCCGGCTTCGGCAGCAATAACAACAACGCCTCCGCCGCCATCTCCGACTATCACGGCACCATCACCCTGGACAAGTCCGCCTACATCCTCGGCTACAGCTCGGCCAGCGGCAACATCGTCAAGGGGTCCTCCGCCATCGGCGCGGTGTCCCTCACCAGCAACGGCACCTTTGTCTACAGCTCCGCCGCGCTCAGCGGCGCCAAGACCTACGACGGCGGCACGACCGTCGGCATGGGCATTCTCGCCGGTTCCAGCACCGCCGGGTCCACCACCCAGAATTTCGGCACCGGCAACATCGTCGTTGAAACCGGCACGCTGCGCCTTGGCGCCTTCGACAATGTCGCCACGGGCAAGACCATTCATGTCAACACCGGGGGCATGGTCACCATCAACAACAACGCCATCACCCAGGCGAACATGGTGTCGCTCATCGACGCCACGTCCTCGGGAGCCATCGGCATAGGAAGCACCTATACCTACACCGGCAACCTCAACCTTGCGACCATCGGCAACGGCCTGATGTATTTTGGCGTTGAGAATGGCGCCAACGCCGTCTACTCGGGCACCACTCTTGGCGCCAACAGCGACAACAATTACCGTCTCGGCTATGGCGGCACAGCCAGCATTGGTCTGACGATCAGCAACGGCGTACTCGTTGACGTCGGCGGCCCCTCCCAGTTGATCGTCGGCGGCGCGGGGGGCCTGCTCGGCTTTGCCCAACCGAGAACGGGCATCCACACCGAGGGATCCGTCACCCTCTCCGGGGCCAACACCTACACCGGCGGCACCATCGTCAACAGCAACAGTTTTCTCTTAGGCAACGCCCTGGCCAGCGGCAGCCCCTTCGGCAGCGCCACGGGAACCGTGAGCATACGCGACGGCACCTTCAAGCTGCTCACCGACGCCGTCACCGCCACGGCCACCCGTTCCACCACGGTCGGCGCGGTCGATTACTCCGGCTCGGCCAACCTTCTCATCGCGGGTGTCACCGCAGGTAACAACACCCTCAACGTCGGCCAGATCGCGGCCCGCACCAACAACGGCACGCTCATGATCGGCACGACGGGCACCGGAGCCGTGCTCGGCACCGCCAGCGGCACCGCCTTCATCAAGACCACCGGCACCGCTCCCGCGACCTTCGCGACGGTGGCGACCAACGGCGGCGGCGGCACCGCCGCGATGCTCGCCCCCTACCTCTACGATACCCTCGGCAATTACCTGACGTATGACGCCACCTACGGCTTCACGCCCATCGCGACGACCGTGGTCACGCCCGCCGGCGCGCCCGCCACCGCCTATGTGAAAACCGTCACGAGCGGCAATACCACGCTGACCACGGGCGGAACCATCCAAATTGCGGCCCTCAACCTGGGGGGATCTCTGCTCAGCACCGCCGGCGCCACCGATGTCATCCTCCAGATCACCACCGGCGGGCTCAATGACTATGGATACTCCGCAAATGCGGGTTCCAACAGCGGCCTGAACGTCGGCGCGGCGGGAGCGACCAACCGCATTCTCCTGGATTTCCAGGGCCAGGAAGCGGTCATCGGCGCGCTCAACAATCAGAACGGCGGCATGATCATCAACAATACGATCAGCAACACGGGCGGCAACGGTCTCACCAAATGGGGAAACGGCAACCTCAACCTGGGTGACGCCACCAATTCCTTCACCGGACTGATCACCATCAACCAAGGGTTTCTCCAGGTGGCCGTCGACGGCGCGCTGGGTGCCGCGACCAACGGCCTCTACATCAACGGCGGCACCCTTTACACCACCGCATCGGGCACGTTTACGCTCAATGCCAGCCGCACCGTCACCATCGGCCAGTTCGGCGCCTCGCTGGGCACCGGCACCCAGAACGGCGGGTCGAGCAACCAGAGCAACCTGACCGTCGCCGGCCTGATCACCGGCACGGGCGCCTTCCTGGCCCTTGGCAACGGCAATGCCCTGGCATCCAGCTACCTCCCCAATACCTTCACCTTTGGCAACGCCTCGAATGATTTCACCGCCCCCATCTACCTGGGGAACAACATGGTGAGCCGCGTGACGCTCGCCTTTAGCGACAACGGCCAGTTGGGCAACGCGGCCAACGCCATCAACATCTCGGGCGGCAACGCCAGCCTGCAATACACCGGGGCATCCTCCACCTCGATGAATCGCAGCCTGGTCTTCGCCGACCTCGGCGGCGCGATCGACATCGTGACCGGCGGCGTTGTCCTCACGGAAAACGGCGTTGTCTCCGGGAGCGGCGTGTTCGAAAAGGCGGGTCTCGGCACCCTGGCCCTCACGGCCTCCGCCGCCACCTTCAGCGGCACGATCAACATCGATGCCGGCGTGCTGAACGTCTCGCACGCCGACGCGCTCGGCGCCACCACGGCGGTCGTCTCCGGCAACTCCGGGGTGAGCGGCGGGGCGGCCTACGTGCAAAGCGGCGCGGCGCTGGAAGTGCAGAACAACATCGCGCTGGGCAACGCGGGCGGGAAGACCCTTTACCTGAACGGCAGCGGCATCGGCGGGAACGGCGCCCTGCGCAACGTGAGCGGCAACAACTCCGATACCGGCGCGGTCATCCTGCAGACGAACGCGACGATCGGAACGGACGCGAACTCGCTGACGCTCTCGGGCCCGGTGAGCGGCGCGGGATCCGCCGCCCTGACGAAGGTCGGCGCGGGCACCCTGATCCTCTCCGGGACCAACACCTTTACCGGCGGCACGACGATCAGCGCGGGCGCGCTGCAGCTGGGCGCCGGAGGCGCGACGGGCAGCCTGTCGACGACGGGGGCGGTCGTGAACAACGGGAGCCTGATCATCAACCGGAGCAACGCGGTGGCGCAGGGGACGGACTTCAGCTCGGCGGCCATCACGGGTACGGGTTCCCTGACCCTGAGCGGGGCGGGCACCGTGACGCTCACCGCGGCGAACGGCTACATCGGAGGGACGACGATCAGCGCGGGCGCGTTGCAGCTGGGCGCCGGAGGCGCGACGGGCAGCCTGTCGACGACGGGTGCGGTCGTGGACAACGGGAGCCTGATCATCAACCGGAGCAACGCGGTGGCGCAGGGTACGGATTTCAACGGCGGTGCGCTCAACGGGACGGGATCGTTCACGCAGGCCGGTTCGGGCACGACGACCCTGAACGCTGCGAACGGCTACAACGGTGTGACGGCGGTGAACGCGGGGACGCTCTCGTTCAACAGCGTGGCTGCGGGGGCGGCGGCGCAGGCGCTGGGCACGAACAGCGCGGTGACCCTCGGGGTGGCGGGCACCTCGTCGGGGATCCTGCAATACACCGGCGGGGCCGGTACGCTGGACAAGAACGTGACGGCGCTGGGCAACGGGCTGAACACGATCTGGAACAGCGGCCCGGGGCTGCTGACGCTGTCGGGCTCGCTGGTGAAGAACGGGACGATCCTGGCGCTGAACGGCAGCCTGAACGTGACCGGGGTGATCAGCGGGAGCGCGGCGAACTCGGATTTGGACATCACCGGTGGAACGACGACCCTCTCCACGCTTGCGACCTACAACGGCCCGACGGCGGTGTATGGCGGCGGCACGCTGGTGAACAATGTGAGCGGCGGGGCGTTGCCGACCGGCACGACGCTGACGTTGGGCGAGGCCGCGACCAACACGGCCGGCACCTTCGATCTGAACGGCAACGCGCAGACGGTCTCCGGTTTGAACACCGCGGGCACGGCGGGAGCCTCGAATATCGTCACGAACTCCGGAGGCGGAAGCGCCACCCTGACGGTGAACAACGGCGGGGCCTTCGCCGGCACCATCCAGAATGGAACGGGCGGCACGGCGCTGGCGCTTGGCGGAGGCACGCTGTTTCTCTCCGGAGCGAACACCTACACCGGCGGCACAACGGTGAGCGGCGGAACGCTGCTGGTGAACAACA
>CAIVDS010000025.1 GCA_903904685.1 uncultured Verrucomicrobiota bacterium
CGCCGTTGACCTCATCGACATCGTCGAACGCGAGCCAGACGGTGACGGAGTTGTTCGGCGCCATCGGCCAGTAGTAGGAATCCTAGTGCCAGCCGACGGTGGACATGCTGCGCGGGTCCTTGATGAAAAAGTTGCTCGCCCAGCAGTAGAAATTCGGCCCGAGGATGCCTTCGACGAGATTGAGAATCTTCTGGTTCATGCAGATTTCGTAGAGGTAGGTGCTGGTCTCATGCCACTCGCGGATGTCCTTGGACGTCTCGCCGAGGCGGAGCAGCGCGAGGAGGTGCGGCAGCTCGGCGTTGAGAACCGCCATTTCCGCCCGCGTGTAAATGGGCGGTAAGCCGAGCAGGTAACCCTGCTCGTGGTAGAACTTCTGCTGGTCAGCCGTCAGTTGATGGGGATTCAGCGCAGTGGTGGGCATGTTGAATGGAGGAAAAACAAAGTGAGGGGGAAAATCGCCCGTGCAATACTGCACACACTAGATTTTCCGTCTAACCCCGCAGCCCCTGCCTTTGCCAGCGTGTCTCTGTGTCAAAAAAAAAGAAGTGGAAAACTGGGATACAGCTAGAAAACGGAATTATTTTTAGGCAAAAAGCACTAATAAGAGCCTAATGCATTGCTGTTCTAGAAGCTTACAAATTGGTGCACCCGTAGGGAGTCGAACCCCAAACCTTCTGATCCGTAGTCAGACGCTCTATCCAATTGAGCTACGGGTGCGTGAAACGGAGGCGAGAAAAAGCAACGGTTGGGCGCCAAGTGCAAGCGCGAATTTTAAATTTCACGCAGATGGGGGAATGGCGAAGACCAGTCCGATAGTGGTTATTTTTGCGGGTAAATCAGCACGCGATCATGAACCAGCAGGATCAGGTCTTTTTTTCCGTCGCCGGTCACGTCGGCCACGATGGCTTCGCGTGGCTCTTGGTTGGAGCCTTTTTTACCCTGAAAATGTTCGTCGGTTTCGAAGACCTTGAAGTGTAGTCGGCTAGTCCATGCCTTGGTCTTCGGTTCTTTCCTGAGAATCTCAACGAGATTGGCGTCGGGGTCGATGGTCACGAGCTCCGGCTGTCCGTCGCCTGTGAAATTTGCCGCCAGCACATCGCCGTAATTAATATCGGGGAGATCTGTCGTGTAACTGTCGAGCGAATGCACCGTGAAATCGCCACGTTCCAGTGGCAGCCACCAGAACCGATCCTTGCCGAGCAAGAACAACTCGGGCTGGCGACCGTTTTTCCCGACATGGCGCACTTCGCTGCCGACCACGTCGATGCGACCAGCCGGCACGGTGGCCACGACTTCGTAGACCCCTTTGGCGTTGGCGCGCAGACGCTGAAACTGCTCGCCCTTGTGGTCGTAGAGCAGCACTTCGGGATGCTTACCCTTGGCGGTCGGCATCACGAAGGCCGCCGTGATTTCCGCAGTGGTATCACGGGCGTTGAACTGATCCACGACCGTGAGACCACCCTGCCCGTCCACGCGGATCGCTCTCGCAAGGGCACCGGTGTTTACCAGCAACTCGATCTTGCCGTCACCATCCAGATCGCCGGTGGAGAGCGCGCCGGCCTCAATGCCATCGACCAGTCCCTTGCGGAAACCGGAGGCGGTATTGGCCTCGACAAAGCTGCCGTCGGGCGCTTGCAGAAACAGCCGCATGGAATCAAGCGGCGTAAAAATGGCCACGTCCAGGCGTCCGTCCTGATTCGCATCGACCAAGCGAATACCCTTGGGGTCGGTCTTGAGACCATTCACTTCCACCGTCCGCACGACCACCGGTTTGCCGTCGGCGCCGCGCGTAAGAATGTCAAACGCCCGCCTGCCCTTGTCTTCGCGCAGCACGACGATGGAAAGCTTACCGTTGCCGGCGAGATCCCCCGCCGCCACCGCGAGCGGACGTCCCGTGACCGGCAATGGTTGCGGATAACCGAGGCGGCCGTCGGCATTGATAGAGGCGATGCCCACGGTTTGTTCCTTGGGGCTGGCCACGATGAGATCGGCATGGCCCGAACCATACCAATCCCCGCTGGCGATACTGCGGGCGTCGGTGAGCGTGGGAAAACGTTCCGCTACGGTGAAGCCGCCGTCGGGTTGGCGAAAATAAATAAAAATCTGTGCGCCATCGGGATCGCTCACCGCGATATCCTCCCGTCCGTCGCCGTTGAAATCACCGAAAGCATAGGCCGAAGGTGTTTTCACGGAAGTCCTCGGGGCAAAAATCCTCGGGCGCAAGACGGGCTCTTTCGTCCCGTCGCAAGGCTCCATGTTGAAAAATTCGAGCTGTCCCGTCCGTTGCTGCGCGAAGACAAACTGGGCGGGATTGCGGCCTTCCGCCGCGTGAAGCACCTGCAATGTGCTGCGCGCCTCCTTGATCGGATAGGCCTGCTCCGGGCCAAACTGTCCTTGGGCGTTTTGCAGGCGGACACGCAGGGCGTTGCGGGAACCGCTGCAAAGATAAACGAGGTCGGGCCGACCATCCCCATCGATATCGACGATTTCGAGACCGTAGCAATTTTCATCGGACAATGGCAACCTCACCGGCGGATCAAGCTCATGCGCCGCATTCTGATAAAAGATGGCGAGTTCCTTCTGCCCCAGCATGACCAGATCGTTGCGACCGTTTCCAGTGAGGTCCGCGATACGGATACCGGAGAGGTATTGAATGGGCACGGGGGCGTCGGTCAGCTGTTTCTCAAGCCAAGTGCCGTCGGCCTGCTGGTAGCGAACCGTCAGCGCCTGAGGATCGCCGGTGTAAACGAGATCAGGACGGCCATCGCCATTGAGATCGCCCACCGCAAGGTCATACATCGTCACCCCCGTGGTGACGCTTTCCTTGCGAAAGCGTGCGTCCTCGACCACCGGCTCCCAGCGGTTTCCACGGACGGCTTTGTCCGCATCCTCGCGAGCGGCACCGACCTTGAGTTGGTGAAGGATATCCACCGTGGAGTGGTCGTTGTTGATGAGCACCAAATCCAGCAGACCGTCACCATCGACATCAACCGCTTGCAATGCACGGGTGTTCCAATCGAGCTTTCGGACCTCGGGTCCGCCGAAAATGATTTCAGGAACCGGCGCAGCAGCGGATACCGCACCAAAAACCGAGAGGAAAATCGCCAGCCGGCTTAGATGCATCTTGGTGCTCATGGTTGTGGATACGCAATGCGGGTGGTGCCAAAAATTCCGACGGGCGTTTTGACCGAATAGCCGCTCGCCAATCCCCAGTAGAGGGCAATGACCTCGGGATCGGGTTTGGCGGAAACATCCACGAACGGCTTTCCCTGTCCTGATGATTTGGCCTTGGTGTCGGCGTCTTGCAGATGCGCGATCGTTTCGAACAACGAAGCCACCAGCACGCGCAAATCCTGAAACTGGATGCCCGATATGTCGGCCGGCATGTCCGCCAGCGCGGCTTTGATGTCGTCGCGTTTCCAAAATAAACCTTGGTTGTCGGCCATGCCTTGCAGGGCGTTCTCGACGGTCGCAGGCGAGCCCAGTCCGATCAGCACCGTACGATTGGCAATGGCGTAGGTAAGGCCGCGCCGAGATGTTGCGCCGGCCGGCCCCTGTTGGCTGGCGGTGTAAAGCGTCTGCCCGAGGTAATCGCGCTTGGTAAACAACCGGTCGGCGGCCGGGCCGGAGAGCTGTTTGAGCGCCTCAATGGCCTTGGTGAAAGCCTCTACGTTTTTAAGCGAGATGGCAAACAGTTGATCCATCTGGTCCCACCGAGGCGTCGTTCCGGCGTCAAGGTCGGGCGGCAACGCCACACCCGACACGACTTCATCTCCCAAACTGCCGACAAGGTCGCGTTTGAGATCAATACCAAGCTTCAGGTTCCATGCGTGGATTTGCCCCTGTGCCATTCCGAAAAGCATCGGGCTGATCGAGGCGAGCAACTCCTCCAGCCCCGCGTAGGCCAAGCCCAGATCAAACCGAGCCGTGGAAACGCACGGCCATTTCGCCGGAATCCAGTTGGGTTGAGAGGACACCCCTGTTCCGTAGGCCAGCAGTTTCAACAAACCGCGCTCCGCCGTATAGGTCAGGCCAAAATCAATCCGCGTTTCTTTTTCGCCAAAGCGTAGCGATCCGTAAGCTTCGCCGATCGCATCGATCCCGAGTCCACTCAATACCGTTTTGGGGTCCAAGCCGAGCGGACGGGGTTTCCCGTCGGTGCCTGCTTGCGCGCTCACGGTATCCCGAAGGACCGGGTAGAGCGCCGCGACATTCAGATAAAACAAGACCTGCGCATCGTTGCATCGCTCACGGACGCGGAGGAACGGCTCGCTCTTGCCCAGAGCGCCATCGACCCCGCCTCGCCTGAGTGCGTCGATGGCGACGAACACCCGTTCTTTCTCCAAGCTGAGCAACCACGTGCCGTCCACAATGGCCCAGACTAAAACCCGTTCCTTTGCGCCTTCTGTTGTTTTTTTGAGCGGCCGCACATGGACGGTTGCGCCAGCGAAAATTTCCGTCTCTTCGCGAACTTCGTTTTTCAAAGCTGTATCGGCCAAGAGTTTTTCGAGCTGATCGACATGAGCGCCCACACGCAAAGCCAGCAGGAAGGGCGGCGTATTTGTTTTGTCCGTCTTGGATAAATCCGTCGCGGGCACCGCAAGCAGCGCCTCCCCTTCCGCAAGTGCCAGCAATTCGCGAACCGTGCAGCCGGTGGCGGCTTTCGCGTCGGCATCCCACTCCTCGATTTTTATCTGTTCACGTAACGGGGCGAAAAACTTCACGACTTGTGCATCGCCCCATGTGCGAGCAAACGGACTGCCGTCCCAGCCGCGCAAAAGTGCGGGCGTGTCGGCGATCGAAAGCACCGCCATCGTGCGTTCGTCCACCAGATCCGTGAGCGGCAGCACCGGGGCGGCGCGTAACACGCCGGAGATCAGGATCAGCAGGCTTGCGAGCAGGGCGCGCGACATCGAATGAATCATGGTTTACCAACAACAGGAACGGCACGAACAGGGGCTTTCACCGGTTGGGGAGGCTCAAGGTAGCGGTAACCCGCGTTGGGGTTGCGCGGATCAAAAGCGAAGGCGTCGCGATGGCGCAGAAAATCCTTCAGCACGCTGGCGGGAATGGCGAAGTTGAGTCCTTCGACTCCCACCTCCATCGCCTTCATGTTGTTCACGCCCACGACCTCGCCGCGCAGGTTAAACAGTGGACCGCCCGAATTGCCGGGGTTGATCTGCGTGGTCGTCTGGATGTAAAGCTGCCCATCAAGCGGTCGGGCCCGGGCGCTCACGATGCCCTGAGACACGGTGCGGTCCAAACCAAGCGGACTGCCGATGGCAAAAACGGCCTGTCCGTCGTTGAGCGAGGCGGCGTCCCCAAGCGACAGCGTGGGAAACACCGTGGTGCCGGCATCCTCGATTTTCAGCAGGGCCAAATCGATGCGTGAATCGAGCGCGACGATGCGGACTTTGTTAAACTGGACTTTCTCCAATTCGGTCGCACCCCGACGGAACTGCGTGACCGTGATGCTGTATTCACCCGCGACGACGTGCTCATTGGTGATGATGTAGCCGGACGGATGGATGAAAAACCCGGAGCCGAGCCCCGTGGACGTACGCACAAGCACAATCGCCTCGCCCACGTGATCGACATTGTCCTTCACAGAAAGCACAGGAAGATTCGCCGACGTGCGATAGAGGTCGGCGTTTTCCTCAACCGCGGCGGGCGCAGTGGCGCGTGCGGTAATGCGCTCGATCTCATCACGCGGCACCATGACGACCGTAAAACCCAGATCGACTACCACACGGTCAGCCTTCTCCGTCAGCACGTCGCCCTGGAGGCTCGACCCATTTTTGAGCTGCACGGTGCTGAGAGCGAAGGCCGGTGCAGACAGGACAACGGAAATAAGAAATGCGCGCAAGTTCATGGGGATGATTTGGCGGACATGATTGGGGCGCCGCAGGTCAGGAGAACCGAGAAAACTCCGCCGGCAGCGGAGCTGTCGCCGTGAAATAAAAGTTTTTCCCAGTCCATTCGTATTCAAAACTCGTCTGAAGTGAATGAAGGAAAAGCCGCTTGTTTCCAGTTGCCTGGATAAATTGGCGATTGCGCCGAAAATCACCATAGGTTGAATCGCCGACAATGTGCAGGTGACGCTGCGCACACTGCACACGCAACTGATGGCTGCGCCCCGTGTGCGGCTCCAGCTTGAGCAACGCAAGCAACGGCTCCTGACGATACTGGCGCAAAACGCTCATCAGGGCTTTGGCATAAATATGCCCGCCGATACTGGTACGGATATGTCCGGAACTTTTTTGGACGACCAGCCGATCCCTCCAAATCTGGAATGCCTGCGAAGGCCGACCAAAGACCAGGGCATTGTAAATCTTCCGAACTTGCTTTTGTTTGAACGCAGCGCGGATGCTTACGGCCAATGCCTCGTCGGCTGCCACGAGGATCACGCCAGACGTCGCTGAATCGAGCCGGTTGAGCAGATAAAGCCGCTGCGACACACCGGCGTTTTTCTCCCCGACTGCGGGCGTCCACTGATAAAACTCACCATCGATGGTGTAGGTCGCGTTGAGCAGCGAACGCGGCTCTTCACCCCGCATATTGGGATGCGAAAGGATGCCGGCGGGTTTGGACAGAGCACCGACGCCGTTGGCATCGTGAGCACATATCTCGACACCCGGTCCCAATGGCAAATTATCCCAGAAATTTAAAGGGAGTGCGCTCACGTTACTGGTAAAGAAAGGTAAATGTGATTTCCTGCGATTTCCCGAGCGCGGCAATCATGTCATCCGTCCACGGACCATAGGGTTTGCGCGCGACAATCGCACTCATGCAAGCATCCTTGGCAGACCGGCCGCCGCTGCTTTCCACTTTGATGATCTCGGTAATGTCGCCACTCGAATCCATCCTAAATGTGACGGTGACTGTGGTTCCGGGAGTCGGATAACTGTTGGCTTGATCGAGGATACGCTCCCATTGCACCTGCACGGTTTCGATGAATTTCTTAAGATACTCCCCGTAGCTGCTCCATTTTGCATCGTAGGCAACCGCACCTATGTTTTCGGTGCCGAATTCGTTGTTTCTCAAAGGTGACGGCCTGGCTTTCACCACATTAGCCGGAAGAAATGTGCGAGGCTGCGGGTGCGAGCGGTCGACCTTGTAGTATAAATTGCCTGTTTTTCCCTGGTCTGATTTCGCGTCAGCCGCGCCTTCGGCACGGTCGGGAACCGGCGTGGCATTGGGCGCGAACTTGGCGATGTTGCTGCCCAGTCCGTCAGGACTTTTGCCTTCGACGTTCTCGACGCCGAACAATGGAGTCTGCGCCTTGCGCGCGGCGGCTTGCTCGGGAGTTTCCGGCTCGACGGCGCTTTTCGGCGCTGGAGGAGAATTGAGCTGCGGCTCGGCCAGTCGGCCGGTCACGATGGCGGTAACATTGGGATTTTTGTCGCCCTTGAGCGCGGGCGTGTCGCTCTTGTGGTCGGGCGTGGGTTTCTCCTGCGCAGCCTGCTGGTTTTGCGCGGCGAAATTGTTGGTTTTGTCGGGAACGTTGTCGGGCGCGTTCGGGTTTGCCTCGACAAACTTCATCGGGGGAGGTGCCGGCGGTTTGAATTCCTCCGGCGCGATCTGGATTTCGAAGGTGCGGTCCGCCTCGGTAGGGACACGACTCATGTCTTCACGTCCGATCAACAGCCCGATGCGCGGCGCCAACCAAAGCAACAGCAGATGGAAAAAAAGCGTCGCCAAAACCCCGATCTGCACCGCGCGCACCTCGGAGTTTGCCGAAAGACGCGGCCATGCGGAACGCCGCCGCGCAGGCTTGGGCATCGGAACCGGAGGTGAAATCATACGATGGGAGGAATCACTGGGATGATTTGAGCAGACCGCACCGAGTCAAAATTTGTTTCACTGTTTCCACCGGTAACCCGACTATATTCGTCAACGACCCGGTCCGGCTCGCGATGATGAGTTCGGGCTGCTCTTGAATCGCGTAACCGCCCGCCTTGTCGAGCGTATGGACCTTGGCGAGGTAAGCATCGATGGTCGCGTCGTCGATGGGCTTGAACGTCACTTCGCTGGCCACGCCTTCGTCGATGCGAACCCCGTCAGCCACCCGGCGCAACGCGATGCCGGTAAAGACGGTGTGGGTACGTCCGCTCAACCGGCGAAGCATGGCGCGCGCCTCGGCTCCGTCCCGCGGCTTGTTGAGCGCGTGGCCGTCGATGAACACCGTTGTATCCGCACCGAGCACGAACGCCTCCGGATGACGCGCCGCCACCCAGTCGGCCTTCAGCGCGGCGTTGTGCGCCACCATCGTCCGTGGATCGGTCGTCGGGTCCTCGTGCTCGGTCACCTGCGCCGTCACAACGTCGAACTCCGCGCCCAGCTCAGCGAGTAGTTCACGGCGACGGGGCGAGGCGGAGGCGAGAATGAGACGCGGCTGGATCATGCGACCGCTTGTCTTGCGGCCTGACGCCCGCCGGGGCAAGCGCGGCTTGTGAGTTGTCAGACGCCTTTCGGGTCTTAATGGTCTCACGTCTCACACACCATGCGCATCGGCTTGGCTCAAATTAACACCACCGTCGGCGACCTTGCGGGCAACCGCCGCAAGATTCTCGACGCCTACCATACTCTCGTCGCCCAAGGCGCCGAGCTCGTGGTCTATCCCGAACTCGTGGTGTGCGGCTACCCGCCGCGCGATCTACTTTTCAAACGCCGCTTCGTGCCCGACGTCGAGGCGTCCCTCGCGACCATCGCCGCAGAAATTGGCGACGTGCCCGCACTCATCGGCACGGTTGTCGCCAACCCCGCGCCCGCCGGTCGCCGCTCGTTCAACGCCGCCGCCCTCTGCCGTCGCAGACGGGTCGAGTCGCTCGCCCGCAAAATCCTGCTCCCCACCTACGACGTTTTCGACGAAGACCGCTACTTTGAGCCGTCCCCCACTCCGCCGCTCGTCGTCACGCTCGGCGGCCACAAAATAGGTATCACCATCTGCGAGGACATCTGGACGCACCCGCAACTCGCTCCCCGCAATCTCTACCACTCCGATCCGCTCAAATCTCTGGAGGCGGAGCATCTCGATCTGATGGTCAACCTTTCCGCCAGCCCCTGGCACAACGGCAAGACGCTCCTCCGCCGCCAACTCGTGACCGACGCCGCCCGCCAACTCGGCTGCCCTGTCGTTTACGTCAACGCCGTCGGCGGCAACGATGAGCTCGTCTTCGACGGTCGCAGCCTCGTGGCCGACGCTCAGGGCAATCTCGCCGCCGGCCTCGCCGCCTTCGCGGAGGAACTGCGCGTCATTGAGGTGGACTGCGGACGCGGCACGCCCACGCCGCGCCACCCCGCCCTGTCGCCCTCCTTCGCCGAAGACGACATGGCCGACATCTACAACGCCCTCGTGCTCGGCCTTCGCGACTACGCCCAGAAAAGCGGTTTCAAAAAAGCCCTCGTCGCGCTCTCCGGCGGCATCGATTCCGCGCTCGTCGCCGTGCTCGCCGCCGAGGCCTTCGGCCCCGCCAACGTCATCGGCGTCTCCCTTCCCTCGGCAATCTCCTCACGGCACTCCCGTGACGACGCCCGCATTCTCGCCGAGAAACTCGGCGTGCGTTTCGAGACCATCGCGATCGCCGATGCCGTCGCCGCGACCGAAGCGTCGCTCGCTCCCGTTTTCGCCGGCCTCAAGCCCGACGTCACCGAGGAAAACATCCAGGCACGTCTGCGCGGCGTGCTCATGATGGCGCTCTCCAATAAATTCGGCGCTCTCCTCCTCACCACCGGCAACAAGAGCGAGGTCGCCGTCGGCTATTGCACGCTCTACGGCGACATGTGCGGCGGTCTCGCCGTCATCAGCGACGTTTTCAAGACGCAGGTTTATTCCCTCTGCCGTTGGATCAACCGCGAGCGCGAGATCATCCCCGTCAACACCATCGAAAAACCGCCAAGCGCCGAGTTGCGCCCCGGTCAGGTTGATCAGGACAGCCTCCCGCCCTACGACGTGCTGGACGCACTGCTCAAGGGCTACGTCGAGGAAGGCCTCTCGCGCCGCGACTTGATCGTGCAAGGTTTCGCCGAGGCGGTCGTCAACGACATCGCCCGCAAGGTCGATCTCAACGAATACAAGCGCAAGCAGGCCGCCCCCGGCCTGAAGATCACCCCGCTCGCCTTCGGCGTCGGCCGGAGAATCCCGATTGTACAAAAATATATCAGCTAAGTTTTTCATGTCTACCTCCGCCTCCTCCGAACAACTCTTCGCCCGCGCGCTCCAACTCATCCCGGGCGGCGTCAACTCGCCCGTCCGCGCCTTCCGCTCCGTCGGCGGTACGCCGTTCTTCGTGAAGTCCGCCCGTGGAGCCACGCTTATCACCGCCGACGACCGCGAGCTGATCGACTTCGTGTGCACCTGGGGCCCCGCGATTCACGGTCACAACCATCCGCGCATCAAGGCCGCCATCGCCGCCGCCCTCGAAAACGGCACCTCCTTCGGCACGCCCAATCCCTACGAGGTCGAGATGGCCGAGCTCATCGTGAAGTTCGTCCCCTCCATAAAGAAGGTCCGCATGACCAGCAGCGGCACCGAGGCAACCATGTCGGCCATCCGTCTCGCGCGCGGCTTCACAAAGCGCGACAAGATCATCAAGTTCTCCGGCTGCTACCACGGCCACTCCGACTCGCTTCTCATCAAGGCCGGCTCCGGCGCTCTCACCCACGGCCATCCCGACAGCGCGGGCATTCCCGCGTCATTTGCCCGCGAAACCGTCGTCCTGCCCTACAACGACCGCGCCGCGCTCGACGCCGCTTTCGCAGCCAACCCCGGCCAGATCGCCTGTGTCATTATCGAGGCCTACTGCGGCAACGTCGGCTTCATCATGCCCGACGCCGGCTACCTGACCTTCCTCCGCGAGGTCACCGCCAAGCACGGCGCACTCCTCATTTTCGACGAGGTCATGACCGGCTTCCGTATCGCCCGGGGCGGCGTGCAGGAACGGGAAAAAATCGTCCCCGACCTCACCTGCCTCGGCAAAATCATCGGCGGCGGCCTTCCGGTCGGCGCCTTCGGCGGACGCGCCGACGTCATGGATTACCTTGCGCCGCTCGGTCCGGTTTACCAGGCCGGCACGTTGAGCGGCAACCCGCTCGCGATGGCCGCCGGTATCGCCAGCCTGCGCATGCTGGAAGACCGCCATATCTATGCCACCCTCGACGCACTCGGACTGCGATTGCGCAACGCCGTGGTCGCCGCCGCCAAGACAAAGGGCATTCCGGTGCAGGTGCCGCAGTGCGGCTCGATGTTCAGCATTTTCTTCACCGACACTCCGGTGCGCGACTACGACACCGCGCTCAAGGGCGACGCGAAGCGCTTCACGAAGTTCTTCCACGCCTGCCTGGATAACGGCGTCTATCTCGCCCCCAGCGCCTACGAAGCCGGCTTCCTCAGCACCGCCCATGATGGCCACGCCATCGACCGCGCCTGCGAAGTCATGACGGCGGCGATCAACGGGCTCTGAGACACCGGCATCACGCCCGCGGATGCGCCTTGGCGTAAATGTCGCGCAATCGCGCCACACTCACGTGGGTGTAAATCTGCGTGGTGTTCAGGTTCGCGTGGCCGAGCAACTCCTGCACGAGCCGCAGGTCGGCGCCCGCGTTCAAGAGATGCGTCGCGTAACTGTGCCGGAGCTTGTGCGGCGTGAGGTCCATCGGCAGGTCGGCCAGCGCCAGATAACGTTTCAACATAAGCTGCACCTGCCGCACCGGCATGCGTTCGTGCTTCGGCGTAACCAGCACCGGCGCGGTGTGCGCGGTGTCGCGTGCGAACTCCGTCTTCCACTTCGCAAGCACCGCCATGCCCACGCGCCCCAGCGGACACAAACGCACCTTCTTGCCTTTGCCCAGCACGCGCGCCACGCCGCTCTCGAAATCGATGTCACCGTAGTTGAGCCCCGTGAGCTCGCTCACGCGCAACCCGCCGCCATAGAGCAATTCCATCGCGAGCCGGTCGCGCCACGCGATGAACGCCGTCTCGCTCTTGTTTTCCAGCAACCGCTGCGGGCCGGTGAGCAACGCCTTCATCTGCGTCTCGGTGAGAAATTTCGGCAGGCGTTTCTCCAGTTTCGGCAGCGGCACGCCGATGAAGGGATTCCGCGCCACCTTCCCGTGCTTGAGCCAGAACTTGAAAAACGCCCGCAGTGCCGAGACGTGCAGGTGCAGCGTCCGCCGGTCGAACCGGTGCTGCCCTTCGATCACGAAGTCGCGCATGTCGCGCGCTCCGAGCTGGTCGAAACCGCTCGCCCACAGGCCGGCCTGGTTGAGCCAGTGATAAAAATCCTCAAACGCGCCCTGGTAGTTGCGCAGCGTGTAGCGCGAGTAGCGGCGCTCCTTCGCGAGGAAATCCGCGAACGGCGTCCACCACGCGGTGACGACCGGTTCAGGCGGAGGTGGATGCGAGGATGGCTTCGACATTGCGCATGACCTGCGTGGCGTGGATCCGCAGCGCGCCCTCGGGATCGAGTCCCTTGGCACGTGCGGCGGCGGTGACCTCAAAAAGAATTTTCCCGAGCGACGCTTCGTCGAGTTTCGCGCCCAATGCCTTTATCTGCGCAACATCCACGACGCCGTCCGCCGGAAGCTCTTTCTTCTCGATCTGCTTCCACACCGCCTCGGCAAACATCAGGGCGGGCAGGCGCGGCGGCAGGTCCTTGAAGACGCCGGACTGCACCGGGCCGTTTTTCTTTTCCTGCGCCTTGATCTGCTCCCATTTCACGATCACGTCGTCGGCCGTGCCGAGCTTGGCGCCGTCGCCGAAGACATGAGGATGCCGGCGCACAAGCTTGTCGTTCGCCTCGGCCGCGACCGCATCGAGGTCGAAGTGCCCGGACTCCTCGGCGAGTTGCGCATGAAAGATCACCTGCATCAGCACGTCGCCCAGCTCCTCGCGCATGTGCGGCATGTCGAGGCGGTCGATGGTGTCGAGCAGCTCGCTCGCCTCGTCGATGAGGCAGCGCGTGAGGGTGGCGTGCGTTTGCACCCGGTCCCATGGACACCCGCCGGGTGCGCGCAGGGCGGCGATGGTTTTGCGAAGCTCGTGAACGGCGCTCATTCGCCGCAAACTGCCCGCAGACGGAACGGAACACACGGAAATTTTTCGGCTTTGTGTTCCGCACCCTCCCTGTGTTCCGTAGGGAGCAAATGTCAGACAAACTCACCGAGATCATGACTTGGAAGCGGCGGGAGATCGCTCCGTCGCTGCGTCCCGTCTTCCCGCAGGAACTCGCCGCCCTCAACGCCGCCCTGCCCAAGCCGCCCTCCTTCGCCGCCGCCCTGCGCCGTCCGGACGGCAAACTCGCGGTCATCGCCGAGATCAAGCGCCGCTCGCCCTCCGCCGGGGCCATCGCCGCCGACATTTCGGCCACCGAACAAGCCGTCAAATACCGCGCCGCCGGCGCCAGTGCGCTGTCCGTCCTCACCGACGAAAAATATTTCGGCGGCACCCTCGACGACCTCGTCGCCGTCACCGCGCTTTTTCAGGACATCCCTCCCGCCATTCCCTGCATCCGCAAGGATTTCATGGTGCACCCGATCCAGATCCTGCAGGCGCGCGAAGCCGGCGCCGGCGCCATCCTCATCATCGTCCGCGCCCTCACCGACGACGAGATCGGTCCGCTCTTCATCGCCGCGCAGGCCGCCGGACTCGACGCGCTTTTTGAAATCCACAGCGAGGCCGAACTCGCCCGCGCCCTCGCCCACGGCGCCAAGATCATCGGCGTGAACAACCGCGACCTCGCCATCTTCAAGTGCGACCTCGGCCTGAGCGAACGCCTCATCCCGCTCTTCCCGAAAAACGTCATCGCCGTGAGCGAGAGCGGCATCTTCACCGGCGCCGATGCCGCCCGCGTCCACGCCGCCGGCGCCCATGCCATTCTCTGCGGCGAAGCCCTTATGAAAGCCCCCGACACCGCCGCCCTCATCAAGGAGTTTCGCAGCCATGTTTGAACGCAAACACCAGCATCTCCTGCCGCGCCGCGAGTTCTACCACCGGCTCGTTCGCAGCGCAGCCCTCGGCGCCGGGTTGATAATCATCTCCCTGTTCGTCGGCATCCTCGGCTATCATTTCATCGGAGAACTGACATGGATCGACGCCTACCTCGACGCCGCCATGATTCTCTCCGGCATGGGACCGCTCTCCCAGTTGCACACCGACGCCGCCAAACTCTTCGCCGGCATTTACGCCATCTACTGCGGCATCGCCCTCATCGGCACCACCGCGATCATCTTCGCCCCCGCCGTCCACCGCGCCCTCCACAAGTTCCACATCGAGGACGACAAGCTGGACTGACCATGCCTCTTTCCCCCTCCGCCACGCGCGACCTCCTCGCCCGGCTCGCGCACTTCCCCAAGCGCGCCCTCGGTCAAAATTTCCTCGTCGATGGCAACATCGTCATGAAGTCCCTTGAACTCGCCGGCGTCACGCGCGGCGACACCGTGGTCGAGATCGGTCCCGGTCTCGGCACGCTTACCACCGCACTCCTCGACGCCGGCGCCGATGTGTGGGCCATCGAGTTCGACCGCAACCTCCACGCCCACCTCGAAGCGACGCTGCTCTCCAAGTTCCCGTCCACCTTGCACCTTCTTCAAGGCGACGCCATCGATCATCCGCTCGCCGCGCTGCCCGCCGACCGCGCCGCAGCCGGCTTCAAAGTTGTCGCCAATCTCCCCTACGCCATCTCCACCCCGTGGATGGACGGCGTGCTTGGCGGCCCGCTCCCCGCCCGCCTCGTGCTCATGCTCCAGCAGGAGGCCGCGCAACGCTACGCCGCCAAACCCGGCTCCAAGCAATTCGGCGCCATCTCCATTTTCCTCCAGTCCGCCTACGACATCGCCCCCGGCCACAAGGTCGCCGCCGCCTGCTTCCACCCGCGCCCCGACATCGAGTCCTACCTCCTCAACCTCGTCCGCAAGCCCGCCCCCTTCGTCTTTGCTGCCGACGTGAAACAACTCATCCGCGCCTGCTTCCAGCAACGTCGCAAGCAGCTCGGCGCACTCCTTCGCGAAAAACTTCCCGACGAGGGCCGCGCCTGGTTCGCCGTGCTCGCCACCGCCGGCCACGGCCCGCAAAGTCGCGCCGAGGACATCCCTGTTTCCTGCTGGCAGCGGCTCACCCTTAACCCCTGATCCGCCCATGAACCAATACCTCGTCACCCTCATCATCGTCGGCCTGCTCGCCGGCGTGATCGGCCATCTCATGATGAAAGGCCGCAGCCCCGGACTCGTCATCACCCTGATCGTCGGCCTGGCCGGCGCTTGGTTCGGCAATTTAATCCTGCAGCAGATCAACGGCACGCTCATCCAGTTCCTCTTTGCCGCCGGTGGCGCCACGCTCCTCCTCTGGCTCGTCAGTCTCTTCAAAAAATAAGCCCGCTCACTCAACCCATGAAAGCGTTCCTCTTCTCCCTGTTTGCATGCACCGCGGCCGTCGTTGCCCCGGCCGCCGATGACGCCAACATGAAGGCGTTCCCGCCTGCCGATGCCGGCATGAGTCGCTACATCATCACCGTCCCCGCGCAAAAGGATGAGTATGCCTTCAAGATCGAGCTCATCATCGGCAAGACCGTCAAAACCGACTCGGTAAACCGTTACTTTTTCGGCGGCACGCTCGAAACCGTGTCCATCGAGGGCTGGGGCTTTGATCGCTACATCCTGCGCAAGCTCGGTCCCATGGCCGGCACGCTGATGGCCGTTGATCCCAACGAACCCAAGGTGGAGCATTTCATCACCATCGCGGGCGATCCGAAACTTTTCCGCTACAAC
Source organism: uncultured Verrucomicrobiota bacterium (assembly GCA_903904685.1). Classification (GTDB taxonomy): domain Bacteria; phylum Verrucomicrobiota; class Verrucomicrobiia; order Opitutales; family Opitutaceae; genus Rariglobus. Next base: position 15,763 of record CAIVDS010000025.1, read on the forward strand.
AGCCGCCTGCCGCTTGTCGTTTACGTTCCCGACGGGATCGAAGTCCGCTACCGCATCTGGCGGGCTGATTTGGTCGCCACACCGGCCAACAAGGGTTGAGGCCAAGGTGGTTCCGCCGCTCACCGCCGTTCCCCCGCCATGTCCGCCCCCTACAAAGAACTCATCGCCGGCGAGACGTTCATCCGAGCCGGGCTCAACGCCCCGCACGAGCGCCTCTGCGACCGTCTGCACGACTGGGTGGCCGCCCACCTTCCCTCCAACTCCGCCCTCAAGCTCCTGCCCCGCCGCTCGCCGGTGACCTTGAGCGCCGGCACCGAAATCTGTCCCGACCTCGCGCTCGTCCGCAGATCCACATCCCGGCTTTACCTCGCCGCCGAGGTCTTGCAGCCGGGCGACCACCATCCCGACACCGTTCTCAAGAAACAGCTCTACTCCGACGCACTCACGCCGCGTCTCTGGATCGTCGATTCACGCTACCAGAACACCGAGGTCTACGGCAGCGGCGAATTCGGTTTCCGCCTCGAAACCATCCTCGCCGGACGCGAGATGCTCACGGATGTCTCCCTGCCCGGCCTGGCGGTCCCGATGCACGACTTGTTCGCCAAAGTTTTCAACTGACGCCTCTCAACCCCTGCCTTCACAAGAAAATGATCCGTCCAGAGCGCCTTGAGCGTATCGTTGGGATTCTCTTTGGCCAAGGCAGGCGGATGATCTGCGACGGCGTTTAATTCGCCCGACGTGACGATGGGATCGAATGCCCGCCTGCTGCGATGAGTCGGGGCGTGATCGGTGAGGGCTGCGGAGTCCGTCGATGGAGGTCAGCTTTTCAAAACAGAGGCGCCGTGTTTATGCACCGTCTCGATGAGCGCGAGAATGTTTTCGACCGGCGTTCCGGCCTGGATGTTGTGGCAGGAGGCGCAGATATATCCGCCGCCTTCGCCGAGTTCATTCAGACAATGGAGCACCTCGTTTTCAACGTCCGCACGGCTGCCGAATGGGAGGATCGATTGATTCTCCACGCCTCCGTAAAAAACGAGGCTGTCCCCAAAATCCCGCTTCAAGCTCTTCATTTCCATTCCCGGGCAGATGTGTTGGATCGGGTTCAGAATATCGACGCCGCAATGAATGAGACGCGGGATGAGTTCGCGCACCGCGCCGTCGCTGTGAAACATCGCTTTCTTTCCGTGCCGGTGGACGATCTTGCACCAGTTTGCCACGCGCTCGTGCAAAAAGCGGTCCCACGCACCAAGCGAAATCAGCAGGCTTTCCTGACTGCCCATATCGTCGCTGATAAAAACGATGTCCACCAGATCGCCCATCTCGGCAAGAAACCGATCCAGCATGGCTGCCTGGATCCGCCCGATTTTATCCAAGGATGCATCGAGAAATTCCGGCTCGGCGATGACATCCATCATCGCGTTTTCCAGACCGCGCATGCCGCAGTAAATCTCGAAATGCGAAATCCAGGGGCCGATCGTCGCGAAGCCGAATTCACGGGCGCGTTCCGCGTTTTTTTTGCCTGCGGCGTAATCAAATTTATCCAGATCAGGCCAGTAGGCATAATCCTCCAACTGCGCCGGATCCGTGTAATCGGCGAACGGCGGATCCGTCACCTCCTCATAAGTCGCCGCGCCCGACTTGACGGTGCGGGTGCGGACGCCCCACGCATCCCACATGGAACGCGCACGATCCTCATTGGGTTGTTTGGGGCGCGGCTCGTAAGCGGGGGCGGCCCATACGATTTTATCCAAGCCAAGCCGCCGGTAGACTTCCAAGGCGTCCTGGCTGCCGGTGTGCGCCCGCAGCGCGTCCAGCACTTCCGGAGTGTGCCAAATATCGACGGGGGTGCGGTCGATTGGAGTGCGATTCAAGGTGCCGAGAATGCGTTCGCGGGGAGTCATGATTTAGTTGGCTGATAGGAAATCGCTTCTCGGGTGTCGCGGGCGGTTGCCCGTCAATGCCATCCGCAGGAGCATTTTCATGCTGGTTGCGTAGCGCAATGCCGAGGGGAGATCAAAGTTTTTGACTGGGTGACGCCTTTTCCCAATGCGGACGTTCATCCCTGCGCATGAAAAAGGCAGGGACGGACCGCCGGGCCGTCCGGTTGGAGATGCGAACGCCTCTGGTTGCTCTCCCGGTGCGCCCAACGGTCACTCCCTGCCTCTTGACGCTTATCGGTAGTCCGGCAGATAGGCTTTCTCCGCCGCGAAGAGTTCGAGCGTCATCGCCCTGATCTGCGACGGCGTGCACACCGCCGCCGAGAGCGGATCGAGCATGAGGGCGTGAATGGCCGCCTCCTTGCTGAGTTCGACCGCCGCCTGCGCGCCGAGGTCGAACATGCCCAGATTGGTCGCGCAGATGTTCGCCATCTGGCGCGGCAGCGCTCCGTAGCGCGTCGGGTTGATGCCGTTGCCGTCGATCATGCAGGCAACTTCCACGCAGGAATCCGCGGGCAGGTTGGTGATGACCTGCCCCGCGCCGCCGTGGTTGTTCATCACGTTGCCGTGAATGCGGAAGGGGACGTCCTTCTCGCGCGCCTCGATGATCCACGAGGCGTATTCCCACGAACGCTCCCAGTCGATCGGCTCGGTGCCCTTGAGCATGGCGAGACGCGAGGTGTCGGCCGCCTTGCGCCAGTCCGGCCAGTTCGTCGCATAGAAACGCGAGCCGCCCTCGTAGCTCCGGCGCAGGTAGGCGCGTCCTTCCTCGCTCTTGCGGTAGTAAGGCAGATATTCGGAAAGGTGCCCCGAGCTCTCCGTGATGAACGCGCCGAAGTTCAGGCACATGTCCTTGCGCACGAGATCCACCTGCTTGTAGAGGTTCTCCGTTTTGCCCCACCTCGTGTCGGCGCAGTCGTAGGCGGCGAGGCCGGCCTTGCGCTCCTTCTCGGCCTCGGCGAGATCGGCGGCGAACTTCTTGTAGAGCCGGTCCGTGTAAAGATCGACGCCCTTGTGCTCCAGCGTGGTGAACCACGCGAGATGGTTGATGCCCGCGCACTCCCAATCCATTTCCTCGTAGGGCACGCCCGCATACCGGGCGATCAGGTGGCTGGTGCCCTGCACGCTGTGGCACAACCCCACGACCTGCATGGACGAGACGCGGCCCGCCGCCGTGCACATCATCGCCATCGGGTTGGTGTAGTTGAGCACGACGGCCTGCGGGCAGAGACGTTCGCAGTCGCGCAGGACGGCGAGGAAAACAGGGATGGTGCGCAGCGATTTGAAGAGCCCGCCCGGCCCGATCGTGTCGCCGATGCACTGGTCGATCCCGTATTTCAGCGGGATGTCGTTGTCGTGTTTCACGCAATCGAGGCCGCTCACCTCGATGCAGTTCACGAGGTAGTCGGTGCCCTTGAGCACCTGCGTGCGGTCGGCCGAGGAGACGACCTTCCACTTCTTTTCCTGCCCGAGCTTGGCGATGACCTTGACGATGAGCTTGTGCATCGTGCGAAGGCGCGGGAGATCGAGGTCGACCAGCGCGATGACGCCGCCCTGGTTGCCGGGGATGCGCACCACGTCGTTGACGAGGCGCGGCGTGAAGCCGGAGCCGGCGCCCATCATCGTGATCTTGATCGGACGCTGCACGACGCCGGGCAGGCCTTTGGCGGCTGCGTCCTGGGTATGCGCGGCGTGACCGGAGAGTTTGCGGGCTGATTTGGAGGAAGTGGATTTTGCCATGGGTTTTCTTGGGTTTCCCAACGAGCCAAGCGACCCGCCGCCGCCCCGGCCAAGAGACAAAGTTTGATTATTGATAAGCATTTTGTGATTCAAACCCCGTGAAAGCCCCCCTCCCCGATCCCTTCGCCTTCCTCCATTGGGGAGCCGAGGGAACCCACGCGAACGAGAGTTATCTGTGGGACAACCACCATCGCGGCTCCGCCGACGAGGCGGTGATCCAGCAAACGCTGTCCGGCGCGGCGTTTTTCCAAAACCCCTCCGGCCGCCGTCTCGTCACGCCCGGCCACGCGATGCTTTTCACCCACGACGAACCCTCGTGCTACGGCTACCCGCCCGGCGAGACCGCGCCCTACCGCCTGCGCTTTCTCTCGTTCAAGCTCGCCGGCCTCCGCCCCTGGTTCGAACGGTTGCGCACGGAGTTCGGCCCCATCGTGCTCATGGCGGAGCAGGGCGAGGCGGCCGCGCTCATGGAGGAGATCATGCGCCGCTACCGTCGGCGCGCCTTCCGCGACCGTTTTCAGGAAACGGAACTGCTGCACCAGCTCCTCATCGCCCTCCACCGCGAACAGGTCACGGCGACGCAGACCCTCGACCCCGTCGAGTATGGACGCCACTACCTGCAGGACCATTTCCGCTCCCCGCTCAACCTGAAACTCGTCGCCGAAAAGTGCGGCGTGAGCCGCGAACACTTCATCCGCGCCTTCACCCGCCGCTACGGCGAGCCGCCGGGCGCCTTGCTTCGCCGCCTGCGCATGGAACACGCCCGACGCATGCTGCTCGCCACCCAGCTTCCCTTGCAGGAAGTCGCCCTCGCCTGCGGCTTCGCCGACGCCAACACCTTTTGCCGCGCCTACCGCCTGCGCTACGGCACGACCCCCGGAGCCGCCCGCGCCCGCTGACAACGCCCACTTTCCGCGCAATTGCCTTTGACCGCCCCCCTCGCGCGCCCTTTGCTCACGAACTCCTGGCAACCAGCCGCCAGCTCCTTTTCCACGACCATGTCCGCCAAGCCCACCATCCTCTACACCATCACCGACGAGGCTCCCGCCCTCGCCACCTATTCTTTCCTGCCCATCGTGCAGGCCTTTACCAAGCACACGGGCATCGCCGTGGAGCCGCGCGACATTTCCGTCTCCGCCCGCATCCTCTCCGTTTTCTCCGACCTCCTTCCCGCCGCCCAGCGCGTGCCCGACGCCCTCGCCGAACTCGGCGCCCTCACGCTCAAGCCCGAGGCCAACATCATCAAGCTCCCCAACGTCTCCGCCTCCGTCCCCCAGCTGAAGGCCGCCATCGCCGAGCTCCAGTCCAAGGGCTATGCCCTCCCCGATTTCCCCGAGGTCGCCAAGAACGACGCCGAGAAGGACGCCCGCGCCCGCTACTCCAAGGTCCTTGGTTCCGCCGTCAACCCCGTCCTCCGCGAGGGCAACTCCGACCGCCGCGCCCCCGGCGCCGTCAAGGCCTACGCCAAGAAGCACCCGCACTCCATGGGTGCCTGGTCCCCCACCTCCAAGACCTCCGTCGGCACCATGGGCAAGGACGATTTCTTCTCCAATGAGAAGTCCGTCACCGTCCCCGCCGCCACCACCGTCCGCATCGAGCTCGTCAAGGCCGACGGCACCATCCAGGTCCTCAAGGACAAGACTCCCCTCAAGGCCGGCGAGATCCTCGACGCCACCGTCCTGAGCAAGAAAGCCCTCCTCGCCTTCATCGAGACGCAGCTCGCCAAGGCCAAGGCCGACGGCGTCCTCTTCTCCGTCCACCTCAAGGCCACCATGATGAAGGTCTCCGACCCGATCATCTTCGGCCACTTCGTGCGCGTCTTCTTCAAGGATCTCCTCGCCAAGCACGCCGCCGTCCTCGCCCCCCTCGGCGTTGATCTCAACAACGGCTTCGGCGACCTCCTCGCCAAGATCGAGAAACTGCCCGCCGCCCAGAAAGCCGCCATCGAGGCCGACATCGCCGCCGCCTACGCCGCCGGCCCCGCCCTCGCCATGGTCAATTCC
>CAIVDS010000026.1 GCA_903904685.1 uncultured Verrucomicrobiota bacterium
CCTGCCGACGCCGCAGCCAAGGCAATGAGTTGGTTGCGCCCCGACAGGGTTTTGTCATTCGCTAGAAGATCGTGGCAGATGGACAAGGTGCGTGCATCTTCCTGCTGCTGTAGCAAATAAGAGAATAGCAGTTTGAGGTAATCCTTGTCAGTCCGGAAGTCGGGAAGGCCGTCGAGCAGGAGTTGTTTAGCTTGTTCGGGACGCTTCCACGCGATGTAAAATTGAGCCAGTAGCAGGCGTCCATCTTTGTTTCCGGGAGACTTGGTAACACCAATGCGAAGGCTGTAAAATGACTCTCGATATTTCTCTGCCTTGAGTTGCTCCTGCGCCGTTTTGATATAGAAATCCCCTCGAGCGATTTGATACTGTTGCCAGCGGGACGGCAGCATGAGCATATCGGCAAAACGCACGTCTGTGAAACCGCGTTGGTATTTCACAAAGAGAAACGCGGCGGAAGCGGTTCCAATCCAGATGAAGATCGCGAGCAGGATGAGTGTCACCGTCAGTCGGCCCCAGAAAATGTGAAATTGCCAGCCTTGCGCAGTACGCCTGAGCGACAACGGGTAAAAACGTTTGAGACTATGGACGCCGTCCGTCTGGGGTATGACTATTTTAAATTCATCAACGTTAGGAGGTAAAGAGGACATATGAAAACAAGATAGTTCTGTGGGATGGTAATTTCAAGAGGCCAAAAGTCGAAAGGATGTGTTGATCCCCCTGAAACGAATATTCATTGAGCGGGATTGGTCGACGGTTTGTTGAGGATGGATTCGCGGTCGAGTGGGCTTTGCCTCCGAGGGCCGCCGCGTGGAAGCATTTTCTACGCAGAGGGCAGCACTGTTGACATTGTGTGCCATAGGAATGGTTGGCTGATACAGTTGTTGCATCCGAGCATTGCGCCGTAGCAGTTGGCGCAGATCGCGGCTGAATCTTTTGATATCACACATTTGGGCCGTGGCGGCACCGGAAGAGATCACGAGCCCGAAAAATAGAAAAACTGATGCGTGCGGGAGCATACCAATAACAAGTTTGCTGCGCAACGAGGTGGGCGCAAGGCCGGCAATCTAATGATAGGACACAGAGAAACGCAGGGGGGTGTTGACCGCCGCGTGCGGGTCTGTCCAAGCTTGGGTTGTTTGTGCCCTCGTGGTGGAATGGTAGACACTAGAGACTTAAAATCTCTTGTCCGTAAGGACGTGCCGGTTCGAGTCCGGCCGGGGGCACCATATTAATAAGTAGCTTATTAATATGGAGAAAATAATAGCCGGAACAAATAGGCTAACTGCCAACGCCACTACCAATACGTCCAGCGTACTGCACCGTTGTTTTAGCCGATAAAATAACTCTCGGGATCTTTTTAAGGCACCGTAATGATGATGGGAAAGCGCCTATCTGGTATCGCCCAGCCTGAAGACTCACGTCGCCGTCTCGGTGAAACGGCTTTCGCGGATGACCGTGATCTTGATCGTGCTCGGGTATTGCAGCTCCGCCTCGATGCGCAGGCGCAGTTCCTTGGCAAGCTCATGCGCCTGCTCGTCGGTCACCTGCTGCGGATTGACCACCACGCGCACCTCGCGGCCCGCCTGAATGGCATAAGCCTGCTGCACGCCTTCAATGGACATCGCCAGTTTCTCCAGACGGTCGAGACGCTGGATGTATCCCGTCATCGACTCGGCGCGCGCCCCGGGACGGACGGCGGAAACCGTATCGGCCAAGATCACCAACCCGGCGTAAACCGTCTCGGGTTTCACCTCTTCGTGGTGGGCAGCAATGGCATTGACCACAATGGGCGTCTCGCCGTGGCGTTTAACAAAATCGGCGCCGATGGTGGCGTGACTGCCCTCATAATCGCCGTCAATGGCCTTGCCCACATCGTGCAAGAGGCCCGCGCGCTTGGCGATGTTCGGGTCGAGGCCCAACTCGCTCGCGAGCATGGAACAGAGGAAGCCGACCTCGATGGAGTGATCGAGGGCGTTCTGAGTGTAGGAAAACCGATATTTCAGCTTGCCGAGCACCTTGATGATCTCGGGGTGCAGGCCGTTGATACCGAGCTTTTGCAGGGCGTCTTCGCCGGATTGCTGGACGTTAAGGTCAACTTCCTCTCGTGCCCGGGCGTAAAACTCCTCGATGGAAGCAGGGTGGATGCGTCCGTCTTTCACGAGCGCTTCCAAGGCGATGCGGGCGATCTCACGTCGCACCGGATCGAACGACGAGATCAGCACCATCTGCGGGGACTCGTCGATGAGGAGCGTCACGCCGGTGGTGCCCTCGAAGGATTTGATATTGCGACCCTCGCGGCCGATAATTCGACCCTTCATATCCTCGGACGGCAGCTGGACGATGGTCGCGATGATGTCGTTGTTGGGCTGGGAGGCGAGGCGCTGCATCGCGGTGATGAGGATGCGCTTGGCTTCGTTGCTGAGATCCTGCTCGGAGCGATCGAGGATCTGGCGCTTCATCGCGCGCAACTCGTCCTGACACTCCAATTGCACCTCTTCGCGGAGGGCATGCTTGATTTCGTCGGCATCCATCTGCGAGACGCCCTCAAGACGCTTGCGTATGGATTTGGACATTGCGCGCATCGAGTCGCGAGCCTGCCGGATGGCGCCGTTTTCCCGGGCAAGACGCTCGCTTTTTTGCTCAAGCTGGTGGTCGAGCAAGCCAAGCGATTCTTCGTGGACGCGGATTTCGCGCAGCTTGATCTCAACCTCGATTTCACGGCGGTCGAACTCGCGATTGTGCTCAGCGCGGCGGGCGACGAGCTCCTCCTCGACACGTTGCTTGATCTCCTGGCCGGCGACGGCGGCCTCGCGGCGGGCCACCTCTTTCAACTCTTCGGCACGCTCGACGGCGCTGTTGCGTATCTGCCGCGTCAGCAGCCACACGACCATAAATCCCGCGCTCACCCCGAGCGCAATGGCCGCCGCCAGCGTCCACCACATCGGGTCGCCTTCGGGCATCGTCACGGCAAAAATCTCGGAAACGGCTGGATTCAAGAAAGCCGAATGGTGCGGGCCATGCGGCAAAGTTCAACCCCGCAATCAGCGAGCGACGCCTTTTGCCTGCTTCGCAAGGTGCAGTCGCTGGCCGGGTGACGGCGTCGTTTACGCGTAACCCTCCGTCCGGAATGATGGTCTCAGACAGACGAGTTCAGTTGATGCGCAGCTCCTTAAATGCGGCGTCGGTCATCGTACAGGTTTCACCGAAGACGACCGACGACACGTTGCCCGGCGCGCCATTGACCAACAACTGGCGCACGGCCACATGCCTCAATCGCAGCGTTGGCGTGGCGGGAGCCAGGTCCGCCGCCAAGTCGCGGCGGAAGTTCGCGATCCGGAAATTCGTCATCCGCGTCTCCAACCGCAGCAAGGCGACGTCGTTGGCCTTCGATTTCCCCACGAGAAAATCCTCCGCGTTGATGTTGGTCAGAAATCCCACGCCGTCGGGAAACGGCGGCGTCTTCTCGTCGAACACCTGCACGCGACACCCGCGTGCCGCATCGCAGTTGATCGCCGCGACCTCGCAGGTCCCGCGCACGCCTCGAATCGACACGTTCTCGATCGGCGAAAAAACGCTGAGCAACCGCACGAAACTGTGACAGCCCTGCGCCTCGATGTCCTCGATGCGAATGTTGCGGATAGGCCCGGAGGTCATGCCGTTCACCTCGGTGCGAGTCAGCGCGTCGTCCGCGTTGAGCGCGATCATGTCGTCACCGGTCACCCCCGGATGCAGTCCCTTGATGTCGCGGATCACACCGTCCTCGCAATGCCCGCCGAGGTGGATGCCGTCGTTGTTATGCCGCACACGATCCGCACTGAAGCGAATCTTCTCAACCTGAAACCCGCGCACCTCCGTCAACCGCACATGGTAGGCTTCCGCATCGTGCAGGTGCAGGTTGGTCAATCGCAGGCCCCGCACGTTGCGGAAATGCATCATCGCACCGGAGCAGCCGTAATCAAACAAGCCCGGCGGCCGGGTGTTGCCCGCGTTGTTGCCATCCCAGCAGCCACCTTCGATCACGATGTCGGCATCGCCCGTCGCAGGATTGGCATTGGTGATCAGATAGTCGTCGGGAGTTTTTGCCACGCCGGCCGCCAGTCGCAGGCGCGCCTTGGGATCGAGACGGAGCCGGACACCCGAACCGATGCGCAGGACGCGGCCGATCAGATAGTTTTTCCCCGGCACCGTGACGGTGCCGGGTCCGGCCGCGAGCGCGCGCTGAAACGCCTCGCCATCGTCGGAGAGCCCGTCGCCACGGGCACCGTAATCCAAAACCGTCCGACCGTGGTTGTTCGTCATGGAGCCGTAGTGAATGAGCCCTGCGACCGGCCGCGACAAGCCGTGAGCGTATGCAAACAGTTGCGGCCCGCCATCCCCTGATCCGCCGATTATTCTTGGTATTAAACCAATCCATCGACGAAAGTTCCCCTCTTATTCGGCTTTTCATGTCATTGTTTTCCGTCGTCACTTCACCCTGCCACGCGCCAAACTGACGTTTACCCTCTGCCTTTCCCTCCATGCTTAAATCCGGTCTCGTCAACGCTTGGGAAAACCCCGAGCTCACCTCGCTCAACAAACTACCGCCCCGCGCCACGTTCTCGCACTTCGCCACGGCGAAGCAGGCGCTCACCCGCGATCCCAATCAGTCGCCACGGGTGCTTCCGCTCAACGGCGAGTGGCAGTTCCGCTGCGAGCCAACGCCCGAGGACGCCCTGCGCTTCACCGAAGGCTCCGCCTTCACCGTTGCAGCTGAGTGGGGCTCGATCCTCGTTCCCGGCAACTTGCAGACTCAAGGCTACGGCAAGCCCCACTACACGAATGTCGTGATGCCTTTCCGCGATGAACCGCCGCATGTGCCAGCCGCCAACCCCACCGGCGTTTACCGGCGCTCCTTCTCCGTGCCCGCCGCGTGGGCCGGACAGCGCGTCATCGTCCATTTCGGCGGCGCCACCAGCGTCCTCGCCGTCTACCTCAACGGCATCGCCGTCGGCCTCTCCAAAGACTCCTGCCTTCCCGCCGAGTTTGACCTCACGTCCGTCATCCGCACCGGCGAGGAAAACGAACTCGTCGCCCTCGTCGTCAAGTGGTCCGACGCCTCCTACATCGAGGACCAGGACCAATGGTGGCTTTCCGGCCTGCACCGCGAAGTGTTCCTCTACTCCACTCCGCAAACCTTCATTGCAGACGTCAGCGCCCGCCCCTCGCTCGACGCCGACAACCGCTCCGGCACTTTCGCAATCGACGTCAAAATCGGCTACGCCGCCGGCCTGCACGAGGATGCCGTCGTCGAGGTACAGCTCCTCGACCCAAAGGGACGTCCCGTTTTCAAGAAGCCGCTCGGCAAGCCCGTCTCCAGCAAACGCAACGCCTGGAACCTCGAACGCTATTTCGCGAAGTTCTCCGAAAAAATCCCCGCCGCGCGCCTGCAAGCGTGGTCGCACGAAACCCCGTCGCTCTACACCGCGCTCATCACCCTCAAGTCGCCCGGTGTCACCGAACACACCTCCGTCCGCGTCGGCTTTCGTCGCATCGAGGTCGTCGGCCGCGACGTCCTCATCAACGGCAAACGCGTCCTCATCAAGGGCGTCAACCGCCACGACCACCATCCCGATTCCGGCAAGGCCGTCCCCTACGAGACACTCGTGAAGGACGCCACGTTGATGAAGCAGTTCAACTTCAACGCCGTCCGCACCTCCCATTATCCGAATGATCCCCGCTGGCTCGACCTGTGCGACGAACACGGCCTCTACATGATCGACGAGACCAACATCGAGTCGCACGATTTTCACAACGAACTCTGTCACGACACGCGCTACGCCACGCCGTGGCTCGACCGCGCCATGCGCATGGTTGTCCGCGACCAGAACCACCCGGCGATCATCATCTGGTCTCTTGGCAACGAGTCCGGCCACGGACCAAACCACGCCGCCGCCGCCGGCTGGATTCGCGCCTTCGATTCATCCCGCCTCGTCCACTACGAGGGCGGCATCTCCGGACAAAGCAAGGCCAGCTGGCAGGACGGTTCCGCCGTCACCGACCTTATCTGCCCGATGTATGCCAGCATTCCCTCGCTTGCCGACTGGAGCGATCTCGTCACCAAACACTGGAAACCCGCCGCCGGCCCGTGGATTGACGCCGCCGCGCAAAAGTCCCTCGCGGCCCAGACCGAGCGTCACCACAAGGGCAACGTCCACGGCTACGCCCCGCGCGCTCCCCTCCACCCGCTGGCCCGCCCCGTCATCCTGTGCGAATACTCGCACGCAATGGGCAACTCCAACGGTTCCCTCTCCGACTACTTCCATCTCTTCCGCACCAAGGCCGGCATCCAAGGCGGCTTCATCTGGGAATGGCTCGACCACGGGCTTCGCCGGAAGACCGCCGATGGAAAAGAATTCTTCGCCTACGGCGGCGACTTCGGCGACACGCCCAACGACGCCAACTTCGTATGCGACGGCCTGGTTTCGGCCGACCGCATCCCGCATTCCGCGATGTGGGAGTTCAAGCACCTCGCCCAACCCGTCACGGTCGAAACCGTCAAAGGCAAGCCCGGCCGCATCCGCGTGCGCAACGACCACGACTTCGTCTCCCTCGCCCGCCTCCAAGGCCGGTGGGAACTCCTCATCGACGGCGTCACCACCAAGAACGGGAAGCTTCCACGCCTCGACCTCGCCCCCGGCGCGTCGAAGGACATCACCCTCGCGCTCGGCAAACTTCCCGCCGACTCCGAGGCCCATCTCAACGTGATCTGGACGACCGTCGCCGACACGTCCTTCGCCAAGAGCGGCCACGAAACCGCCTGGACCCAGCTGTCTCTGACCCCGATCCGAAATCCGAAATCTCAAATCCGAAATCTCAAATCCACCCCTGTCCTCGCCGAGGAAACAGTCGGCGGCGTGATCCTCCTCGCCGGCGACACCGCCGCGACGTTCGACCGCACCACCACCATGCTCTCCTCGCTGCGCGTGCGCGGCGTCGAGCTCCTGGCCCGCGGTCCGCTCGTCGAGCTCAACCGCGCCGCCACCGACAACGACGGCATCAAACTCTGGAACGGCCAGGACGGCAAACCCCTCGGTCGCTGGCAAAAGCTCGGCCTCATCGCCAAGCCGCTCCAGCACCAGCCGGGGAAATTCGAACGGAAGGCCAACAAGGACGGCTCTGCCACGGTCACATTGTCCCACACCGCCTCCGGTCGCGACAAGTGGACCGACTGCGCCCACACGCATCGCTACACGCTGCATGCCGACGGTCGCCTCGTCGTGGACAATGACATCGTGTTCTCCGGCGCCGACATGACCGACCTGCCGCGCGCCGGCGTCCGTCTCGATCTCGTGGCTGGCTATGAAAACCTCGCCTACTTCGGTCGCGGTCCCGTTGAAAACTACATCGATCGCAAGGCCGGCAGCCTCGTCGCCCGTTACGAAACCACCGTGACCGACGAATACGTGGACTACGTGATGCCGCAGGAACACGGCCACCACACCGACGTCCGCTGGCTGGAGCTCTCCGCTGGCCGCAAGGCCCCCGCGCTCCGCATCGACGCCGCCCCGCTCATCGAGTTCAACACCTCGCACTTTTCCGCCGAGGATCTCTACGCTGCCAAGCACACAACCGACCTCGCGCCCCGCGCCGAGACGATCGTATATCTCGACGCCGCGCACCGCGGCCTCGGCACCGCCAGCTGCGGCCCCGACGCGTTGGAGCGCTATCGCGTCACCGCCAAGCGCTACAAGTTCGCCTATACGCTAACCGCCCGCTGACTGTCGCGAAGTTTGATCCCGATGTCATCCAACACACTCCGTTTCACGTTGAAACAACCCCGGAATCCGACGCAAAGATGAGTCCGTTTGATTTCATCATCAGAAATAGAATTAGTTCCGTTTCCCTACAGGAATGCCCATTTACATCTGGTTAACTGACGCGCAAGTCTGACGTATATGTTCCGCTATCGCCCCATTTCTTTCACCCAAGTCGAGATCCGGGACGCTTTCTGGAGCGAACGCCAGCGCGTGAACCACGAGCGTTCCTTGCCGAAGCAATACGATCTGTGCTCCCGCACCGGCCGCTTCGACGCCCTCCGTCTACGGTGGCGCCCGGGTAGCGACCTGCCCAAGCCGCACATTTTCTGGGATTCCGACACCGCCAAGTGGCTCGAAGCCGCCTGCTACGCCTGCCAGCTCCGGCCCGACGCCGCGCTCCGGCAAAAGATCGATGAGGTCGCCGCCCTTTTCGTCGCCGCGCAGCAACCCGACGGTTATCTCAACTCACACTTCACGGTCGTTCGCCCGGAGGAACGCTGGACCAATCTCCGCGACGATCATGAACTGTATTGCGCCGGCCACTTCATCGAAGCCGCCGTCGCCCGCCATATCCTGACCGGTGGCGGCGTCCTCCTGAACGCCGCGCGCCGCCTGGCCGACCTCATCGCCGACCGCTTCGGTACGGCACCGGGCCAGATGCCCGGTTATTGCGGCCATGAGGAAATCGAACTCGCGCTCGTGCGACTTTATCGTGCGACCGGCGAACGGCGCTACCTCGATCTGGCCTCGTATTTCGTGGACCAACGCGGACAATCGCCGGCATTCTTTGCCGAGGAGGAAAAACTCCGGGGAGGCCTCGCGACCGCCCGATCCAACCTCGCCTCTCAACAGGCCCACCAACCGGTGCGGGATCAGCGCGAGGTCGTCGGCCACGCCGTGCGTGCGATGTATCTGTATTGCGGCATGACCGACCTGGCCGACCTCACCGAAGACGACACGCTCCTGCAGGCGTGCCGACATCTCTGGCGCAATCTCACCCGCTGCAAGCTCTACATCACCGGCGGCATCGGCAGCACCTGGGAAAACGAGGCGTTCACCTCGAACTACGACCTGCCCAACGAACGCGCCTACTGCGAAACCTGCGCGAGCGTCGCCCTCGTTTTCTGGTCGCACCGAATGCTGCAGGACGCGGGCGATGGCGACTGCGCCGCCGTGATGGAGCGTGCGCTCTACAACGGCGCCCTTTCCGGCATGTCTCTCGATGGCGAGAAATTTTTTTATCAGAATCCTCTGGCCTCCCTTGGCAAACACCACCGCCAGGAGTGGTTCGAATGTGCGTGCTGTCCCTCCAACCTGTCTCGGCTCCTCGGCACCCTCGGCAGCCATCTCGCGTCCACCGGGCCCGACTCGCTGCTCCTTCATCTCTACATCGGCGGCAAGTTCGCGTTCGCCTTGGATAACGGTGTTCGCGGACGGATCTCGCTTATCACCGATCTGCCCTGGTCTGGTTGCACCCGCCTTGTCCTGGCACTGAATTCGTCGTCCGCGCCCGAGCCGTCCGGCACCGTGCTGTGGCGGTTGCTCCTGCGCATACCCGACTGGAGCCGCGCCTTTCGCATCAGCGTCAACGGCAAGGAACCCGTCTGGTCGACCGAACGCGGTTACGCATGCATTGAACGCGTCTGGTGCGACGGCGACACGGTGGAGATCACCATGGAGCTGCCGATTCTCCGGCTCGTTTCCGATCCGCGCGTCGTCTCCAACGCCGGCCAGACAGCCCTGCAGCGCGGCCCCTTTGTTTACTGCATCGAAGACGCCGATTTTGAAGCCGGGGCATTGTCCGCCACCCTTCCTCATGATGCCGAACTGGCCGCGCGCCATATCTCCGATCTTCTTGGCGGCGTCACCGTGCTTGAAGGTCTTGTTTCGGTCGCGAAAGCGCACGCGACTGATCCAGCAGACGCCCTTTACCGGCCTGTTTGCGAGAGGGTCATGCGTTCCATACCATTCCGGGCGATCCCTTACTTTGCCTGGGACAATCGTCAGCCCGGTGCGATGCGGGTCTGGATACCCATTGCATAAACTTGCCGCAGGGTTGCCGGCTTCATCACCAAACCGTGGCTTAATAAGGTCGCTGAGTTTTATACTTTCCCGCCTAAAAAGGCTTCATGACTCTTTCCCGTGTTGCGCCACTCCGCGCAACCGGTTTGTTGAATCCTTGTGGCCAGCACCCTCCGCACTCCCTTCGAACTCCTAGGCGTCTTCAAAACGACGACGCGGGTGCGCTTCGATTGGGTCACGCCGCTCGTCCTGCTGGCGTTGAGCGGCATAGGAGTGGCGTTTATCTATAGCGCCCAGTTTTCCACGTCTCAGAACAACTGGATCACACAACTCGTCTGGCTGTCCGCGGGCGCGGTGCTTTACGTCGCGGTGTCGCTGATCGACTACCGCTTCTGGCTGAGTTTCGCCCACTGGTTTTATTTCGCCTGCATCGTGGCGCTGGTCCTCGTGCTGCTACCGGGGGTCGGCACGGAACATTTTGGCGCCCAGCGCTGGCTCGACCTCGGATTTTTCGCTCTGCAACCGTCCGAACCGGTCAAGGCCGCCGTCCTTCTGGTCACCGCCGGCATCTTGGTGCGCTCCCAAGTGGGCACCGTGAACCAGTCGCTGGGCACTTTGGGCAAATTGGCTCTTGCGACAGGTCTGCCGATCTTCCTTATCCTGTTACAACCCGATCTTAAATCGGCGATTGTGCTGCCCCCCGTGGTGTTCTCCATGCTCTACATCTCCAACCTATCGACCCGCTTTTTCGTGGCGGCGCTGGGTGCTTTTCTGCTCCTTGTGGGCGTCGTGGCCTGGGACACCTACAGCTACAAGAACTTCATCCATGAAAATCACTTGGACTACTCCAAGGATCGGGGAAAATTTGAAGCGCACTCATGGTTGCCGCTGCACGATTACCAGCGCAACCGCATCATTTCGTTCACCGACCCGTTCGAAATCGATCCCACTGGCGTGGGTTGGAATCAGAGCCAGTCCATGATCTCGGTCGGCTCCGGCGGTCTCACCGGCAAGGGTTGGACGAAGGGCACGCAGGCCCAGCTCGGCTATCTGCCTCGCGCGGTCGCGCACAACGATTTTATCTTCTCGGTCATCGCCGAGGAAAAAGGTTTTTTGGGAAGTCTTACGGTTCTGGGTCTGTTTGGAATTCTGATGTTTAACGGCATACGCGTCGCCGGGCTCGCCCGCGACCGCTTCGGCACCCTGATCGCCATCGGCGTGACGGTGCTGTTCGCGGTGCATGTGTTCGTGAATATCGCGATGACCATCGGACTCGTGCCCATCACGGGCATACCGCTTCCCTTTATCAGCTACGGTGGCTCCTTTGTGCTTAGTTGCTGCTTGCTGCAAGGACTGGTTCAAAGCGTCTATCGCTTCCGAAAGGACTTCACGTGAAAATGAAGCCTGGATTCGATATCGACCGCTCTGCCGGAATTTCCTGCGCCGCGACCAAAGACCAAGGGTGCCCCGTCAAACCAAACGACAACACCCACCATGAGCGATCAATCCCCCGCCCCTTCCTCCGGCACCCCGCCCCAGGATGCACGCAATTATGACGAGGAACTCACAAATCCTCCGCTGCCCGTCCAAAGCGAGCCCGTTGACCGCAACGAGCTGAAAACCGGCGCCCAGGCCCGAGCCAAGGACCGTCCGTTCCTCGAAAAAATCCTCCAGGTCTTCAAGAAGGAGAAAACCACCTTCCGCGAGCTCATCATCAACTCCGAGCCGCTCGAAAAACGCGTCGCCCTTCTCTTCGACGGCGTCCTCGACAAGTTCGAGATCGAACGCGATTCCGACGACCGCATGGTCGGCGGCATTTTCAAGGGCCGCATCAAGAACCTCGACCCCGGCCTCAAGGCCGCCTTCGTGGACATCGGCTACTCGAAAAACGCCTTCCTCCACTACTGGGACATGCTCCCCGCCGCCGCCGACTCGTCCGTCGAGGTCGTGCGCGTCAACAAGCGCAAAAACGCCCCGCCCCGCCCCGCCGAGCCGACCGTCAAGGACATCCCTTCGATGTATCCGCCCGGCAGCGAGATCGTCATCCAGGTGACCAAGGGCCCCATCGGCACCAAGGGTCCGCGCACCACGACTGATCTGTCCCTGCCTGGCCGTTACTTGGTCCTTTATCCTTTCAAGGACCTGTGCGGCATCTCCCGTAAAATCGAAGATCCCAAGGAGCGCCAGCGCCTCAAGCAGATCATCCAAGACCTCACCATCCCCGAGGGCATGGGCGTAGTGGTCCGCACCGCCGGTGAAGGCAAAAAGACCCGCTACTTCGTGCGCGACCTCCACATCATGCTCAAGAAGTGGGAGGAGATTCAGCACAAGATGCAGACCGAGCGCGCCCCCGCCTGCCTCCACCAGGAGCCGAACCTCGTCGAGCGCACCGTCCGCGACTTCCTCACCGAGGAGGTCGACCGCGTCCTCATCGACAACGAGGAAGACCACAAGCACACGCAGGACCTCGTCGCCCAGATCAGCAAGCGCTCCCGCAGCAAGATCGCCCTCTACAAGGACAATATTCCGATCTTCGAGCGCTTCAACATCGAGCGCCAGATCGAGCAGACCGGCCAGCGCAAGGTCCCCCTGCCCTCCGGCGGCGAAATCATCATCGACGAGACCGAGGCGCTCATCGCCATCGACGTCAACACCGGCTCCCACCGCAACCGCGGCGGCGACGAGAAAAACGTCATCTACGCCGTCAACCTGGAGGCCGCCGTCGAGGCCGCCCGACAGATTCGCCTGCGCAATCTCGGCGGTCTCATCATCATCGACTTCATCGACATGAAGGAGCGCCGCCACCGCAACGGCGTTTACGACAAGCTCATCGATGCCATGGCCGAGGACAAGGCCAAGAACCACATCCTCCCCATCTCCACGCTCGGCATCCTCCAGATGACGCGCCAGCGCCAGCAGGAGTCGCTCTCGTCCAACCTCTACACCGACTGCCCGTATTGCCGCGGTCGCGGCATCGTGAAATCGGCCACGACCATGTCGGTCGAGTTGCAGCGCAAGCTCAGCGCCATCGTCCGCCGTCTCACGACCCGCAACGACGGCAAGGAGTATAACCTCCGCGTGCTCGTCCACCCGTCGATCCTCGAACGCCTCCGCAGCGAGGACGCCGACCTGCTCGTGCGCATGGAAAAGCTCTTCGGCGTGAAGCTGGCCTTCCGCGCCGACCCGGCCTACCACGTCGAAAATTACAAGATCATCAACGCCCTCACCGGCGAAGAATATCGGTAAACGACTCGGTCTCCCTCTCCAAACGCCGGCCCTCAACAGGCCGGCGTTTTTTATGTCCGCCGACTAGCCGCCGAGGCTCAATCACCTCGACTTTCAACGTCCCGCCGGTCTTCGTATTACCCCCGTCGAAATTCGAAAGCGCACCCCTGATCTCGCCATGCCTCATTTCAAAAATCGTCCCTCGAAATCGGCGAGCCTTTGTCGAAATGTTATCCAGTGTTTTTCTTCGTAAAACGCAGTGCAGGCTAACAACACTGTTCGGAAAAAATGAGACCATCGCTCATCATTATCATTCTAGTGCTAGTCGGATTGGTCGTCGCGTTTTTCATGAATACTGCTGATCGACCTCGTAAACCCTCGGGAAAAATCGATCCAGTGGAAGCGAGAAGCACTGGTGAATCGGAAACCAAAAATATCGGAAATAAGACGACCCAATAGGGTCAGGACATAGATGCTAGATTTGAATAAAATTCCTTACGGTCGCCCGCCGCCCTGCGAACGCCACCCAATGAAATTCTCCCGTCTCCCGCTCTACGTCTGGCTTTTCAGCCTCGCGCTCTTTGCTTTCTCGGTCGCGACTTCCTTCCCGAGCCTGCCCGAACGCCTCGCCACGCACTTCGATGCCGCCGGTCATCCCAACGGCTGGTCCTCGCGCACCGCCTACGTCGCCTTCTTCCCCGCTTTCACGCTCGGAGTTTCCGGGTTAGTGCTGGGGCTTACCTATTCGATCCGGTTCTTCCCCTCCTCGACGCTCAATGTGCCGCGTAGCGACTACTGGCGCACGCCGGAAAACTATCCCCGCGCCTGTGTCTTCATCTTCCGGCACACCTTCTGGTTCGCCGCGCTCATGACGCTCTTCATGCGATACGCTCACCAAAGCATCGCGACCGCCAATCTCGCCGCCCCGCCCATCCTGAACACCGGCGAACTCAATCGCAGCGCCGGTCTCTTTCTCGCCGGTCTCGCCTTGTGGATATTTTCCCTGGTCCATTTTTTCATCAAAGACGTCCGCTCCGCCAACTGACGGAATCCCCTCGTCAACCCCGCTTCGCCAGCAGCGCGTAGATCAGCACCGCGCCCGCCACCGACACGTTGAGCGACTCTACGCGTCCGCTTCCGGGAATCGTCACCAACCGCGTGCAGGCTTTCTCCACCTCCGACGCAAGTCCATGCTCCTCGTTGCCGAGCACGAGCGCCACCGGCTTGGCCGGACCCGCCAGCGCCACCGGCTTGCCGCCGCGCGCCGCCGCACCCGCCACGTCGTAACCGGTCGCCGCGAGTTCGCGCATGAATTTCGTCAAATCCGGCGTGCGCCACACCGTGACCCGCTCCAGCCCACCTTCCGACACGCGAAACGCCGCCTCGCCCGGCAGCGCCGCCTGCGGGTGCGCCGGGATGATGATATTTTCCACGCCGAAAAACGCCGCCGTGCGGGCGATGGCTCCGAGATTGTGCGCGTTGCCGATGCGGTCGAGCAGCACGAGCGGCGTGCACTGCGCCGCCCATTTTCCGATCGTCACCGTGTCGGGCACGCGGAGTTTCGGCGCGTCGATCACCGCCACGATGCCGCCGTGATGGATGCTGCCCGCGATCTTCTCCAGCTCCGCCAGCGGCACGCAGCGATAAACCTTCCGCGCGGCGGCGAGCGCCTTGCACATCGCGCCGATCTTCCGGCCGGTCGCCTCGTCAAAAAACAGCCGCTTGATCGACGCCGGTTCGCGCTCGAAACGCGACCTCACCGCCACCAGCCCGCACAAGTTGATTTCCCTCGCGGTGCCGCTCATGGACGCACCTCGCCGACGATGGTGAACTCCTCGCGATCATGGTAAAGATGGCGCACGCGGACGTTGGTCGCGCAACGCGAGAAGACCGACTCCGGCGCGCGCACCTGCCGCAGCAGCGCCAGCGGATCAACCCGCCCGAATTTCAGAATCACCACGAAACGGCGGCACCATTTCCCCTCCAGCCACGGCGCGATCAGGTTGTCCACCACATGATGCGGTTCCTCTACGAGGTCGCAGAACATCCAGTCGAAAACCTGCCCCGCCGCCGGCCGGAACGCGAACGCGTCCTCCATGCGGTGCTCGATCTTGTAATTGTCAAATGCGCCGCCCTTCAGCGGGCCATTGTCCACCGCGATGATTTTCGCCCCGCGCTTCGAGGCGCTGTAGCTCCAACCGCCCGGCGCCGCGCCGAGATCGGCGACGGTTTCCTCGAACGCCGGTTCGCGGCCGAGAACGATGTAGGCCTCCTCGATTTTCAGGTAGGAACGCGACGGCGCCTGCTCGTCGTCGGCCATGCGGCGCTGGCCGCCGAACACCGCTTCGCGGGCGACGTAGGCCCGCTTGAAATCCACAAAGAACACATACAACCCGCGCAACCGCGCCACGCCGCGCGGCTTGTCGGCCAGGGCGAGCTTGGACACGCGGCTCATGCGTTTTTTGAGGTTTTCCTGCACCATTTTTTCGACGCCCTTCACGCGACGTCCGAGGCCGTCGAGTTCGGCGGCCTCCTCAAAGAGAAACGGCCACTCGCCCTCGAAGCGCTCGGTTTTTGCAGTCGTCAGAAATTGCTCGGTGATCCTCGCGGCAAGCGCGTTGACGGAATCGCCCGTGATCTCGACCGGATCAAGCAGCGCCATCTGCGGAAAACACAGGTTGGGCAATTCTCCCGCCGCCGGTTTTCCGTCCGTCCGCACCCAGCCAGCGCCTTGCTCGACAGGCGCATAGCCGTGCGCCGTCAACTCGCCGGCGAGCAAATCCACAAACCCCGGTTGGCAGGTAAAAATCATCGGCGGAAGCGTGCCGCCAGCACAGCCGTCCGGCGAGGAATTTCCCCGCCGGACGATTCAGCCTCAGGGGAGTTCGCACGCACCGCCCGCGCAGGCAATATGTTCCTTCAATGCAGTCTCGTCCGTCGCCTCGCGCATCTTCGTGTAGTCCACCGTTGCGGGGCGCAGGAGGTTCCATGCCGCCACATCGGCCTCGGTGGAAACTTCCTCGCGCGGCGCCTGGAGGTAGGCCTTGTCGCCGGCATCCTGCAGGAGGGAGATACCGGTGAAAAACTCGCGGTTGGCCCAGATGAACTCCTGAACCTCATCCCATTCGTCGGGGCGCACGGTGCAGGTATTGGACACATTGTGGTGCAGACCGGGCGAGCGCGTCGCGGGGTCGCCGCCGGGCACGACCCAGTTGAGCTGCACCAGTTTCACGAGCTCAAGGAACTGACGCGCGTTGATATCCTTGCGCAGGATGGCGTGCTTCGGAGCCTCGACGGGAAAGGAGATCACATCGTCGGTGTCGGGGTTGTAAACAGAGACGGCGGTCATCTGCGCGTTCACGGACCTGAAGAACGTGTAGATCGGCTCCTTGCGGTTGGCCTGCACGCGACGGAAATAGCGGCGGGCATGGTGCGGGTGAATGCCGGAAGCGGCGTTGAGCAACAGCGAGGCCGTACCCTCGGGCTTCGTGGTCGTGAGACGCGCGGCCGGCTGGATGCCCAGAAGCTTGGCGACCAGTTTGTTTGTCGCACGGCACAGCGCGGCGCCCTGCCGGAGCACCTCGGGATCGAAGAGGACACGGGGATTATCCATAAACCCGCAGATCGAAACGCCGAGCAGCGAGTCGTGCTCGTTGATGAGTTTCGTGACGGGCCCGAGATACTTCATGTCAGTGTAGGCAGCCTGTAGGGTGCCGATCACTGTCGCATAAATGCAGGCCTGGTGAAAATCCTGCGGGGTGGTCGCGGCACCTCCGTTGATCGTGGTGAGATTGCAATGCTGGAAGCCCGACAGGCGCGTCATGCCGGGCAGCTCGCCCTTGTAGCCCTCGCTGAAAAGGCGGGAAAGCTCATCGCCCGAAAGCTCCCAGTCCACGACCGGCATGAGGCTGATCTCGGCGCATGGGTTGCAGCCCGCCTCGGGGTGGTCGCAGAAGTAGAAGCCTGGCTCGCCGAACTCCTTCTGCGCCTTGAACAGCTTGCGGAAGTGTTCGGCGTTTTTCTCGCCGCGCGTCAGGACGGCGGAGTTGTTCGAGGCGGAGCGCTGCGGGTGCTTGTCGAACCAGTTGCCGGTCTTCGCGTTCATCATCTCCTCGTCGTCGGGAGAGAAAAGGCAGATCGTCGCCGAGCGGCGGATACCGCCCGCCAGCACCGCCTTGGCGATAAACATGTTGATGTCGTAGACCTCGATCGGGCGCAACGCGCGGCCGGCGGCCTGCTCGAGGATGTGTTCAACCCTGTGCAACGCTTTCTTGAGCGGCAGGTGGCCGGGCGCCTTACCGCCAGAGGTGCGCAGGGAGGCGCCGCGCGGACGAATGGAGGAATAGTTGAACTCGATTTTTTTCCCCTCGTAGAACGACTTGAACAACGAGTCGAGCGAATCGGCCCAGCCCTCGATCGTATCCACGATGTCGTAATGCCAGACCGGCAGATCGTGATCCGCCTCGCGCGTGGGCAGCGGCGGCAGCAGCGCGATGTGATGCTTTTGCACCGAAAAACCCACGCCACAACCACTGAGCAACAGGAAAAAATACTCCCGAAAAAACGCCACGCGGTCCACGTTCGAGAAACTGCAATTGAACATGCGGCTGTGGTTCTTAAGGATGGCCTCGCCGCCAAACTGCATCGAACGCATGCTCGGCAGGATTTTCTTCGCGGCCACCTGCGCGAACGCCTCGTTGATCATCCGGTCAAGACTCGCGCCACCCAAGGCATCCGTCAGCAAGCCGGCGTTGGTACCGGCGAGCGCGCTCACGTCGGCAGGCAGCGCGGCGGGGGCCTTAGCATCGAGCTTGGACGTGAAAAACGTGAGGTGCATGTCTCGCACCCGCTCAACGCCCTCGGTAAAGATTTCGCGGCGGCCCAAGTCAGGCTGGTAGCGTGCGTATTTCGCCATCGCGATGTAGTCGGCCAGGCCGTTGTCATCATAATGCGCGAGGCGACGCTCCGAATGCAGCGCCCGGTATAGCATGTAAGCCCGCGCCACATCCCAATGCCCGGCGGCGGCAATCGCCTTCTCAACGCCATCCTGCACCTGCTCGATGGAAGGATGCTTTCCGTCGCGATAATAGAGTTCGAGCATCTGCGCAACACCTCCGGCGATCTTCGTGACCTCGATGAACGTGTCGCTGTCCAACCCGAAGCAGGCGAGCATGTCGTCACGATAGGGATTCGGCGCGTTGTCCGTGCGAACCTCGTGAAACGCCAGGGCGATTGCCCGCGTGACTTTATTGAGATCAAACCGCGCCTTGGAACCATCACGTTTGAGCACCATGCGCGCATCAACAGGAATGGCTCGGTTGAGCAATTGCTCCCCCTTCGATTTAACGGGATTTGTATCAGCGGAGTGGGGATGAGAAACGGCAGGGGTAGCGGACTTGTATTGGGTAGTCATGACACGGATAAAAACAGAACAGAAAAGAAGCGCGCCGGCAAGACAACCCAACCGGCTTTAAACGCGGGCACCACTACCGATTGGGCCAAACAGGACGTCAAAGCCTACAGGTTGTGGTTTTAAATATATAAGTATTATTAATAGACTATATAAGATAAAAGATAAACCATTCCCAAACCAATTTCTTTTTTGCCTTAAAATCATTCATATAAAGTCCATCACGCACTGGTCATTTTGACCCGTCCATCACGCACCCGTATATGGCTCACTATCCTGATTTAAATTCGCGCGACTCTCGCCATCGTTAACGACTGGTTCATAGCGTCGGTCGGCCAGAAGCAGGCGCTGTGATTCGCGGCTCCGTCTAATCTGGTTCTTTCTGAATTATTTCATTAAGGTTCTATCCGCCGCATCAGCGACCCGCAGGTATCGGCGTTCTCATCCGCATAAACCATCCCAGCATGAAAATCGACTCCCATTCATTCCGCGTAAGCGCAGGCGACGTAGTGAACCTCAGGCACTGGCCCACCTACGTAAAACCGTTCTACAAGTCCAAATACGACTACAAAAAACTCCTTGCCAAGCATACCGAACAACTGAACGAGCGTCAGACTCTGCTCTACGCGAACAACCGCTATGCCCTGCTCATCATTTTTCAGGCGATGGACGCGGCCGGCAAGGACGGCGTGATCAAGCATGTCATGTCCGGAGTAAACCCACAAGGCTGCCAGGTCTTCAGCTTCAAGCACCCCAGCGCGCAGGAGCTTGACCATGATTTCCTCTGGCGCACCACCCGCTGCCTACCGGAGCGCGGACGCATTGGCATCTTCAATCGATCCTATTACGAAGAGGTGCTCATCGCGCGTGTGCACCCTGAAATTCTCACCGGCCAGCACCTGCCGGAAGAGACGGTCAAGAACGACGCTTTCTGGAAACACCGCTACCACTCCATCAACGAACTTGAAAAACACCTGCACCGTAACGGCACGCGTATCGTGAAGTTTTTCTTGCATCTCTCGGAAGAGGAGCAGCGCAAACGGTTTCTCGCTCGCATCGACGATCCCGACAAGAACTGGAAATTCAGCCGTGCGGACCTCGCGGAGCGCAAGCATTGGAAGGACTACATGGCCGCGTACGAGGCGTGTCTCTGTGCCACAAGCCGCAAGGCCTCGCCGTGGTATGTCGTCCCAGCAGATGACAAGGAAAACGCCCGCCTTATTATTTCGCATGTGATCTTGGATGCGCTTGACGGCTTGAGATTGCACTACCCCAAGCCAGATCCGGCCCACCATAAGGAATTACAAGCGATCAAACGCCTGCTCACAAAAAAAACCTGATCTACGAAGCGACCGACGCATAGCATTACGCCACTCATGAACTCCGCCCCCGGCCCCTCCGTTCCGGCCATTCTCCTTCACTCCTCCGGTCCGCAACCAGGCCGCTACCGCCACTACAAGGGCAAGGAGTATCTCGTGCTCGGCGTCGCCCGCCACTCTGAGACCAAGGAAAACCTCGTCGTCTATCGCCTCCTCTACGGCGACCATGGCCTGTGGGTGCGCCCGCACGCGATGTTTTTGGGAACGGTCATCATCGACGGCCAGACCATGCCCCGCTTCGCCTACATCGGCTCGGATTGAGCCGTCCCGACTCCCGTCGGACAAACCACCCCATGCGCATTCTCATCGCCTTCGATAAGTTTAAACACAGCCTGAGCGCACCTCAGGCCTGCGAACTCGCCGCCTCGGCCCTGCGCGATCTGCAGCCAGGCTGGTCGCTCGATCTTTGCCCACTCACCGACGGCGGGGAGGGCTTCTGCGAGATTCTCACGCACGCCGTCGGCGGTACCTTCCGGACCGTCACCGCAACCGGGCCGCGCGGCGACCCTGTCAACGCCCGCTTCGGCTTGGTTTCCTTGGATAAAATCCCCGCCGCCGCCCGTGCTTTGCTCGCGATGCCCGACCGTGCCCCGCCAGGCCCCGTCGCCCTCGTCGAGATGGCGCAAGCCAGCGGACTCGCCCTCATCCCTCCCGACCGGCGCAACCCGTGGCAGACCACCAGCGCCGGCACCGGCGAACTCATCCGCGCCGCGCACGCCGCCGGCGCCCGGGCCATCCTGCTCGGCATCGGCGGCAGCGCCACCCATGACCTCGGTCTCGGCGCGCTCGGCGCGCTCGGTCTGCGTTTTCTCACGGCCGATGGGCATCTACTGCCATCCCCGACACCCGACCACTGGCCCGAAATCGCCCGCATCGACGGCCAACTCCCGTGTGACCTCCCGCCCATCCGCATCGCCTGCGATGTCGCCAACCCGCTCCTCGGGCCCGATGGAGCCGCCACCGTCTATGGCCCGCAAAAGGGTCTCACTTCCGCCCGTATTCTAGAATTGGATAACGCATCCGCCCGCATCGTCGACCTGCTCGCCGGACACACCGGCCGGTCCGGCGACCTCGCGACCACGCCCGGCGCCGGCGCGGCCGGCGGCATCGCCTTCGGATTTCTCTGCGCTGCCGACGCCCGTCTCGTTCCCGGCAGCGACCTCGTATCCGCCTGGCTCGACCTCGACGCCCGTCTCGCAGCCGCCGATCTGGTGATCACCGGCGAAGGTCGTTTCGACGCCAGTTCGCTATCGGGCAAGGGCCCCGGCGCGCTTCTCGCCCGCGCCCGCTCGCTCGGCAAGCCGGTGCATGTCTTCGCCGGCCAGATCGCCGTCCCGCCCGCTGACGGCTGTCAGCTCCATGCCATCACTCCGGCATCGCACGCGCAGGACCGGGCCTTGCGTGAAGCGGCCGCCAATCTCGTTCGCGCCGTCAAAACCGTATTCGAACAGTGACGCCCCGTTCGACCGCCACCACGGTCGAACAATTTGTTGTGGATGGTCGGCATTCCGTCTCGACGCCCATTCACTCCGGCGCAACATTCACCGCCGCATGTTCGGTCACCCCCGTTTCATTTTCCCCTCGCTGCTCTTCGCCCTCGCCGCCGGATTCATCGGCATCTCCGGGTGCCACTCGCGAACCAGCCCGCCCGCCCGACTCGGCAAAACACCCGCCGCCAAGTCTTCCGCCAACGCCACTGCGGTTGCGCCCCTCCCGATCGTTTCGGAATTTCCCGTCATGCTCGGCATAGACGTGCTGGAGGCAGACGGCTTCAAGGCCGTCGCCGGCAAACGCATTGGCCTCCTCACCCACGCCGCCGGCGTCAACCGCCGCGGCGAAAGCACCATCGACGTCCTCCGCCGCGCACCCAAAACCAAGCTCGTGGCCCTCTTCGCTCCCGAACACAGCCTCAACGGCGACGTGAAGGCCGGTGATAATTTCGAGGACTACATCGACCCGCGCACCCGCCTGCCCGTCTTCTCGCTCCATGGAAAAAACCGCGCGCCCACGCCCGTGGAACTTAAAAAAATCGATGCGCTCGTAATCGACCTGCAGGACATCGGCGTGCGCTCCTACACGTTCAACGTGGTGATGCGTTATGCAATGGAAGCCTGCTTTGCCAACAACGTCGAGGTCATCGTCCTCGACCGCCCCAATCCCCTCGGCGGCCTCAAGGTCGACGGCCCCCTGCTCGACAAAGAGTGGATGAGCGGCGTCGGCGCGTTCCGCATCCCCTACGTTCACGGCCTCACCATGGGCGAACTCGCCAGGATGGCCGCCGGCGCGCCCGGGGTTCTCCAAAACATCCCCGACAACGTGCGCGCCAGGGGCCGCCTCACCGTCATTCCGATGCATGGCTGGAAGCGTTCGATGCTGTGGCCGGAGACCGGGCTCAGGTTCGTTCCCACCTCGCCGCTCGTGCGCGATTTCAACGCCGTGGTCGGCTACGCGATGGTCGGCCTCGGGTGCGAATTCAGCGGCTTCAAGCACGGCGTCGGCGCCAGTTATCCGTTTCGCGGCCTCACCTTCAAAAACGTGACGTCCGACAAACTCATCAAGGATCTCTCCTCTCTGCGCCTCCCCGGCCTCGTCTTTCGCAAGGTCATCGTGCCCGAGCCCGGCGCCAGCCCCAAGGAGGGCGTCTACGTCGATGTCACCGACTGGTCCGCGTGGAATCCCACCGAACTGAGCTTTCAGCTCATGCGCCTCGCCTGCCGCTACGACCCGCCCAACCCCTTCGCCAAACTCAACGACAAGGACACGCGCAGCTTCAACATCCACGTCGGCTCCACCGCCTGGTGGACCGCCCTGAAACACGACGGCGCCCGCGTAAATCTCGACTCTTTCCTCGCCGACTGGCACTCAAAAGATACGATTTACCAACAGCAGACGCGCAAGTATTGGCTTTATAACTAAATCTTGCTCACTCTGCCTCATTGTTTTTCAACCCCCGCACTCCATGTCTAGACCCGTAACATTGTTCACCGGCCAATGGGCCGATCTCCCCCTCGAAAAACTCGCCCCGCTTGTCAAAAAGATGGGCTACGACGGCGTCGAACTCGCCTGCTGGGGCGACCACTTCGACGTCGAAGCCGCCGTCTCGTCCAAGAAATATGTCCACGACAAATGGGCGCTCCTCAAGGACCACGGCCTTACCTGCTACGCCATCTCCAGCCATCTCGTCGGCCAGGCCGTCTGCGACCGCATCGACGAACGCCACAAGGCCATTCTCCCCCCCGACGTCTGGGGCGATGGCGACCCCGAGGGCGTCCGCAAACGCGCCGCCCGCTCGATGATCACCGCCGCCCGCGCCGCCCGCGCCTTCTTCGACGTCAAACCCGGCCGCGGCTCCAAGGACGACTTCCCCGCCGTCGTCAACGGCTTCACCGGTTCCTCCATCTGGCACTCGATCTACGCCTTCCCGCCCACCTCGCAGGCCTATTACGACGCCGGCTTCGCCGATTTCGGCAAACGCTTCGGCCCGATCCTCGAGGCCTTCGACAAGGCCAACGTGAACTTCGCCCTCGAGGTCCACCCCACCGAGATCGCCTTCGACATCGCCTCCGCCCGGCGCGCCATCGAGGCCGTCAATGGCCACAGGCGCTTCGGCTTCAACTACGATCCATCCCACCTCGGCTACCAGGGCGTGGACTACGTGAAGTTCATCCGCACCTTCGGCAGCCGCATCTTCCACGCCCACATGAAGGACGTCTGGTGGGGCCACGGAGACGGCACGGTCGGCGTCTTCGGCGGACACACCAATTTTGGCGACGCCAGCCGCTTCTGGGACTTCCGCTCCCTCGGCCACGGCGACATCAGGTTTGAGGACATCATCGTCGCCCTGAACGACGTCGGCTACCGCGGCCCGCTCTCCGTCGAGTGGGAGGACATCCGCATGGACCGCGTCCACGGCGCCACCGAGGCCGCCGCCTTCACCCGCAAGGTCGATTTCCCTTCCAGTGCGCTGGCCTTCGACGCCGCCTTCGAAAAGAAGAAATAACCCCGAACCCTACCTGTCGCAAAACAGACCGCGCACACGGGAAACCCCGGGGGACTGGTTTCTCTTCGACGTATTCCGTGTGCCCTGCAGACACCCCTCCAATCCCATGAATCGCAAACTCCGCTTTGGTATGATCGGCGGCGGCCGCGGCGCCTTCATCGGCGCCGTCCACCGCATCGCCGCCCAGATGGACGGCCGGGCCGAGCTCGTCGCCGGCGCCTTTTCCTCCGACGCCGCCCGCTCCCGCGCCTCCGGCGCCGACCTCTTCCTTGATCCCGCCCGCGTCTACGGCTCCTACGCCGAGATGGCCCGGGTCGAAAGCCGCAAGCCCGCGGGCGAACGCCTCGACTTCGTCGTCATCGTCACGCCCAACCACCAGCACTTCCCGCCCGCGAAACTGTTCCTCGAGGCCGGCTTCAACGTCGTCTGCGACAAGCCCGTGACCTTCAACCTCGCCGAGGCGAAGAAGCTCCGCGCCCTCGTGAAGAAGACGAAAAAGGTCTTCGCCCTCACGCACAACTACACCGGCAACGCCATGGTGAAGCAGGCCCGCGACTTCGTGCGCGCCGGCAAGCTCGGCGAGCTCCGCAAAGTCGTGGTCGAGTATCCGCAGGGCTGGCTTTCCACCGCCCTCGAGCAGACCGGCCAGAAGCAGGCCGGCTGGCGCACCGATCCCAAGCGCAGCGGCGCCGCCGGCTGCATCGGCGACATCGGCACCCACGCCGAAAATCTCGCCCGCTACATCACCGGCCTGGAAATCAAGGAGCTCTGCGCCGACCTCACGACCTTCGTCAAGGGCCGCCGGCTCGACGACGACGGCAACATCCTCGTGCGTTTCGTCGGGGGCGCCAAAGGCATCCTTCACGCCTCGCAGATCAGCGTCGGCGAGGAAAACAACCTCAACATCCGCATCTACGGTTCCACCGGCGGTCTCGAATGGCGGCAGGAGCATCCCAACGAGCTCATCGTCAAATTCCCCGACCAGCCCGCCCAGATCTGGCGGCGCGGCAACGGCTACAACGGCGACACCGCCAAGAAGTTCACCCGCATCCCCGCCGGCCATCCCGAGGGCTACCTCGAGGCGTTCGGCAACATCTACGCCGAAGCCTTCCGCGCCATCGCCGCCGAGGTCGGGGGCAAGCCGCTTCCCAAGGACCTCGATTTTCCCACCATCGACGACGGCGTCGCCGGCATGGCCTTCATCGAAACCGTGGTGAAGTCCTCCAAGCTCGGCGCCAAGTGGCTGAAGTTTCCCAAGGCCTGACGCCCCGCGAACAAAGCCCCCTCCCCCTCAAGCCCCGGCGCGCAGCCGGGGCTTTTTCACGCGTCAAAACAATGGTCAGCGCCGGACGCTCAGCACGGCTTTCTCGTAGGCCTTCACCTCGCCGAGCCACGCCGCGCCCACCGGCGCATTCTGACGGCGGCAGAATTCGTCCCACACCTCGCCGAACGGCAGCGTCTTCGCCTCTTCCTGCCAGACGAGGCGCGACGTGTGGTCGCCCGCCGCCTCGGTCTCGCGCAGTTTTTTCGCCGGTTCCAGCAGCGCAAGCAGGAGCGACTTTTGCGCCGAACGCGTGCCGATCGTCCACGCCGCGATGCGGTTGATGCTCGCGTCGAAGAAATCCAGGCCGATGGCCGTGCGCGGCAGGAAGCCGCCCCGCACCACCTCCTCCATCACCGCCTTCGTCGGGTCGTCCAAGATCACCACGTGGTCGCTGTCCCAGCGCACCCCGCGGCTCACGTGCAGCAGCAGGCCGGGCACGTATTGCAGCACCGAGGAAATCTTGTCGGCCAGCGTCTCAGTCGGGTGGAAATGCCCCGCGTCGAGGCACAGCCACTTTTTGCGCGTCACCGCATAGCCGAGGTAGAATTCGTGCGAGCCCACCACGTAGCTCTCCGAGCCGATGCCAAACAGCTTGGCCTCGACCGCGTCCACGTTGTGCGCCTCGTCGATTTTCTCGGCGAACACCTTGTCCAGCGCCGACGCCAGCCGTTCGCGCGGCCCCTTGCGGTCGAACGGGGTGTCCTTGTAGCCGTCGGGTATCCAGACATTCGTCACCGCCCGCGAGCCGAGCTGCCGGCCCGCCGCCGCCGCGATCCGGCGGCACGCGACGCCGTGCGCGATCCAGTAGTCGCGGATGCCCGCGTCCGCGCTGCTCAGCGTGAAGCCGTCGTTCGCCAGCGGATGGGAAAAAAAGCTCGGGTTGAAGTCCATGCCCCAGCCCTGCGCCTTGCACCAGTCGATCCACGACTGGAAATGCGTCACGTCATACTCGCTGCGCTCCACCTTTTTCCCGCCGAGGTCGGCGTAGAGCGCGTGCAGGTTGAGGCGCTTCCTGCCCGGGATGAGCCGCGCCGCCTGCTCGAGGTCGGCCCGCAGTTCGGCGATGGAGCGCGCCTTGCCCGGATAGTTGCCCGTCGCCTGGATGCCGCCGCCGCTCAGCCCGGCGCCGGGTTTTTCAAAGCCGCCCACGTCGTCGCCCTGCCAGCAATGCAGCGAGATCGGCGTGGCCGCCAGCGTCGCCAGGACGGCTTCGACATCGACGCCCAGCGCGGCGTAGCGCTCGCTGGCTTGGGTAAAAAAGGAAGTGCTCATTTGAATAAATAAGGGGTGAAGGGAACTGGGAATTCACACCGCAACAGCCGCGTCGAGACAAGGGAATCCGCCGATATTTTTTCACTCCGACTCGTCGCCGACTTTGGCTTGGCCACAGCCGCCCTCACTCCTCCGCCTTCACCGGCACCGTTCCATCGGCGAACTCCGCCGCCAGCCGCTGTCCCTTCCGGACGGCGGCTTTTTTCTGCACCGGCTTCCCCTCCTCGTCGCGCATGATCACGAAGCCGCGATGCAACACCGACGCCGGGCTCGCCGCGTGCAACCGTTTCCACAACGACAGCAGCCGCTGCGACTCCGCCTCCACCCTCCGCTGCGGCGAACGCTCCCGCAGCAACGACCGCGCCTCGCCCAGCCGTTGCCGCCGCGCCTGCACCGTTTTCTCCAGCGCCGATGCCAGCCGGTTGCTCATGTCGTCGAGCCGCAGATACCCGCGCTCGATCTGCGCCGACGGCGCCAGCAGCCGCAACCGCGAACGCGCATGATCCAGCCGCTCGCCCGCCGTTTCCAGCGCCGCGCCGACATGGTGCTCCAG
Source organism: uncultured Verrucomicrobiota bacterium (assembly GCA_903904685.1). Taxonomy (GTDB): domain Bacteria; phylum Verrucomicrobiota; class Verrucomicrobiia; order Opitutales; family Opitutaceae; genus Rariglobus. The sequence goes on from CAIVDS010000026.1 coordinate 26,982, forward strand.
ATCCTCCGCGAGCCGCGCCGCCTTCTCCAGCGCCGCCACGAACCCGCTTGAGATCAACTCCGCCGCCGCGCTCGGCGTCTCCGCGCGCACATCCGCCGCGAAGTCGCACAGCGTGAAATCGATATCGTGCCACACCGCCGAGATGATCGGCACCGCGCACGCCGCCACCGCCCGCACCAGCGGCTCCTCGTTGAACGCCCACAGGTCTTCCAGGCTCCCGCCGCCGCGTCCGATCACCAGCAGGTCGAAAATCTTGAGCCTCTCCGCCTCCGCCAGCATCTCCACCATCTCGGCCGCCGCGCCCTCGCCCTGCACCTTCGCCGGCAGCACCACCACCCGCCCGCGCCAGCCGCGACGGATGAGGATGCGCATGAAATCCTGCACCGCCGCGCCCGTCGGCGACGTGATGAAACCCACCGTCCCCGGCATCGCCGGGATCGCCGCCTTGTTCTCCGCCGCGAACAGCCCCTCGTCGGCCAGCCTGCGCTTCAACTCCTCGAACTCGCGCTGCAACCGCCCCACGCCGTCCTCGATCACCACGCGCACGATCAGCTGGTAGTTGCCCCGCGCCTCGTAGACCGAAATCTCCCCGTAGACGACCACCTGCGCCCCGTCGCGCAGCTTCATTGTCTGCCTCGCCGCGTCGCCGCGAAACATCACCGCCGACACCTGCGCGCCCGCGTCCTTCAGCAAAAAATAAACGTGCCCGCTCGCCTGCGCCCGCAGGTTGGACACCTCGCCGCGCACCCAGCACGGGCGGATTTCGCGCTCCAGCACCGTCTTCACCCGCCGCGTGAACTCCGTCACGCTTTCCGCGCGGGCCCCGCCGTCGAGTTCGATTTCCTTTCCCCTGCTCATGGCGCCTTAGCCTGACGCCGCTGGTAATGCCGCCGGAGGAACTTCACCCCGACCGAGAAGGCGATGAACAGGCTCGCCGCCAGAAAGATCATTTTTCCCCGCCCATGCGCCAGCGCGTCGCCGAACAGGATGAACGCCGCCGAATACACGCTCACGATCGCCATCGACACCGCCATGTAGAGGCCGAACGGGATCGCCGTCATCCCCAGCACGAAGTTTTGCAGCGCATACGGCGGCCCCGGCGTCACCCGCACCAGCACGAGCAGCCCCAGCCGGTCCTCCGTCGCCACCTGCGGCAGCGTGTAGCCCATCCACGCGAGCAGTTTCTCCACCCAGGGCCGCAGCGCGTAGCGCGCCAGCCAGTAGGAGAACGCCAGGTTCACCGCGATGCTCGCCAACGCCAGCCCCACGACCGTCGGCGCGCCCAGCTCGCCGCCGAACACCGGCAGCGCCGACAAGGTGAACGCCGTGAGCGGACACCCGAACGACGGCAGCACCGCCATCGCCGCGAAAAACGTCACCGGCCCGAGTCCGCGGATGAACTCCAGCGCCTGGTGGAACAACGCCTTCACATCGACGCCTTGGAGCAGCATCAAGGCGACCCCGGCCACCACCGCGCCGGCGGCGGCCAGCTTGAACAATAGCGCCGGACTCGGACGAAACGACCGTTGCTCGGTGGAAGACATGCCCCCGACGATGCCCCGCCCCCCTTCTCACCGTCAAGCCCGCGCCCCGCGCCTTTCAACTTCCCTCATCGCCGCTCATACCCACTGACTAACCTCTGTCATATTGGATTTCCGCAGACCGAAGCTTGCCGACGGCTGCCATAAAAAGCTTAGCCCGCGATTCTTCACATTCTGATTTTTCATACTTTTCGAGATCATCAATCGCACAGAGGAAAATCAGCAGGGCGCCGTGGTCTAATCGTTCTTCTTCTCGGGAGCGGTCACATGAAGCCATCGCCTGCTGCATGCTTTTTTTGAGCGCATCGAATTTCCCCTTTGACGTATCGCCATTGGAAAAAATGCGGAGCACTTCACAGCACCTTTCATTCATGTCGAAACGCGCAGTGTTCATTTCTTTGCCCGACACCGTTACCCGCACTCCCCTGATTTTACAGGCTAAAGTCCGATCCGCCCCGCCAAGCCCTAGCCCCGAGCCTTTCAGTTGACCGTGGTTTTCATTTCCCTGCCTTGGTTGGAGTCAAATCGGGTCCGACATCCCAACCGTCATACTCCGATAAAAATATAATTTCACCGAATTTCTTAAACCTAACATCTTTCGTGGAAATCGAGTCTAAGTTCTGCACCTGAACTTTCTCTACATGTAACCAATATTTTTTGGTTTCTTCATCTTTCCAAATGTCGACGAATCTATGGCCTCCAATTCGAAGAAGAAATCCCAGAATCCTGAGCGGCTCTTCGTATTCGTTGATAAAAAAATAACCATAGAGCATATTGGCATTCACATTCCATTTTGTGTTTTCCTTTATGTGATCGAAAACTCGTTTGTTTTCTTTTGCGCGCGCCGCTTTTTCGCTGGGCGTAACGATGTAAATCCATGCCATCAGCACGCAGACTGATAAGCCCATCAATGCAGCGATACGTTTTTTCATATTTTCCCCCAACAGCGTTCTTCGCCTCACTTGCGTTGGGCTTTGGTCGGTGAGTATGCCCCCCCCCCCTTCTCACCGTCAAGCCCTCGCCCCGGGCCTTTCAGCTCCCCTCGTCGCCGCTCAACCCTGCTGGTTCGGCTCTTTTGCTTTTAGTAAGACAGGCAATGGTTGAAACGATCAACGGCACATAGAAGCAGGACCAACAGAACTATGGCTCCCAAACTGATGAAGAGTGCAGGCACTGCGACATCCAGCGGAGCGGTCCTTCTTTGACGATGGCGCTTTAAGGCCAAGATAGTAACGGCAGCCAAATACACACCCGCAGCAATCCACATGGAGTAGATCGCAACAACGGCGACGCGGGGAGCAAAGCCTGACGCAACAGGAGGGAGAAGAGCTTCGGTCACTGCGATCGCGAAGCCTGCACCGCACAGAGTAGCCGCCATGACCGCGACAACATGCTGAATCAGTAACTTGATCATTTTTTTGCCCATCACCGTTACCCGCACTCCCCTGATTTTACAGGCTAAAGTCCGATCCGCCCCGTCAAGCCCTCGCCCCGGGCCTTTCAACCTCCCTCATCGCCGATCTTCCCCGCTAGTCGGCTAGTTTATTTCTTCTTCCAATTATCTTTGGTGTAACTGCCACCTATGCAAATCGCATAAAGGCCAGTCCAAGATTTCTGCCATCGCCAACCTACTGCTGTGCCTAGTGCATTTTTTTCAATCCACGCAGTCGCTTTTTCTGCTGAGAGAACAGCCGTGCAAGTGGGGCATCTAGGACTGGCTTCGCTTCTAAAATGACCACCGCACGCACAAGGCTCTAATTCATCTTCTGCTTCTTTGGTTATAATTTTATGGATGCGAACCTTGCTGCCAGCGGGCATCTTCCAGCCGTCTAGCAATGCGGTCTTCCCGCATTGGTCGCAGTAAGCATACGCTGAGTCGCTAAAGCCTGTGTGAATGAGACTATATTCAAACTTGGCGTTACAAACTTCGCATGTGCCTTGATCGCTCATTCTTTCGGACACCCTTACCCGCCCTCCCCTGATTTTACAGGCTAAAGTCCGATCTGCCCCGCCCGCCCCCGCCCTTCCCGCCGCCTGCAATACCTTGGCTTACGCCCGTCCCGCAGCCACGCTGCCGGCGATGCGATCCCTCCACCGCGCACCCCTCGCCCTCCTCGCGGCCTCCCTGTTTCTCGGGCTTTGGTTTCCGGCGTCCGCCCGGGCCGCCAGCTACTTCATCAACGCCCGCGGCGCCCTCGGCGACGGCTCGGGGTCGAGCGCCGCCAACGCCGCCGACGCGTCCACCCCGCAAAAATACCGCGCCATCAACCAGACGCGGTCCGCGCCGGGCACGGTGATCGTTTACGCCCCCGGCACCTACCTCGTCACCCCGGCCTTTTCGATGTTCGACGGGGTTTCCCACCAGGGCGCGGGCATCGACGCGACGATCGTCAAGATCGAGGACGGCGCGGCGGCGGGCCCCTTCGCCCCCATGTGGCTCGCGGAGAAGGGCACCGTCTCCCGCTTCGGGTTCTTCGACGCCACCATCGACTTCAACTCCACCCGCCAGCCCTGGTGGACCGCCAACGCGGGCAGCTCCATCGCCTTCGCGTTTTCCACCGCCGACCATTGCACCGTCCAGCGCGTCAAGTTCGTCAACATGGGCGCGAGGAAGCGCGAGTCCTTCCCCGTCTTTTTCATCGTGGGCCCGTCCTCCAAGGGCAACCTCCACCACAACCTCGTCGATTCCTGCGTCTTCACCCAGCCCGTCGCCCGCGGCAATACCGACGGCCTCACCTGCGTCATGATGGCCGACGCCGCGCCCGGCATCACCGTGGACAACACCAACGTCGTCTCCCGCTGCCGCTTCCTCGACCTCAAGGCCCCCGAGCACTCGGACCTGCCCTACGCGCAGTGCTGCACCTGCCCCGTCGCCACCGACAACGAGGCCTCGGGCGTGGACGCCCTGTGGTTCATCGAGCCCGGCACCCAGACCCTCGGCGACAACGTCTTTTTCAAAGGCCAGACCGTGCAGGTGACGGGCAACACGCTGGCGGACTCGGGGGAGGTCGCCCTCATCCTCATGCACCCGAACGGGAATTTCGCCGGAGAGCTGAACGTGCAAAACAACCGCGTCGGCATGACCGCGCATCCCTATTTCAAGCAAGGCCCGCGCGGGCCGACAGGGGTTTCGGTCGAGCAATACTGGGCGGGCGATCCCCCCGTGGGGAAGATCACGGTGCGGTCCAACACCTTTGTCGCGCCGACGCCCGCGGGGACGCCGCCGCGCGCCGTCTCGGCGGATTTTGCGGCGGGCTCCGGGCATACCTTCCGGCTGGCGGGCCTTGCGGTGCTCGACAACACCTTCGTGAACTTCCCCCCCGGCATCGACGCGCTGCACGTCACCAAGGACCCGGCCCGCAACCCAAACTTCACGCAAGCGGGCAACGTCTTTGGCGCGGAAAAGTAGCAGGGCCCTTCAGCTTCCCTCGTCCCCGCTCATGCCTGCCGGCTGGGCTCCGTGGTTTTCATCTACCGGCTCTCGATCTTGCCAGCCAACCCTCATGCGCCTTTCCGGGTAGCGGAGGCTTAAACAAAGTATCATCTGCGATAGCAACCGATCCCTCTGGATGTATGACCTGCATATTTTCACATTTCGGACAGCAATATACCTCAATCCAATGCTCTGTGGCATGATGTTTCGTCATGATCTCTCCGACTTCTGTGCATGCGCATAATCTACGACCGACTCTATGTGCTTCTTTCACTTTTTCCCTTTTTGAATCTTTACGAACCAATGAAACCGTCCACCAACCCCAAGCCACTAAAACCGATACAAATGCTCCTGATAGTGGAATGACCATCTGCATTTTTACTGTCAGGTCTCCTTTCGCGTCTGCAAGGAGTGCTACCAACATGGGCGCTGATACTGCTACGAATCCACCTATGCGGGATAGCAGTGTCACTAATCGATTATCTGTGGTGTCGGTCATGTAATTTTTCTTCTGCCCAAAAGCGTTACCCGCACTCACCGGATCTTAAAGACTAAATGCCGGTGACGCGGGCGGACCGCAGGAGTCGGGGACTCTTTCATTCCGCACCGGGTCCGATACCCCGCAACTTGTTTCGGCTTGGATGGGGAGGGACGACCTCCGTGTCGTCCGTGCCGATCCGGTCCACACGGAGGTGGACCCTCCCAAGGCCTCGGACCCGCCCTCACCGCATCGCGCGGGCGGGGTTGAGCTTGAACTCGACGCGCACCCCGGCGTTGCCTTTCTCGCGGGCCGGCCACGCGGCGTCCACCGCGTATTGGAGCTGGCGGCGCAGGACGGCCACCTCCCCCACCTGGTCCTTGAGGCGCGAGCGGGAGGTCGTCGCGTGGGACTGGTCGCCGGCCTGGTCGGTCTGCACCGCCCGATACTCGGCGAGCGCGGTGCGCAGGGCGGCGATGTCGGCGGGCTTCATGCCGGGCACGGGCTCGGCGGCCAGCGCAAAGAGGATGGCCGTGGCGCCGCTATCCAGCAGCGAGCGGCTGTTGGAGAGCAGCTGGCCGATGTAGAACTTGGAGCGCGCGGGGGTGCCGGCCTTGGGGTATTTGCGCTTCACGCGCGCCTGCACCGTGGCGATGCGCAGGAGGAGCGCGTCCTTCAACGCCTGCTCGCTGCGCGTGTCGCTCTTCCGGTCGGTGGTGTTGCCCACGGCGGCGGCCAGGAGGACGTGCGCGGCCTCGATCGCCTGCAGGAGTTTCTCGATGAACACCGCGTCGATCTCCTCGGCGGCGAGGAGCGGGGCGTAAACGTCCTTCTGGGCGGTGGCGGCGATCTCGCGCGCCAGCACGATTTCCCTGCTGAAGGCGCGGTTGACGGGGGCGCGGGTGCGGGGGGTCTTCCTCACCGGTGCGGCGGGCGCGGGCGCGGCGTCGGGATTAACGGGGCTGGTATCGGCAGGCGCGGGGTCGGCGACGGCGGGAACGGGGTCGGCAGCGGGAGCAACACGGGAGTCGGCGGGAGTGTCGGGCATGGCGGGGAGATGTTGGCGGCAGGTTTTGGGAGATTCGCGGTGGGTTTTTGGAGATTTACGGCAGGTTTTGCGTCGTCAGCGGCAGTTTTTGCGTGTTCCGGGGCAGTTTTCGGGAGATTTACGGCTGTTCATGGGCTTTCCACCGCTCACGTTAAAGCCTAATGTGTAGCGGTTAGCATCCCAAGCATAGTTATTAGCGTCCCTGAATTATCCGTTAAGATACCATCGTTAAAAAACAGGCCGATATGATTAAAAAACAGCTCGCCAAGCTTACGAAACGGCGCACCAAGGTTATTAATTAAGGCACCAAGGCTATGGAATGGCATTCCATGCTTAAAAAACAGCGTTCCATGCCTATAAAACAGAAATTTATGGTTAAGAAACAGCGGTGCATGGTTACGAATTAAGAGTCCATGGTTACCAAATAGCGCAACCTGACTACCAAATAGGACTACAGGGTTATGAAATAGCGGTTCACGGATAAACGTTGCGCGTCCACGGAGACCTGACGGCGTTGCACGGATCGCGGACGCGAGCACCTGCCCGCCTTTTCGGACACTCACCGCAGGTTTTGCGACGTCCACCGCAACTTTTGCGACGCCCACCGCAGGTTTCCGCATTCTCACCGCAAGTTTTGTCGTGCTCACGGCAGGTTGGGGAATGTTTCCCGTGGGTTTTGGCGTGCTCTCCACAGTTTTTGCGACGCTTCCGCGCGCCCGAACGGCTGCCGCGCATGGCCGGACGATCGCCTCGCCACGGGTCGCGAGCGCTGCGCTTGCGTTGCCGACCGCCGCGCCCGGCGCGATCAAAACCCGGCGCGATCGGAAAAAGACTTCCGTCCTCCATGGCCTCTCCTAACCTCGCCGCCACCCAGCCGTGCCCACCTCCAAATCATCCTCATTCGGATATTTTTGGCATCATCGTTACGCTGAAGCCGCCGATGCCTTGGCGTAGGCGCCGAAACCTACGCCCATGAAAAACGCCGCCATCGTTTTCGCCATCGCCTTGGTTTGCGCCGGTCTCTCGCTCTTATCGGTTACGCCCCGGGTGACCCCGTGGGCGCCCAATCTGGCGAGCGGCAGCATTGAAGAAGTCCGCGCCCCGGAACTTGCCCGGCAACTTGCGCATCCCTTGGCCCCGGTGGGGCCGGCCTTGCGCTGGCGCCTGCTTATGCCTGCCGCCGGTCATGCGCTGGGTTTGTCCCTGCCGGTTTACTTCTGTTTGCCCTATGCCGGGATTCTGGCGCTGCTTTGCGCCGTGTGCGGCTATGCCCGGCGGATTGGCGGGGAGTGGTTGCCGGCGGCCGTGGCCACGCTGCTGGTGGCGACGTCGGCGGCCTTTTATGTCGCGACGGGTTGGCTTGGCCAAATGGACACGTTTTATGTTCTGGCGCTCGTGGTGTTCACCTTCACCGGCTCGCCCCTTGCGGCCGGGCTCGCCTGCGCCGCCGGTCCTTGGATCGATGAGCGGTTTTTGATTGTGCTGCCCGTATTCGTCTTGGTCCGCCGCGCCCGGGGCGGCTCTTGGCGCAGCCTCGCTATGGAGACGGCGCCGGCCGCGGCCTACGTTCTTTGCCGGCTGGCGGCCGTGGCTTTCGCTCATGGCGGCGCCACCATCGCCGACCAAGTGCACGGCCAATTTGCGCAGTTGGGGCAATACGCCTCCAACGTCCCGGCCGGTTGGTGGCATGGTTTCCGCGCCGGTTGGCTGGCAGTCGCGGCCGGGGTGCTCATGGCGGCCCGCGGCCTGCCGGGCGTGGAACGGGCGGCCTTGCTCTTCGGGCTGGCCGCCGGCGTGGCGCTCATCGCCTTTCTCGCGTGGGACACAAGCCGCTCCATCGCGGCGCTAATCCCTTTTCTGGTGCTCGGCGTTTTGCCATGGCCGGGGATTACTCCGCCAGTGCGCCGCTGGGCGCTCCTATCGCTCGCGCTTTTAAATCTTCTCTGTCCCGCCGCCAACGTGGTGGCGGATGCGACCATTTATCTGCACTCGTTCTTAACCTGAATCGCCCCCTGCGACCGGAAAAAGGCTTCCGTCCGCCACGGCGTTTCCTAACCTCGCCGCCACCCAGCCATGAAGCTCACGATCGTCATCCCCTGCTACAACGAGGTTAAAACCATCCGCCACATCGTCGACCGCGTGCTCAAGGCGCCGGTGGCGGAGACGGAGATCATCATCGTGGACGATTGCTCGACCGACGGCACCCGCGAGCTGCTCGCCCGCGAGGTCAACCAACTCGTCGATCAGGTGATCTACCACGACGTCAACCAGGGCAAGGGCGCCGCGCTGCGCACCGGCTTCAAGGCCGCGACGGGCGACGTCGTCATCGTGCAGGACGCCGACCTGGAGTATGACCCCAACGAATACCCGAAGCTCCTCCAGCCGATCATCGACGGGAAGGCCGACGTGGTGTTCGGCTCGCGTTTCGCCGGAGGCGAGGCGCACCGCGTCGTGTATTTCTGGCACATGGCGGGCAACAAGGCGCTCACGCTGCTCTCCAACATGCTCACCAACCTGAACGTCACCGACATGGAGACGTGCTACAAGGTCTTCAAACGCGACGTGCTCCAGAAGATCACCATCGAGGAGAACCGTTTCGGCTTCGAGCCGGAGATCACCGCGAAGGTTTCCAAGCTCGACGTGGTGATCTACGAGGTCGGCATCAGCTACTACGGCCGCACCTACAAGGAAGGGAAGAAGATCGGCTGGCGCGACGGCTTCCGCGCGCTCTACGCGATCCTCAAATACAACCTGTTTCGATGATCGGGCCTCACGCCCATAGCTGGCTCCTGCTTTTGCCCGTCGCGCTCGCGGGCTTTGTGCTGCCCGGTTATTTGTTGACGCGCTTGATCCCGAGCGCGTGCGTCCCCCTGTCGGCGTTTTTGGGCTCCATCCTGATCTTGTTCTGGATCGTGCTGGGCAACCAGCTCCTGGGGTTGCCGCTCGATCTCGCGCATGTGGCCGGCGGCCTCGGCGCGGTCGCGCTCGGCCTGTTCCTGCTCGCCCGGAGAAAACCGCCCGCCCCCAAGGACGCCGCCGCGGCCGACATCGCGCCCCTGCGCGCGGACCACGCGCTCTATCTGGTCGCCGCGTTGCTGGGCATCGCGAGCATCGTCGCGCGGGCGGCGGTCGATCCGCTCTCGGGCTACGACAATATTTTCCGGTGGAACGCGCTGAGTCTCGAAATGCTCGATACGGGGAGCCTGTCGTATTATCCCGCGGTGAGCACCGGGGCCTTCGCGCACTACGCCTGGTGCGACGGCATGGCGCCGCTGGTGTCATCGCTCAACTTCTGGCTCTATCTGGGCACGGGCAGCGCGGCCAAGGTGATGACGGTCGCGCGCATCGCCCTGGAAGGCGGGCTCCTGTTCCTCGCGGTTTTCCAATTCGCGCGGGCGTTGTGGGGCGGCCGGGCGGCCGGCTGGACGGCGATGGGCATGCTCGCGACCAGCTCGCTCACTCTCTGGGCCGTGGCGATGGGGCAGGAAACCGGGCTGACCGCGCTCACGCTGGTCGCGATGCTGTATTTCCTGCACGTCCACGGACAATCCCGCCGGACCTCCGACGCGATCTGGGCGGCGCTGGCGGCGGCGGCGGGCGCCTTGAGCCGCGAATACGGGCTGGCCTACATCGTCATCGGCGCGCTCATGCTGCTCGCACAAAAATCGCGGCGACCGGGCGTGTTCACCTTGTTCCTGGCCGTGGCGGTCGCCGTCTCCGCCCCGTGGTATCTGCGCAACGCCTGGATCACCGGAAACCCCCTTTACAACATGGATCTGCTGGGGCTTTTCCCGGTGAACGAAATCCAAAAGACCATGATGGCGGCGATCGTGAACAACTGCAGCCTGTCCTCGCAGCCCCAAAACCTGCGCTACCTGCTCATGCTGCCGCCGATATTCATGGGGATCGTTTTCCTCGGCGCGGCGGCGGGCGTTCGCCGCCTCGGTGTTGTCAAGAGCGCGCCCCTGCTGCTCGCCGGATTGGTGGTCGGCGCGCTGTGGCTCTGGTCGATCGGGCAGACGGCCGGCGGCTGGGTCTACTCGATGCGCGTGCTGTCTCCGCTCGTCGCCATCGCGGCGGTTCTCGCCGGCAACCTCGCGCTCGCGCCGTTGCGCGCCGGGCTGGTCTGCGCCGTGGCGGCGCTGGCGATCTCGGCCGACGCCGCCCGGCGGTCATGGGTGTTTCCCATCCATCCGCTCACCACGCCGTGGAGTCTCTCGTTTGACACATGGACCAAGGCCAAAAGCACGCTGACGCGCATCGACGCCCCCGAGATTTGGAGCATCTTGTGCAAAGCCGCCGACGGCAAGGCCATCATCGTCGATCACCCCGGCAACCACGTGCAGGTTCGCCGCCGGGGCGGGCAGGCTGTGCCGCTGTTCAGCCCGCGGGCGGACTGTTTGTTCGACCAACATCGGTCGTTCGCCGCGATCATCGCCGAGCTCAGGGCGCGCAACATCCGGTTCATCACCCTGGTCGAAGGAAGCCCGATCAACGACGACTTCAACCGGCACTATCGCTTCCTCCGCGAGCTGCGGCAGGACAAATTCAAGGTCATCACGATCGCCAACCTCATCACCATTTATGACGTGGAGATGATCGCGGCGCTGCTCCAACCGACCCCGGCCGTTTCCGGCGGGCCACGCTAGATGTTCGCCGCGACCGCCAACCTTGTTTTTTTCATTGTGCTCATCCTCGGGCTGGGCGCGGCCCTGGCACCCGACTGGTCGCTCAAGGCCGGCGAACGACTCTGCCTCGGCATCGCCGCCGCGCTCATCGCGCTTTATCTCGCGGGATTCGGGGTCTTTGTCGCGGGCCTCGGCACCGCGTGGCTCTGGTGCCTGCCCCCCGCCGCCATCGCCGCCATGGTCTGGCGGTGGCGACACATCCTCGCCTTGTGCCGCGATCCCGAGACGAAAAGCCTGCTCGGGCACTGGGGGATCTTTGTTCTCTGGACCCTGGGACTGCTGGCGCTGGTCGTCAGCTATTCCGGCGGGGGTTGGGCGGGCGACTGGCTGGAGCACTACAAAAGGACCCTCGTTTTCATGCAGCGGGAAAGCCCGCACATGCATTTTCTGGGATCCTATACCCTCACCTCGCGTCCGCCGCTGGCCAATGTGGTGACGGCTCTCCTCATGGAGTTTTCGCCCGGAAGGTTCGCCGACTACCAGATGTTCACCGCGTTGCTCGGCACGCTGTTCTTTTTCCCCGGCTGGCTGTTTTACCGGCGGTGGCGCGGAACGCGCGGTGCGGATGCGCTGTGGACGATCGTCCTGATGCTCAACCCGCTGGTCGCGCAAAACACCACCTTTGCCTGGACCAAGCTGACCTGCACCTTTTGGATCTTGAGCGGCGGTTATTTTCTGCTCCGCGGAGTGCTAGACGAACTCGGCCAACGGGCTCGCATCGCGGGCTTTCTTTGCCTCACCGCCGGACTGATCACCCATTATTCCGCCGGCCCGTGGATTCTGGCCTGGCTGATCGCCTACGCCATTTGGTGGCTGCGGCATGGCGGCACGCGCCACGTTCGGGAAGCGGTTGCCATCGCAGGCCTGTGCGCGCTGCTGGCGATCACCTGGTTTGGCTGGGCCGCCCATACCTTCGGATGGCAGGACACCGGCACGAGCAACAGCGCCGCCCATGAGTGGCAGCGGCAAACACTGCGCGATCACTGGCTCGTACCGATCGGCAATATCGTGGACACGATCGTCCCCCATCCCTTTCGGACGATGGACAAGGATATCATTTACCAATTGAGCCGGGGCGGCTGGGTCCGGGATTATTTTTTCAACATCTACCAGACCAACCTGCCGCTGGCCGCAGGCTTCGGCGGACTGTTTGTCATTCTCTTTAACCTGCTGCGCCCTCCTCCGGCCAGTGTCGGCATGCCCCGCCCGGAAATACGGTTTTGGCGCTGGTTCCTTCCGTTTATCATCGTGGCGGGCATTGTGGTGCACACCCCGGCAGAAGGCTGGGGCCTGGCGCATATCTGCTTGCAGCCTCTGGTGATCATCGGTCTCGCCTGGATCGCCACCCGCCTGCCAAGACTGCCGCCCGTGGCTCGGACGGGCTTCATTCTGCTCCTGCTCTGGGATGTGGCCGTGGGTATCGTGCTGCCCTTCATAATAGAAGCCACGACCAGCTACGCGGAGGGCATGGCGACCGCCCCAGGCTGGGGATTCGAAGTCACCCGGCTCAATCGTATCGCGATGCTGAACTACGGGAACAAAACCGTCCCCGGTATGCATTTCTTCGCCGACACCATCAAGGTCCCCTCCCTGTTCGCCGCAACCTTCCTGCTGGCGCTGCTCGCGCTAATGATTGTTCGTCTGCGCCGCGAAACTGGCGTCACATCTTCTGCGTTTCATACACGCTCTTAGCCTCAAGGTGACAACAACCCTCCTCACTTCATGTCACTTCCCTCGCTGTTGCTAAGCATCCTGCTTTTCTTCGGGCTCATTTTCGGACTAGGTTTGCCGTGGGTAGCAGCCTGGATGTTTTCCTCGGTCGAGAAGCTGGCTATCGGGGCGGCTTGCGGTGTGGTCCAGATTTACGGCTTCGCCTGGGTTGTCTATGGGCTCTCCCTGCCGCCGACCGCTTTTTTCGCGCTGCCCTTGCTTGCCATCATTGTTTCCTGGATACGGCGTCGCAGGCTCGCCGTTTTTCTGGGTGAAAGCGACATCCGCAGCCTGCTAGGACGCCATCTGCTGTTCACGGCGTGGTGCGTGGGGTTTCTTACGCTGGTGCGATCCTACGGGGGAGGCGAGTGGGGGCCGGACTGGAACGAACATTACCAGCGCGCCTTGTTTTTCCTCCAGCATCAACCGCTGGAGACCAGATTTTGCGATGTCTACACCCTGCCCGCACGCCCTCCGCTCGCCAATCTCGTAACAGGTGCCTGCATGGCGATGACGGGGACAGACTTTGCCCACTTTCAAGTGTTCAATACTCTGTTCAGCACCCTCCTGTTTCTTCCCGCCATCTTGCTGACCCGGCATTTTTCGGCGGGGGGTGTACATGGGGATGCAGGACTGCTGCTCATATTCATGCTTAATCCGCTGGTCCTGCAAAATTCCACCTTTGCCTGGACGAAGTTTTTGACCGCGTTCTTCGTGCTCCTTGCGGTGGCGATCTATGTTCGCGGTCTCGGGGAAGCCGCGCCTGAAAGGCGGATACTGGCGGCCGGACTCATGGCGGCGGCAATCCTGACACACTATTCCTCCGGGCCGTTCGCAGTCGGACTGGCGGCAACCCAGCTAGTGCTGGCATGGTCACATCGAGGCCAGCGGTCCATGGGCCGCGAATTGCTTCTGCAAGCGCTTCTGGCGGGAGCCGTACTCGCGAGCTGGTTCGCTTGGTCCGTTGCCCGCTACGGCCTGCACGAGACCTTTCTTTCAAACCCCACGGCAACGGTAGACTCCAGCCTGTCTCCTCTGACTTGGGTGGAACGGCGCCTATCCAATATCTTCGTAACCTTCATCCCGCATCCCTTTCATCCGGTTGACTACCGCTTCATCGCTCAAACGAGTTCCATCGGATATGTTCGGGATTATTGCTTCAATATCTACCAAACCACTCTGCCCGGGGCATTCGGTACCGCCGGCCTAGTATTGTTATCATGGAAGCTCCTGTATCGCGACCCACCCGCCGCCATGCCGACGGAGCAACGGTTTTGGAACTGGTTTCCCGCCGGGGTCATTTTATTGGGCATCATGACCGCATCCTGGCTGGATCGCTGGGGCGTCGCTCACATCTGCTTATCCGCACTGGTGGTAATCGGCTTGGCTTGGTGTGCCGCACGTCTGCCGACTGCGCCTGCAGCCGTACGCCATCTCTGGATGGCCGCGCTCGGAATTGATGCGACGCTCGGCATTGCCATCCATTTTTATCTTCAAGGTATCATCCGTCCGGACTTCACCATGCTTCCTTTTATTAATACGGGCACGGTGTTCCCCTACGGGCTGGTCACGACCAAAAACATATTACTGAAATCAATCCTTGGTTATAACTTCGTGGCCGATGGCGGGCCTGCGCCGCCCCTTGTCATCACCCTGCTCGTCATGCTGCTCGTGCTCGCGACGAAACAAGCCCTGAGTTCCTTCCGCCCGGCACGCTGATGCGCCCATTCCCTTCCATTTCCACGTTGGAACGCTTGCTGGTTGGCATCGGGCTGATTGGAGCGGTCGCTTGGTTGTGGCGTTGTCTCTGCTTTTTCCCTAGCAGAGGGTGGAATGAAATCCGTCTCGCGCCCGCTTTCATGTGGGCGCATGGCCTGTCCCCTTATCCCCCCGTCAACGGGATTGCGACCACTTGGATTTACGGACCACTGCCCTTGTTCCTTCAACTGCCGGCAAGTCTAATGCCCAATGCGGTTGGCGCAATGCTAGCCGCCGGATTCCTCAATCTCACGGTCATCCTCCTCGGTATCGCGACAGTATGCGCATGGCTCCCTGTTCCAGGACTCGACTTGACGCGCCCGGCCCGACTCACGGCATTTCTCGTCTGTCTTGCCATCTGGCCCGCCACCAGCCTGGAGTTTATGCAGGCCGACAACGCCGCCGTGGCGTTTGGACTGCTGGCGTTGCTCACGCTCGAACGGTCCGACTCGAACTGCAGCCGATGGCTGGCGGCGGCCGGTTGCGCCGCCGCGATTGCCTGCAAACAAAGCCTGATCGGTCTGGCGGCAGCCGAATGCATCTGGGTCCTCGTGCGACAAGGCCAGCGCGCCTCATTGGCGCAGATGATGCGTATCGGATCGATCGGCGTACTATTTTTCGCCCTCACAGCGGTTTTTTTTGGTGCAGAAGGCGTGTACTATCACCTCATCGCCCTACCCGCGCTGCTCCCCTGGGCCGGATCAATTGGAAACCGCCTGACTGAATTCAGCCCTTGGCTGCTGGTGCATCTCGGGCTTCCGCTGACCGTGCTTACTTATCTCGGTCGGCGGACATGGAGACGGGATTCACCATGGCTTTTGCCGACTCTGGCATGGTTGACCGCTTGGCCACTGGATCTTGTCGCGTTGCTCAAAAATGGCGGCTCAGCAAACTCTCTGCATGGTTTGCTCTTTTTCCTGCCATTCGCAGCGGTTCTCGCCACCGTCGGCGGGAACCACCTGGTATGGCGACGCACCGGCCTTGCCATAGTCAGCGTCGGCATTCTTGCTGTCCGTATCGCTACCATAGATGTGGGTGCGTGGCATCCCCGCACCAAGCATTTGAGAGAAGGCGAGTTTCTGGCCCGCAACCTGCCAGGGGAAGTTTATTTTCCCTGGCATCCGCTGGTAACCTTTTACGCAGGAACACAATTCTATCACGTCGAGGATGGCTGGTTCATGCGCTACCTCGCCGGACAGCCGGTTTCCGGGCCAGTCGCCTACGCAGGCCTTCCTCCCAAAATGCATGTCGTGGCGTTTCTTCGCAACGAAATGGATTGGGGCATCGCTCGTTCACTGATCCCACACGGTGCGCATCAGACCGTTTTCGGAGAATGGATACTCTATTCTTGGACACCGCCAACGACCCGACCTTAAATCCAGCTCCGAGACGATTTCCATGGCTTTTGAGTTTACCGCTTCGTTCCAGCGGCTTTCATGAACGCAATGCCCTCGGTGAACCTTCCCTCAGTCGCGCTCGTCATCCCTGTCTTCAACGAGGAAGCCGTGCTGCCCGAGCTGATCGCGCGATTAACCGCCGTATTCGACGCCCGGCCCGACTGCGCTTGGTCGGTGATTCTGGTCAACGACGGCAGCCGCGACCGCTCGGTGGAGGTCATGCTCGCCGCGCACGCCCGTGATCAGCGGTTCAAACTCATAGAACTTTCGCGCAACTTCGGTTTCCAAGGCGCACTGGCCGCCGGCTTGGCAGCGACAACCCATGCCGATGCCGTGGTGACGATGGACGCCGACCTGCAGGACCCGCCGGAAGTCATTCCCGATCTGGTGACGGCTTGGCGCGGCGGAGCCGAAGTCGTGCGCGCGGTGCGGCGCACGCGCAGCGAAACCGGACTGCGCCGGCTGGCCTTCGATCTTTTCCACAAACTTTTCAGTGCGCTGAGCGACTATCCGGTCGAACCCAATTCGGGCACCTTCGGGCTGCTCGGCCGCCCGGCGCTTGAGGCCTTTAATCGTCTGCCCGAACGTCACCGTTTTTTCCCGGGCCTGCGTTCGTGGGTGGGCTTTTCAAGGGCGGATGTCCTCTACGACCGGCAGGAACGCGCCGCCGGCCAGCCGCAACAAACCCTGCGCCGCCTGATTCGCTACGCCCTGGACGGCGTCTTCAGTTTCTCCTACCTCCCGCTGCGCCTGCTGACCATCACCGGGGTTTTCGTCGCATTGCTCGGATTCGCCATCGGCACGTTTTTCATCGTGCGACGGTTGCTTGGCATTGAAATCGCCCAAACCGGCTTCACCACCCTGGTCACGATCGTGCTGTTTCTGGGCGGCATCCAACTCATGGGCATCGGCGTGCTGGGGGAATATCTGGGCCGAGTTTACGACGAGGTAAAACAACGCCCCAACTTCATCGTCAAAAAGAGGACCGGCCTTGATTAAACGCGCGCTTCCGTGGGTCGCGTTCGCGGCGGTCGCCGCGGCGCTGGCCTTGGCCGGGTTCTGGCTGCTGTTCACGACCTTCATGGTTTACGACGACGAGGGCTATGTGCTGCTGTCGTTGAAAAACTTTTCCGAACACGGCGGCCTCTACGACCAGGTTTACAGCCAATACGGCCCGTTTTTCTACCTGATCTACGACGCGCTGCACCACGCCCTCGGCTTCGCCTTCACCAACACGACCGGCCGCTGGATCACGCTGATCAACTGGCTCGGCACCGCCGCGGCATGCGCCGCCCTGGTCGGACGGCAAACCCGCTCGGCGCTCTGGGCGGGATTCACCCTCGCCGGCGTCTTCACCTACCTCTGGACAATGATCAACGAACCGGTCCATCCGGGCGGGTTCATCGCATTTCTGGTCGCACTGGGCGCCTGGCTGGGCGCGGAACTATGGGAAACCGGACGCATCCGAAGCTTTGCCATTCTCACCGGTCTCATCAGCGCCGCCCTGATGCTCACCAAAATCAACGTCGGTATTTTCTTTGCGGGAGCGGCATTCGCCTGGCTCGCGCTGAACACCGCCCGCCCCCAGGCCGCCCGGACGCTGACGTGGCTGGTGGCGGCGGGTTGCGCGTTTCTGCCTTTTGTCCTGATGAAGGCGTTGTTTGACGCGCCTTGGGTGCATCTCTACGCGCTGGTGTTCACCGGTGGTGCGCTTGCCGTGCTGTTAACCGCCCGAGGAGTGGCACGACCGACCGTTGGCGCGCAGATATGGATATGGTTTGCAGGCGTGATCGCGGCCACCCTTGCGCTCACCTGCGCACTCACGCTTATCCGAGGAACCACGCCGTTTGGGCTGCTGGACGGTATCCTGCTGGAGCCGTTCAAACACCCCAACGTCTATTTCTTTCCGATGCGATGGCGCATCGGTACCGGAGTATTGGCGCTCGCGTCACTGGCGGTCGCCGCTTGGAGCGCACGCAACGGATGGTTGAAGACCCGTGGCGGTCGCCGGACGGCATGTCTCTGCCTGTTGATCGCCGGCGCGGCTTTTTTATGCGCCCCGCTGAAAATCATCCCCACCAGCCTCGCGGCATGGGGTATGTGCTACGGCGTAACCCTAGCCTGGCTTTGCGTTGTGCCGCTTGATCAGGAAAATCGCGGAGCCGGCACCCGCGCATGGCTGGCGCTTCTCCTCGTGTTTCAATTTCTTCACGCCTACCCGGTCGCGGGCAGCCAGGTCAATTGGGGCACCTACCTTTGGATTCCCCTGCTTGCTCTCGGCCTACATAATACCGGCCCGTTGTTCACGGCTTGGTTCGGCCGGTGGAGCCTTCGGATCCGATTGCTTGGCGCTCTGGTGATCGCAGTCACAACACTGACGATGACCCGCGAGATCGCCCAAATCGGCTGGAGTCGCTACCCCACCAGCCAGCCATTGAACCTGCCCGGCGCGGAAAACGTGCGGCTGCCCGACGACATGACTTATGCGTTGCGTGTCATAAACCAGAATCTCCTGACGCATGCCGACCTGCTTTTCAGTTTTCCGGGAATTTATAGCGTCAACCTCTGGACTGGGCTGCCCACGCCCTCGCTGGCCAACGCCACCCACTGGTTCTCCCTGCTCTCGCCTGAACGCCAGCAGGCCATCATCACACGCATGGACCAATCGCCACGCGCCGTTCTGCTGGTCCAACGGGACGTGCTCGAATATCTCGCCAGAACCGGGTTCCACTCGAGCGGTCCTTTGCACGAGTGGCTGATAACGCATTTCGAACGGGCTTTCGCGGTGAACGGTTATGAATTCTGGGTGCATCGCGGCCGTTCTGTCGCCGCCCTTTCCACCGCCCGCTTCGCACAAGGTTCCACCCCCGCCAGCCAGGAGTTAACCGTGACTCTGTCCTCCCTTTCACGACCCGTAGCCTCCATTCAAATCTGCAACGTGAATGTGATGCGCCTGCCGCTGATCTTTCTCGATGCGAAAAACACCTCCGCAACCATCGAACCGATCGATCTCGCCGGTCATGCCACCGGCCCGGCCCGGACGGCGTCATTCCCCCTGGCCTTCACAGGGCTGAACAATCTGATACTCCAATTTGACAACCACGGCACCCAAATCTTCCACGGCCAAGCGCTGGTCGTTTTCCGCGATGCCGCAGGATCTGTGATCACCGAGGCTTACGAACAGAACTAATCCCTCCGTCGCGCCACCAGCAGCAGGCTCACGCCAAACGGAAACGGCACCCGAACACGCGCAAGACCGACGAAAGTACGCTTGAGCAAAGCATTCAACCAGCGGGCCGGCTCGCGGTCCTCCACCCGGCTTTGCGGCGACGGAAACCAGCCGCGCCATTTGCGCACGAGCCACACGGCGGGATAGACCACGACATTGGTGTAGTTTACATGCACAAGCTCCCATTGTCCGTCGTTGAAAAGCGCGCGCAACTGCTTCCTGTCGTAGCGGCGGTAATGGTGCAGCGCCACATCCCAGTCGCTCCACAACGCCATGCTCGCCGGCACCGTGATCACCGCGAGCCCGCCTGGTTTGAGCAAACGATGAAACCCGCTCACCACCGCCGCATCATCCGGCACGTGTTCGAGCACATCGAGCGCCGTGACATACTCCAACGAACCATCCGCCAACGGCACTTGATCGCCGGCGAGGCTGAGGATTTGATCCGCACGAAAACGGGTGCGCAAAATCCGCAGCGCCTCCTCGTGATCGTCGAGTGCGAGCACCCGGCAGCACGCCTCCATCTCCTTCGCGAAAATCCCCGTGCCCGCGCCGCAGTCCAGCAACAAATCGTCCGCCTTCGGCGGTCGGGCACGGCCGATCCATTCGCGAACCATCTCGCGCTTGCCGGCATAATACCAGTGCGTGCGCTCCACTTGCTCAAGATTGCGATACTCCTCGGCATTCATAAGAAACGATAAAATAGATCTGACCCGCAGTTCATTCTTGTGGCGACGTTCGAGCCACCCCGACACTGTGTCGAAGCAATTTTAAAGTTCTCAATGTCACCTTCGCCCCGCCCGCTTCCCCGCCCCGCCCTCACGGCCCTCGTGACGTTTCTCTTGGCGCTGCACGCCTGGATGGCTGTGTCGGCCAGCTTGGAAAAGTCGTTCACGTTTGACGAAGTGGGCCATCTGACGGGCGGCTTCTCCTACTGGCACAACAACGATTACCGACTCCACCCCGAAAACGGAAATCTGCCGCAGCGCTGGGCCTCACTTCCTCTCGTTGCAGCCGGGGCGGCCATGCCCGTAACCAATCAAGAAGCCTGGCACCGATCCGACGTGTGGACCATCGGCGAGCAATTCCTCTTTGGCAGCGGCAACAACACGATATTTCTTCTCGCCTGCGCACGCAGCATGATGGTGCTGTTCAGCGTGGGCACCGGCCTGCTGATTTTTCTGTGGGCCCGTCGCCTATGGGGCGATCACGGCGCATTATTATCGCTCTCCCTCTTTGTTTTTTGCCCCAACTTTCTCGCCCACGGCGCGCTGGTGACTTCAGACATGCCCATGACATTTTTTTTCATGGCAAGCAGCACCGCTTGGTGGTGGCACCTGCAACGCCCTTCGTGGCAATCGTGGACCGTCAGTGCCGTGACGCTCGGACTGGCCTGCCTCGCCAAGTTTTCCTTCCTGCTATTGGTCCCAATATTCGGGTTGCTGGCAATCTGGCAATTCGTGGCACCGGATGAAAAAACTGGAGAACAACGAATCCCTTTCCGGCTGCTGCTACTGTCGATCGGTGGACACATCGCCATCGCGTGGTTCATGATCTGGATGGCCTTCGGCTTCCGCTACACCGCCTTCGCGCCCGGTCTGCCCGAGGGCTTGCAGTTCTACGCCTCGTGGGAACGGATACTCCCAGAAAAAGGCCCGATGGCGTGGTTCTTTGTCGTCACGCGCAGCCTTCATCTTTTCCCCGAGGCGTTTTTACAGGGTTTCGCCTTCGTGCTCAGCGCCTCCAAGCAGCGCGGGGCGTTTCTCAACGGCGAATTCAGCATTCATGGTTGGGCTTGGTTTTTCCCATACGCTTTTCTGGTCAAAACTCCACCGGCCCAACTCCTCGCCTATGCGCTCGCCGCCGTCATGGGACTCGAGCGAGTCCACGCGCTAGGATCGTCGTTTAAAACCCGCTCGGTGGTTCTACTGGGCGGATTGCGCAAAGCCGCGCCGCTTGTCGTGGTTTTTGCCGTGTATTGGGCCGTGTCTCTCACCACCGGACTCAACATCGGCCACCGCCACATCCTGCCCACCTATCCCGCCCTTTTCGTGTTGGCCGGCGCCGTGATGGCCTGGGGCTCTCTCCGCTGGCGCGCCTGGGTCACGGGTGCCCTCGTCATCGGGGCGGCGGCCTCGTCATTCGCGATCCGCCCCCACTATCTCGCTTATTTCAACGACTTCGCCGGAGGACCGGAAAACGCGCACCGCCACCTCGTGGACAGTTCGCTGGACTGGGGCCAGGATCTGCCGGGTCTGGCCGATTGGATCGCCCAAAACCGACGGCCCTCGGAGATGGTTTACCTTTCCTATTTCGGCAGCGCTCCCTTTTCCTACTAT
Source organism: uncultured Verrucomicrobiota bacterium (assembly GCA_903904685.1). Lineage (GTDB taxonomy): Bacteria > Verrucomicrobiota > Verrucomicrobiia > Opitutales > Opitutaceae > Rariglobus. The sequence goes on from CAIVDS010000026.1 coordinate 48,603, forward strand.
GGCATTCCCGCCCGCGAGCTTTCGCCCTATCCGTTGGTGGTGAAGCCGTATTTTTGGCACGTGCTTCAGCCGGGGCTCTACTGCCTGAGTGCGACGATGCTGCAGGATGTCTACGGCCCTTGGCGCGGCGCATGGACGCTCGAAACCGAGAACCTTTACCGCCAGACCCAAGACCAGGTAAAGTTCCCTCCGGCCAACGCCGAGGATGCCCGGATGCGACCCAGCATATTCTGGAAACTCGATCGGCTGCGCTTCGCCCGCCTGTGCCAATATTTGCGCGTGCGACGCCCCGAGGCCACCATCGGCTACAGTATTTTCGTCTATCGGCTTAGCCCCCGCGAACTGCGCGCCGCCACCCAAGGCTCCCTCAGCGAACTCGCCGAGATCATGGCTGAAGCTCAACAAACACCCGCCAGAAAGTAACCGCTCTTCAAGGCAGTTTCTTCAGCCAAAGCGCCAGGTTGTCGGCATCGGACGCGCGGATGGCGGCTTTGGCGCCAGACGACAAAGGCACGATCTTCGCGCGCTTGGCCTTCCATGCCTTAAGCTTTTCCTCGTCCACTCCCACCACGCGGCTCAGCCGCAAGACATAAATCGGTGAAAATGCCTTTTCGTCGATCAACTCCAACTTAAAGGCATCACCCAAATCGTCCTCAACCGAGAGATAGCGAGATTGATTTTTAACATCCACGCCCCAGCGTTGCACCACCAGGTAGTCGTCAAAGCTGTGGTTTTTGTAGTGAAACAGATATTTTTCCGCTTCATCCGCAACCGTCGCCGGCATGACCGTCGATTGCCGGTGGATGATCCACTGCAACCCTTCGTTGCCGTCGATCGCCAGCACACGTTTTCCGTCAAGGTTCCGGTTGATATAATCGGAAACCCAATTATTCGTGCGCGCCGCAAAATTCTCCTGCGTGTAGCGATGCCGCGCCGACACCGGCACGGTCACCCCCCATATAAACAGGAGCGTGACTCCGGCCAACACCTGCCAGCCCTTGCGGTGCGATATGAGCCGGGGGAAGACATATACCACGGCCAAAATAAGCAGCATGTGCGCAGGCATGCTCAGCCGGCGAATCAGCGGGTCGTCCCATCGGCCCCAGAAATAACAAAGCATAAAGGCCGTGTGAATCATCAACCCGATCAGGAAGATCGTAAGCACCGCCCGCACCGGCGAAGCGGTGAAAATTTCCCTATGCTCCTTGTAGAGCATCAGCGCAAAAAAACCGACTCCGACCGCGCCCAGAATACCCAATAACCACGAACTCGGCTGGGTGCCGTCAAAGCAAAGGAAAAAGTTAAGCGCATGCCCGACGTTGTCATAAAAATACTGCACGCCAAACGGCTTGGCGGCCCCCTCGATGTCATTCAGCTGCCAAGTGACATCCGCCAGTTTGAACACATTATATTGCCACGGATATACCACCAGGAGCAGCGGTGAAAAAATCAAAACCCACGGCAGGCGAACCGCACGTTGATGCCACCAAACATAGAGAATAGTCACACCGACCGGTAACAAAAAAAGCACCGACTCATAGCGTACCTGCGCCAGCAATATCCCAGACAGGAGAAACGCCGAAAGCCGATCATCCGAGGGCGCCTCCGCATACCGCATACCTAGCCACAATGTTCCAGCAATCATCGTCAGATTCAATAACTCGAAGCCGCCACCGGCCGCATTTTGATTGATCAGCGGCACCGAGGCCAACAGCAACACGGCAATGATACCGGCCCAAAGACCACCGATCCGCCTCCCAACCAAATAGGTCAACGCCATCAATACCAGCGAGAGCGCTCCATTCAGCCAGAAGGCATTTTCCACCCGGTATCCAGTGAGACCATGCACCGTACTGAGTAAAAACGGGAAAAACAGCGGACGTTTATCCACATAGATATTAAAGCTGATGAAGTTGCCGCCAAAGTCATAGGCCTTGACCGAGGCCGACGATTGGCGGTCAAAATTCATATCCATCGCAGTCGCCTGCAGCACCACTTCATCCATCACGATTTTGAACTCATGCCTCTCGTGAATATGCAAAAAGGCCGCGGCCAGCACGATTACCACCACCGGCCAACACCACTCGGCCCATGTCCGGCCCTGAAAACTACCGCGAAGACTTCTGCTTAAATAAAAACCAAAAAGACAAGTAGTGGCCAGGATCAACCAGTAGCCCACCTCCTTGACCATCCAAACGGCACGCACAGGGCTAAAAGAGAAAAACCCGAGCACGATCGCTAACAGTGCGACCAATCCCAAAAGGAGAAACCGTTTCTTCATGAAAACGACAATAGTGCGCACTTGCGCTTTTGCTGGGAAGTAAAAACTTGCGGGTCTCCTAGTGCGTTGCGGTCACTTTATGCTGAGTCTATTTCATGAAACCCGATCAAGATTAAGCCATTCATACATAGAATTGGGGGCACAAAAAAACCGCCCATGCGAACATGGGCGGTTTTTTTTGGAAAAACTTACTGCATGTAAGTGAGGGTGCGCGCACCGGCGATGCCCGAGACGATGACCGGCGTGCCCTGCGTGAAGTTCACAGGATAGGCTTCGTTAGCCACGGTGCTCAGTGCCTTCACGTAGTAGGAAGAACCCACCAGCGAGGCGAGGGCGGCCTGATTGGTACCGTTCTCGAGGAAGAACTGGTCAGCAGCAGCACCAAGTTGGCGCATGTTGTTAGTGACAGCTTTGTCCTGAGAAGCAGTGCGAACCTTCTGGAACGCAGGAATGGCCATGGCGGCAAGGAGGCCGATGATGACCACGACAATCATGATTTCAACGAGGGTGAAGCCCTTGGAGGAGTTGGTATGTTTCATGTGAATAATTCCTAATCGCTAACGTTGTATTTAGTAAGGCTCAAATGCGAGCAGTGAGAGGAGTAAACTATCAAGCCCTGCTGTAAGCAAGGTCTGATACGTAAATATTGTGTAAAACAAAAACCTTACTTCGTCTTCTTTTTAGGCACCGGTTTCTTACCTTTTGATGTCGTTCGGGTTCTTTTTTTCCTACTAGAATCCTTGGCGGTGGTTGATTTTACAATCACCTTCTTTATCTTGGATTTTTTCTGGTCAGGCAGCTTTTGAGAAGGCTTCGGTTTGGACAGTAGTTTCACGAGATCAAGCGTCTCGGCGTCCCTCCAAAGCTTCTCCAGGGCATAGTTCGCGCGCTGTTCCGGGGTAAACAGGTGCACCATGATCTGATAGGCATCCACGACCGTCCAACCACTACCATAGGTGCCCTCATCCATGCCTGCAATGGGGGCTTTGACCGCATCAAGCACCTTTTCAAGTTCGACCCTTAAAGCGCGGAGGTGCGGCTCGGAGGTTCCGGTGGCCAGAACAATGTAGTCGGTGATCGTGGATTTCACGCCCACATGCAGCACACGCAGGTCGTCAGCCTTTTTTTCTTCGAGCGCGAAGACAACCTGTTTAAGCAAAGGAAGCGTAGAATCGGTAAAGGGCTTGGTCGGCATACTCAGCGATAGAGTCCGGTTTTTTGGATATACTCAATCGTCTTGTGCGGCATAAAAAAATCAACCGGCAACCCCTGCCGAACCCGCTCGCGAAGTTCTGTCGAACTAATACTCAGCAAATGCCCCTCGCACTGGTGCATCCGCAGCCCCGGTATATCCGTGCGCTCAGTCCGAGCATATCCCGGACGCGCCAGCACAATAAACTCCACAAGCTTCACCAACTCGCCGATCTCGCCCCATAAATGCAACCGTTCCGGCTGATCCGCGCCGATAATCCAGTAAAGCGTGTCATCCGGGAACTGGACTCTAAGCTGCCTCACCGTATCGATTGTGTAACTCACCCCGCCCTTGCGCAGCTCACAGTCGTAAATTTCAAACCGCGCATCATCATCTGTGGTTGCCCTGAGCATCGCCAATCGATGCTCCCCTGAAGCCTGCACCACTCCGGATTTTAGCGGAGCCTGTGCCGCCGGCACAAAGAAAAGCCGGTCCAGCCCGATACGCTCCAGCGCATCTTGCGCCGCCGCAAGATGTCCAAAATGCACTGGATCGAAGCTGCCTCCCATGAACCCGATTTTCATGAAACCACCAAAACGCGTCCACTCCGCTCACGCAAGGTTTGGCAATGATGCCCCGGGCGGACTCGAAGAATCTAGGCACCAGAGCCTAGCCGGTTAATGAGTGGCGAAAAAGTTGTTCGACGGAGTCCACAGCCGGACGAAACTGCCAGATTCTGGACCATTTGAAGCTTTCCTATCCTCTCTTCGTGTATATCAATATCCACGATAACTTACTCGCTGTTTTTAAGGGGAGCCATCATCGCGATTGTAGACAGAGCAATGAATATAAAATAGTTGAAAGATATGCGAATCGAACCCCTTCGTGCGCAAAAATCCACATCCGCAAACCTCAGCCTCTATGAATACCCCGTTATCCCATATCCTGTCTCAGAAAGGCGCATCGGTGACTACTGTCGCCCCCTCCGCAACTGTAAGTGAAGCCGTGCACGTCATGAACCAGTGCCACATCGGTGCCGTGCTTGTCATGAATGCTGACCACAAGCTGCTCGGCATTTTCACCGAACGCGACGTGCTCAGCCGCATCGTCGGCCCAGGTGCCGATCCCAAGACCACGCAAGTGCAGGCTGTGATGACCACGAATCTGGTCACTGCGACTAACGCCACCACGGTCGATGAGGCTATGGCTCTGTTTATGGAGCGCCGCATCCGGCACCTGCCTGTCCTCGACCACGGTGTCATTGTCGGTATCATTTCCATCGGCGACATCAACCGCCGCATGCTTGAGGAAAATTTGCAGGAAGCTCGCCATCTCCGCCATTACATCCATGGCGACGTGTCTTCCGCTGTCTGACGAGTCGCGGCGGGTCGCAGAATTGCCTGAACAATCTTACGAATTCCCTATCCCGCCGCTTGAGCGCGCGGCTCGTTCATCAAAGGTGCAAAACGGCTACCGCTGATAATGGTTTTCAACCGATAAACCCCCAACGAACATTCTAAAGGGGCTTTGCCACGATGTCAGCGGGCGGCGCATCCATCCTCTCAGCAAGTTGCGCGGAATTGAGACGCTCTGATTAAACACGACTTGCGCCCATCCACTACACAGGCACCTTTACCACACTGAATCGCCTCACAACCATGCCTGTTTCCAACTCCTCTCCCTCTTTATTCCGCCGCATAATTACCGCCGTGACCCAGTGGATCGACTCCGACTACTGCCCTAGCGGGGCGGGGAAAATGCGCGCCGAGAGCGACCGCGTTGACTGGGTCCGCGTCATGCCCTTCGTGGTGCTTCACCTCGGCTGTGTTGGCGTCATCTGGGTAGGTGCCAGCCGGTTTGCCGTCTGGGCGGCCGTCGCGCTCTACTTCATCCGCATGTTTGCCGTCACTGGCATCCATCACCGTTACTTCTCCCACAAAACCTACAGCACCTCGCGCTTTGGCCAGTTCCTCCTCTCGCTCTGGGCCGGCACCACGGTACAACGCGGTTCGCTCTGGTGGGCCTACCACCACCGCCATCATCACCAGCATTCGGACGGTCCCGAGGACGCCCACTCGCCGCACGTGCACGGATTCCTTTGGTCGCACATCGGCTGGATCACCAGCCGCAATAACTTCCCCACCGACTACTCGAAGGTCAAAGACCTCGCCAAGTTCCCCGAGCTCGTCTGGCTCAACCGCTTCGATCTGGTCGTGCCCATTCTTTACGCGTTTTCGATGTTCGGCCTCGGCTCGGCCCTCGCGCACTACGCACCCAGCCTCCACACCGATGGCTGGCAGATGCTCGTCTGGGGATTCTTCATCAGCACCACATTGCTCTTCCACGGCACCGCCTACATCAATTCTTTCACTCACCTCTGGGGTAAGCGCCGCTTCAACACCACCGACGACTCGCGCAATAGTTTTCTCCTAGCGCTAATCTGCCTCGGCGAAGGCTGGCACAACAACCACCACCGCTACCAGAGTAGCACGCGCAATGGTTTCTATTGGTGGGAAATCGATCCCACCTACTACGGCCTGAAACTCATGTCTTGGACCGGTTTCATCTGGGGCCTCAAACCCGTGCCCGAGTCCATCCTTGAGGAAGGTGCCCGCGCTGAACACGCCTTGTCCGTCGCCGCCGCCCAGCAAGCCGCGCTCGCACATCACGAATATTCCTCCCTGCGCCAGGTTCTGCCCACCGCCGCCGCCCTCGCCGTCGCGACTGTCAACGCCGCTCAAGCCACCATGCCGCAGAAGGCCGAAAATCCCGCCGTCCACAAAGACGTCACGGAGCTCGCCCACGAGACGCAGCGCAACGTCCCCGGAGCGCAGACGCCGACGAACCCGACCAATCCTTCCGTTTAACCTCCTTTCTGCGGCACTCATCCGCGCAGGGGTATGCGACCATAACAGGTTGCGCGTCCTGCGCTTTTTTGTAGCCATTTCCCTGCTTTTTTAATCATGGCCAAGATCGCCATCATCGGCACCGGCATCGCCGGCATGGGCTGTGCCCATTTTCTCCACCGCCACCACGACCTCACCGTCTTCGAGGCCAATGACTACGTCGGCGGACACACCAACACAATTTGCGCCACCGAACCCGGCACGAGCCGCGAGGTGCCGATCGACACCGGCTTCATGGTTTACAACGAGGTCACCTACCCACTGCTCACACGCCTCTTCGCCCAGCTTCAGGTGCCCGTCAAAAAGACCACTATGTCCTTCGCCGTGCGCGATGACCGCACCGGCCTCGAATGGTGCGGCACCTCGCTCAACCACTTATTCACCCAGCGCAAAAACATCTTCAACCTGCGCTTCCTGAAAATGCTCGCGGCTATGAACCGGTTCAACAAGGAGGCCGCCGCCGCCCTCGATGACCCCGCCACCGCCGACATCACTCTCGGCGAATATGTCCGCCGCCGCGGCTACGGCGAGGATTTCTTTAACCTCTACCTCGTGCCCATGAGCTCCGCCGTATGGAGCACCCCACCTGAGCTCATGCTGTCGTTTCCCGCCACGAGCCTCCTGCGATTCTTCCACAACCATGGCTTCCTCGGACTCCACACGCAGCACCAATGGTTCACCGTGGACGGCGGCTCGCGCGAATACCGCGAACGCCTCATCGCCCCGTGGCGTGACCGCATCCACACCGGCCGCCCCGCCGTTCGCATCGTCCGCCAACCCCGCAACCTTGGCGGCGGTGTCACCGTCATGACAGCCAACGGCGCTTCGCACGCCTTCGACAGAGTCATCGTTGCTACCCACGGCGACCAGGCCCTCCGCCTCCTCGTCAACCCCACCCCCGACGAATCCAGCCTCCTCTCCGAATTCAAATACCAGGCCAACGTCGCCACCCTCCACACCGACGCCTCCGTCCTCCCCCGCACCCCGCTCGCCCGCTCCGCGTGGAACTACCAACTCACGCTCGACACCAACGGGCGCTTGAGCCCCGCCACACACTACTGGATGAACGCCCTCCAAGGCGTGTCAGACCGCGAGACCTACATCGTGAGCATCAACCGTCCCGACCTTGTTGATCCGTCAAAAATTATCCGCCGCATCGACTACACGCACCCCCTCTTCAGCCTCGGTGCCATCCGCGCCCAAACCAAATTGCCCAAGCTCAACGCCGATGCCCGCGGTCGCACCGAGACGTATTTCGCCGGCAGTTATTTCCGCTATGGCTTTCACGAAGACGCCTTCATGAGCGGCGTAAAACTCAGCGAGCTCCTCCTCGACTGCGATCCTTAGACTGCCTGAGTCCAGCTAGACCAACGCCCAAAGCGCTCCACGCCCGTTAGGCATCCTGCGATGCAGGTCGTCCGTAATAAACATGAAGCCTATTGCGACCATTCGTTTGCTTAGTCTAAAATCTACATAAGTTCTTCACCATCTGCCTCGACCAACCGTCAAACACGCGTGAACTCCCGACTCTACGAATGTCACGTCATGCACGCGCGCTTCCTGCCGAAGCCGCATCGCTTCGTGTATCGTATCTTCATGCTAGCGGTGGATCTCGACGAACTCCCCGCACTCGACCGCCGCCTGCATCTCTTTTCCTTCAACGGAACCAACTTCTACTCCGTCCGTGAAGCCGACTTCCTGCCCACCTCGGAGCCCCTGCACAACACCTCCGGCGACTCACTCCAAGCTCCGTCCGCGACAAAACTCTCTTCACTCAAAACCCGCGTCCTCGCCTTCCTATCCGCCCGCGGCGTCGATCTCGGTGCCGGTGGGCGCGTCGAGCTCGTCACCCTGCCGCGCATCCTCGGCTGCTTGTTCAACCCGGTTTCGTTTTATTTCTGCTACGACCGCACCGGCACCTGCGTCGCCTCCATCGCCGAAGTGACCAACACGTTCCACGAGATGAAACTCTTCTTCCTTGGACCACAGACGCGCGGAGCATCGGCCTTTCACCTCCGCACGCCTAAAAATTTCTACGTCTCCCCCTACTCCGACGTCGATGTTGACTTCGATTTCAACCTCCGCGTCCCCAGCGAAAAACTTTCCGTGCAGATCGATGATTACGTCGGCGTCAATCACACCCTCACGAGCACGCTCGCCGGCCCCGCACGTCCGCTCACCGATACCACCCTAGCATGGTTCCTGTTCAAATACCCACTGCTCACGCTGCGCGTCATCACCCTGATCCACTGGCACGCCCTGCTTCTCCATTTAAAAAAAATCCCCTGGTTCGCCAAAGCCGCCCGCACCGCCGACCAGCGCGACCTATACCGCCCCCACGCCTCCATTTCCAGACACCACCTGACGCCTCCGCACCATGAGTGACGAAAACACGCCTGCCCTCGATTCATCCGCAGCCTACCTCGCGACTCCCGAAACATGCGGACCGCTTTGCCGTCGCATGGTGCTCGCCTCGCTCCGCGAGATGAAACTCGGTCACCTACGCGTGGACCTTCCCGAAGGTAGTTTCGTCGAATTCGGGTCGCACGCCGACGCCCTTGTCCGTCGCATGCCTGCCGAGCTCTCCGCGACCGCCCACATCCGCGTTCGCCGCCCCGCTTTTTTCAGCAAATGCGTTCTTTCCGGCGACATCGGCTTCGCCGAATCCTTCCTCGACGGCGACTGGACCTCTCCTGACCTCGCCAGCGTCCTCGCTTGGTTCCTACTCAACATCGAGCACGCCCCCACGCTCTCCGGCTCCGCCGCCGTGTCCGTCACCGCTCTGCCCCTCAACTGGCTACGCCTCGTCAACCGCCTCCGCCATGTTCTCCGCCCCAATTCCCGCGCCATGGCCCAGCGCAACATCGCCGAGCACTATGACCTATCCAACGACTTCTTCTCCCTCTTTCTCGATCCTTCGATGATGTATTCCAGCGCTCGCTGGCCGACCGACGCACAGCACCTCTCCCTCGAAGAAGCTCAACGCGAGAAAAACGACGCCCTCTGCCGCTCCCTCTGTCTCAAGCCCACCGACCGTGTTCTCGAAATCGGCACTGGTTGGGGCGGTTGGTGCATTCACGCCGCTTCCACCTACGGCTGTCACGTCACCACTCTCACGATCTCGAAACAGCAGTACGATCTCGCCCTGCGCCGCGTGCAAGAAGCCGGCCTAGCCGACCTTATCGATGTCCGCTGCGAGGACTACCGCGACCACGCCGACACCTACGACAAAATCGTCTCCATCGAGATGATGGAGGCCCTTGGCCACGACTACTTACCCACCTACTGCGACGTGCTCTCCGCCCGCCTCAAACCCACCGGCCTCCTCGCCCTGCAGTTCATCACCTGCCCCGACGACCGCTATGAACAACTCCGCAAGGGCGTCGATTTTATCCAGAAGCACATCTTCCCAGGCTCGCTCCTCCTCTCGCTCAATCGCGTGAACCAGCAGCTCACCCGCGCCGGAGGATTCCAGCTGCACCATATCGAGGACTTTGGCCCTGACTACGCCCACACCCTGCGCCTCTGGCGCGCCACCTTCGAACAAAAGCGCGACCGCGTCCTCGAGCTCGGCTTCGACGAACGCTTCATCCGCAAGTGGAGCTACTACCTCTGCTACTGCGAAGCCGCCTTCGCCATGCGCAACATCTCCGTCGTGCAAACCCTGCACACGCGGCCGAACAACCTCTCCCTCTGAACGTGCTCTGGCTCCTCCGCCTCCTCTTCGTCGCCATCCTCGCCTGCATGCTCGCCGTCACCGGTTGGGCAAGCGGACAATGCGCGCTCTTCGCAATCCCGCGCGACGTGTTCACCCACCCGTGGTTCATCGCCACGCTCTTCGACGCCTACTGGGCCTTCGTCACCTTCACCGTCTGGGTCATCTGGAAAGAACGGTCCCTCGCCGCGCGCATCCTCTGGTTCGTCGCCGTCATCCTCTGGGGCAACATCGCTATGTCGCTCTACATGCTCGTCGAACTCTTCCGCATCAAAACCATCGACCAGCTCGGCGAAGTTTTCTCGACCCGCCGCCCCGGAAAACCGGCCTTCCCCGCCGTGCTCACCGCGCTGGGTATCGGGGTCTACCTGCTCGGCGCACAATCTCTCTTCGCCGCGTGACCACCGAAGTGAAGCTTGGTTTCTGGCGCCGTCGTCTCCGCGATCCCCTCGTCGCCCAGCTCACCCAAGGCGTCACGCCCGACAGACTCGCCGCCACCCTCGCCGTAGGCACCGCCTGCGCCCTCCTGCCCTTTCTCGGCTTCACCGCCTTGCTAGCTCTCGGCACCGGCCTCGCGCTGCGTATGAACCAGCCAATTCTTCAAACCCTCAACCAGCTCCTCGGCCCGCTCCAGCTCGTAATGATCCTCGTCTACGTCCGCGCCGGAGAGTGGATCTGGCGCGCCCACGAAAACCGCTTCTCCATCGGCGAGATGTTCCGCACGTTTCGCGACGCCTCCCTGGGCGAATTCCTCCAGCGCTTCGGCTGGGCCGGCATCCACGCCTTCACCGCGTGGTTCATCAGTGTGCCGATCATCATTGTCGGCATCTATTACCCTCTGCGACCCGTAATGACTAAGCTCGCCGCCCTCCGAGCGCCTAAGCCCTGAGCCACCGCCGCCATGTCCACCCTCGCCCTTGTCCTCGTCGCCACCGCCGCGCTCTGCGCCGGGTTCGCCGCGATCTACGCCATCGCCCGGCGCATGGACAACTACGGCATCGTGGACATCGCGTGGTCCTACGCCTTCGGTGCCCTCGCCCTCTTCTACGCGGCCGCCGCCCCCGGCTGGCTGCCCCGCCGACTGCTCATCGCCACGCTCGCCGCCCTCTGGAGCCTCCGCCTCGGCACCCACCTCTACATCCGCGTGATCGGACACCACCCCGTAGAAGACGGCCGCTACCAAGAAATGCGCCGTCGCTGGTCCGCCCACTTCGCGCAAAAAATGGCCGTCTTCTTCCAGCAGCAAGCCCTCTCCGTCGTCATCCTCGGCCTTCCCTTCCTCCTCGCCTCCCGCAACCCGGCGCCACAGCTTTACCCGCTCGAAATCGTCGGCGCCATCCTCTGGCTCATCGCCATCATCGGCGAATCCATCGCCGACGCCCAACTCAACGCCTTCAAAAAAAATCCCGCCAACAAAGGCCGCGTCTGCGACATCGGCCTCTGGGCCTTCAGCCGTCATCCTAACTATTTTTTCGAATGGTGCATCTGGGTCGCCTACTTTGTATTCGCCTGCGCCTCGCCCTGGGGCTGGACGAGCATCCTCTGCCCCGCCGCCATGCTCTACCTCCTCATCCGCGTCACCGGCATCCCCATGACCGAAGAGCAAAGCATCCGCTCCCGCGGCGACGCCTACCGCGATTATCAAAACCGTGTCTCCTCCTTCGTGCCTTGGTTTCCGAAAACCTGATCCACCGCTTTCATCCATGATCGACAGCCTTCTCGAAAAAAACCTTCTCCCCGACGCCGCCATCCGCCTCGGCATCCGCCGCCTGCTCGCCCAGCGCATCCGCGACGAGTCCGCGCGCTACGACGCGACCGCCTACGTCGCCGACCTGAAGACCCGCCCCCTCGCCGAGCAGACCGCCGCCGCTAACGAGCAGCACTACGAAGTCCCCACCGCGTTCTACCAATTCTGCCTCGGCAAGCGCCTCAAATATTCCGGCTGCCTCTACCCCGTCGGCAACGAATCCCTCGACGAAGCCGAAGAGCACATGCTCGCCCTCTACGCCGAACGCGCCCAGCTCGCCGACGGCCAGGAAATCCTCGAACTCGGCTGCGGCTGGGGCTCCCTCGCCCTCTACAACGCCGCCAAATTCCCCCGCGCCCGCATCACCGCCATCTCCAACTCCCGCACGCAAAAGGAGCACATCGACGCCGAGGCAAAAAAAAGCGGCCTCACCAACCTCACCATCATCACCTGCGACATCAACGTCTTCGACATCGATGCCAACCGCTTCGACCGCGTCGTATCCGTCGAGATGTTCGAGCACCTCAAAAATTACCAACTCCTCTTCCACAACATCGCCCGCTGGCTCAAGTCCGGCGGCCTGCTCTTCACCCACATCTTCACCCACCACAAGTTTTCCTATCACTTCGTATCCCAAGGCCCGAGCGACTGGATGAGCCGCTACTTTTTCACCGGCGGACAAATGCCCGCCCACAACCTCTTCAGCTATTTCCAAGACGACCTGAAACTCCTCCAGGATTGGAAGGTCAACGGACGCCACTACCAACAGACCGCTGAGTACTGGCTCCAGAACATGGACGCCCATAAAGCCGAGATCCTCCCGATTTTCGCCGACGTTTACGGCCCCAACAACATAACTAAGTGGTGGTCTTACTGGCGCGTCTTCTACATGAGCTGCGCCGAACTTTGGGGCTACCGCGACGGCCACGAATGGCTCGTCGGCCACTATCTGTTCCAAAAGCCCTCCTGACGCAGCTGCCGCGCGTCTACTACACCGCCGCAAACTTCCGCAGGTATTTGAGCGCCACCTCGAATTCATTCGGCAGCCCCGTGCGGATCGTGAACGGCGCCTTCGTAACCGGATGCTTGATCATGATCGCGCTCGCGTGGAGCGCCAGCCGGCCGATGAGCGGCTTCTCGTCCGCACGCCCTTTGTAACCGCGCTTGAGCTGGGAGAGCATCAGCGTCGTCACGCCGTCACCGTAAAACGGATCGTTGAGGATCGGCAGCCCGCAAAACTGGAGATGAACACGGATCTGGTGCGTGCGCCCGGTGAGCGGACGGCATTCGACAAACGTGAACCGCTCGAACCGCTCCAACACGCGCACGATCGTCTGGCTCGCCTTCCCTTTTTTCCGGATGGTGCGCATCCGCCCGAGGTTGGCCTCGTCCTCGATCAAATCGCGGTTCACCAAGAACTCATCCGACGTAAGCGGGGCCGGCAGGTCGGTCGTCTCGTCCTCGTCGGGCGGAGCGAACAACTCCGGCGCAGGCAGCCCCAAGCAAATCGCATGGTAAATTTTACCGACGGTCTTCGACTGGAACTGTCCACTCACATAATCGAGCGCGACCTTGTTCTTCGTGCACAGCAGCAACCCGCTCGTATCGGCATCGATACGATGCACGTTGGCCACGTCGTGCCCCATTTTGTCATGCACGAGGCCCATGAGATTTTCGCGCGATTTGTCCCACCGGTCGGGCGCAACGAGCATGCCGCTGGGTTTGTCGAACGCGATGAGCGTATCGTCTTCGTAAATGACAGGCGGGATGGGCATGGACGGAACAGCATCGCAATGCTACTCCTGCCCACGCGCAAGCTCTCACCGTCTCATCCCTATGAGCCAACCCAGTCACATCCTCGCGCTCGATCAAGGCACCACGTCCTCCCGCGCCATCGTATTCGACCACGCCGGTGCCATCATCGCCAGCGTCCAGAAGGAATTCCGCCAGCTCTACCCCCAGCCCGGCTGGGTCGAACACGACCCGCTCGAAATCTGGGCAAGCCAGCGAGCCACCGCCGCCGAAGTCCTCGCCAAAGCCGGCCTTGCCCCCGGCGACATCGCCGCCGTCGGTGTGACCAATCAGCGCGAAACCACCGTCGTATGGGACCGCACAACCGGCCGACCTGTTTGCAACGCGATCGTCTGGCAAGATCGCCGCACCGCCGATTACTGCGGCCAACTGAAGATGAACGGCGCCGAATCCCTCGTCGCTCAAAAAACCGGCCTGCGCCTCGACCCCTATTTCTCCGGCACGAAGCTCCGCTGGATGTTGGAAAATATTCCCGGTGTCCGCGCACGCGCCGAGCAAGGTCAGCTCTGCTTTGGCACCATCGACTCATGGCTCGTGTGGCAACTCACCGGCGGCAAAATCCACGTCACCGACGCCTCCAACGCCTCCCGAACGCTCCTCTATAATCTGCACACCGGCGATTGGGACGACGGGCTGCTCAAGCTCTTCGACATCCCGCGCGCGATGCTCCCCGAAATCAAATCCTCCTCCGAAATCTACGGACGCGTTGCCGCCACCCTGCCCGCCGCAGGTGCACCCATCGCGGGCATCGCCGGCGACCAGCAGGCCGCGCTTTTCGGTCAGGCATGTTTCGCTCCCGGAATGGCCAAGAACACTTATGGCACCGGTTGTTTTCTCCTGATGAACACGGGCGAAAAACCCGTGGTCTCGCAGAACAACCTTCTCACCACCGTCGCCTGGCGTATCGGCGGAAAGACGACCTACGCCCTCGAAGGCTCGGTATTCATCGGCGGCGCGGTCATCCAGTGGCTGCGCGACGAACTCCAACTCGTGCGCGACGTCGCCGAACTCGATGCGTTTGCCGCTTCCGTGCCCGACGCCGGCGGCCTTCTCCTCGTCCCGGCCTTCACCGGTCTCGGTGCGCCTCATTGGGACCCGTATGCACGCGGCACGCTCGTCGGCATCACCCGAGGCACCAACCGCGCCCACCTTTGCCGCGCCGCGCTCGAAGCCATCGCCTTCCAAAGCGCCGACCTCATCGCAGCCATGGAAAAGGACAGCCGCCTTCCGCTCAAGGAGCTCCGCGTCGATGGCGGCGCCTCGCGCAGCCGACCGCTGCTTCAATTTCAGGCCGATCTTCTTGGCACCACCGTCGTCCGCCCGAAATGTATCGAGACCACGGCCCTTGGCGCCGCCTATCTCGCCGGCCTTGCGGTCAGCTTCTGGCAAGATCGCGACGACATCGCCCGGCATTGGGCGGCCGACACGACTTTCGCGCCCGCCAGCGACCGCACAGGCATCGCCGCATTGCGCCACAACTGGAATCGCGCCCTTGAACGCGCCAAGAACTGGGAAACGCGCGCCTGACCCCCATCATGCAACGCGCCACTTCCCTCGCCCGCCTTCGTGATGCCACCGGGCCATTCGATATCATCGTCATCGGCGGCGGAGCCACCGGTCTCGGCGCGGCGGTGGATGCCGCCGCGCGTGGTCACTCTGTCGCATTGCTTGAGCGCGACGACTTCGCCAAGGGCACATCGAGCCGCTCCACCAAGCTCGTCCACGGTGGCGTGCGTTATCTGCGCCAGGGCAACATCTCCCTCGTTCTCGAGGCGCTCCGCGAACGCGGCCATCTTACCCGCAACGCCCCGCACCTCGTGCACGACCTCGCCTTTGTCATTCCCAGCTACCACTGGTGGGAAGGGCCTTTCTACGGCGTCGGCATGAAGGTCTATGATCAGCTCGCCGGAAAACTCGGCCTCGCGCCATCGCGCATCCTTACCCGCGAAGAAACCATCGCGCTGATTGCCACCATCGAGACCGAGCACCTCGCCGGTGGCGTGATTTATCACGACGGCCAGTTCGACGATTCACGCCTCGCCATCAACCTCGCGCAGACCGCCACCGATCTCGGCGCCGCCCTCGTCAATCACTGCTCCGTCACCGGTTTTCTCAAAAACAACGATATCATCACCGGCGTCAAAGCCCGCGACCAAGAAACAGGCGAAGAATTTGAAGTCCGTGGCCGCGCCGTCATCAATGCCACCGGTGTCTTCGTTGACGGAATCCGCCGACATGACGACTCCGCCGCCACCGACCTCGTCGCCGTAAGCCAAGGTATTCACCTCGTACTGCCCAAGCGTTTTCTCCCCGGCGAAACCGCCATCATGATTCCCAAGACGGCCGACGGACGAGTGCTGTTCGCCGTGCCGTGGCACGACTGCGTCATTGTCGGCACCACCGATACGCCGATGTCCGCGCACTCCATCGAGCCGCGTGCGCTTGATGAGGAGCGCTCTTTTATAATGGAGCACGCCCGCAAATACCTCGCCGCCCATCCGACCGACGCCGACGTTCTCAGTATCTTCGCCGGCCTGCGTCCACTCGTGAAATCCGGCGACAGCGGCAGCACCGCCACGCTCTCGCGCGATCACACCATCGTCATCAGCGAAAGCGGCCTCATCACCATCACCGGCGGCAAGTGGACCACCTACCGCAAAATGGCCGAAGATGTGATCGATCAGGCCGAGACCGTCGCCGGCGTGGATAATCGCCGCTGCCGAACGGAGGAGCTTAAGATACACGGCTGGACAGACTCCCCCGCCTCCGAGAAAAATCTCTGCCCCTACGGCTCCGATGCCGCTCCCATCGCCACGCTCATCCGAGAAAATACCTCGCTCGCTGCGAAGCTCCATGACCGTCTGCCCTACCAACTGGGCGAAGTCGTCTGGCACGCGCGTCACGAGATGGCGCGCACTGTGGAAGACGTGCTCGCCCGCCGCACCCGTGCGCTCCTCCTTGATGCGCGAGCCTCCATCGAAGCCGCCCCGCTAGTCGCGCGTCTTCTTGCCGTCGAACTCGGTCGCGACACTACTTGGGAACGCCACCAGATCGAAGACTACACCACGCTTGCCCGAGGCTACGTTTACACCGATCCGACCAGCCATGGCGGATAAAATATTGACGTTCCAGCCATTGCCTCGTTCCGCCGCCCATCCCCTGTTTCACCTCGGGTAAAAATGGGTAAGCTTCTCCGCGCCGCGTGAATTCGCTTGCGACTCCGCCTCGGGCCAAGCTGCCTAAAAGCCAGTCTTTCCGTATGCTGGCACCACCTAAAAGCCTGATCAACCTGGGCGCGAGCTACCTCACCTCCCGGACTCTGCGCAAACTCCGTGATGGCGGCGATGCCGTGCCTTCACAGGAAAAAGCCTTCGTTCACCTTTGCTCTCAACTGGCCGGCACCGCCTACGGAAAGGAAATCGGCCTGACCGCCAAAATCACCTACGAACAGTTCCAAGGCAAGGTGCCGCTACGCACCTACGAGGATTTCATGCCCTATATCGAGCGCATGAAACGCGGCGAGGAAAGCGTGCTTTGGCCAGGCCGGTGCAGTTTTTACGCGGTCTCTTCCGGCACGACGGCGGGACGCACCAAGTTCCTCCCCGTCACCGAGGACATGATCGCCCATTTCCGCAAGGCTGGCCTCGATTCGCTCCTCTATTACACCGCCCGCGTCGGCCACACAGGCGTATTTAATGGCAAACAGCTCTTCCTTGGCGGCTCCACCACTCTCAGCCGTCTCGAAGAATCAAAATATCCCGCCTATGCAGGCGATCTCAGCGGCATCACCGCCCTGAATCTACCCAGATGGGTGGAAAAACATCTCTACGAGCCGAGTGCCGAGATCGCCCGAATCGCCGACTGGCCGACCAAGATCAAGGCCATCGCCGACCGCACTTGGAACCGCGACATCACGATGATGGCTGGTATCCCCAGTTGGCTGCTCATCCTCGCCGAAGCCGTCATCGCCCGCGCCAGCAGCGGCAAAATCCGTCCATCCTATCTTCAAGCTGTCTGGCCAAACCTTGAATGCCTCGTGCATGGCGGCGTGCCTGTCGGCCCCTTCGCCAGCGAACTGCGCACCGCCCTCGGACCGACTGTCAACTTTCACGAGGTCTATCCCGCCTCTGAGGGCTTCATCGCCACGCAAGATGCCGAGTCCGCACTCGGACTGCGCCTCATGACTGACGTCGGCCTGTTCTTCGAGTTTCTACCCCTGCGCGATTACAACGAAATCGACCTCTTCAAAGTCGGCCGTAAAACCGTCCCTCTGGCGGATGTGCGCACCGGTGTCGACTACGTGCTCGTTCTCACCACCCCCGCTGGCCTCACGCGCTACGTCATTGGCGACATCGTGCGCTTTATTTCAACTGACATTCCCCGCCTCATCTATGTCGGGCGAACAAGACTCCAACTCAGCGCCTTCGGGGAGCACGTGATCGAAAAAGAAGTGACTGACGCGCTGCTCGCCGTTTGCCAACGCCACGGCTGGATCATCTCCAACTTCCACGTCGCCCCGATGTTCGTTAACACGGGCATCGGCCAGAAACGCGGCCGGCACGAATGGTGGGTCGAACTTCGACCCGGCACTCACGAAAACCCTACCGGCCCCGTGATCGCGGGCGAGCTTGATGAAGAGCTTCAGCGCCTCAACGACGACTACGAAGCCAAGCGCAAAGGCGGTGGCCTCGAACCACCGCTCGTGCGGCTCGTGATGCCCGGAATCTTTGAACATTGGCTACGCAACAAAGGCAAATGGGGCGGCCAGAACAAAATGCCCCGCTGCCGAAACGACCGGGAAATCGCCGACGAACTGGCCCAGCTTGCCCGCTTCTCATCCGGTAATTCATGCTCGCCCATCATTCTCGGGTAATTTTAGCACCCTTTGTCCGGGTAAAAGGCGGAAACCTGCGATGCTCAATTCCCCATCCTGACATACGGCCCCTGCGTAAAAACCAGCGACTACTTTACCTCCGCATTTGCCACCCACCACGACCCCACTGCACCGTCTTCGCCTGAGTCTTTCCCTAACCCGTCACACTGAGATCGCGGTCAAGGCCGCAGGCATAGGTGGCACTGATGATTCCCGTCGCAATGGACCCTCGGGGCATGGTCGCTAAAACGCGGTTCACGGTTTCAAAAAGTTCCGTGCATTCGGCCCGCACAAACAAGGGAATGCCGGGGCAAGGGGCCGGATGTTGGAAGATATTTTCCTGTTCATAGGTATTGCCGGTCCACGCATCGCGCCATTGTCCTGGTGGCAGGATAATGTCCCGGGCCACCCGGTTTTCTTGCATCACAGGGGCGGCAAGAATATCGGAGCCAAGCAGGAATTCGTCGGCGATGGAGTAGAAATCCGTCCGGTGCGGATAGTCATACCATAACGGACGCAGCAGGGGCGTCTGGCGATGGTGAGCCTGCGTATGCAGGTAATTCTCAAGGGCTTTGTGCAGTGCAGCGTAGCCCTTCGCGATGGCCGATGTGGCTGGCGCGTAGTTCCACGGAAAGTAGGAGAACTGCATGATGGGCATGAACGCCGATGCCTCCGTCCATCGAATGAACAACTCGTCGCTCGGAAGCGGCAGTATCGATACCATCGTTTGCATTCGCCCGGGGATCATGTCCGGGATCAATACGTCGTAACCAAGCAGCGCGAGGTGCAGACCGAGCTGGACCATGGCTTGCAGCCCGTTGTCCACTCCCCAGTGAGAATCCTTACCGCCTTCGCGCCAGAGAATGTTGCGGTGGGGGGAAAGCCAGGCGGTGCGGCTTTCGCAACAGCCGGGGGCGATCCCTTCAAACAACGACAGGAGCAGATCGACGTAGCCCGAAGGTCCCACGTTTTCATACCAGGCGGTCTGCGCGATATCCGGCTGATACTTGGCGTCGCCGCCGTCGATTTTGAAGCCGTCCACGCCGATTTCGTTTTTCAGCCGCAGGAGCTGCGCACGATACCAGTCGCGAGCCTGCGGGTTGGTCATGTCGACGATGCCGGCGGTTCCGCCCCACCACTTAAAGAGGGAGGGACCGGTTCCGTCTTTGCGGGGTGCCAGCAGAGATTTCCCGGCCAACACGGGGAAGGTGGCCGCTTCGCGGTTTACGAAGGGCGTCGTCCAAAGCAAAACACGAAAACCCATGCGGTGGAGTTCATCCACCATCGCGCGAGGGGTCGGAAAATCCTTGGAGAAGCACAGCTCGCCAAAAACGGATTCCCAGCGGTCATCGATGGTGATGACCGAACAGGGAAAGCCCCGCTTGCGAATCTCCCGCGCCATGTCGAGGACGCGCTCCTGCGTGATGGTGCGCGGATACTGCGTCCAAGTGCAAAAGATCGAGTCGCCCAGCAGCGTCTTCTCCGGCGCTGGAGGCGGCCAGTGGAGGAATCGCATCAGTTTTTGATGTGCTTCCGGCAGACTGTCGCCACGGAACACTTGCACGGTGATGTCGGCCTCCCTGCAGCGCAGCTCCAGCCAGCCGCTTCCATGCTCATTGCAGCGGACCTCCAGTTCCTGCGTTGTGCTGGCGAGCAGCGCATATCCAGCCGAGCACATCCAGACGGGGCTCTGGATGTTGTTGACGGCAAACCGGGCATTTACGATCGGCTCGGCGTTCAACGGATATGGCTGCCGGTGGGCAAATCCATGCCCATACCAACATCCGCCCGAGGCCAGTTCAAAACGCATCCAGCTGCCGCGTGGGATCGGGAGGATGCAGTCACCCGCCAATTCGCACGTCGCTCGATCGGCCGTGCTGTAGCACAAACACCATGTTTTTGGGCATGCCGCCTCTGTTTTCGTTCCTTCCGCAGAGATATTTTCCATCATGATTCCATCTGGCTTGGATGAAAGATTTGAGATTTTCGACATTTTAAGGATTTGGTGGGGAGAGGCGCTGGTAGCCGAGATCGTGGCCTCACGGTATCTGCGGGTCGTGACGCAGCGCGAGCGAAGCGGCGTTTTTGATAAACAAACCCACTCGGCAATCACCGCCATGGTGACGCACGCCATTTGGCATTATCGTCAAGTAAGGTTATCGTTTACCAGTCGCAAAAATTTGCCTAGTGGTTCTCCTCTCCCTTTTAACCCCTCTGTCATCCTATGTTCACTATCGGCATTGATTACGGCACCAACTCCGTCCGCGCCCTCGTCGTCCGCACCAAGGATGGTGCCGAACTCGGCACTGGCGTGGTCAATTATCCCAGCGGCCATCAAGGCGTGCTTCTCGATCCCAATGACCACAACCTCGCCCGCCAAAACCCCGCCGACTATCTCCTCGGCCTCGAAAAATCCATCAAGTTGGCCCTCACCCAGGCGAAGAAGACCAAGGATTTCGACGCCCGCCATGTGATCGGCCTCGGAGTGGACACTACCGGATCCAGCCCGATTCCGGTTGATGCCTCCAACACCCCGCTTGCGCTCCAGAAAAAGTGGTCTGGCAACCTCGCCGCCCACTGCTGGCTTTGGAAAGATCACACCGGCGTGAAGGAGGCCGCCGAGATCACCGCGCTCGCCGCGAAGATCCGCCCGCAGTTCATCGCCAAGTGCGGCAACACCTATTCCTCCGAGTGGTTCTGGTCGAAGATTCTCCACTGCCGACACACCGCCCCAAAGGTTTTCGCCGCCGCCTACTCGTGGGTCGAGCTCGCCGATTGGATCCCCTCCGTCCTTGCCGGCATCAAAGACCCGAAGGCCGTCAAGCGAGGCGTCTGCTGCGCAGGCCACAAGGCACTCTACGCCGACGATTGGGGTGGTTTGCCCGACAAGGAATTCCTGGCGCAGCTCGACCCCTCACTCGCCGATCTGCGTGATCGCCTTTATGAAAAGGCCTACGATGCCACCGCGTCCGCCGGCACGCTCTGCGGTGAATGGGCCGAAAAACTCGGCCTCCCCGCCGGCATCCCGATCGCCATCGGCGAGATGGATGTCCACTACGGAGCCATTGGCTCTGGCGTCACCGAGGGCACCCTCGTCAAGGTCATCGGCACGTCCACCTGCGATTGCGGCGTAGTCTCGGCTAACAAGACCGTGGCCGATATCCCCGGCATCTGCGGTATCGTCAAAGGCGCCATCCTCCCCGGCTATTATGGACTCGAGGCCGGCCAGTCCGCCGTTGGCGACATCTTCAAGTGGTTCGTCGAAGGTGTGCTCGGCGATGTGAAACTCCACGCCAAGCTCACCGCCGAAGCCGCGAAACTGAAGCCCGGTCAGTCCGGCATCCTCTCGCTCGACTGGAACAACGGCAACCGTACCGTCCTCGTCGATCCGCTCCTCACCGGACTCACCCTCGGTACCACGCTCTACACCACGAAGGCCGAACTCTACCGCGCCTTGATCGAGGCCACGGGCTTCGGCGCCCGCGCCATCATCGAGCGCTTCAAGGAATATGGCGTGCCCATCGACCGCGTCGTCTGTGCCGGCGGTATCGCTGAGAAAAACCCGATGCTGATGCAAATCTACGCCGACGTGACTGGCTGCACGATGCTGCTCGCCGGCTCCTCGCAGGCCTGCGCCCTCGGCTCCGCCGTCTCCGCCGCCGTTCTTGCAGGTGCGTATCCGGACTTCGCTACGGCGCAGAAGAAGATGACCCGCCTCAAACCCGGTGTCGCCTACAAGCCCAAGGCTGCGAACCAGAAAATCTACAACCAGCTCTACGTGCTCTATCGCCAACTCCACGACAGCTTCGGTGGCGTCAACAAATCCGCCGACCTCTCGCGCGTCATGAAAGATCTCCTCGCGATCAAGTCCGCCGCCCACGCCTAATCCTTCGATCTCTCAACTCTCATCCTCAACTCCAACTTCTTTCTTCATGTCCCTCGTAAACCTCTCTACTCCCGAAATCTGGTTCGTCTGCGGTTCGCAGCATCTCTATGGCCCAGGCCCGCTCAAGCAGGTCGCCGCCAACGCCCAGGCCGTCGTTGACGGTCTCGTCAAATCCAAGCGCCTCGCGCTCCCGCTCAAGTTCAAGGCCCTCCTCACCACCCCCGAGGAAATCTCCAAGGTCTGCATCGAGGCCAACACCGACACCAACTGCGCCGGCCTCGTCCTCTGGATGCACACCTTCTCGCCGTCCAAGATGTGGATACGCGGACTCACCACGCTCAAGAAGCCGTTCCTCCACCTGCACACCCAGTTCAATCGCGACCTCCCTTGGTCCACGATCGACATGGACTTCATGAACCTCAACCAGGCCGCCCACGGCGACCGCGAGGCCGGATTCATTCACACGCGCCTTCGCCTCGGCCGCAAGGTCGTCGTCGGCCACTGGTCCGACACCGAGGTCCAGGACCGCATCTCCGCCTGGATGCGCGCCACCCACGCCTGGCACGACTGGCAGGGCGCCAAGTTCGCCCGCTTCGGCGACAACATGCGCTACGTCGCCGTCACCGAGGGCGACAAGGTCGCCTCCGAAATCAAGTTTGGCTTCGAGGTCAACGGCTACGGCGTCGGCGATCTCGTTGAGCAGGTAAACGCCATCTCCGAAAAAACGATTAACCCCCTCTGCGCCGATTACGAAAAACTCTACACCGTCGTCCCCGTCCTCAAGAAAGGTGGCAATCGCCACGAGGAGCTCCGCTACAGCGCCCGCCTCGAACTCGGCCTCTCGGCTTTTCTGGAGACCATTGGCGCGAAGGGCTTCACCGACACGTTTGAAGATCTCCACGGCCTACGCCAACTCCCCGGCATGGCCACGCAGCGCCTCATGGCCGCCGGCTACGGCTTCGGCGGCGAAGGAGACTGGAAGACCGCCGCGCTTGTCCGCGCGATGAAAGTCATGGGCGACGGTCTCCCCGGCGGCACCTCCTTCATGGAGGACTACACCTACCATCTCTCGCCCAAGGGCCACCAGGTCCTCGGCGCGCACATGCTCGAAATCTGCCCGACCATCGCATCCGGCAAGCCCAAGGTCGAAATCCATCCGCTCGGTATCGGCGGCAAGGAAGATCCGGTGCGCTTCGTGTTCGACGCCCCCGCCGGCGAGGCTCTCAACGCCTCGCTCGTCCACTTGGGTAACCGCTTCCGTCTCCTCATCAACGAGGTCAAAGCTATCAAGGTTCCCGCAATGCCGAACCTCCCCGTCGCCCGAGCCGTCTGGGAGTGCAAACCCGACTTCAAGACCGCCTGCGCCTCGTGGATCTACGCTGGTGGAGCCCACCACACCGGCTACAGCTACTCGGTCACCTCCGAAATGCTCGAAGACTTCGCCACCATCGCCGGCATCGAGACCGGCCTCATCAACGCCGACACGCGCCTGCCCCAGCTCAAGCAGGACCTCCGCAACAACGAGGTGTTCTACTACCTTGAAAACGGCTTCCGCGCCTGAGCCTTCGCCTAAATTCATCTCATGCTCGAAGAACTCAAACGCGAAGCTTACGAGGCCAATCTTGCCCTGCCCAAGCAGGGCCTGATCAACCTTACCTTCGGCAACGCCTCCGCCATCGACCGGGCCAAAGGCATCTTCGCGATCAAACCCTCGGGCGTCGCCTACGCCGACCTCAAGCCTGCCGATATGGTCCTCATCGACCTCGACGGAAAACAGGTCGAAGGCTCTCTCCGCCCGTCGTCTGACACGCCCACGCACCACCGCCTCTTCCTCGCGTTCTTTGAGATCGGCGGCGTGGTCCACACGCACTCGTCGCACGCCACCGCGTTCGCCCAGGCCGGTCGCGAGATCCCCATCTTCGGCACCACGCACGCCGACTATTTTTTCGGCAACGTCCCCGTCACCCGAAAAATGACGCCCGCTGAAATCGGCGGCAGCGCCTACGAGTGGGAGACGGGCAATGTGATCGTCGAGCTGTTCACTCAGCGCAAACTCGACCCGGCCGATTACCCGGCCGTGTTGGTCAACCGCCATGCGCCCTTCACCTGGGGCAAGACCGTCGCCAAGGCTGTCGAAGTCGCCGTCGCCATCGAGTGCATCGCGCACATGGCGCTGATGTCCATCCAGCTCGAACCGAAGCTTCCGATCATCGAAGGCGAGCTCCTCAATAAACATTTCAAGCGCAAGCACGGGTCCGGCGCCTACTACGGCCAGGGAAACTGCTAGTCCATATTGGACGTGATAAATATTGGCGACGCCTTCGCTTGGTGATTGTCGGACTGAACCGAAGGGTTTTGTTTCGTGCAATGATCTACTCCGGATTGGTTTCGGTCACGTTTCGCAAGCTTTCCCCTGCGGAGATCGTCGCGCTGGTGAAGCAGGCTGAGCTGAAGGGTATCGAGTGGAGTGGCGACGTTCATGTGCCGTCCGGCGATCTCGGACGGGCGCGCGAGGTGCGCGAAATCACCCAGGAGAGCGGCCTGAGCGTGGCCGCCTACGGGAGCTACTATCGAGTCGGCCAGGGCGAGAGCCCGGGATTCTCCTTTGAACAAGTTCTCGAAACCGCGGTGGAACTGGGGGCGCCGACAATCCGGGTGTGGCCCGGCGGAGCGGGTTCCGATAGCGTCAATGAGGAAGGCCGATGGAAGATCATTCAAGATTTACGGCGCATCGCCGATCTCGCGTCGCGCGCGTTGGTGAGCGTCTCGCTGGAATTTCACGGCGGCACGCTCACCGACACGAACGAGTCCGCCAGCAAACTCATGGTGGAAGTTGATCACGCCAACATCCTGATCAACTGGCAGCCGCACAACGGCGAGACGACCGGCGAGTGTATGCACGGGCTGGACGAGGTGTTGCCTCGCGTGGGCAATGTGCATGTTTTCCATTGGTGGCCGACGGCGGCGGAGCGGCATCCGCTGGCGGATGGGGCCGAGCGTTGGGCCGCATTCTTGACGTTGCTGCAGCAGGTGCCGGGCGACCGGTTTGCGCTGCTGGAATTCGTGAGGGGCGATGAGCCAGAGGCTTTCCTGCGCGACGCCTCCACGCTCAAACAGTGGCTTGCCCAAGTACAACCGGGCCGCCAATGAACCGTGAAAATTACCGGGATATTTTCCGGGGGACCATCGCAGGGGTGGTGGCGCGGTTCCTTGCGCAAAACCAGTTTGCGCCTGTGGACGAGATGACGCTCGGTGCACTGGCCGACGCCCTTGTATCAATGGGTGAGGAAATCCGTCGGGTCGTTGGCGCACCGATGGCCGGCGAGTTGCCGGATGATATTGTTAAGGAAGGAGTTGCCAGCGTTCTGGCAGTGTTTTCGCCGCCGCGATCCGAACTGGCGGGTCTGGTGAAGCAGCTCATCAAAGGATGTTATCAGCCGGATCATCCGCAGTGCCGCGAGTCGTATCATGAGACGGATGCGCATGGCCGCTGCCGCCGGCAGGAGCTGGCCTATGATCTTACACGGGTGAGTGGGGCGCATTGCGTGGATTGTCCGCATTGGCGAGGATGGACGCCCGATGACCATGCGGCACGGCTGGCGGCCGAGTGGAAGGCCGGCTCCGCTGTGTTTTTGGCGCAGCGTGAGGTGTTTTTGCCCGAGGATTTTCGGGCATTGCGCCTGTTTACTCGGTCTCACGCATGATCAAAACGAGCTCGGGGTTAGCCGGTGGGCCGGCATGTTGTCCAGTCGGTGGGACAAGCGCTGTCATGAGACGTCGATCATGACCGGCCTCAAGTATGCGGCTTTGCGCCTCGACAAAGAGGCAGGCCGGGGATTGTTTAAACGCCTTTTGTGAAAGTCGCATGAAACGTATCATCCCCGTGCGTTCGATGAGCTTCGGAACGGTGCTTTTTGCGCTGACGGTGGTTTCCGCCCGCGCCATGGAGGCTATCCCTCTTGCGGTGGTCGGGCCTGATATGGTGTGGTTTCACTGGATCGGCGGGGTTTTTGCGGTGATAGCGCTGGGCAGTCTATTGGTGTTTGGGATCAATCTGCGCCTCCAGAGCCAAGTGGGAAAACAGACGAAGGCGCTGCGGGTATCCGAAGCGCGGATGCGCAATCTTTTTGAAAATACGCCGGTGGCCATCGTAGAGGAGGATTTTTCCATCGTGGTTGCTTGGTTGGCCGACGTGCGTTGCCAAGGCGTTGTCGATTTGCATGCGTATCTTGCAGCCCATCCGGGTATACTGGAGGAGAAATTCCAGCTGGTTCGCGTGGTCGCGGCCAATCACACAGTTCTGCGGGTGAGCGGTGTGCAGGATCTGGCTGACTACGCTCGTCTGATAGTCGAAACCCGAACACCCGAGATGGTGGGTGCGTTCGAGGCTCAGTTGGTCTCATTATGGGACGGGGCCACCGAAATGACTCGTGAGTTGCGATATCGTGGGGTCGATGGTCGCCCAGGGCATAGTCTCATGCATTGGAGCGTTCCCCATGAGGACGGACGTCCCGATCATACCCGGGTGCAGATAGCCTTCACCGATTTGGGGGTTCTCCGTGAAACTGAGGAGAAACTGCGCGATGTCGAAGATCGCTGGCGTCTGGCGGTCATTAGCATCAACGCAGGTATCTGGGAGCATAATCTCTCTACTGGGGAGATTTTCCTATCCGACCGGTGGAAGGAGATCATCGGGTTTTCCCCCTCCGAGTTGCCTGATGTTCACACAGCGTTCTCGGAACGCATCCATCCCGAGGATGTAGGGCGAGTGAAGCAGGCGATGGATGATTATCTCTCGGGTCGGAGCAACAATTATTCCGCAGAGTTCCGCATGCGTTGCAAGGATGGCAGCTACAAGTGGATTCTCTCCCGTGCCCGTGCGATTTTCGACTCGGCGGGTAAGCCCAAGCGGATGGTGGGCGCGCATTCCGACATTGATGTCCGCAAACGGGCCGAGGAAGCGTTGCGTTCGTCCGAGGAGCGGTATCGCGTGCTTTTTGAAAATTCCCCGGCGGCCGTTCTGGAATTTGATTTACGCGGGTTGCGCGCTTGGGTGGAGGAGATACGAGCGGCGGGGGCGGTCGATTTTGACTCTTATGTGCAGAGCCGTCCCGGACTTTTTGAAGGGATTCTCGCCGGAGCTGTTCTGGTGGATGTAAATCGTGAAGCGCTTCATTTAATCAACGCGAAGAGCAAAGAGGAGGCCATCGAGGCGCTGCCGCGCATCTTGACGGCGGACATGCTCAAGGTCAGTCATGCGCTTTGCCGAGCCATCTGGGAGGGGCGTCGTGCGATCGAGGGCGAAGTCGTGATCAACGCCATCGATGGTTCGCCGCGCCGGGCTTTTTATCGTTGGTGGGTGCCATCCTTGGAGGGTGAACCGAATTTTGCCTGGACGCAAATTGTGCTCGTCGATCTCACGGGTCTCAAGCTCACAGAGGAGGCACTTGCCGCCGAGCGTGAACGGTTGAGCGTGACCTTGCGGGCCATGGTCGAGGGGGTGATTACCACTGACATGCAGGGCAAAGTGCTTTTCATTAACGAGGCGGCGAGCCAGCTAACCGGCTGGAGTGAAGAACTCGCGATTGGCCGACGGATCGATGAGGTTTGCGTGCTTCGCCATGAAAAAACGCACGAGTCCCTGCCTACGCCTGCGACAGCGGCGATCGCAGATCATGTGGTTGTCGAGCTTCCCGTTAGCACGGTGCTGATGGACCGCACAGGTGTTCCTCATCTGGTCGAGGGCCGCTGCGCGCCGATTCATAACACGCAAAGCTATGCGATCGGCGCGGTGATGGTGCTTCGTGACGTGACGGAAAGCGCGCGGCTTGAAAATGAAATCCTGCGTGCCTCCAAGCTTGAGTCCGTCGGTATCCTGGCCGGTGGCATCGCCCACGACTTTAATAACCTGCTCGCCGTCGTGATGGGTAATCTCACCTTGGCCATGTTGGATTCGCAGGTAATGGCGGCAGCCGGCCGCTGGCTGCAAGACGCCGAGCGCGGCGTGATGCGGGCGCGTGATCTCACGCAGCAGTTGCTTACCTTCGCACGAGGTGGCGAGCCGGTGCGCTCGGCGGTCCGCTTGTCCGAGGTGGTGCGGGAGGCGGCCAATTTCGCCCTGCACGGCTCGAAAGTGCGTTGCGACTTCGCGATTGACGACAATCTGTGGACGGCGGAAGTGGACAAGGGACAGATCGGGCAGGTGGTGCAAAATCTCGTGATTAACGCGATCCAGGCGACCCCCGAGGGCGGTGTCATGCATATCGCGATGCGTAACGAACGTCTGCATGCATCTGCCTCCCGCCCACTGGTGGACGGCAATTACCTTTGCGTCGAAATCCGCGACACCGGCTCGGGGATAAAGCCGGAGCATCTGGCCCATATTTTTGATCCGTATTTTACGACCAAGCAGTCGGGCAGCGGTCTCGGTCTCGCGACGGTTTACTCGATCATTCGCAAGCACCAGGGGCATATCGAGGTCGAGTCGGAGCTGGGGCATGGGGCGCTGTTTCGTTTCTGGCTGCCGGCTAAGCCGAGTGTGCGCCCTGAATTGCACGAGACGGCTGCGCCGGTCGACCATCTGACGGGTCGTATCCTGTTCATGGACGATGAAGAGCCGATCCGCACCATCGCTGAGGCGTTATTGAAACGTCTGGGGTTCGAAGTGACCACCGTGTGCGACGGCGACGAGACAGTGCGGGTTTATGCGGAGGGTCGGCGCAGTGAACGGCCGTTCGATCTCGTCATTATGGATCTCACGGTGCCAGGCGGCATGGGAGGGAAGGCCGCGATGGCCGAGCTTATCAAGATAGATCCGCAAGTGAAGGGGATCGTCTCAAGCGGTTATTCCAGCGATCAAGTGATGTCCAATTATCAGGCCTACGGTTTCAAGGGCATGGTGCCCAAGCCCTACAAACTTATCGACCTCGCCAAGGCGATTCGCAGTGTGCTTGAAAATGTGAGCATGGACTGAGTTTGCCGCGCCCACCTACTCCGTCTGATACCATCCTCGCTTTCATCCATATAATCATTGGCGCGTTTTAAATAAACCCGCCCCGAGGCAAACCGCGAAGTATCGCTTTGCCCCGATGTCAGCGGGCGGTCTTCATCCAACCGCAGCAAGCTGTCGGGTATTGGTGCCGCACTTCATAAATCCATAAGACCTCCAAAGAGGAAACTATAGTTTGTTCCTTTTTGAGCTGTCTTGCCTCTTGCTGGCGGCATGAACAATACCCTGGAGACAGGTTGCTTACTCCGCTCAAAATTCTGTTTTAGCCTAGCTTAACCGTTTATGAATTTCAGGCTCATTCTTGTGCTTTTGATTACTCTGTCCGGCCTGTTCTTTCTCGACAGCTGCAACACTTTTCAGAGCCGGGCGAAATAGAAAGCCGCCGTCTTCAATACGCTCGAAGCCGCCACACCGCCCGCCACCGGTAAAAGCACCGGCGGCGCATGCTGCGACTCATGATGTTCGATGGACATGAAATGAGTCGCCTTCCCTCGGTCGCCTGCGCAATCATTCTGAACGGTTGACCCGTCCCAAGCCGTCCCCGCGCAGGGACGGCTTTTTTATCCTGCCGCGACATGCACTCCGCCCAAGACACCACACGCATCGACGACGACACACCCGTTTACATGGGCTTGCCCCATGAACGCGTGCTGCGGCCCCGCTTCTTGGTTGCGCTCGCCCTCACCCTGCCGGTGCTTGTCCTCGCGATGGGCGGCATGGCGTTTCCGCACGTCTTCCATTCCCTGCCGCCCAGACTCAATGGCTGGTTGCAACTCGCGCTCACCACGCCGGTGTTTTTTTGGAGCGGACGTTTCTTCATCGGCCGCTGGTGGAAATCCCTGCGCGAACAGGACGCCAACATGTTCACACTCACCGTCACCGGCACGGGTGCGGCGTATTTTTACAGCATGTTTGCCGTGCTTTTCGGCGACCATTTCCCGGCCTCTCTGCATCTCCAAGGCCACGGCGTTCCTCTCTACTTCGAAGCCACCGCCTTCATCACGACCATCGTGCTCCTCGGCCAAATCTTGGAGCAACGCGCCCACGCCCGCACCGACGCCGCCATCCGTGCGTTGATGGATCTCGCGCCTACCGCCGCCCACCGCGTCCGCGACGGTCGCGAAGAAGATATTCCTCTCGCCGACATCGCCGTCAATGACACGCTCCGCGTCCGCCCCGGCGAAAAAATCCCCGTGGACGGCGCGCTCACCGACGGCGCCAGCGACGTGGACGAAGCCATGCTCACGGGCGAACCCGACCCCGTCGTCAAACGGATCAGCGCCAAGGTCAGCGCCGGCACGCTCAACACCACCGGCTCATTCCTTTTCCGCGCCGAACGCATCGGTCGCGACACGCTCCTCGCGCAAATCATCCGTCTCGTCGAAGAGGCGCAGGAAAGCGAAGCGCCCATCCAACGTCTCGCCGACCGCGCCTCCATCTGGTTCGTGCCCGCCGTCGCCGGAATCTCAGCGCTCACCTTTGTGCTCTGGCTTTGGCTTGGTCCCGCGCCCGCGCTCATCCCGGCGCTCGTGAACGCCGTCGCCGTCCTCATCATCGCCTGCCCCTGCGCGCTCGGTCTCGCCACGCCCGTATCGCTCGTAACCGGAATCGGCCGCGGTGCGCAAACCGGCGTGCTCGTAAAAGATGCCGCCGCCCTCGAACGCCTTGTCGCCGCCACCACCGTCCTTATCGACAAGACAGGCACGCTCACCGAAGGCAAACCCCGCGTGGCCTCGATCCACCCCGAGCCAAACATTAACGAAAACGAGCTTCTCGCACTCGCCGCCGCCGCCGAATCTCCCAGCGAACACCCGCTGGCCCGCGCCCTCGTCGCCGCCGCCAAGGAACGCAACCTTGTCCTCGCGCCCACCCAGGATTTCAAGGCCGAGCCAGGTCAAGGCGTGAGCGCCCGCATCAATGGACGCACTGTGCAAATCGGCCGCGCCCCCGGCACGTCCACCGCGCCTTCAACAGCGACGCTTGTGGGCGTAACTCTTGACGGAACGTTTTCCGGCACCATCGCTCTGACCGACCCGATCAAGGCCACCACGCCCGACGCCATCCGAGAACTTCACCGGCTCGGCCTCAAAATCTTCA
The DNA here is from genome assembly GCA_903904685.1 of uncultured Verrucomicrobiota bacterium. Lineage (GTDB taxonomy): Bacteria > Verrucomicrobiota > Verrucomicrobiia > Opitutales > Opitutaceae > Rariglobus. The sequence continues at coordinate 80,121 of CAIVDS010000026.1, forward strand.
TGGTCACCGGCGACCGCGAAGCCACCGCCAAATTCGTGGCCGGCGAACTCCACCTCGACGGCTTCCACGCCGGCGTCACCCCGGCACGCAAGCAGGAGATCGTGCGAGAACATCAGGCGCGCGGCGAAGTGGTCGCGTTTGCCGGGGACGGTCTTAACGATGCGCCTGCACTTGCCGCAGCCGACATCGGTATCGCGATGGGCACCGGCACCGACATCGCCATGCACAGCGCCGGTCTCGTTCTCGTGAAAGGCGACCTGCGCACGCTCGTAAAAGCCATCCACCTGAGCCGCGCCACGCTCGGCAACATCAGGCAGAACCTGTTTTTCGCTTTCTTCTACAACGGCCTCGGCATTCCGGTGGCTGCCGGTCTCCTGTATCCGTATACTGGATGGCTGCTCAGCCCGATGATCGCCGGCGCGGCCATGAGCCTCAGCTCCATCAGCGTCGTCGCCAACGCCCTGCGCCTCCGCCACGTCCGCCTCTGATGAAGCGGGTGACTTGCCTCGGGGAACAACCGGGGTAGCGTGCCTCCGACACCCATGAACGCCCGAAGCTTTCCTCTCTTTTTATTCGCCGCAGTCCTCCTGTTTGCGTTCGCCGGCTGCAGCACCTTCCAAAGCCGGGCGAAACAGAAAGCCGCCGTCTTCAATACGCTCGATGCCGCCACGCAGGCCAGGCTCGAATCTGGTGAAATTCGCGTGGGCGACACCATGGACGCTGTTTACATCGCCCTCGGGTTTCCCGACGAAAAACGCGTCCAGACCACCGCCAAAGAGCAGAATGCGGTTTGGATCTACAACCGCTACTGGCAGGAATACCGCGGTGATGCCTTCCAAAGATCACGACCTGTCGCCATCAAGGATCCTTCAACGGGAGCCACCAAGATTTATTACGAGCCAGTCTACCGTCCGATTTACGAAAACCGCACTCAAGAACGCTTGCGCGTGACTTTCAAGGACGGCCAAGTGTCCGTCATTGATCAGGCCAAGAATTAAAAGCCTCGAAAAGGCCGGTGGTGGTACTCGGTGGGGTCTGGCGCACACAACCCGCTCGCTGAAATGGCCGTTCCTTCCGATCGTTATCGTTCCCCTGCCAATTCTCGATCACACAACCGTAAAGAATGAGTCAGGAAAAGACACCGACACTTCGGAGACCGCCATCAATCGATTTGCAGCCACCCCTTCACCACCTCGCGCTCGTTGGCAAATGCCTCGGCAAAGCTGGCAAGCGGCCAGTGGTGGGTCATTAGTTTCGATGTCGGAATCAGTCCTCGTTTAATCAACCCGCATACCCAGCGATGAGTGCGATGCTCCTCGGCGGGAAGATGAGCGACCCCCGCCCAGCCCGGCCCGTCGCCCAAGGCAAGCGGCGCGTATTCCAGTTTCTCGGGAACCCCATAGATCGCAACCAAGCCGCCCGGTGCCAGCAGCGAAAGGCCCACCTGCACCTGATCTCTCTGGCCGACCGCCTCCAGAAAAAAGTCAACGCCGCGCCCCCCGTTGAGCGCCACGAGACGCGGACGCAGCGGACCATCGTTGATATTCAGCCCGTGATCCGCACCAAGCTCGACGGCGAGCCGCAACCGCTCCGCGCGGCGGCCGATCACGAAGATTTTTTCAGCTCCGGCGAACACGCTCCACAGAATCATGCTCAACCCGGCGATACCCGTGCCCGCAATGCACACCGTCTTTCCGGCGACCGGAGGCAAATGGCGAAACCAGCTCGACGTCTCCGACAGCGAAATCGATAGCACCGCATCCGCGACGGACAAGCCCGACGGAACGATCTGCTGGCGTAGCGCAGTATAGTCGTTGAGCAGGCTCGCGTCTCCGGCGGCTGCCATGGCCAGCCGGTCGCGCACGATACCCCACTCCGCGAAACCACCCCAGGCGCTCGCCAGACCATCGCGCTTCGTGCCCGGCCAGATCGCCGTCGGCCGCGTGACAAGGTCTCCAACCTTAAAGGAGGATACCTTCGTCCCGAGCTCGACAACCTCGCCCACTCCCTCGTGCCCGAGAACAGCGGGATAATCTTTATGGTAGGGCTGGCGACCTTTGATAAGTTCGCGATCAGTAGTCGCACATAGGCCGCAGCCGCGAATGCGCACCAATGCCTCGAAAGGACCGGGCTTGGGCGAGGAGAGTTCACCCAGCGTGAGCCGGCCGGGTTCTGTGACAATAAGAGCTTTCATAGGGAAAACCGACGAGGCTGAATTGCGACCTCGCCGAGCTGATTTTATTTCTTCCAGTCGAAAAGGATTCCGAGAAACACCTCAGATCCCTCACCGATCATACGGTAGATCTCCGGAGCGTCTTCCGGCTTCGCACGATGTGTGACAAGATTCGGCACCTTGAGCTTGCCATCGGCGATCCACTGCAACACCGCCTGCACCGCCACCCCATTGTGCGCACACGGGAAAAAGCACGTCGGCAACCGGCCGTGCATCGTGTCCAGATTGAGTGCGGAAGGAGGCGGATACCATCCCTGGAAAACAAACTTGCCCCTCAGCCGCAACAACGGGAACAGGCTGTTCACCACCTGCACGGAACTGGATGTATCGATGATGATGTCGAAACCCTTCGGCGCGATCAGCCGAGCGCGTTCCTCCAGGTTTTCACGGCCAGAGTCGATAGCGATGTTAGCCCCATTGTCGGAGGCGATCTTGAGCCGCGATGCCACCTGATCAACTACCGTGACCTCCGCGCCTTTCAACCGGCATATTTGCGCGGCGAACTGGCCGACCACGCCAAGACCGACCACCAAGACCTTGGTCCCAGCCGGCACGACCGCCATCTCGATGCCTCGCATCGCCACGCCGCCGAGCCCGGCGAGCGCCGCGGCGGCCGGATCAAGACCCGCAGGAAGTTTTTCGCAGCGATGCACGTCCAGCCTATCGGGGTTCCAGTCTACGCCGGTGCATACGTCCACGACGGCATGGGAGAGATGACTCGCCATCCAGCTTGCGCCTTCCATCTCGCCCGCCAGCTTGCTTGCAAAATAATAGACCCAGTCACCCTGAGCGTAACCGCGCCCCCGGGCGTCGGCGCCAGCTTCGAGCACGCGGCCCACGGCCATGTAGCCAGGCACGTTGGGGAAGCGGAGTTCGGCGCGTTTTCCCAGCCAAGCCCAGCGCTCGGTGCCGACCGAAACGCCACTCACATGGGTTTCCACCAGAATATCCTGAGGGGTGAGGTTGGGCAGCGGCACATCGTTCAATTCGACCACTCCAGGTCGAACAAAAATCACAGCTTTTGAATTCACAGCCCCAACGCTGCCCGACACATGCTCCTTTCAACGACATGAAAATCCTGCTTACCATGGGATAAAAATGATCTCGTGGCTGAGTAGTATTGCACCGCAGATACATATGATCTGGCGCGGAAAGTGGAAGGCCGGCACGATCGAGCCGGCGCGTTTTCTCTACGACCATGAACTTGTGGTTGTCATAGCCGGATCCTGCGCCGTGCAGGTAGGCCAGCGCATGCACGAACTGCGCTCAGGCGACTATCTCATCGTGCCGCCCAACACATTTCATGTCACGACGACCGGCGCACACGGGGTGCATCGTTATTGCATCCACTTCGACTGGGAACCGACGACACGACATCCCCGCCCCAGCTATTGTTTTTATCCAGAGCGCCCGGATAAAAGAAACGTCATCAAGACCCCTGCCTCCGTTCCTGCTAGTATCTTCCACGGCACCTGCCCTCCCGACGGAATTGCCGTTCCCATCATGGAGACGCTCTTTCATCGCTGGCAAACCGGAGAACAACTCGCACAAGCGACATGCCGGGCTGTTTTTTTGGAATTGCTCACCCGCTTGCTTTGGCGGGATGATCGACGACGACAACCCGCCAACCATTCCACGCAACTCGCCCATGCGGTCAAAGATCTGCTCGATCGCTGTGGTGATCGGCCGACCGCCGGCATCCAGAATCTATTAAGATCGCTGGGGTTCAGCTATCCCCACTTGTGCCGACTTTTCCGGAGCACGTTCGGCGTGACCCCGGTGGAATATCGCACGGCGGTTCGCCTTGAGCGGGCAAAAGCGCTGCTGCGTGACCCGCGACTGACGGTGAGCGAAGTCGCCTACGCAGCAGGATTTGACGATCCGGGATATTTCGCGCGGCGCTTCCGCCAACAGAACGGCGTGACGCCATCGGCGTTTCGCTGAAGACAGCGACCGGCGAAGGAACAGCCTACTCCCGCTTCAGTTCACGCGACATGAGTGCCGCGAGTGCCTCCGCTGGAGCTCGGCCTTCGTAAAGGATACGATATGTCTCGGCAAGGATCGGTGCATCAATGCCGCGCTCCTTGCACAGTCCGGCAAACGAATCGGTCGTGCGGTAGCCTTCGACTACCGACTTGCTCGCAGCGATGAGATCGGCGGCCTTCGCACCCTCGCCGAGGTGCTGGCCGAAGGTGCGATTGCGGCTCCAAGTGCCGCTGCACGTCACCACCAGATCACCAAAGCCGCTGAGCCCGTAAAACGTGTCGGCCTTCGCCCCGAGCGCCACACCAACGCGCACCATCTCGGCCAGCGCACGGGTGAGAAGGGCCGCCTTGGCGTTGTCGCCCAGCTTCAGGCCGTCGCAGCAACCTGCGGCGATCGCGTAGACATTTTTCAGACAGCCGCCGAACTCGATGCCCGCGACATCGTGGCTCGTGTAAACCCGCAGTGTCGGACCGCTCAACGCGGCCTGCACCTCGGTGAGCGCCTCGATCGTCTTGGCCGATGCCAACACCATCGCCGATGGACGTCCGCGCGCCGCCTCGGCGGCATTCGTCGGGCCCGTGAGCGAACCGGCCGCGTGATTCGGCAGCACCGCCGTGATGACTTCGCTCGGCCGCAAGTGCGTGCCGAGTTCGAGCCCCTTGGCGAGCGAGATGATGAGCTTGAGTTGGGTGGCGAGACCAAGATTGTCGCGGATTCGTTCGCACGTTTCGCGCAAGGCCTGCGACGGACACGCCAGCAACACCACCTCGGCCTCCATGAGGACCGGCGTGAGTTCGTGGCCGACCTGCACACTGGACGGCAGCTTGAGGCCCGGCAGGTAGTCCGCGTTTTCTCGCGTCGAGGCAAGCGCCAGCGCCTGCTCAAACCGACGCGGCACGAGCGTTACGGTGTGCCCAAGCCGCGAAAGATGGATCGCAAACGCGGTTCCCCAAGCCCCGGCTCCGATAACGGCGAAATTCATGCCAAGAAACAGACCACAGAAAGCGCGAATGGGAAACTCAAGAAATTATAATAAGACGAATACCCGTTGAGATTCCTGATTTCCTGAGCTCCCTATAAATTAGTTCCTCATTTCAGAAACGCCGGAATCTTTTCTCCGGCGATCTGCTGCTCGAAGGTTTCGCGGGCATTGATGAGCTCGAAGGTGCCGCCCTTGACCAACACCTCGGCGGCCATGGCGCGGGTGTTGTAGCGGCTGGCCATTGTGTAGCCATAGGCACCAGCGCTCATGAAGGCGATATACTCGCCTTCACCGACCTCTTGGAGCTGACGATCCTTGGCAAAACAGTCGCCGCTTTCGCAGATGGGGCCGACCACGTCGGCCACGAGCGCGCGGCGCCCGGAGTCGCGGTGGAGCGGCACGATCTCGTGGTAACTCTCATACATCGCAGGGCGCACGAGATCGTTCATGGCGGCGTCCACGATGAGGAAGTTTTTACCTGCGCCACGCTTGAGGTGTTCGACCTTGGCCAGCAGCACACCGGAGTTGCCGACCATGAAGCGGCCGTGCTCAAGCACGATCTTGAGGCCGAGCGGCTGGAGCAGCGGCACGAGCGCGGCGGCGTAGGTCTCGGGCGTGAGCGGACGCTGGTCGGCCGGCTGCGCGTCCCACCAAACTTTGGCGCCGCTGGCGAGTGCGTCTTTGTAAACGATACCCATGCCGCCACCGATGGAAAAATAAGTGATGCCGTAAAGCGCCTTCAATTCGCCGACGAAGGGCGTGATCTTTCGCACGGCCTCGATGAACGGGGCGACCGAGGTGAGCTGCGAGCCGATGTGCATCTGCACGCCCTTGATCGTGAGGTTGGGATACTTGGAGGCGGCTTCATAGGCGGCGGCGGCGTGCTTGAGCGGAATGCCGAACTTGTTGTCGCTCTTGCCGGTCGTGATCTTGGCGTGGGTGTGCGCGTCGACGTCGGGATTCACGCGGATGGCGATGGGAGCCTTCACGCCAAGCTTGCCGGCGACGTGATTGATGCGGGCGAGCTCGGGTTCGCTTTCCACGTGGAAGGAGAAGATGCCGTTTTCGAGGGCGAGCTGGATCTCGGCCTCGGTCTTGCCGATGCCAGCGAAGACGCTGCTCTTCACGTTGGCGCCAGCCGCAAGCACGCGCTTGATCTCGCCGCCGCCCACCAGATCGAAGCCCGCGCCGAGATTCGAGAAATGCCGCAGCAGGGCGATGTTGGAATTGGCCTTCATCGCATAGCAAATTTGAAGATCCAGTCCGGAAAGGCCTTCGGCAAGACGCCGGTAGTTATCCGCCATGGTTTCGGCGCTGTAAACGTAGGTTGGCGTGCCGTAAAGTCGTGCGATTTCAGCAAGATCGACGGATTCGCAGTGGAGGTTGGGACCAACGTAGTGGAAGTGGTGCATGACGGACGAAAGGATCAAAAAACTAGTAAACGTTTGAAAATTGCGAGTTCCCTCTTGAAAAAACCACTACAATTTTAAGTTATTGAGTCCAGATGTTGCGCGCGTTGTTCAATTTTTTCCATCGTCCGCCGATCCGCATGGGTCGGGTGGACAACCGCACCATCAGCAGGACGGTCATTCGCAACGCTCAATTCGTGAGTTTTCTCTCCACTAGCGGTTCGGCTTCACGCCGGCATCCCGACCGGCAGGACATCCGCCTGCGCCGCCAAAAACTCACCCGCACGGCGGTAGGCGTCGCGCTGGCGGCGGGAGCCGCTTGGATCGTCATCGAAAGCGCGCAGGCTTTTTCGATTTTTTGAGCGCGTCTGCGGGTTTGCGCTATTCCAGAAGATTCTTTTGCTGGGGCGCATGTTCTCGCGCACCCTCGCCTTTGTTGCCGTCACGCTCGGCCTGCTTTCGCTGACCGGTTGTTCCTCTCCCCGGCTCGATCACATCGCCGTGCGTATCGCGGACATCAAAACACAGAATGCCAACCTCGTGCTCACGCTGCGGTTCATCAACACGAACAACATCCCGCTGGTCATCTCCAGTGCCGGTCACACGCTCACGCTGAACGGTCAGCGCGTCGGCAATATCAACGACAAGGAAGCGATGGGCGTGCCTCCGATGGGGACCGCGACCCAAGATGTTCTGTTGCCCGCCGCGCTCGCAAAAACCGTCTGCAATCTCACCGCACGCGATCCCAGTCAGACCACTTATCAACTGGAAAGCTCGCTCCAGATCGTCTGGGAGGAAGATACCGTGACCTACAAAACCGGCAGCCGGGGCAATCTCGCGCTGAAGCCGTTGGCCAACCCCTAAACGGCGGTCAATAATGCGGGGGCCGTTCATCGGCCTGCATGGCGTCCCCCAACTCGCCGCCTGATTGCCGGCTGCGCAGGGCCATCAGTTCAACGCGAAGGCGGGCCAGTTCGTCGCCCAGTTCGAGCATCACCTTATCCTGCTCGGTCACATGGCGCTGAAGCCAGGCAAGACGCTCTTCCAGACGATCAATTCGTTCGCTCGACATGAGGTTTGGTCGGAGGCTTATCTGCCGCCGCGCGCAGTTTTTCCAACTCTGGCATCACCACGCGCTGGTAACAGTCGGGGCACACGGAGTGGCTGAAATCAGTCCCCGTGCGCTCGTTGATATAACTCTCGATCTGCTGCCAGTAGTTTTGGTCATCGCGCACTTTTTTGCAGTAGCCGCAGATCGGCAAGAAAGCCTCCAACTGGCGCACCTCGGTCGCAAAACGCAAAATACGCTCGGCCACGCGAAGTCGCATCCAGATTTCCTGCAGATCGAGCGGCTTCGTCAGGAAATCGTCCACGCCCGCCTCGATGGCCTCGCGCTGATTGTTCACGTCGGCTTGCAGGCCGGTGAGCAGAATAAAATAAACGTAATCCGCCTGGACCCGCCCGCGCACCGCCCGGCACAAGTCCAGCCCATCCATCTCCGGCATCATCCAGTCGCTCACGATCACGCGCACCGGTTCCTTTTCGAGCATCTTCATGGCCTCCACACCATCGCGTGCATCCACGACCTCGTGGCCCAAGCGGATGAGCGCTTGGCGAAGAATCGCACGGGCTACGGGATCGTCTTCAACGGCGAGGATTTTCACAGGAGATACGCTTTTGGGTTTAAAGGCCCGAATACCAAGCGTCGAGCATGGACTCGTTTCAGCCACCTAAGATCGCACGCAGCTCCTTCGGCTCGACCACCTGCGCCTGACAACTCTGACCAAGGCACACGTAAGCCGCCGCCTGCGGCCCGTGTGTTCGCATCTCGGCCAGCCACGGCGCGCGCTCCGCGAGCCAGCGCTGGCCCTCGCCTCCGTCCACCGCAAGCAAAGCCCGCCGTGGGCCCAGCCGCTCGCGAACCACCGCCACCAGAGACTGAAAATCTGCCTTCTGCAGATCGCCCGCCACCACCACTTGGCAAGGCGCGTCCAACGCCCGCTCGATGGCGCACAACAGCTCCGGCAACGCCTGCGGTGCCGACGCCCATCGCGGACGCAATGCCTCGATCGTCCGCCGGGCGCGACTTCGCAACGCGTCATCATGAAAGATCGCCGCCAGACGCAGCAGGTTCGCCGCCGCCACCGAGTTCGGCGAAGGCTCCGCGCCATCGTAGTCCTCCTTCAACCGCAGCACGATGCTCGCGTCATCGGCGCGCGAGTTGAAGTAGCCGCCGCCCGCTTCATCCCAAAACAGCGCATCCATCGTCTGTTGCAACCGTTCCGCCCACCGGAGCCAGCGCACATCAAACGTCACCTCATAAAGATCCAGCAGGCCCGCGACGAGATACGCGTAATCCTCGGCGAAGCCTTCGTTCACGCCGCACCCCTGGCGATAACAACGGTAGAGCACGCCGCGACCGTCATCGTAGAGTTCACGTTGCATAAACTCAGCGGCCCCCACCGCAGCCTCACGGTAAAACTCGCGCTTGTCGGCCAGACATTCCGCCGGCGAAACCGCACCGCGCGAGAGAGCCGAGATCATCAGACCGTTCCACGCCGTGATTATCTTGTCGTCGAGGTGCGGACGCGGACGCCGCAAGCGCACCGCACGGAGTTTTTCCAACGAAGAAACTAATAACTCGACCGCAAATGCCGGCGTGAGCCCGTGAAGCTGCGCTGTTTTGCCGAGCGGATGCCGCTGCTTGAGGATATTTTCCCCCGTGAACTCGTTTTGCGGATCGAGCGATATCGGCACATTGCCCTCGGCGGCGACACCGAAGTGGTCACAGAAGAACGCCGTGTCGCTTTTTAGCACCGTCTCGATCTCGGCCCGCGTCCACACATAAAACGCGCCCTCGGCGTGCTCCGGCTTCCCGTGTTCCAGCAAAGAATCCGCATCCTCCGCCGAGAAAAACGCCCCGCACGGCGCGGCCAGATCGCGCAGCGCATAATCAAAAATGTCCCGCGCCATCCAGGCGAAGCGCTCGTCGCCGGCGGCGAGGTGCGCATCAAGGGCGTTCACCGCGATCTGCGCCTGGTCGTAGAGCATTTTCTCGAAGTGCGGCACGAACCAGGCCGCATCCACCGAGTAACGGTGAAACCCGCCGCCCACATGGTCATGGATGCCGCCCTCGGCCATGCGCTGCAACGTCGTCGCGGCTATTTCTACGGCAGCCCGCCCCGCCTCCGACGAAACGCCTTGGATCGCCGCCGCACGGAAGAGAAAGTTGAGATTCGAGGCGCGCGGGAATTTCGGCGCCTCGCCGAAGCCTCCATTTTGCACGTCGAAGGTTTTATTGAAATACTCGAAGCATTGCTCAAACGCCGCCCCGCCGGTGTCGTGCAGATCGGGCAAGCCCGCGGCATCGGCCGGGCGCTGTTCGTGATGCTCGACCAGCGTCGCGATCACGCGGTCGGCTTCGGCCACGAGTTTCTCCCGATCGGTTTCCCAGCCCTTCGCGATGGCACGCAGAACCGACGGAAAGCCCATGCCCCCGTGCCGGTCCTCGGGCGGAAAATAGGTGCCGCCGAAAAACGGTTTCAGCTCCGGCGTGAGCCACGCGCTCAACGGCCAGCCGCCGCGCCCGGTGACGGCCTGCACGTAGGCCATGTAAACCTTGTCCACGTCGGGCCTCTCCTCGCGATCCACCTTGATGGAAACGAAGTGGATGTTGAGCAGCGCGGCGATGTCGGTGTTCTCAAACGACTCGTGCGCCATCACATGGCACCAGTGACAGGTCGAGTAGCCGATGCTCAGGAAAATCGGCTTCTGCTCCGCGCGCGCCTTGGCGAAGGCAGCCTCGCCCCATGGCATCCAGTCAACGGGATTGTCGGCGTGTTGCAGCAGATAGGGCGACTGGGTGGCGGCGAGGGCGTTGGACATGGGAGTTAGGTCACCATGAAACCAATTAACGGCACAAAAACAAAGCGCGGAGCGATATTGTTGAGCGATTGCCACCGCAATCACGCTCCGACGGCGGGATGGTTTCGCGCTTTCCTGCGACCTCATCTTCGCACAGGATAGAAACCTCAATGAGTTTGCTCATCCGCCACGCACGCATCCTGACCCTGGCTCAACCGGGCGCCGATTCAAATTTGACGGGGGGGGTGCGTCCGCGACGCGGCGCGGCTTTGCGCGAGCTCGGAGTGATCGCACGGGGAGATGTGCTGGTGCGGGACGGCAAGATCGCGGCGGTGGGCACGGAACTGCCGGTGCCGACCGACGTCGAGGTGATCGAGGCCGACGGCCAAGTGCTCATGCCCGGATTTGTCGATTGCCACACGCACGCCTGTTGGACCGGCGACCGGCTCGACGAATGGGAGCGGCAGTTGGGCGGCACCACCCAGGCCGAACTCAAGAAAAAAGGCGGTGGACTCCATTCCACCGTGCGGGCGGTGCGCGAGGCGACGCGCAAGCAACTCGCCGCCGGCCTGCGCACGCGGCTCGATTCGATGCTCGCCGGAGGCACGACCACCGCGGAGGTGAAAAGCGGCTACGGGCTCTCCATCGAAGCGGAATTAAAGATGTTGCACGCCATTCAGCGTGCGGCGCAGGAGTGGCCAGGCACGGTGGTGCCAACCGCGTTGCTGGGCGGCGCGATCGACGGTGATCCGGCTCTCTACACCCGGATGGTCGTGCGCGAGATGTTGCCCGCGGTGTGGCACGAGTTTCCCGGCATCACGATTGACGCACGTTGCGGCGAAGGCGCCTGGCCGGTCGAGGCGTGCGTGCGGCTGTTTGAGCGGGCCGGCAAACACGGCTTGGCGTTGCGAGTGCATACCGACCAGTTTGGCTCCACCGGAATGGTGCCCGAGGCCCTGCGACTGCATGCTCGCAGCATCGATCATCTCGAGGCCGCGACCAAGGCCGATCTCCTCGCACTTGCGACAAGCGACACCTTTGGCGTCATGCTGCCCGCGACGGCCCTGCACACGGGCGGACGTTATGCAAAAGCCGGGGCGTTCGTGGACAGCGGCGGGTTGATCGCATTGGCGAGCAACTACAACCCCGGCACGGCCCCGACGCATTCCATGCCGCTGGTGATCGCGTTGGCGGTGCGTTACGGCGGCCTGACGCTCGCTGAGGCGATCACCGCCTGCACGGTCAACGCGGCGGCGGTGCTTGGCTTGAACGACCGCGGCACGATCGAGCCGGGACGGCGCGCGGATTTGATTCTCCTGCAGCATCGCGATGAACGCCTGCTGGCCTACGATCTGGGCGGCAATCCGGTCGATTGGGTCGTCTGCGGAGGGAAACGCGTGCCGTAGTCGGGGAGGCCGAAAAATCGCCCAAAGGTCGAAGTTATAACGACAGGGTATGCTATCAACGGTCGTCAGCTCGGCACCGCCAACACCCAATGGCGTGATCTGCCGGACCTCTTCCAATCGACGGCCACGATCAAACTCTCCCGCAACGATCTGTCCACCGCCGCCGTAAACACGGTGATCAAAACCGCGACGACAAAGTAAGCCCCGAGCCCGCTCACTTGTGCGTCCCGCTGGCTTGGCTCAGCCTGCGGGACACCTTGTCAGCCGCGTGCGAAGTTCACGCGGCGATAGGCGGAAGTGCCGGCGGAAAAGTTTGGAAAGCTGATACTCGTCATTGAGGCCCACGGCGGCGGCGATCGCCTTCACCGGCTGATTCGAGACCAGCATCATCGCTCGGGCCTGATTCAGGCGGATACGCTGCAACTCCTGCATCGGCGTGCGTCCGTTGAGGCGTTTGAATTTACGCACAAACGCGAATTTGCTCATGCCCATGCGACGGGCAAGATCGTCCAAGTAAAGCGGACAGGCGTGGTGTCGCTGCATATGCTGGCGGATTTCAGCGAGCCAGGGATCGGGCGGCGACGAGCATAGCCGCTTCACCTCAATCAGCACCGCATCCAGCAACGGCGCTAGTTGCTCCGCCGTGCAGCCAGCCTCGTGATCGCGCACCAGCCAGCCCGCCATCTGGCGAACGCGCCCGTCGGCATCGTGGGTGCGCAAAGCCAGCGCCGCCGTCCGGTCCTCATCCGCCTTGAACGAGAGGAAGAGCGTGTTCACCGGATCCTTGCGGTCCGATGTTTCCTGATGTGCGCAACCCGCCCGGTAAAACAGCAGGTCTCCCGCCTCGGCGCGGACAGTTTTCTCCGCGGTTTCGAGGAATATCCGCCCGCCGAGCACGATGATCAACTCATGCACGCCGTGGCTGTGCCAAGGCATATGCCAGCGGGCATCGGGACGGATTTCGCCCCCCATCAAGAATTCATGCGTAGAACCGATCATGAGCAATATCCGACAAGTTTTGGCAACCACCGCCATTCACGCCAGCCCCGATTGCTGGTAGCGTTACCATATGTCCCCTTCCCCAAAGATCCGTGTCGCCTTCGTTGGCGTAGGCATGATGGGCCAGGCCGCCCACCTGAGAAACTACGCCTCTCTCCGTAACGACTGCGAAGTCGTCGCCCTCTCGGAGCTGCGTCCGCAACTCGGCGAGGCAGTCGCCCGCAAGTTCGGCGTGCCTCGCGTCTATGGCGACTTCGCCGAAATGCTCGGTCGCGAAAAAATCGACGCCATCGTGGCGTCTCAGCAATTTTCGCGTCACGGACTCATCGTGTCGGAACTGGCCAAGGCGGGCGTGCCGCTTTTCACCGAAAAACCGATCGCGGCCTCCGTCGAGGTCGGCGAGCGCATCGTCGAAACGGTCGCGGCGAACAAAACGTGGCTCATGGTGGGTTACCACAAGCGCAGCGACCCGGCCACGGTCTACGCAAAGAAGGCCATCGACGAGCTCAAGCAATCCGGCGAGCTCGGCAAGTTGCGTTATGTGCGCCTCTCGATGCCGCCAGGCGACTGGATCGCCGGAGGCTTCAACGACTACATCGGCACCACTGAAACTTCACCCGTCCTCGCCGAAGACCCAAAGCCTCGCGACATGGACAAAGCGACCGCACAGAGCTACGAGGCGTTCGTTAATTACTACATTCACCAGATAAACCTCATGCGGCACCTCGTCGGCGAAGCGTGCAAAGTCACCTATGCCGATCCGGCGAAAGTGTTGTTGATCGCGCACAGCGCGAGCGGCGTCCCCTGCACGTTGGAGATGGCGGCCTACACCACGTCGATCGACTGGCAGGAAACGGCGCTGATCGGCTTTGATCACGGGTATGTGAAACTGTCGCTGCCCGCTCCGCTCGCCCACAACCGCGCAGGCACGGTCGAGGTGTTCAAAGACCCAGGCAACGACGCCACGCCCGTCCTGCTGCAACCGCAGATGCCGTGGGTTCACGCGATGCGCGCCCAGGCGATCGCTTTCATCAAAGCGGTGCGTGGCGAGGCGCCCGCACCCTGCCTCGCGGCGGACGCCCTTGAAGACATTCGCATGGCCCGCGACTATATCCGCATGCTGGGAGCATCCTGATCATGGCACTCCAATTCAGAAAACAAATCCTCTCGGCGGAACGCTTCGAAAGCACGGGGGTTTTCGACGTGAATGGCGACGGCATTCCCGACATCGTCAGCGGGGCGTTCTGGTATGAGGGGCCTGATTTCAAGAAACAATACCGTCTGGCGAACCTCGAACCGCAGGGAGATTATTTTGACGATTTCTCAACCATCTCGATGGACATCAACGGGGACGGGCGCATCGATTTCGTCACGGGCGGTTGGTGGGGCGGCACCCTGCGCTGGCGGGAAAATCCCGGCGTTTCCGGCAAGCTGTGGCCGGAACACATCATTGCCGAAACCGGCAACATCGAGACCACCCGCGCTTGGGACATCGATGGAGACGGCGAGTTGGAACTTGTTCCCAACACGCCGAATCATCCGCTCGTGGTTTACAAATTGATCCGTGACGCCAACGGACGCGGCACTGGAAAATTTGACGCACACAAACTGAAATTCGCCGGACGCGAAAACGATAAACAAGGCCATGGACTCGGTTTCGGCGATGTGACCGGCAACGGACGCGGTGATTTCATCTTTGCCAACGGGTGGCTGGAAGCACCGCCCAATCCCTACGAAGACGAGTGGATCTGGCATCCTGAATTCGAGTTTCCCTGGGGCGCCGGGGTTCCGATTCTGGTCGTCGACTTGAACGGCGACGGCGTGAGCGAGTTGATCGTCGGCCAGGGCCACGGCTACGGGCTTGCATATTGGACGCAGGCCCAGAAAGGCAACGGTTCCCGCATCTGGACGCAGCATCCGATCGATCCCTTCAGCAGTCAGTTTCACGACTTGCAGTGGGTGGACATCGACAACGACGGGAAATGCGAACTCGTCACCGGCAAGCGCTTCCGCGCCCATCCGCACAACGAGCCCGGGCTTTTTGATCCGGTTGGTTGGTATATCTACAAATGGACGGGCGAAGGCTTCGCCAAAATCATCGGCGACTTTGGCCCGTTCGGCTCCGGCCACGGGCTCGGCATTTCCTTCGCCGTTGCCGATCTCACGGGCAACGGCCGGCTCGATGTGATCGCGCCCGGCAAGGAGGGCCTCGCCATCTACTACAACGAAGGTGACGGCATGAAAGAAATGCCGTTGATCTCGTAAGTTCGAAATCCTTAATATCCCAAAAAACATGCCCAAGATCGCGATGATCGGCGCAGGAAGCCTCGTTTTCTGCAAAACTCTGATGTCGGACTTCCTCGCCACGCCCGCCCTCGCGGGCGCGGAGTTCAGCCTGATGGCACGCACGCACACGCGTCTGGATAAGATGCATCAGTTCGTCAGTCGGATGATCCGCGACAACGGGCTTGCCGCGACCGTGAATGCCACCACTGATCGCCGCGAAGCGCTCAAGGGCGCCGACTATGTCGTCGTCATGATTCAGGCGGGCGGGGTCGATGAGTTCCGACAGGATTATGAAATCCCGCTCAAATACGGGATCGATCAATGCATCGGTGATACGATGGGACCCGGCGGAATCTTTCGGGCGCTCCGTCACATCCCGGCGCTGCTTGAGATCGCCCGAGACATGCGCGAGCTGTGCCCGAACGCCATTCTGTTCAACTATGCCAATCCCATGGCGATGTGTTGCTGGGCGCTGGGGCAGGTGCCCGGCCTGCAATTCGTCGGGCTCTGCCATGGCGTACAGACCACGATGGACCTCATCGCCAGTTACACTGGTGTGCCCAAGGACGAGATAGATTTTGTGGCGGGCGGCATCAACCATATGGCGTGGTTCCTCAAACTGGAGCATCAGGGCCGCGACCTCTACCCGACGCTAAAAGAGAACTTCGAAAAGCCCGGTTACTATGTGAACGAGAAGGTGCGGGCGGAGGTCATGCGGCACTTCGGCTATTTCATGACCGAGAGCACCGGCCATCTCTCCGAATATCTCCCCTATTTCCGAAAGAACCAAAAAGCGCTCAAGACGTATTGCGACGAGCCGTCCTTCGGCGGCGAGTCCGGCGCCTATTACAAATACTGCGCCATGCTGGCGGAGAAGTTCGCCAAGACCGATCCGCTTTCGCTGGAGACCACCGAACTCGGCCCACGCAGTGCTGAATATTGCTCGCACATCATCGAGGCCAAGGAGACCGGCCGGATTTTCCGGCTCAATGGCAACGTCCGCAACGACGGCTACATCAACAACCTGCCCAACGGCTGTTGCGTGGAGGTTCCCATCTACGTGGATCGCCTCGGCCTGCATCCGACTGTATTGGGCGACCTGCCCGTTCAATGCGCAGCGTTGAACATGACCAATGTTTTGGTGCAGGGGCTCACGGTGGAAGCCAGCCGAACCGGCGATCCTGAGTTGGTGATGAACGCCGTGGCGATCGATCCGCTCACGGCCTCTGTCCTCACCTTGCGTGAAATCCGCGAGATGGTCGCTGAAATGCTCGATGCGGAGAGCCGCTATCTTCCGCAATTTGCAGGCAAAAAACTGCGCTCAGCTCCAGCCATCGGCATCCCGACGGACGTCATGCGGGCTAATGTCCCGCTTGATCCCGCGCTGGCGATCGCCAACCGCTTCATGAAACTAGCCGGAGCGTAAGAACGACAAAGCGGGTTGGGTTTGATCAAGCGGATCGCTTTAAAAGCCGCACACATAACGGTGCGGCTTTGATTTGAAACCTTGGTTGGATCCGTCGCGCCTTTGCTTTTCAACCCGATCTCTTACTTGCCGAGCACCCAGCTGAAGATCAGCGGGGCCACGATCGTCGCGTCGCTCTCGATGATGAACTTCGGGGTCTTCTGGCCGAGCTTGCCCCAGGTGATCTTCTCATTCGGCACCGCGCCGGAGTAGCTGCCATAGCTTGTGGTCGAGTCGCTGATCTGCGAGAAATAGCCCCAAAGCGGCACTTCGCGGCGACCAAGATCCTGATGCAGCATCGGGACAACGCAGATTGGAAAATCACCGGCAATACCGCCGCCGATCTGAAAGAAGCCGATCGAGCCTTCGCCGTTTTTGAGGCGCTTGGCGGTCTTCGTATACCACTCGGCAAGCACAGTCATGTATTCGATGCCGGTGCGCACGGTGTGGACGTTCTTGATCTCGCCGGTGATGACGCGACCGGCAAACATGTTGCCCAGCGTGGCGTCTTCCCAGCCGGGAACGATGATCGGGAGGTTCTTCTCGCTGGCGGCAAGTATCCAGGAGTTCTTCGGGTCGATCTGATACATTTTTTTCAGCTTACCGGAGCGAAGAATCTTATACATGAACTCGTGCGGGAAAAAGCGCTGGCCGGACTGATCGGCAGCCAGCCACTCCTCGGCGACGGCGGCCTCGATGCGACGCATGGCCTCGCCCTCGGGGATGCACGTGTCGGTCACACGGTTCATGTGGCGGTCGAGCAGCGCCTGCTCGTCGGCGGCGGTGAGATCGCGATAGCCAGGGACGCGCTCGTAGTAGTCGTGGGCGACGAGGTTGAAGATGTCTTCCTCGAGGTTGGCGCCGGTGCAGACGATGGCGTGGACCTTGTCGGCGCGGATCATCTCGGCGAGCGTGAGGCCGAGCTCGGCTGTCGACATGGCTCCGGCAAGAGTGACGAGCATTGTTCCGCCCGCCTTGAGGTGAGCCTCGTAGCCCTTGGCAGAGTCAAGCAGTGCAGCGGCATTAAAGTGACGATAGTTATGCGCGATGAACTGCGAGATCGGGCCTTTTTTGAAGGCAAGCTTAGCGTTGATATCCTCAGGGCGCTTGTGGAGCTTGGCTTTCTTCATAAAAGTGGGCGACAAACTTACAGCGGGCCGGAAACCCGACGCCACAAAAATCCTGCTTTCACCCATTCGTCACCAACCGCCCCTCAGAGGGGAGATATAGTTGGAATAGGTTTGATTTGGTGCGATCTGGTGCAACTCGCGATGATACGCACCTTACGGAAATAATAAGGCCGGCATTCCAAGTATTTCTCGGAAGCCGGCCTCGTAAGACCCTATAAATAGATGGAATGGGTCAGCTCGTCGCCGCCGCCGACCCATTTGCGGCAAACGCCGCCAGGCTTTGCTCGATGATCTCGGCCGCCGTGACCACGTCGAGGCTCGCGCAGTAGGTCTCGATGCGGTCGAGCGCCTCCGCCGGCGATGCCGCGGTCGCGATCAACGCCTCGAGCGGTGCATAGGTCGTGCCCAGGGCACGCGCCAGGCGTGCACCGCCGCTGCGCAGGATCGCCTGGTTGGCGGCGTCGGCCTTTCCGATCCGTCCGTCGGCGCTGTGGATCTGCACGGACATCGGGAATGTCCCACCCCCTCCGCCAAAACCGCCCGCCGCGGGGGCCGCCGGCGCCGGATCGCGCTCGATCGGCATGCCGAAACGCTCCGAAAGGGTGTCCATGCCCGCGTCGCCCACCCGGAGCCCGCCCGATTTGAGCGACGCCAGCCAGGTGGCCGTCGCCGTGATCTCCGCGAGCGAGACCGCGCCCCAGATCGCCATGGGCGCCCGGCCCTTGAGGCCGTTGTAACGGATGATGTCGCCGAAAAGCTGGAACTTCAGCGTCGCGCCCAGCCTCCGGGCGTCGGACTGGCGCTTATCCTGGCGGACCTCCGCCTGGTCGGTCGCCCCGCCGTCGCTCAACCCGCCTCCCTTGGCGTCCGAGCTGAGCGTCTGCCCGAGGATGAGCTTGCTGATCTCCTCGTTGGCCGCCCGGCGGAACTTGTCGAACGCGTCCCCGCTGTCCTTCGCGGTGGCCTGCATGATCTCGACCGAGGTTTCCTTCGACACGGCGAGGCCGCCAAGCACCGTCGCCAGGCTGAACGCCCGTTCGAGGATCGTCCGCGAGGCGTCGTCGGCCTGATCGTATTTCCCCAGGAGAAACGGCGTGCCGTATTTGTCGAGAAACCGGCTCCACCACTCCCGCGACATCGTCCCTAGGAGCCACCAGAACACCAGCGAGCGCATCGGGCCGCCCCAGTTGTCGGCGAAGCCCAGCGTATGCCCGCGATGGATGATGTAGCGGTCGGAATCCGGCGCGAAAATCTGCCCCGTGGGGAATCCCTGGTCGTTGGTGCATTTGATATTCAGCCTGCCGTAGCGGAAATCGAGCAGGTCGTGCGGCACCGGCGCCAGCTCGGCCAGCTCGTAGCCGATCATCACGCCATCGACCACCTTGCCGACCGGCTTGAAGACCTTTTCCACGATCGCCACCGGGTAGAGCATCGAGTCGAGCAGGTGCATGCACGCGGTTTCCCAGCCCTGCAGCCCCTTGATCTGCGCATCGACCACCTTGGCGGCGGCCACGTCGTCGGCGTTGGCCTTGTCGAACGGCTGGATGTTGAGCGTGTCGCCCATCACCGCCTCCTTGCGCTCCGCGAAACGCCCCTGCAGGTGCGAATGGGTCAGGATGATGTCGCGATACAGCGCGAAAAGCAGCGCGCAATCCCCCGTCTCGGCCGCCCGCAGGATGTCCGCCAGGCGATCGACGTCGAGCGTGCTGGCGATCTCGTTGAGCATCGCCCGATTGTTGAAAAGCGTGACCTTCTTGGTGGGAATCCAGCTTAGGATCTTCTGTTGGACTTGGGTATAGAGTGACATGGTGTGGTTTCTCCGGTTGGGTTAAACTGCGTTGCGGCGGACGGTCTCCCGCCGGGCGAAAGGGTTCTTGATGCCGGGCCGCAGACCGGTGCCGCCGCGCACCATCGAGCCCACGCCGACCGCCGCGGCCACCGCCTCGTGTCCGCGCCGATGTATCGTTACAGTCCTACCACTGGGGCGACTGCCACGGTCACGGTGACCTTCTACAAGGACGCCGCCGCCCGCACCGCGCACAAGCAGCCGACCGCCTACCGATCCTACACGGCCACGCCGACCGAGACCGCCGCGACGTTCACATCCGCCGCCGTCACGGCCACCTCGAATCTCGCCGTTGGCGTTACCTGGGCGCTGACCAAACCCGACCTCGCCGGCGCAACCTTGGCGACCCAGTGACGCCCTGATCCATTCGCCTCGAGCCCCATGCTCGATCGCTGCAAGGCCCGTGCACAACCAATGCATGGGCCTTTTTGTTTAATGCACCCATCTCACCCGCCGCGGTGGATTGACCCATTCCAGGGTTTCTCCCCACCCATTCCAACAATTCCGGCGGTTACCGGCCCCTCCGGGAGGACGTCTAAAAAGGGTCAACCGAGCGCGGCGCAAGTTGGCAGAGCTCATTCCGGCGTGAGAGAGCAGCCGGAGGGGAGTCGTGATCGTCGTGCGATCACAGCTCGTCGACAACTCGGAGCGCGCCGGGCGAGAAGCGGCCCCCTCTCAGGCCGAGCAATTCCCGATAGAGCGAGCGGAGTTCACGTGAATAAGGTTTTACCGGATACGAAACGAGAGCATGGGCGAGTTGGCGTGGGTCATCAGTGGCCAAGGCGTCGCCGAGAAGGGTCTGGTGGGCTGCGAGGCCGGCGGCGAGCCCGTGGACGACATCGGGTATCTCAAGGGGGACCGAGGATGACGGACGGATGTCGTTTTTGAAAAGAATCTGGCTGTATTCGACCGTATGCCGGTCTTTGATACCCGCGATGGCACCGTGGTTGGGGCGGCTGGTTACGATCCGAGCCTCACGCACACCCGCGAAGGCGGCGAAGATGCGCACAAAGATATCTTCATCATGCCGACGGAAACGATGGTCGGTATCGCCGAAGTCG
Source organism: uncultured Verrucomicrobiota bacterium (assembly GCA_903904685.1). Lineage (GTDB taxonomy): Bacteria > Verrucomicrobiota > Verrucomicrobiia > Opitutales > Opitutaceae > Rariglobus. The sequence continues at coordinate 100,788 of CAIVDS010000026.1, forward strand.
CGCCAGAAGGCATCGTTGAGATCACGTCCGAGAAAATCATTGAAGGTGCGATCACCGTCCGCACGGGCTGCAGCGCGCCGGGCGAGACTGGCGGCGAGATCCGCGGCACCGAGCTCGCGATATGCTTCCCGCGCGTCGGCTACGGCTTCGTCATACATGAGGTGGTCCATGCCGTCACCTTCGGTCGAGAAGACGAGGACCCCGAGTTCGCGCCAAATGCGGGCGAGGCGGGAGACGCTGCGGGTGATGTTGCTGCGGGCGCCGGCATCCCAGCGGGAATGGAGGGCTGGGGGCTGCCAGTCGGGGCTGAGGTGGCGGTCGAGTGCGGCGAAAAGATCTCCGTCTTTCCAAGAAGCTTTCACGATATAACTGAGATGATTGATGCCGGCGACCAGCACGTCGATCCCGGGGGCTTCTTCATCACGACCGAAAAGGCGGGGAATGTCCGAAAGGTGGTTGGTAAAACCGGCGCAGACACCAAGGGCGCGGATGCGGGTGTGATTGTTGATCATACCGGAGATCACCGCGACGGGGTTAACGAAGTTGATCAGCCAGGCATCGGGGCAGTGGCGCTCCATGCGTCGAGCAAGGTCGAGCAAGACGGGCGCTATGCTGACGGCACACAACGAACCGGTGGGCGAGACGTTGTCGGAACTGATGAAACCGTGCCGAAGTGAAACCCATTGGGCGCGGTCGAAAAACTCGGCACTGGTTGCCGGCATGATGACGGCGACGACGGATGCGCCGGGAAGAGCCTCGTCGAGAGACGCAGTCCAAGTGACGCGGCATCCGGAACGACGTTGCTCCGGGGTCTTGAGAAGCATGCGGCCCATGGCCTCGGCACGGGCGAGATTGAGATCACAGAGGCAGATTTCTCCGGCGTCGAGGACTCCGGGGAGGGCGAGTGTGCTGCGGGATATGGAGAGCACGCGATGGGCGCCGCCGCCAATAAACACAAGTTTCATAGCTCTTCATTACCGTGAAGATAAGGGACGGGGTTTGTCAATTTTAGCGCTGGCCGCCGCTTTTCAAGAAATCGAAGTGAGCGGAGTAACCACACGGCACTCCCATCCGCAGCGACAGATCCAGGCATCACTCTCGCCGGCGACGATAAAACAAGTAGTCTACCAGAAAGGTCAGGCCCAGCACCGACACCACGTTACGGTAGGATCGCATCGCCCCCACCAACTGCGAAATCGGCTGCGACTTCGGCTCGGTCACCCGCAACAAAAGCATCACCGTGGACATGATCAGCGTATGGTAAATTGCCGCGCCCCACTGGTAAACCGTTAGCTTGTCCCACCCCTGCGCCAGCGCCATATCCAGCAACCAGCCCCCCATGATCGGCGCCACCGTCGCCGGCAGTGCCGTCACCGCCATGTTCACGCTGATCGCGGTCGTTTTCGCCTCAGGCGGCACGATCTTCAGCAACAACCCAAACAACCCCTGCATGAACCCCGCCGCAAATACACCGGCCACGGCCCACATCAGGTAGAGTACCCAAAGCCGCTCCGGCGTCGTCACCGTCCACAGATAGCCGTTCATCATCCATGTGATCAGGCAAAAAACCATCACCGGCCGGTTGCCGTAACGGTCGATAAACGGCCCCCAGCCCACCATCGCTGCCGCACCCGTGATGCTCGACAACACCACCAGCGTCGTCACCTGCGATACCGACATCCTAAGCACATCGAGCATAAACACGTTGAAAAACGGCCCCATCAGATTGATCGTAAACCCGAAGGCTGCGCCAAACCACAGGTAACGCAGAAACTGCGGCTGCTCCAGTATCCGTTGCAATTGCCACTGCCAGGAACGGTTCGTCGCCCGCTGCACTCCGCCGGCCGCGCCATCACCTGCTTTCACCGCCAAATCCACTGGCGAATAGGTTTTCCCCTGCATGCACAACGAACTCACCCGCATCAACATCGAGCCTCCTAACAGCATCGCCAACCCAAACAACAACCCCTTCTCCCCGCCCTCACCGTCTTGCGCCAGCCACCATCCCACAAAAATCAAAAACACCACCGTTGCCACCTGTTGGGCCGCGTTGCGGCGTCCAAAATATTTACCGCGGATACGCTCCGGCGCAAACTCCTGCACCCATGAGGTCCAACTTACCGCTATCAGGGACATCGCCGCCGCCTGCACCGCAAAAAAGCCGATCAGGATGAAAAATACGCCGTGCGTACCATCCTGCCTCAAAAAGGGCAACACCCCGACCAGAGCAAACACCGTCGCGCAATGCACCCAACCACCCACCAAAGCCAGGCGTTTCGCGGTGAAATGCCGGTTGAGCGCCGGCATCACCCCGACCTGAAGCGCGTTGAACAACGCCTGCAACGACACCAGAATCCCGAACCGCGCAACCGATAAATGGAAGTAACGCGTTAGTAAAACCGTCATCACCACATTGCCGGGCGCCGCCAAAAACATGGAAGGCACTCCGAACATGACCTCCCAGAGGCAATATTGCAGGTTGCGACGCAGGCGGGAAGGGCGACGGGTGGGTGACATGTCAAAGTGAGACACCATCCTTTAAAAGTTTCGCGAGGCGCAATGCACGTGATAAATTTCCCAAGAGAACGTCTGATATCGACAGCTATATGGTATTGGACTCCAGGCTGGAGTGTCAGGAATCACTTGCTCGGCGAGCCGGGAGTGGATGATGGAGGAAACGGCAACCGGGGTGGACCAAGGCGAGCTGCAGAGGCGATATGATCTTCGGGTTTAGAAGGATTGGAGGTGGGGGATGCGCGGATCACCTGCGGGCAGGTGGAATCCGGCTTGGGCAATCCGCCTGAGGAATAGGGCGAGATATCCCGGTCGATGGCGGGAGTGAACAACAGCTCGATTGAGTGCTGGCCGTCCACCTCCAGTGCTTCGTTATAAATAACTCAATTTGTAAGTTATGGCAAACTCCTCTCCCTGGCAAGTGGGAAGACCTTTGAAAATTGATCGGTGTATGCACCCGGTTGCGCTGTAGCCGCCCTCGCCCCCCGGTGGTAATCTCGACGCGGACGCAACGATGCACTATTTAATTACATCGGGCATTTCATGCAACCGGCGGCGCTATCTTTGATTTTTGGCTTCGTTGCGGCCACGGCATCGATTTCTTTTAGGTATTTTGCCGGGTCTTTCTTGAATTTTCCGATGCACATCTTGCAACAGAAGCGCACAAGGCGGTCCGGCTGGCCCTCCTGCTTGTAGACATAATCGATGGGCAGGCCCATGTCTCCGGCGACGAGGGCTTCACCAGAGACCACACAGGCAGAGAGCGGGTAAGCGGCCTTGGCTTTGGCGAGGTCGAACGTATCGGCGGCATGGGCGAAGGCGACAATGAAGAAACCAACGATGAGGGCTAGAACGAGACGAACGGATTTGATGAATTTCATGTGTGGTGAAGGAATGTGGTTCAGACGTAATACGCAACCGGACGGTACATCCCTTGGAATTTAAAAAAGAGCGGATATGACAGTCGTTTAAATAACGCTGTGTTAAAAATCGAAGTATCACTGCAACACGGCGAAGTCGGGATCATGAGGGGCTTCCTTTTTCCATGTCGGTTCGCGAGCGAAGACTAGGGCGAGCCCGCAAGACATGACTTGGTCAAGCTGGCGTGGGCTGCAACGCAGCGCAATCCATCAGCCCCCTTTGCTACCCCCGCTTCCATCCCCGATGTTGGCGGACGTATCAGGCGTATTTGGCGGGCAAGGTACGGCCTTGCCTAGCGCTTTGGGCAGCAAGGTCGAGGATGTGGATCGGGCGACGAGACCACTCGGCGGTGATCACGAGGGGCTTCCTGCGCACAAGGTGGTCGCGAACGTTTTGGTAGTAGCGTTCGCCTTCGTCCTTGGGGTTGGGGAGCTGGGTGGTGATGACGCGGCCGTCCCGGTGCTGGTAGAGCTTGGAGTTGCCTCCATCTAAAAGCAGCGTGCCAGTGGTGCCGGTGACTTCAAGCCAACCCTCCTTTCCCTTGGAATCAATCTGGGTGACGGCCAAGGTGAGCCATTGGCCGCCTTTGAAGCGCACGACCGCGTAGCCTTCGTCCTCGTTGGTGTCTTTCTTCCAAGCGGTCTTTGGCGCCCAGAAGCCCTCGTGCGCGAAACCGGCCACCTCGGTGATGGGAGCGTCGATGAGCTGGAGGGAATATTCGAGGAGGTGAACTCCCCAGTCGTAAAGGATGCCTCCGGAAATCGAGCGACTGGTGCGCCACCAATCGCGAGGCTGGCCATAGCCGCCCATGTGAGCCTCGATGCGCACGATGTCGCCGATGAGTTTCTGTTTCTTGACGAGGTCAACGGCCTGAAGGATGCGACCGTCCCAATGGCGGTTATGATAAGTCGAAAGCATCACCCCGGATTTCTTCGCGGCGGTGATCATCGCATCGACCTCCTTCGTGGTGATGGCGAGGGGTTTTTCGCAGACGACGTGGCGGCCGGCGCGCAGACACTGGAGCGCGAGAGGGGCGTGCGTGTTGTGCGGAGTGATGAGCACGACGAGGTTGACCGCTGATTTTTTCAGCATGGCCGCGACGGACACGTAGGTCTCGATGCCGGGAAAATCCTGCGTGGCAACAGCCAGACGGGAGGCGTCCACTTCGGCGACGGCGACGGGAGTCATGCCGGCGGCCTGCATCTGCTGGAGGTGCTGACGACCCATGTTAAAGGCGCCGCCGTAACCTATGACACCGACTTTGATTTCGGAGGGTTTCTTGCAGGTCTTCATGGAAAGACTTGTTGATCAGAGCACGCCAGCGGCCCAGAGAACGCCTTGAACGGTGAGTGTACGTGCGGCGAGGAAGTTGGTGAATTCTTCGGGCGCGTGGCCAAGGGCGTTGTAGAAGATGCGGCCCCGCCCCCACATTTTGATCCAAGCGACAGGCATCACGGCGACCCGGCCTTCGTAAACATAGAGGGTGTCGGCGAGAATATGCACGCCGGGGTCCATCATCATGTAATACTGTTCGGATTTATAGGCAAAGGTGCTTGGCAACCCGGCGGTGATGGGGCTGGCGAAATCACGGATGTTGACGGTGTAGTCGCCGACATGCGGGTGGCCGACGAAGTGGCCGCCGGTCATCCATTCGTAGTCGAGATTGCCGCGGAAAGCGTCGCCCATGCCGCCATGGACGCCGGCGAGGCCGACGCCGGAGCGCACGGCCTCTTGCAGGCCTTTGCTTTGCTCGGGGGTGAGCTGGCCCATCGTCCAGCAAGGGAAGATGACGGAGAAACCCTTGAGGGCTACGGGATCGGCGAGGCGGTCCAAGGTGGTGTCGATCACGGTTTCAAAGCCGTGGGCTTGGAGCTCATTGGCGAAGAGCTGGACAACTTTTTCAGGATGATGGCCATCCCAGCCACCTGTGAGAAAGAGGACGCGTTTCATATTTTAAATGTATGGGTGATTATCGTAATAGACTCGTGTGGCGGTTGGAATGGATACGCTTGTCAAAAACATGGATTTTCTGGTCAAGTATTAGGGCGGTTACACGATTCCACATCTGTGCTATCCGACTCCTTTCCCACGCTGCTTTATTGTTTCCATCATGTATTCTCCCTCCCCTACGCGTTACGATACGCCGGCCCTTTACCGCCGTTGCGGCCGTTCCGGTCTCCAGCTTCCCCTGATCTCCCTGGGGCTCTGGCATAATTTTGGCGGCGTGGATGTTTATGAAACCGGCCGGGTCATCGTGCGCCGCGCCTTTGATCTTGGCATCACCCATTTCGACCTCGCCAACAATTACGGTCCCCCTCCCGGCTCCGCTGAGGAAAATTTCGGCAGGATTCTCCGCGCCGACCTCGCCGCCCACCGCGACGAACTGATCGTCGCCACTAAGGCCGGCTATCACATGTGGGCCGGACCCTACGGCGAATGGGGTTCGCGCAAATACCTGCTCTCCTCCCTCGACCAGTCACTCAAGCGCCTCGGCCTTGATTACGTGGATATTTTTTATCATCATCGGCCGGACCCAAATACTCCGCTTGAGGAATCGATGGGGGCGCTCGCCCACGCCGTGCGCAGCGGCAAAGCACTCTACGTCGGCCTCTCCAACTACAAGCCCGAGGAAACCGCCCGCGCCGCCCGTATCCTTCGCGACCTCGGCACACCCACGCTCATTCATCAGCCGGTCTACAACATGTTCAACCGGTGGATCGAACCCGCGCTCCTCGACGTCCTCGCCAATGAGGGCATGGGGTGCATTCCCTTCTCTCCCCTCGCCCAAGGTCTGCTCACCAACCGCTATCTCGCCGGCATCCCCGTCGATGCCCGTGCCGCCAAATCCCACGGGTTCCTTAAGGCCGACCGCATCACTCCCGAGGTGCTTACCAAAGTCAAAAAGCTGAACGTCATCGCCCAAACCCGCGGTCAGTCTCTGGCCCAGATGTCGCTTGCTTGGACCGTGCGCGATCCACGCGTCACCACCGCCCTCATCGGCGCGAGCAAAGTCTCGCAGCTAGAGGATAACTTCGCCGCCCTCAACACCCTCGATTTCACCTCCGACGAGCTGGCGCAAATCGACGCGATCCTCGCGTGAACCTGGTTCTCTTCGAGACGGCCGAACTCGCCGCGACGCTCCCGCGCACCGATCCGCGCGCGCAGCACATTCTCAATGTTCTTGGCCGGGCCGAAAGTGATACCTTCGACGTCGGCTTGGTCAACGGCCCGCTCGGCAAAGCCACGCTCGCCGCAATCACGCCCGACGCGCTCATCCTGACCTTTGTCTGGAGTGCGCCGCTCGCCGCACTACCGGCAACCACTCTAATCATCGGCCTGCCCCGTCCACAGACCGCACGCAACATCCTGCGCGATGCCACCACACTCGGCGCGACCTGCATCCATTTTGTCGCCACGGAACGGGCCGATCCCAACTACGCCGCCAGCACGCTCTGGACGACCGGCGAATGGCGGCGTCACTGCCTGACGGGTGCCGCCCAAGCCTTTGACACACGCATCCCAAAAGTCACCTGGACGCGCACCCTCGCCTCGGCCATCACCGCCCTGCCCATCTCGGCCAGTCGCCTAGCTCTCGACAACTACGAGGCCACGGCTGCGCTTCGCGTGGAAACAAAGGAGGCCGTACTGGCCTTTGGCCCCGAACGCGGCTGGGGACCGACCGATCGCGAAGCTCTGCGCGCGGCTGGCTTTACGCTTGTTCACCTCGGCCGGCGTGTCCTGCGCGTCGAGACGGCAGTGGTCGCCGCACTCGCCATCGTCCATCTCGGATAAAATCCTCACACTCGCCGGAAAAAAGCCACCGTCGGCTGGCGCACGCCCTTGCCGAGGCGCTTCACGCACGTCCACCCCGACGGCGGCTCAAGCGTCAATTCTCCGGGCATTTCAAAAACGATCACTGGATCAACCTTGGTCGCAAGCGCTCCGGTCAATCGCGCCAAAAGTCCCGACCCCACCTCGGCAATGATCGCATAAGGAGGATCAATAAAAACCAAGTCGGGTTCTTCGCCCGGCACTGGCAACCACGTCAGAGCATCAACGGACAAAAGCGTTAACGTCTCGGCCGGCCGCCTCATGCTCTTGCATACGCTGACGATGTTTTGCCGGATGCACACGACGGCCTTGGCATTTTTTTCCACGAACACGCCGCCTTCCGCGCCGCGGCTGAATGCCTCCAGTCCGTAGCCGCCGCTACCAGCGAACAAATCGGCAAAGCGTGCGCCGGGCAGCCTCGAAGCTAGGCTCGAGAACACGGCCTGCCGCATCCCGTCCGTCGCCGGTCGCACCACATCCCCCTTGGGCACTTGAAGCGGGACGCCCCGCGCTGCTCCGCCGCTTATTCGCATAGGTGCCTACACAAAATCTCTCCCGCCGGTTGGCAAACGCGAAACCGTCGCCCTTGAATCCCGGACTGATGTTTGACGAGAGATGACGCACACCTCACTGCTTCACAGATGCGTCGCGGTATTGGATGTAAGCGCTGCGCACGGACAAATAAGGATCAAGGGCGGCCTTTTTCTCCTCATCGTACAGTTTGAGCAACTCTGGCAGCGAGTTGACCGTGTCGGTCGCCTGCAACGTGGTGTCCCACCACCAATGATAACCATCCACATGCTGAAGCTGGTTCCAATGCATGGGATTCAGGAAGTAGTCACCCACGAGACCGACCGTATCGCGCGCCGTGCCGGGGCCCAACACCGGCAAAACCAGATAGGGACCATTATGAATGCCCCAAACGCCGAAGGTCTGGCCGAGATCCTCGGAAGGCAGATTGGCGATATCGGGCACATCGTCAGAAATCCGAATGAAGCCCCCCAAACCCGCGACAGTGTTGACGTAGAATTTTTTCACCTCGAGCCCCGCATGCTTGAATTTCCCCTGCAGAAGCGTGCTCACAAACCGAATTGGGAATTTCAAGTTCGTGAAAAAATTCCCCAACCCCATGCGGACCGGAGCCGGCGTCACCTTGACGTAACCTTTCGATATCGGCTGGAAGACGTAATCATAAAGGCCGTCATTGAATTTGAACATGGTCCGGTTGAACGGCTCCAACGGATCGTAGATTTTAACTACCGCGTATTCATCCTCATCCGCCGCCGCCTTCGCGGCCGCGTCAGGCAAGGGATTCTGCTGTGCGCGGCCAAGGGGCAATGCCAAGATCATCAACCCGAGCCAAAACAAGATTTGAAGTGATCGGGTTTTCATTTGACGGCGGTGATTTGCACGAGCTTTTCCTCAAGACTGCGAATGATCTCCGCTGCCCCACCATGCTGGAACATCGGGTCAAACTGGGCGCGGTAATTGGAGATCATGCTCACCCCCTCGATGATCACATCACAAATGCGCCACTGATCGGAAACCAACTCCATGCGATAGGCAACTGCGTATTTCTTGCCCGCATAATCAATGGTAGTCGGCAATTCGCGCTTGTTTGGAGCGAGCACCACAGGAGCCGCGTAGGTGATACCGGGCTGCGCACCGGCCTCAAAACGATCGGCATAGGTATGGATCACCAACTCGGTAAACAGCACCGTGGTGCGCTGCTGCTGGGCCAAGCTAAACTGACGCCAGCCGGGCCCGACCGCTCGGCGCGTGATGACATCAAAGCTGAAGTTTTTTTCGAGCACCGGACGCACGAGCACAGAGAAGGGCTGCGTGGGGGTCTTGCCACTGTAAACGATGCCGAGCACTTCATCGATTCCGCTACGCAGCACCTGCTGCGGATCGCCGGATTGAACGACCGTGGCAGCAGAAAGGGCCGCGAAACTGACGATGGAGGCAAACAGAAGACGGATGGAACGCATAGGGTGAATTACTTGCTGCCTTTTTTCTCCACGTTGCCAAATGCAAAACGACTGATGAGCGACTCTATATCAAGAGCCGACTCGGTATCGGTAATGGTACTGTCGGGAGCAAGTAACGTCGTATCCGACCCCGGGGCGAGCCCCACATATTTGTCTCCAATCAGCCCGGTCGTCTTAATGGAGGCAATGGTGTCGGAAGGAAGTCGGACAGTCTTGTTAAGACGCAATTCGACCAATGCGCTAAAATCGGCGGGGTTGAGTGTGATAACACCCACCCGGCCCACCGGCACACCGGCGATGAGGACATTACTCCCGGAGGTAAGGCCGCCACTGTTGGTAAAACGGGCGCGAACCGAATACGTTTCGGTGCCCATAAAGGAGCCGGCGCCAATCTTAAGCGCGAGGTAGGCCACCGCAGCCAGGCCGATGAGCACGAATGTGCCGACAATCAGTTCAAGTTTTGACTGCTTCATAAATCATTTGATGTGTTTACGTTTTCACCGCGACGGAGTGCCGCAATGGTGTTGCGAAGTTCGCCGGGACTATCGCGGAAGGCGCGCACGGTCGGGTCATCCGACGCGTTAAAGGCCTCGGGCGTTCCCTGAAAACGCATGCGACCGCCATCAAGCAGCGCCACCTGGTCGCTCGCGACGAGCGCCTCGGGCAAATCGTGCGTGACGAGCAAGGCCGTGAAACCGAACTGGCGCTGATATTTCACGATCATCTCAAACACGGCGTTGCGGCGCAGGGGATCAAGTCCGGCGGTCGGTTCGTCAAAAAGCACGAGTTCGGGCCGCGTGACGATGGCCCGGGCAAGAGCGAGGCGTTTCTGCATGCCACCGGAAAGCTGGCTTGGATACCGGTCGCGGTGCTTTTCGAGATCGAGCTGCCGCAAGGCCTCCATGCAGCGGTCCCGGATCTCGCGATTGGGAATCTGCGTCGTCTGCTCGAGCGGGAGGGCGACATTTTCCAGCGCGGTGAGCGAGTCGAGCAGCGCGTTGCTCTGGAAAAGATAGCTGCACCGCCGGCGAAACTCCGCCCGACAAACCGCATCTCCCGCGTTCAAGGACTGGCCGTCAAACCGGATTTCCCCCGAGTCGGGCCGCACGATGCCGGCCAGACACTTGAGGAAGACGGATTTCCCCGTGCCGCTCTTGCCGAGCACGGTGATCACGTTGCCGCGCGGCACGGCGAGATTAACACCCGAGAGCACGATATTTTCACCGAAGCGCTTGTGCACGCCGCGGACGTCGAGAAAGGGATCGGTGGATACGGCGGTGGACATGGTCAGACCAGCAACGAAGTGATGATATAGTCGGCCGCGAGCACCACGATACTGGACTGAACGACCGCCCGAGTGGTGGATGCGCTCACGGCGCGCGCTCCGGTGGAAGATTTGCGCCGGTGGGCGTTGAAGCCGTTGTAGGCGCAGATCGCGATGGTAAGAAAACCAAAGACAACCGCCTTGATCAGGCATTCACGCACATCCATGGGATGCACCGCGTGATAAACCGCTGACCAATAGACCCCAGGCTGGAGCGCCAGCACGACAGATCCCGACAGATAGCCCCCGAGCAATCCGATGAGCGTGAAAAACGCCGTCTGAATTGGAAAAACCAATACCGAGGCGATCAGTCGCGGTGAAATCAAGTAGGCGTGGACACTCGCACCCATCGTCTCAAGCGCGTCGATCTGCTCGCTGTTCCGCTGGATGCCCAGCTCGGCGGCCAGCGCCGATCCCGCCTGGCCGACCAGCATCAACGCGGCCAGCACAGGAGCCAATTCACGCACCAACGTAAGCGAGACCAGCGTGCCGAGCAGTCCCGATGAGCCGAACTTGTTGAGCACATAGTAGCCTTGCAACCCCAGCACCAGCCCCGTGAAAAGTCCGACGATCAAGATTACTGGAACACACCGGACGCCCTGCTCGTAAATAGCACGCACCACCCGACGACCGAGCTTGCGCGAACCCACGGCTGCCGTGAACGATCGACTCGTGAACGCGGCGAAATCACCGAGCTCGCGAACGATAGACAATGTATAATGGCCGAGTGCTCGGGTCATGCAAAGCCTGAAACCCTAACGACCATGCCTCTTTAAGCAAGAATCAGATGGAGTTGTCCCCCGGACGCGCTTGGGTGTTCCATTACGCGTATGACAGGAGATTATTTGATGCCGCATCCATCTCCACAGCAAAAATAAACATACGGTTAATGATTTGTAATATTCATCAAAGACCCACGTCGGCCAATTGCCGACGAAGAACACCCAGCGAAGGCACGAGCGCAGTCTGGATGTCGAGCTCCCACTTGCACTCAAGCGCAAGACTCTGACAGTGATGCGCCTGGCGCAAAGCCCTGAGAAACGGACGGAAATCATCACCATGCGCGCCCGGCTGGGTGCGTTCCGCTTTTTCCGCGATGTGAGAATGCGTGATGAGCTCCGCATGGCGCGCGATGGCGTCGGGCGTCTCGTCATTGCGCAGCATATGGAAAATATCCACCAACAGACGGACATGCGGCTGGCCGGCACGATGCACCACCTCCGCGCCCTCGTCCACCGTATTGATCAGGTTGCACTCGCCACGATTCAACGGCTCGACCACGAGGGTCACCCCGTGCTTCTGCGCAAGCGGGCCACAGATGCGCAAGGCCTCCACGTATTGCTCAAATCCTTTTGTCTGCGACCAGCCGTCAGGAACCTGACGGGCGCCGCCGGAGCCAAACACAATCATCGTCAATCCGATGGACTGCGCACGCGTAAAGGTTGTCTCCGCATAACGCGCCAGCCGCAGCGGATCAACGGATGGGCCGGTGACCTTTAAATCGCCTGGCAGAAAACAATTCGCCGCTGTCAACGGGCGCAGCGAAGCGCGCGCGGCGGCGGCCTGCGGAGCAAAATCGGCCTCGGATTTTTCTGGCACGAGGAAATTCTGAACATGGCCCTCGATGAAATCGAAAGGCATCGAGGGAAGAACCGCGAGGTCTCTGGGATGACAGCAAATGCCAAGTTTCATGGGATGCTGGGCGGAGCCGCAAATGCGCGGTCTCAGAACCTGCCGATTTCCAGCCCGAAATAGGCGGCGGCATTGTCGTGGCAGATGTCGCGCACGAGCTTGCCCAGCGAGGCCTCGTCGGCGGGGATCAGGCCCGCTTCGACGTCGGCACCTATGAGATTGCACAGGATGCGGCGAAAATATTCGTGACGCGGATAGCTCAGGAAGCTGCGCGAATCGGTGAGCATGCCGACGAACCTCGACAGCAGGCCGAGCTGAGAAAGCGCGTTGATCTGCCACTCCATGCCCTCCTTCTGGTCGAGGAACCACCAACCGCTGCCAAACTGGATCTTGCCGGGCGTAATACCGTCTTGAAAATTGCCCGCCATGGTGGCGAAAACATAGTTGTCGGACGGATTGATGTTATAAAGGACAACTTTTGGGAGCTGTTCATCGCGATCCAGCGCGTCGAGATAGCGTGAGAGGCCGCGGGCCTGAGGGAAATCGCCAATGGAATCCACACCGGCGTCGGCGCCCAGCCTCTTGAGCAGGCGGCTGTTGTTGTTGCGCAGGGGCCCGAGGTGCAGCTGCTTCGTCCAACCGCGCTGGGCATCGAGTTGGCCGAGATAAATCATCACGAACCAAATCCATTTCGCAATCTGCTCGGTCGTGGCAACACGACCGGCGCGTACATTTGAGAAGATCGCTTCGGCCTCGATCCGCGTGCAGTCGACGTCGGGCAGGTTTTCAAGGCCGTGGTCGGAGAGGCGTCCGCCGAGCGAGTGGAAGAACGCATGGCGCTTGTCGATGGCTTCGAGGAGCGCGGCGAGGGAGTTGACGTCCATGTCGGCACGGGCGGCAAGCGTATCGGCCCAGGCGTTGAAGACCGCGGGAGCACCGACGGTCATGAGCTTGTCGGCACGAAAGGTCGGATAAACGCGCGTCGTGAGACCGGACCGCGCAATAGCAATATGATGCTCAAGCGTATCGGCCGGGTCGTCGGTGGTGCAGACGACGGCAACCCTGTTGGAGGTCAGGATGCCGTGGGTCGTGAGCGCGGGCTTGGCCAGCTCGGCGTTGGCGCGTTTCCAAATTTCGGGCGCGTTGGCCTCGTTGATGAGAAGGTCGATGCCGAAATAGCGGCGTAGCTCGAGGTGCGACCAATGATGCAACGGATTACGAAGCAGGGAGGGAACGACGCAGCAATAGGCAAGGAACTTGTCGTAGTCGCTGGTCGAGTCTCCGGTGATGAGATCCTCGTTGACGCCGGCGGAGCGCATCGCACGCCACTTGTAGTGGTCGCCGGCAAGCCAGATTTGCGTGAGGTTTTCGAACTGGCGGTTGGCCGCGATCTGATCGGGCGGCAAGTGGCAGTGATAGTCGTAGATCGGCTGCGGCTTCGCGTAACTGTTGTAGAGCAAACGCGACCATTCCGTCTTGAGCAGAAAGTCGTCGTTTAAAAAAGGGGCCGCGTTAGGCATGAGCTGGTTCAGGAGATAAGGTGGGCCTTGATGTAGTCGAAACTCTGCTTGATCGAGACGAACGGATCGCCTGGGCAGGAGTCCTGTTCGACGATGAACCATTCGCAACCGCCGGCTTCGGCTGCGGCGATGATGCGTTTGAAAGGCAGCGTGCCCGCGCCGATCTCGCAGAAGCTGATGTCACCATTGGGGGCGACCTTGAAGTCCTTGAGATGGATGAACGGCTGACGGCCCTTCATGCGCGATACCCAATCGACGACGTCGCCGCCGCCGCGCTGCACCCAGAAGGTGTCGAGTTCGGCCGCGATGTTTTTGGGCGAGGTTTCGGCATACACACGCTCTAGGAAGCAAGGACCGCCGGCCGGCCGGTAAAATTCGTTCGCGTGATTGTGGTAGCCGAGCTTCATGCCGGCCGCACGAAACTTGGCGCCGGCGATGTCGAGCTTGCGAATGAGCGTCGATACGTGCTCGGGATTGTCGAAGTCAACGCCGGCGGGATACGGATAGGCGGTGAGCTTGGTGCCAAGGGCGCGCAGGCGGGCGATGACCTTGTCGGTCTCGTCCAGGATGGAGGCGCCGCTTTCGTGCGTGGCGCAAATGGTCAACCCTTCGGCTTTGCACATGGCGGCAAGCTCGGCTTCGGGAATCGGACCAACCCCGCTGATTTGCACGGACGTGTAACCGATCTCGCGGACCTTCTTCATGGTCACGGCGAAGTCGGCGGCGGTTTTGCAGAAATCGCGGAGGGTGTAGAGCTGGATGGCGACTTGGGAAAGTTTCATGGGATTGTTTTCGTGATTTAATTGCCCGGGGTTTGACCGCTCAACGAACGAGCGACTTGGCGAAGTCGTCGCCGGAAACCTTCACGATTTTCTTCTTCGCAGCGGACTCGGCGATCTTCTGCTTGAGCAACCGCTCGTATTTTTTCCCGTCGATCGGAAGAGCGACCTCCTTATCGGTCCATGCAGAAAGAAGCATCGAGTTTGCCAACTCGACCGAGCGTATGCCTTCGGCGGCCGGAGCAACCAAGGGCTTACCATCGAGGATGGCGTCGGTGAAATTTTGCAGGATCTCGTTGTGCTGGCCGCCGTGGTTGATGGCGGGAATGGAGATGGTCCATGTGGCCGGACTGGCGAAAGCCTGATCAGTCGTGCGACTGAACCTGGTCATCTCCTGCTCGTTGCGGGTGAAGGTGATTTTGTCGTCTTCATAGACGAGCTTGCCGCGCTCGGCGGTGATCTCGAGACGGTTGGTGCCTGGAGCCTCGCCGGTGGAAGTGATGAAGACGCCGGTCGCGCCGTTCTTGAACTCCATGTAGGCGGTGACGTCATCCTCAACCTCGATGTCGTGATAACGACCGAAACCGAGATGAGAGCGCACCTTCACCGGAAGGCCGAACATCCACTGGAAGAGGTCGAGATTGTGAGGGCACTGGTTGAGTAGCACGCCGCCACCCTCCCCGCTCCACGTTGCGCGCCAGCCTCCGGAAGCGTAGTAGTGATCGGTGCGGAACCAGTTAGTGATGATCCAATTCACGCGGCGGATTTCGCCCAGCTCGCCGCTGTTGATGAGATTGCGGATCTTGATGTAATAGTGATCGGTGCGCTGGTTGAACATCGCGGCGAACACCTGCTTCTTGTTCGTGTGCGCGGCGATGAGGCGTTCGCAGTCGGCGCGGTGCACCGAGATGGGTTTCTCCACAAGCACATGCAGGCCGGCCTTGAGCGCCTTGATGCCGATGGTCGTGTGGTCGTAATGCGGCGTGGCGATGAGAATCGCGTCGACGAGGCCGGACGCGATCATCGCATCGGCGGTGGCGAAGCCCTTGACCTGCGGCACGCGCTTGAGCTTGGCCGGATCAATGTCGGCGACCGCCGTAAGTACCATGCGGCTGATCTTGCCGGCAAGAAGTTGACTGGCATGGCCGGAACCCATGTTGCCGATACCAACGATACCGATACGGACTTTGCTCATGATGAAATACGGGGAAATTGGATGAATCTACGATGGGGCAAGAAACAGGTTCCTATCGAAAATCTTGCTTTGGCGAGCGCGACGGTGAGTATCTGCAAACTATTTCATGGCAGACCCAGCGATCTCCTCCCGCATCACCCTGAAGCAAGTCGCCGCCGAGGCCGGCGTGCATGTGTCCACCGCTTGGCGCGCGCTTAAAAACGACACCTATGTTGATCCGGCAAAACGTGTGCACATCCGGGCGATCTCCGCACGGCTCGGTTACGTGCCCGATCCGATGCTAACGGCGCTCAGCCATTATCGCCGCAAGCTGCACACGCCGGCCTACCGCTCGACCTTCGCATGGGTGCATGCGTTCGCTAATCGGCACGGATGGCAACAGGCGGTGCATATCAGGGGCTATCACGAAGGCGCGACCACCTTCGCCGCATCGATGGGCTACAAGCTGGAGGAGTTCTGGCTCACCGAACCGGGCCTGAGTCCGAAACGTGCGCGCGAGGTGCTGCTTGCGCGCAACATCCGCGGACTGATCTTTGCTCCGCAGCCCGATGCAAAAATGGAGCTCAAACTGCCGGTGGAGGCCTTTGCCGGCGTGGCCATCGGCTATTCGCTGGTGTCACCCTGCCTTCATATCGTGGCAAACCACCAGCATGGTTCCACGCTCACCTGTTTGCGGGAGTTGTGCCACCTCGGCCATAGTCGCATCGGCATGGTGAGCGCGTCGGAGACGCTGCGACGCGCCGAGCACAATTTCGAGACGCCCTACTGCCTGTTCAAGGACACCCAGCCGGAGAGCCGGAAAATCCCCCTGTTCACCATCGAGGGGCGTGACGAACCGGCGGTCGTCAACCCCTGGCGCGAGCGCTTCCTCGCATGGATCGAACGCCATCGGCCCACCGCGATTATCTCGACCGTGTCCGAGGTGAAGACCTGGCTGAAAGGCGCCGGCTACGACATTCCAAACGACATCGGCATCGTGACATTGTCCCGCGTGTTCGATCCGGACTGGTCGGGCATCGACCAACAGGAGAAGGAAATCGGCGCTCGTGCGGTGGAGTTGTTGATCAGTCTTTTCCAATCCGGCGAACGCGGCGTCCCGGCCACGCCGCTTCGCCTGCTCGTCGAGGGCCGCTGGATCGAAACCGGTACCGTCAAGAAACTGGGCCCACCCGCGACGGAACTGCTGAAGCGCCTTTTCTGAACGCACAAAAAAGGCGCGCCCAGACGAACGCGCCTTGAAAAATCCACGGTGGAGAACGCGATTCAGACCTTGGGTCCGCCCTGCGAAAGGTTGCGCGCGCGGAGGCGGAGCCCATTGAGGCGGATGAAACCGGTCGCGTCGCTCTGGTTATACCAGCTCTTCACGCCTTCCATCGACGCGATCTTGTCGTCGTAAAGCGAATACTTCGACTTGCGTCCGGTGGTGATGATGTTGCCCTTGTAGAGCTTGAGGCGGACGGTGCCTGAAACAAACTTCTGCGTCTCGTCCACGAGCGCCTGTAAGGCCTCGCGCTCGGGGGCGAACCAGAATCCGTTGTAAACAAGCTCGGCGTATTTCGGGATGAGGCTGTCGCGCAGGTGCTCGACCTCGCGGTCGAGGGTAAGACTTTCGATCTGCTTGTGCGCCTGCATGAGGATGGTGCCGCCCGGAGTCTCGTAGACGCCGCGGCTCTTCATGCCGACGAAACGGTTCTCGACGAGGTCAACGCGGCCGATGCCGTGTTTGCCACCAAGTTTGTTGAGGGTCTTCAGGACATTGCCGGGGGTAAGCTTCTTGCCGTTCACAGCGACGCAATCGCCCTTCACGAACTCAAGCTCGACGTATTCAGCCTTGTCGGGCGCGTCCTCGGGAGAGACAGAGAGTTTGAACATCGCCTTGTTCTCCTTGGTGGTCGGATCAAACCAAGGGTCTTCGAGAATGCCTGCCTCGTAGGAAATATGGAGAAGATTGCGATCCATCGAGTAGGGCTTCTTGAGCGAAGCCTCGACGGGGATATTGTGCTTGGCGCAGTAGGCGATCATCTCGGCGCGCCCAGGGAACTCGGCGCGGTAGTTCTCCATCTTCCACGGAGCGATGATGGTGAGATCAGGGGCGAGTGCCATGTAGGTAAGCTCAAAGCGGCACTGGTCGTTGCCCTTGCCAGTGGCTCCGTGCGCGACGGTGTCGGCATTTTCCTTGCGTGCGATGTCAACCTGGGCCTTGGCAATGAGCGGGCGGGCGATCGACGTGCCGAGGTAGTATTGCCCCTCGTAAACCGCGTTGGCGCGGATCATCGGGTAGATGTAGTTCTTCGCGAACTCCTCGACCAGATCGAGGGTGTAATGCTTGGAGGCACCGGTCTTCTTGGCTTTTTTGTCGAGGCCCTTCAGTTCCTCTTCTTGGCCGACATCGGCCGCAAAAGTGACGATTTCGGCGTCATAAGTTTCCTTGAGCCATTTGACGATGACCGAGGTGTCGAGGCCACCAGAGTAGGCGAGAACGATTTTCATACGATTAAAATAGGACTGAAAATTTCAGGCGCGAAACTGCTGCGCGAGCGTGGCCATGATGGCTTTTTGCACGTGGAGGCGGTTTTCCGCCTGATCAAAAATAATAGAGCGCGGGTTATCTAGGACCACCTGTTCTACTTCCTCGCCGGGATGGGCCGGCAGGCAATGCATGAACAATGCATCGGGCTTGGCGGCGGCGAAGAGTTTACCCGTGACAGCGTAGGGGGACATTTGCGCGATGCGCTGTTTGGCTTCTTGTTCTTTGCCCATGCTTACCCAGACATCGGTATAAACCACATCGGCGTCTTTCACGGCTTCAAATGGGTCGGATGTGAAATGGTAATTCTTGGCTAGGCCTTCTCGTTTGAGCAGTGCGTCGATCTCGGCGGACGGCTCAAAGCCTTTCGGCCCAGCCAACGATATATCCATGCCGAAAACCGTGGTTCCGAGGATCCATGAGTTGGCCATGTTGCAGGCGGTGTCGCCCAAGAACGCAATTTTACGGCCCTTGAGCGAAGCAAACAGGTCGCCGCCTTTGGGCGACCAGCGTTCGGCCATGGTGAACGCATCAGCGTAAATCTGACAGGGATGCAAAAAATCCGTGAGGGCGTTGATCACGGGAATCGTGCCTGATGCTGCCAGCCGCTCGACCTCGGAGTGATCGTAGGTCCGCACGATCAAGCCATGCACGAAACGCGAGAGCACTCGTGCGGTGTCTTCGACAGATTCGCCGCGACCGAACTGGATGTCGTTTTTGTTGAGGAAAAGAGGATTGCCGCCGAGTTCATGGACCCCGACCTCAAACGAAACGCGCGTGCGGGTGCTGGACTTGGAAAAAATGAGCGCCCACGTCTGATGTTGAAGCACCGGAGGCGTATGCCGACCGCGCCGTTGCTTAAGGTTCCGGGCCAGCGCAAAGACTTCGGCCACTTCGTGCGGCTTGAAGTCCGTCTCTTTGAGAAAGTGCTTCATGGAAAAAGAAGCGGTCATGAGTAGCCGATCGGCCGCTCTCCTACGAGAGCAAAATCCACGCCGTGCCGTTATGCTTTTGCGGCCAGCACCGTGCGAATAATCACCACCGCTTGCGCCAACTCCTCGGGCGTGGCGGTGAGCGGGGGCAACAGGCGGATGACGTTCCCACCCGCCGAAGGCGCGAGCAGACCAGCTTCGCGCAATGCGGCAACGTAGGGCGTCGGGTCGCTGCCAAGTTGCAGTCCCACCATGTAACCACGACCACGCACACCCAGCACCTGCGCAGGAAAGTCATTCGCGAGCTGCTTAAGCGCCATGATCCATGTCACGCTGTTGAGAGTCACTTTTTCAAAAAGACGCTCCTTTTCGAGCACATCGAGCACCGCGAGTGCCGCCGCGCAAGCGAGCGGCGTGCCGCCAAAGGTGGTGCCGTGCATTCCCGGTTGGAAGAGATCGGCGGCTTTCCCGCCAATCCAGATCGCGCCAATGGGAAACCCGCCGCCGAGTCCCTTGGCCATGCCGATGGCATCGGGGCGCACGCCCGCATGTTCGTAGGCGAAAAACTTGCCCGTGCGGCCGACACCACACTGCACCTCGTCAAGCATCAGGAGGAGATCATAGCGGTTGCACAGCTCGCGTAAGCCGAGCAGGAACTCCGTCGTGGCTGGATTCACCCCGCCCTCACCTTGGATGGTCTCGACGAAAATCGCCGCCGTCGTGTCGTCGATCAACGCCTCAAACGAGGCCAGGTTGTTCAATTCGCCGAACGCAAAGCCCGGCACCAGCGGACGGAAGCCCTGCTGGATTTTTTCCTGCGGTGTCGCACTCATGCCGCCGAACGTGCGTCCGTGAAACGCGCTCTTTGCGCAGACGACCTTGTAGATTTTACCTTCTTCACCACCGGCTTTCTTCATGCCGTGCAGACGCGCGAGCTTGAGCAGGCCTTCGTTGGCCTCCGCTCCGCTGTTGCAGAAAAAGACGCGGCCCGGCCCCGCGTAACCGACAAGACGGCGCGCAAGTTCCCCTTGGTTGGGATTGCGAAAAAGATTGCTCGTGTGAATGAGCTCGCCGGCCTGCCGCTGCACAGCGGCAACCCAGTGCGGGTGGCAGTGCCCCAGCGCGCTCACCGCGATGCCCGAGGTAAAATCAAGGAACTTGCGCCCCTGATCATCCCATACGGACGAACCGCTGCCACGCACCAACGTCAGTGCGGGCCGGCCATAATTCTTCAATACATGCGCGTCGTAAAGATCGGCGGTGTTGGTGCGGGTGATTTCAGCCAGACTCATGATATTAACCGTGCGCTATTTCCGTGCCAATACCCTTGTCCGTGAAAATCTCGAGCAGGAGTGAGTGCGCAAGACGCCCGTCGATGAAATGGACGCGCTGCACGCCTTCCTGCAGGGCGCGCACGGCGCTCAGAACTTTTGGCCGCATGCCCTTATCGATGACGCCTTTCTTTTTAAGTTCATCGACCTGGGAGACCTTGAGCGTGGAGATGAGCGAATCGGCATCCGGAGGATTGGAGAGCAACCCGGGCACATCACTCATGTAAACGAGACGTCGGGCATGCAGCGCGCTTGCGACGCGGCCGGCGACGAGGTCGGCATTCACGTTGTAAGGCTTGCCATCGAGTCCTTCGGCGACAGGGGAGATCACCGGCACGAAGCCTTCAGCGATTTCTTTTTTGATCAGCTTTACCTTCACCTCAGTGACCTCGCCTACGTAGCCGAGGTCGACGGGATCGCCGTTGTCGTCAACGAGCAGTTTCTCGCAAACAAGCACGCTGTCACCCGCCAGCCCCTTGGGCTTGGCATTGGCCAATGCGATGGCATCGCACACGTCCTTGTTTACGATTTCATTCAGCGTTTTTTTAACGATGCCAACGGTAGCTTCGTCGGTGATGCGCATGCCGTTCGGGGCAAATTGCGACTTCAGGCCGGACGACTCCATGGCCTTGGTGATGGCCTTGCCGCCGCCATGGACGACGACGACGTTGATGCCGACCGCCGCGAGAAACGCGATGTCATAGGCGACTCGGTTGCGCCCGGCCGGATCGGGGTCGTCCATGAAGCTGCCGCCGTATTTAATGACGAAGATCGAGCCGCGAAAGTCTTGGATATAGGGCAGGGCTTCGAGGAGCACCTTTGCTTTGGTGGTGATTTCGGTGACGTTCACGGGCTATATTGGGTAACAAGGGGTAAATCATGCACGCCCCGCATTTCCATCTTATTTCGCGAAACAATGGAGAATTCGCGCAACCGTCACGCAGTGCGCAAAGAATCGGCTTCACTCCACGCGGCACTCCGACACTTGTGAAGCGTGCCCAGCACCGCTCTTACCTTTTCCTCGCGCGCGGAACACCGCGCATGGCTCGCCTCCCAAGCCGCGCTGCCGCGCGGTTTTCGTGTCGGCACGACACGCTTCGACTTTGTGCCCAAGGAGGCGCCCAAGCCAGCCAGGATGACGCTCACGCTCATCGCGCCGGACAAGCCCACGGCGGACTTCGCCGTGATGTTTACAAATAATGCGTTTCCAGGCGCACCCGTGATCGTCGGCCGACAGCGACTCGCAGAACCCGTGCTCGGCGCCATCATCGTTAACAACAAAATTTCCAATGTATGCGCCCCCGGAGGTGTTGAAACCGCCGAGCAGGTGTGCGCCGAGACCGCAAAGTTGCTCGGCCTGCCCGCGACCGCCGTTTTGCCTAGTTCAACCGGCGTGATCGGCTGGACGCTGCCCGCCGCCGACATGATCCGGCATCTTCCAGAAGCCGCTGCGGCGCTCGCCGGAGGCTCGATTCTCCCGGCCGCCGAGGGCATCGTGACGACCGATCTTTATCCCAAAATCCGCAGCGCCACCGTCGGCGCTGGGCGCATCGTGGGCATCGCCAAGGGTGCGGGTATGATCGAGCCGAACCTGGCGACGATGCTGGTCTATATCCTCACCGACCTCGCCGTTCCACGCGATGCATTGCGCGCGATGCTCTCGCGGGTGACCGCCACCAGTTTCAACGCCATCAGCATCGACAGCGACACGAGCACCTCCGACACGGTCGCGCTCGTCTCGTCCGGCATGGTGCCCTGCGAGGATCCGGCGGCGTTTGAAGCCGCCCTCGCTCTGGTATGCCGCGATCTCGCCGAGGACGTCGTGCGCAACGGCGAAGGGGTGCGTCACGTCATCCGCGTGCAGATCCAAAACGCGGCCACGCCCACCCTCGCCCGCGCTCTCGGCAAGGCGATCGTCAACGCGCCTCTCTTCAAGTGCGCCGTCGCGGGCAACGATCCGAATGTCGGCCGTCTTGTGCAGGCCATCGGCAAACACGTGGGGGCCCACGCGCCCGGTACGGATTTGTCGCGGCTGCGCGCGACCATTGGCGGCATCGAGATTTTTTCGAACGGAGTCTTCCGCCTGAACCCCGAGAAGGAGACCGCGCTGGTGGCACACCTGCGCGGAGCGGAACTCTACGCAAGCGCACCGCCCAAGGACGGCGTGTTTGCGCCTCCTGTGGATTTTCCCCCGCACGAGCGCTGCGTGGAAATCGGCATCGACGTCGGATCAGGATCGGCCTCCGCCACCGTGCTTGGAGGCGACCTCACGCACGAGTATGTGAGCGAGAACGCCGACTACCGGAGCTGAAGCCGCCCGGACGGGATGCCCCTGCGCTACTGATTCACGTGAACCACGGTCGCCGGCGGGAAGCCGTTGAAGTAGGTCGCGCTCGCGTGGCTGTAGGCGCCGATATTGACGCTGTAAACAAGATCGCCACGCTCTAATTCGGGCAGGTTTTCGGCCATTGAAACCACGTCGAGCGCATCGCAGGTCGGACCAAACACGCAGCTGAGCGAGGTCGGCCCCTTCTTGAAGGCCTTCACCGGATATTTGCAGTGATCGAAGATGACACCCGAGTAGGTGTGATAGACGCCATCGTTGATGTAGTAGCTCGTCTTGCCGTCGCGCACGGCCTTGCCGATCACCTTGGCAACGGAGGTGCCGCAGACGGCGGCGAGAAAGCGGCCGGGTTCGGCGAGAATCTGGATGTCCTTCGGAAAGAGCCGATCGAGTTCGTGGTTGATGACCTTCGCGAGCACGGGGAACGGCTTCACCGAGTCGTCATACGGCGCGGGAAAACCGCCGCCGATGTCGAGGAGGTTCATCTTGGTGTAGCCTCGGGCGCGGGCCTCCTTGAAGATGTTGGCGGAGAGGCTGAGCGCCTGCACGTAGTTGTCGAAGTTCGTCGTCTGGCTGCCGACGTGAAAGCTGACGCCCTCGACGGTGAGTCCGAGCTTGTCGGCGGCAAGGATGAGGTCGACAGCCTCACCGGGAGGCGCACCGAACTTGGACGAGAGTTCGACCATCGCGCCGGTGTTGGGAACTTTCAAGCGCAACACGAGCCCGGCGTCGGGTGCATGCCGTTTGATTTTTTGTATTTCCTCGAGATTGTCGAAGGTGACGAGCGGCTTGTATTGGTTGAGCTCCTCCAGCGTCTCGGTGGGCTTCGTGGGATTCGCATAAATGATCTTGTCCCAAATCCAGTCCTGCCGCGCCTTCGCCGGAAGGTTCTTGATGTTGTCGTGGACGATCATGAACTCCGGCATCGAGGCCACGTCGAAACTCGCGCCCTCCCTGTAAAGCGTGCGGACAATCGCGGGGTCGGGGTTGGCCTTGACGGCGTAATATACCTGCACGCGCGGCAGATGCTTCCGAAACAGGCGGTAGGCTTTCCGCAGAGCATCGTGATCCACCACGAAAAGCGGTGTACCATGTTTTTTGCCGAGTTCTTGGAGCCGCTTGAGTGAGATCATGGTAGTGGAGTGTGTCTGGTTTATTTTGCCGGTCCGTCGGTTGGACGACAACGGACCGGCATGGGGATTAAAAACCTTCGGCGTGCGCAGGCTACTCAGGCCTCGTGTTCGCCGATGAGGAAGTTCTTGAACTGCCACGGATCCTTCCGGTCGAGATCCTGCTTGTTGTAACCCTTGAAGGCGTTTCCGCGCTCCGCGAGCGGCGTCCAGTCCTTCGGTGTCGAAATCCACTTGCCGAGGTAGGGTTTCGCGATGTCGAGAATGTAATCGTGGGGGAGGTCGTCGGGCACGCGAACGCCCTCGAGCGGGTTCTCGATCATCCACATCGACGCGGCGACAACCGAGATCGCAACCTGCATCGTCGTGGCGTTCTGGTGCGGCACGAGGCGGCGGGATTCCTCGATGCTCAGGTCGCTGCCGACCCACCAGGAATTGTAACCGTGGCCCATGATGAGCGCACCTAAGATATCGGCACCGGTGGTGATCTCGTCATTCATGATGCGCTGGTTGGCGTTCAACTTGTAGTTGTAGCCGCGCATTTCGTTCAACGAGGCGATGGCCATGTCGCACGGGCAGTAGGCGTAGTGGACGGTCGGGCGGTAGACCGCCTTCTTGCCGTCCCACACCGTGAGCTTGTCGGAAATCGTAAACGCCTCGCCATGACGGACGACCATGCCCTGGATCGAGTAATTCGGCACCCATGAGCGGACCCACATATTGATGCCCATGCGCGCGACGCAAATCTGGTTCTTGGGTCCTTCCTTGTGCTGGTAGGCGAGCGCGGGGAGCTGCTTCTCGTGCGTGCCCCAGCCCATCTCGGCCGTCGTCGTGCCTTCCTCGCGGAAGCCCTCGATACTCCACGTGTTCACAAACTCGTCGACCTGCTTCGGCTTGTTCGTGATCTGCGTGTCGCGTTCGCTGCAATGGATGACCTTCACGCCGAGCGCCTGCGCGAGCTGGTTGAAACTACGGTCCTTGATAAACTGGGCGACACTCTCGGCGGCGCGGCCCTTGATTTTCTTGTCGGCGAGGCTGGCGTTGCCGATGTCGATGAGACCCTGCTTGGTGAAATGGGAAATGAGACCGGGGTTGGCGCCATGCTCGATGACGGCGGTCGCACCCTTACCCTTCCACTTCGAGATCATGCGGCGCAGATTCATGTG
Organism: uncultured Verrucomicrobiota bacterium; assembly: GCA_903904685.1. Lineage (GTDB taxonomy): Bacteria > Verrucomicrobiota > Verrucomicrobiia > Opitutales > Opitutaceae > Rariglobus. Next base: position 125,925 of record CAIVDS010000026.1, read on the forward strand.
GCGCCAGTAAAGCGTCTTCTCGGTGGGATGCTGGTTCGGGCCGACCGCGTAGGGATCCCAGAGCTCGGTGGACGTGTTGATATAACGCACGCCATTGTCACGGCACCATTGAAGGACGACGCAGGCGTCGATGTTCCACGCAAGATCGATCAGGAGGTCGCCCGCGCCGACATGCTTGGCGAGCAGCTTGCCGAGGTTTTCCTCGGTCACGCGGTCGCGCACGAAGCGGACGCCCTTGGCCGTCCATTTTTTCAACTTTTCGGAGCGATCCTCAAAATCCATCACCGTGACGTTTTTTGCCGGCACTGTGATGTGCTTGAAAAGAATGGGCAGGGTGCACTCGGCGACCGCGCCGTAGCCGACGAAGAGGATTTTGTTTTTGAATTCGATCATGGTTTAAAAGAGATGAAGCTGCGGACTTTGCTGGACTCCTGCGCGCAGTGACAAGAGTTTTTCTATGCGCCAACGAGAAGTTCACACGTGTGAGAAATGTTCCGGATAACCGGACAACAAAAAGCCGCCTCTCTTGCGGAGAAGGCGGCTTGTGAAAAATCTAACTGATCGGGATCAGCGCTTCGAGAACTGGAAGCGCTTGCGGGCACCGGGCTGGCCGGGCTTCTTGCGCTCTTTTTCGCGAGGATCGCGCATCAGGTGGCCGGCCTTCTTGAGGGCGGCGCGGAGTTCAGGGTTGAGCTTCTGGAGCGCGCGAGCGATGCCGTGGGCGGTTGCCCCGGCCTGGCCGGAAACACCACCACCGGAAACGTTGACCTCGACATCGATTTTGTCGCGGAGCTCAACGGTGAGGAGGGGGCGGAAGGCCTGCTTGGCGAAATTCTCGTGCGAGAAATAAGTCTCGAAGTCGCTGCCGTTGGCAACGAGCTTGCCGCTGCCTTCGGAAAGGCGGACGCGGGCGGTGGAGGACTTGCGACGGCCGGTGCCGAGGAAAATGACTTTTTCAACGCTCATGGTGATCAGACGGTGGTCTTGACGGGGCTCTGGGCCTCGTGGGTGTGGGTCGGGCCGGCAAACACGCGCAGCTTCGTCAACATCTGACGGGCAATGCGGTTCTTGGGCAGCATGCCTTTGACGGCGTGCTCAATGATGAAGGCGGGGTTCTTGGCGCGCATTTGCTCCATGGTCTTGTAGCTTTCGCCACCGACGAAGCCGGAGAAGAACATGAATTTGTTCTGTTCTTCTTTTTTGCCGGTGAGGACGACCTTTTCGGCGTTGATGACCACAACGAAATCGCCGGTATCGACGCTCGGGGTGTAGGAAGCTTTATGGCGACCGCGGATGAGATTGGCGGCCTTGACCGCGAGACGGCCAAGGACCACGCCCTCGGCATCGATAAGATGCCACTTGGGTTGCACGGTCTCTTTTTTGGCGAGGAACGTTTTCATGGGAAAAGGGGTCGAATTGCTAGGGTTTGGCCGATGACTGTCAACCCCTGTTTTGCCTTTGTGAATAAAAAACCCGCCCCTGCCGTGAAGCGGGAGCGGGTTTGAATAGATAACCAGACGATATTGTCTTAACTCAGCTTAGAAGCCGAGGGCCAAGCCGACCGTGTAGTAGAGCTTGTAGTTTTGACGATAGTTAGAGGTGTTTTCGTCGCTGTAGGCATACTGAAGGCCGCCGGTGAGGGTGGCGTTAGGAGCCAGCTTGTAAGGAACGGTGACGCCGGCGCCATAGTAGGTGCCATTGGCCTTGTTCTTGTTGTATTTGCCGGTATTGGGCGTAAAGCCACAGGTCGCGGCGAAATCAAGCGAGGTGCCGAGCTGCTTGAGGGGAACGCTGTAGCCGATCGAGGCTTGAGCGGTGTAGTTGTCGAGCTTGTAGTCGTAGTAGCCGTAGACGGAAGGCGTGAAGCCAGCGCAGTTGCCACCGGTCAGCCCGATGTAGGACTCGTAGGTGCTCAGTCCGGTCTTACCACCGAAGGTCTGGCCACGAGCGTAGTTGTAAGACGTGAGACCAGTGTCGATCTTCCAGTCATTCTGCAGGGGGAAACCATAGCCGAGGTAGAAATCGACTTCGTTGGCTTCGTTGCGGATGGGCTGGTTGGTCCAAACGCCACCGTAGAAGTTCGTGTAGGTGACTTCAGCGGAGGCTTGGAAGGACGAGTTGCTCTGTTTCTGGCCACGGAACACGTATTCGCTGTTGTAAGAGAAGTCGGTCGTGACGTTGTAGGCAGGCTTCGAAGCGGCGACGGAAGCGTCAGCAGCTTGAGCCGAATAGCTCACCGCGAGAGCGGCAAGGATGAGGGCGATCTTTTTCATAGTAGTTTTGTAGTTCTGTAGTTCTTCTGTCAGGTTTGCCGATTGAATCGGCGTGGGGCATGCAAAGGATTACTGGATTAAGTTCAAGTCTTTACTCGTATGATAATTCGCAGACATTTTGCACATCACTCCGACTGAATCTCATAAAAGCCATTCGCTTTCCTCTAATAAAAACCTAATATATAGTATCTTAAGATGAAAAAATGTCTCCTCTTCACCGGATTGTCGGGCCTCACCGGTGTGATGCTCGGTGCGTTTGGTGCTCATGCTCTCTTGGCAACGCTCATAGCCTCCGGCTCCGTTTCAATATGGGAAACTGCTGTTTTTTATCATATCGCACATTCCGTGGCCATGCTTACCATCAGCCTCCATGCACAACATCACGCGGCAGATCATCGCAAGTGGCTAGTAGGAATCTGCATCTGCTGGCTGCTCGGCATCCTCTTCTTCTCAGGATCTCTCTACGGGCTCGCTTTGGGAGGACCCAAATGGCTGGGCCCCGTGACACCCGTGGGTGGCGTCTTCTTATTGGCGGGATGGGGCGGGGTGATGGCGGGAGCCTTAAAATCAAAGCAGATATAATTTGGCCTAATGAACATACCCGACGATTTGAGCACCGTTCTGACTGCCGTGCACCGCGTCGCCCGTCCTCGACTTGCCGGCGGTTGTGTCCGCGACACCTTGCTGGGACTCAAGCCCAAGGATTTCGACATCGAGGTGTGGGGAATTTCTTTTGAAGCGCTCCATGCCCTCCTGAAACCTTTTGGCGCGACCGATATCGTGGGCCAGAGCTTCGGCGTGATCAAACTCCGGCTGGGATCGGCAGACTACGATTTCAGCCTGCCCCGTCGCGAATCGAAAACCGGCCTCGGGCATCGTGGATTTGCCGTCGCCCCCGACCCCGACCTGAGTGATGCCGATGCCGCCGCACGCCGCGATTTCACGATCAACGCCATCACCTGCGATCCCTTCACTGGCGAGTTGTTCGACCTGCACGGTGGCCAACGCGACCTGGCGACCCGCATCCTCCGGCACACCAGTCCGGCCTTTGTCGAAGACCCGTTGCGGGTGCTGCGGGCGTTTCAATTCGCCGCGCGCTTCGATTTCTCACTTGCCCCCGAAACCGCCGAACTTTGCCGCAATATGGTCGGCACATATGCCGAGCTACCCGTCGAGCGCGTCTGGGGCGAATGGGACAAGTGGGCTACACAGGCAACCAAACCCTCACGAGGACTCGCCTTGCTGGAACAAACCGGCTGGCTCGTGCATTTCCCGGAGCTCGCCGCCCTGCGCGGCACATCTCAAGACCCCGAGTGGCATCCGGAAGGCGATGCGTTGACCCACACCGCCCACTGCTGTGATGCGCTGGTCAACCTCCCTGCTTGGCTCAAAGCCGACGACGACCGCCGCCGCACTTTGTTGTTCGCGGTGCTCGCCCATGACTTCGGCAAACCCTCCGCCACTCATCAGGCCGAAAAACACGGACGTCTCCGCTGGATCAGCCCCGGCCATGAATCGGCTGGCGGACCGCTCGCCGAAACTTTTCTCAGCCGCATCGGCGCCCCCCGCGCCTTGATCGACATGGTGCGCCCGCTCGTCATCCTCCACATGGTCCACCACAGCGGCGGTGGCGAATTCAGCGACTCTGCCGTCCGCCGTCTCGCCCGCAAACTCCACCCTGCCACCATCGACGACCTGTGCACCGTGATGATGGCCGACAGCCTCGGCCGCCCGCCGCTCGACTCATCGGAACCCCACGCGCTCATCGAAAAACTCCGCGACCGATCCCGCGAACTCGCGTTGCAAAAAACCGCCCCGCAACCGATTCTGCTCGGCCGTCACCTGCTCACCGCCGGCCTGTCCGCCGGCCCCTCGTTCAAGCCCATGCTCGACGCCGCTTTCGAAGCCCAGCTCGACGGCGCATTCCACGACGAAACCACCGCGCTCATCTGGTTGAAAAATTATTTGAGCGACCACCGTCTGACAAAACCGTGACAAATCGGCCGTTCCATCATCAGAATCACCACTCAAACAGCGCATCCATGTCCACCCAACTTGACCAGCTAAAGCAGTTCACCGTCGTCGTCGCCGATACCGGCGACTTCGCCAGCATGAAGGAATTCGCGCCCCGCGATGCGACCACCAATCCCTCCCTCATCCTCAAGGCCGCCGCAATGCCCGCCTACGCCCCACTCGTGGACGAAGCCATCAAGGCCGCCGGCCCCGCCGCCACCCTGCCCCAGGTCATCGACCGCTTGCTCGTCGTTTTCGGCCTCGAAATCCTCAAAATCGTTCCCGGCCGCGTCTCCTCCGAGGTGGACGCCCGCCTATCCTTCGACACCGCCGCCACCGTCGCCAAGGCCCGCGAGATCATCGCCCTCTACGAAAAGGCCGGCATCAGTCGCAACCGCGTCCTCATCAAAATCGCCTCCACCTGGGAAGGCATCAAGGCCGCCGAACAGCTCGAAAAGGACGGTATCCACTGCAACCTCACCCTCCTCTTCTCCTTCGCCCAGGCCGTCGCCTGCGCCGAGGCCGGCATCACCCTCATCTCGCCCTTCGTCGGCCGCATCCTCGACTGGCACAAGGCCAAGAAGCCTGATGCCAACTTCGTCGGCGCCGCCGACCCCGGCGTGATCTCCGTCACGCAGATCTACACCTACTACAAAAAGTTCGGCTACAAGACCGAGGTCATGGGCGCCTCCTTCCGCAACATCGGTGAGATCACCGAACTCGCCGGCTGCGACCTCCTCACCATCGCCCCCGCGCTCCTCGCTGAGCTCAAGGCCTCCACCGCCCCGCTCGTGCGCAAGCTCGACCCGGCCAAAGCGACCTCCGCCGACCTCAAAAAAGTGACCTTCAACGAAGCCGCCTTCCGCTTCGCCCTCAACGAAGACGCCATGGCCACCGAAAAGACCGCCGAAGGCATACGCCTCTTCTCAGCCGACATCGAGAAGCTCGAACAGCTCATCGCTCAAAAACGCGGCTGAGCTTCCATCCTCTTCGTCTCGTTTAATCTTCCAAGCCGGACGCAAGTCCGGCTTTTCTTTTGCCAGATGATCCGCGCCTTCCAATGGGACCTCGCCCGCCAGGTCGAGCGCCTCGACTTCCTCCTCGCGCAGCTCCCCCGCTACGCCGACTGGGGCTACAACGAACTCTACCTCCACCTCGAAGACGCCGTCACCTACCCCAGCCTCCCCGGCGTCGCCCGGGCCGACGCCTACACGACTCGCGAATTCGAGAAACTCGTCACCACCGCAACCCGCGCCGGCATCAAGGTCGTCCCCATCGTCAATCTCCTCGGCCACACCCAATACCTCGTCAAAACCCCGGAGCTGCGCGACCTCAACGAACTCCGCGCCCCCGACGGTTCCCCGCTCGAACGCGGCCAGCTCTGCCCGCTCCACCCGCGCACCCTCGAAGTCGCCGACAAGCTCCTGCGCGACATGGAGCCCTTCTGCATCGCGGGCAAAGTCCACGTCGGCCTCGATGAATCCTTCCACCTCGGCAAACACCCGCTCAGCCGCGCCGAGATCGCCCGCATCGGCCTCGCCTCGCATTTCGCGGGCTACGTCAACCGGCTCCATGGCCTCGCCACCGGGCGCGGTCTGCAAATGGGAATCTGGGCCGACATGCTCGCCTTCATCCCCGAAGCCATCCCGCAGCTCCCGCACGGACTCGCCGCCTACGACTGGTATTATTATCCGTTCGACCGCCACCCGCGCGTCGAGCTGTTTAACTTCGCCGAGTGCGACCTCGCCCCCGCGCTCGCCGCGCAAGGCATCGCCTACTGGGGCTGCCCGATGAACGGCGGCTTCCGCTACGAACCGCTCCCCGTCTTCGCCGACCGCCTCGGCAACCTCCGCTCCTGGTGGAAACGCTGCCGCCAGACAAACGCCCAAGGCTTCCTCGTGACGAGTTGGGAATCCAACCGCCTCGCCCTCGAAATGACCACAGTCGTCGATGCCGCCGCCGCCAGCCTCTGGCTCGATCCACAAAACGACGACAACGTCGGCATGTTGACGAAAGGCTTCGAACGCGTCTTCGGCAAAACCGGCGCCCGCGAGGCCGCCCGCGCCGCGCTCCGCTGCGACGAACACGCCTTCGTCGGCTACGCGAAATGGGAACTCAACGACCGCTGGGACGCCGCCGCCGGACCCGAAGGCCCGGCGCGCGCCGCACGCAGCGCCCGTTTTTTCAATCGCCTCGCAAAACAAAAAAACATCCCAGCGCCCTTTGCCGCCAGCGCCACCTTCAACGCCTATCTCGCCGAGCGCGAAGCCTTCCTCCGCTCCAGCGCCCACCTCGTCCAAAAACTCCGCCGTCTCCACGCCCGTAGCCAAACCCAGCTTGTCACGGATTGCGTGACAAAAGCCCTTGCCGCCGCCAACGCCTTTTCCCTGCGGCTTCGCGAAGGCAGCGTCGCCGCAAAAACTATGTGGCGACGCACGCGCGATTCCAAGGTTGTCTCGCCCAACGAACTCATCCTCGCCCGCGACACCGTCCGCCTGCGCAACTGGAAACGTTGGCTCAGCGCCTCCGCGAAAAAAACCGCGCACGTCCTCGCCGCCTCGCCGATGCACGGCCGCTGGCAGCTCACCTTCCTCGTTCACAATCACGCGCCCGCCCTCCAAAAAATCTTCGTCGAACAACAGGCCGCCGACGGCACTTGGACGACGCTGGCCTCACGCTTCACCGTGGAGTTCTGCGCCCAGGCCGCCCGCCCCGCCGCCAAATTGTACCGTAAGTTTTCCGTGGCGGTGGACGAACCCACCCGCCCGCTCCGCATCGCGCTGCGCGGCGTCGGCGAGGTCGCCGTGGGCAACGTCGTGCTGACGGACGGCGTGACTGTACGCCATCCGGCGCACTGGCCGGCGCGCGAACGCCGCACAATGGGCTCGCCCGCGCCGAAGAACGGCTTCCCCGACCTGCATCTCGACCAAAATAGAGATGTGCAACCATTGGTGTTTTACGAAATCCCCAACCCACAGCCCGCCGACTGAGATTCTCAGGGCAGCGTGGTCTCGGCGACTTTCTTCGATTGCGCGGCGCGGAAGTTGTCCACCGCTTTTTTAATATTGGCATCGCCGAGAGCGAGAATGGCCGCGGCAAAAAGCGCCGCGTTGATTGCACCGGGTTTGCCGATCGCAAGAGTCGCCACCGGTATGCCACCCGGCATCTGCACCATCGAGAGCAGCGAATCCATGCCCTTGAGCGAAGCCGACTCCATCGGCACTCCGAGCACGGGCAAAGGCGTGAGCGCAGCCGCCACGCCCGCAAGGTGCGCCGCGCCGCCCGCCGCCGCGATGACCACCTTCAGCCCGCGCGCCTCGGCACTTGAACACCATTCAAACGCAAGATGCGGCGTGCGGTGCGCACTGATGACACGTTTTTCAAGGGCAATGCCGAGTTGCTCGAGCGTCTGTGCGCAATGCTGCATCGTCTCCCAGTCCGAGGAACTGCCCATGATGATACCGACAAGTGGTTTTGCCATAGACCCGTAGCCATAAGCAAAGTACGGCCCCCTCGGCAAACTGGAAACAACCGCGAAGACACGTTTTCACGGTGACATCATGTTCCACACCGTTTATGCGTGATCCCGATAAAACCCTTCCCTCCATAACGATGAAAACCCGCCTGTTTATCCCCGTCCTGTTTGCCACGGCCACCCTCCTCGCCGTCACCGGCTGCAGCACCGTCAACTTGGATTCTACCGGAGAAACCCAAGCCGTTTACAACCTCGGCCAGTTTGAAATGCTGATGAACTCCACCGCGCCCGCGGTTTACGGCGCGACCCAAAAGGCGCTCAAGGATCTCGACCTCTTCCAGATCAAGGCAAAGCTCAACACCTACGATGCGGAGATTCAGGCCCGCGCTCGCAATGACCAGAAGATATCCATCTCCATCGCGGAGATCAACAGCCGCCAGACAATGTTGAAAATTCGCTGGGGCACGACCGGGAGCAAGGTCAACTCGCGGGCCCTTTACGAGGCCATCGAAAAAAATCTGAAGTAAATACCGAAGGTCCGCGGCACCGGATAAAAAAGAGCAGGACGGGCCCCATGGCCCGTCCTGCTGCGTTCGTCCAAAAACGCACACGCCCCACTTGACGTGTGCGAAGCGTAGGTTGCCTCCCGTTACAGGCGGCAGATCAGAAGCTCTCGCTCGTAGATGAGTTCCTTGGGCAGATGGTCGTGCAGCTCGATGAAGAGCTCTTCGTGGCCGATGACCTCCGTGCGCCAAGCGGCGCGATCCACCGTCTGCAAGGCATCAAACTGTTCGCGGGGAAACGTGCTGCCGGTCCAGTCGATGTCATCGTAGCGGGGCTGCCAGCCGATGGGGGTCTCCTTGGCGACCGACCGGCCGCGGGCGCGGTCGACGATCCACTTGAGGATGCGCATATTGTCACCAAAGCCCGGCCAGATGAACTTACCCTCGGCGTCTTTCCGGAACCAGTTCACGTGGAAAATGCGCGGCGTTTCGCTGAGCGTCTTCTGCATCATGATCCAGTGACGGAAATAGTCGCCCATGTGGTAGCCGCAGAACGGCAGCATGGCGAACGGATCGCGACGGACTTTGCCAATCGTGCCGGCGGCGGCGGCCGTCATCTCGGAGCCCATGGTGGCGCCGGTGTAAACACCCGCGCTCCAGTTGAAGGCCTGATAGACAAGCGGCATGGTGGTGGCGCGGCGGCCGCCAAAGATGATCGCGCTGATGGGCACGCCGTTCGGATTTTCCCAGGCCGGATCGATGGTCGGGCACTGCGAGGCGGGGGCGGTGAAGCGGGCGTTGGGATGCGCGGCCTTGGCTCCGGTGGACTTGGCGATCTCGGGCGTCCATTTGTTGCCCTGCCAGTCGATGAGTTCGGCGGGCGGCTTGTCTGTCATGCCTTCCCACCAAACGCCACCCTCGGGGGTAAGGCCGACGTTGGTGAAGATGGTGTTCTTCGAAAGCGAGACCATCGCGTTGGGGTTAGTCTTGTTCGACGTGCCGGGAGCGACGCCGAAGAAACCGGCCTCGGGGTTGATCGCATGCAGACGGCCACTGGCATCGGGCTTGATCCACGCGATGTCATCGCCGACGGTCCACACTTTCCAGCCTTTGGCGAGCATCGGTGCGGGCGGGATAAGCATGGCGAAGTTGGTCTTGCCACAGGCGGAGGGGAAGGCGGCAGCGACATAGGTCTTCTCGCCCTTGGGGTCTTCGACGCCGAGGATGAGCATGTGCTCGGCCATCCAACCCTCGTCGCGCGCCATGTTGGTGGCAATACGGAGAGCGAAGCACTTTTTGCCGAGGAGGGCGTTGCCGCCATATCCGGAGCCGAAGGACCAGATTTCGCGGGTTTCCGGAAAATGAACGATGTATTTTTCCTTGTTGCAGGGCCAGACGACATCTTTGGCCCCCGGAGCAAGCGGAGCGCCGACGGAATGCACGCAAGGCACGACCCGCTTTTCGTCTTTATCGATCTCCTTGAAGACCGGTAGGCCGATGCGCGCCATGATACGCATGTTGACCACGACATAGGGCGAATCGGTGATTTCCACACCGATCTGCGAGATGGGAGAACCTATAGGTCCCATGCTGTAAGGCAGCACATACATCGTGCGGCCGGCCATACAGCCAGCGAAAATCTCCTTCAGTTTCTTCCGCATCTGGAAGGGCTCGACCCAGTTGTTGGTCGGACCAGCGTTGTCCTTGGACAACGAGCAGATGTAGGTGCGGTCCTCGACGCGAGCCACATCGCTCGCATCAGAACGGGCGTAGTAGCAGCCGGGCCAGAGCTTTTCGTTAAGCTTTGTGAACGTGCCGGCCTCGACCATCTGTGCGCAAAGAGCGTCGTTTTCCTTCTGGGAACCATCGACCCAGTGAATCGTGGCAGGCTTGGTAAGCTCAGCTATTTTTTCAACCCACTTAAGGAGGTTGGGATTGCTGCAAAGCGGCTTGGAGGACGTGCGGGTTTTCATGATAGAAACGAATTGAACCGACGAATCCAAGTAAACCGCAAATGGACCCGCGATGCTCCGCATGAACTGCGCATACCTGCGCAAAAATTGCCGGTAAAAAACTTATCATCAATGCTAATTCACCGTGAACATTAAACCCGTCCGCACTTATTCACAGCGGCGCTCAAGTCATGGGGCGTGCGGGCTCGATATGCACGGAAACATCGGTGATGTGCAGCTCGGAAGAAACCAGCACGTCCTTCACCGCATGCGCAATTTCATGCCCTTGGTAAACACTCATTTCGGGATGCACCACCACATGGATGTCCACGAGATAAGTAAGCCCGCTCTTGCGCACACGGCATTTGTCGAGACCGAGCACACCCTCGACGCCCAGCGCGAGGACGCGAACCTCGTTCTCAAACGCCAGCGGCACGGCGGTGTCCATCACATCGGCAAGGGCGCGGTTGAAAATATGCACGCCGTTGAAAACGATCACCAAGCAGGCGAGCAGCGCAGCCCAAGAATCCGCGCCAATGAAATCTTTTCCGCCAACCACCACGAGCGCGATACCCACAAACGCCGCCGCCGAGGTGATCGCGTCGGCGTAATGGTGCCACGCCTCCGCGCCCAGCGCCGTGCTCCCCTCGGCCTCGCCCGCGCGGTGCACCCGGCGGGAAAACCAGTATTTCACCGTCACGATGAAGGCGAGCAGCGGCAGCGTGGCCCAGTGAGGAGTTTGATGAGGCGCAAGGATCTCGCGCACCGCATGCACCCCGATCCAGGCGGCGGCGGCAAAAATAAACAACGCCACCATCAGCGCCGCGAGCGGCTCGGCCTTGCCGTGTCCGTAGGGATGGTTCTGGTCGGGCGGCTGCGCGGCCACGCGAAAACCCGCCCACACCAGCGCGGATGAAAACACGTCCAGCAGCGACTCCATGCCGTCGGCGATGAGCGCATAGGTGTGGCCAAAAATTCCGCCCGCAAACTTCATCGCCGCCAGCAGCAGATTCAACCCGATGCCCCGCAAGACCAGTTGAGCGCTTTCACGCGCACGACGCTGCGTCTCTCCGTATGATGATGAATGGTGGAAGTTCATAAACCTGAACAACGCATGCCATTTCACCCCTTGCGGCGAAGCAAGGCGTTTAGCTTTCCCTAAGAAACTTGCCCCATCCTCGATGGTACCGCGCGTCGCGGGCTTGTGCCTTTTATAAAACTGTCGGAGATTCGCCGGGTTCGTCTTTTGCCATGCCAATCCCCGCCGCTCCCGCCGACCCGCACGTCTTCCGCCGCCATCTATGGCCGCTCCTTTGGCGTAACCGCTGGCCGGTGCTTGTCGCCATCGCCCTCGTGGGTCTCTCCGGATTCGCGGCGACCATACAAAGCGTCTACCCTAAATGGCTGTTCTCCACGGTGCTTGAGCCTAAGGGCATCGACACCGCCGAGCGCTGGCATCGGCTTGCCCTGCTGATCGGCGGCTACCTCGTCATCACGGTTTTCCTGAGGATGATCGCCTGGCACGCCGGCTACCGCCTCTTCACCCGGGCCCGCGAACGCATCATCATCGCCCTGCGCGGGCAATTCTTCCGCCACGTAAACCATCTCTGCGTGCGTTTTCACGGCCAGCACCACTCCGGCGAACTCTTCAGCTACCTCTTCGGCACGCCGCTCGCCAGCATGATGCAGTTCTTCCAGCACACCTCCATGATGACGCCAGGCTCGATCGTGTCGCTCATCTCGACGCTGGTGCTCTTCTGGCGATGGGACCGCCCCATTGCCGGATGCCTGCTTCTCCTCTGCGGCCTGAGCATCTGGATGATGTTTCACGCCAAGCGCCGTGTTCAAAAAATCCACCGCGACTACCAAAAGACCGAGGGCGACGTCAGCGGTCGCGTCAGCGACCTCCTCCGCGGCAACAAGGCCGTGAAGCTGCACTCGATGGAGTCGCAAATCGCGCATGACTTCGAGCAGCAGGCCGATCTCATCGCCCGCAAGGCCTACGAACGCGACGTCCGCAGCCACGTCGAGTGGATGAAACAGGAAACGCTTTCTTACATCGGCTATTCCCTCCTGCTCGGTGTCGCCACCTGGCGCTACCTCGGGGGCAGCATCGACCTCGGCACGGTGGCGGCCTGCCTCACCGCCTATGCCGGCCTCAACGGACCATTGCAGGGCATCTTTCAAACCCTCACGCTCTGGGGCGGAGCGATGGTTTCCCTTGAGCGCATCGGCAGCGTGCTCGACACCGCCAGCACCACGCCCGACCCCGCCGGGAAACCCATCCCTAGCCCCGGCCGGGGCGAGATCCGTTTCGAACATGTCAGTTTCCGCTACGAGGAGGCCGGCCTCCCCGTCGTGCAAAACCTCGACATCGTCATTCCCTACGGCCAGCGCATCGCGGTCGTCGGTCCCAGCGGCGCCGGCAAGAGCACACTCCTCCAACTCCTCCTCCGCCTTTACGATCCCGCCGAAGGAGCGGTGCGCATCGCAGGCACCGATATACGCCAGCTCCACGGACGCGACCTGCGCCGGCTCTTCGGCGTCGTGCCGCAAGATCCATTCATCTTCAGCACCAACCTGCGCGACAACCTCCGCCTCGCCCGGCCGGACGCCAACGACGCCGAGATCCGGCTCGCCTGCGAGAAGGCCAACGCCTGGGAATTCATCGCACGTCTTCCCGAGGGGCTCTCAACCCCCGTTGGCGAAAGTGGCGCCACTCTTTCAGGCGGTCAGCGCCAGCGTCTCGCCATCGCGCGCGCCTTCCTTGCCGACCCGCCCTACTTCGTCTTCGACGAGGCCACCAGCGCGCTCGATACACTCAGCGAGCAGCTCATCCAGGATGCCATCGAAAAAAACCTCACTGGCCGCACTGCCTTTTTCGTCGCCCACCGTCTCTCCACCGTTAAAAATTGCGACCGCATCCTCGTGATGAACGGCGGCATGGTCGTTCAAGATGGCGACTACGCTACGCTCGTCGCCCGGCCCGGCCTTTTCCGCGAACTCGTCCAAGGACAGCAGCTCCACAGCTGATCCGCCGCGATTGACCCCGTCCCGTCGCATCCGTATCGTGCAACTCGCCTACCATGGCATCCACCAACATCACCATCGGCACCGATCCCGTTAAACAGTTCTCCGTCTTCGCGGAGAATCGTGTTGGACGCCTCTACGATCTCACTTCGTTGCTCAAAAACAACAACGTCCACGTCATGGCGCTCACGGTCCTCGACACGACGGACAGCTCCATCCTGCGCCTGATCGTCGACGACCCCGACAAGGCCCGTGAGCTGATGATCAACAATGATTTTCCCTACACCGAGGTCGATGTGCTCGCCGTGGAGATCAACGACGAAAGCGATCTGAAGGATGTGCTCGCCGCGCTGCTCGAGGCCGAGATCAATATTCACTACGTCTATAGCTTCATCAAACGCCCCGAGGGAAAATCCGCGCTGGTGTTCAACATCGAGGATGCCGACGTGGCCTCACAGTCGCTGAACAGCCGCGGCTTCAAGACGCTCACCCAGCGCGACATTTCGCGCTGAGTTGCGGTTGAAAAAATCAACCCGCCTTGGCGGATTTTTTCGAACGGGGTTTTCCGGCCGGTTTTTTGGCGGCGGACTTTGCCGCCTTGGCATTGAGCCACACGGAGCCGTCCTTGGAATTTTTGTTCAACCAGAAGACCTCGCCCTCATGTTCGACGAACGCGGGCTTGTCGGCCTCGGTCGCCGGCAAGGCCAGACCGAGCCCCGTGAGCACGGAGAGAAATTCCTGATGATCTTTTCCCAACGTGCGCGAAAGATTACCCGTCTCACCGGAAACTCCGCTACCCTTCTTGTTGGGTTTTAAGAGAAGGCGCACGGCGGCAATGGGCGACGCCGTTTCTGATTTCTGATCTTGGCTTTCCGCCACCGGTGTTGGTGCAGCCACTACGGGCGCGGTCCCTCCCGCCGGAGTCGTTTCGCCTTCCGGTTTTTGCGCAACGGCCTCGTCACCATTGATCCAAATACCGCCACGGCTGTCTTTGTTCAGCCAATAAACATGGGCGCCAATAACGGTGGGCACGGGGTTTTCGGCGGCGGTCGCGGGGACATTCAGACCGACGGCGGCGAGCGCCGTCACAAGATCGGCCTCGGTGCATTTAAAGGCGCGGGAAAGATAGGTTGTGCTGCCCGAGTAACCGGGACCGCGGCGATTGCGGCGCATCTGCGGACGGATGGCCGCCAGTAACTCCTCGCCCTGAGGCAGCGGACCGGCGGGAATCTCGGAGCGCTGGCTGCCACCGGCGGGGTTCTCCGCATCCGCCGATGCGACGGGAGCGGCCGGAGACGCGGCGGCGGTCGCCTGCTGGGCGGCGCGCTGCGCTTCGCGTTCGGCGCGGCGTGCGGCGTGCTCGGCTTCGCGGGCGAGACGCTCCGCTTCGCGCCGGGCTTTCTCGGCCTGCTCGGCGGCGGCCTCCTCGGCGAGAACGGAGTTCACCGGATCCGCCGGATCAAGCTTCTTGGCGGCGATGACACGGAAGATGGGGCGCGGCTTTTCGCGGGTGTTGAGAAAGAGCTCGTTGCGGTTGTTAAGATTCAGCCAATACAGATCGCCCTCGAATTCGAGATACTCCGGCGGTGTGTCCTCGGACTCGGGCGGCACGAGCCCGCACTCCTTGAGGGCGGCGACGAGATCGGCCTCGGTCTGCTCCCAGCGTTTCGCGAGGAAAGTGATGCCGACCGCCTGCCCGGGTCCGCGCTGGTTTTTGCGGAGATGGGGTTTGATGGCTTCGAAGAGCGTAGGCAGATCGTCGTCGAGATTGTCCCAGTTGTCCCAATCCTCCCCCTCTTCGGGTGCGTCAGGATCGTCGTCGCGGGTGGTGTCGCGGAGTTTGCGAAATCCGTCCTCGGGTGCGGCGGTGTCGGTGACGAGGGAAGCTGATTTTTCGACGGCCAACTCAGTGGCGGCCACATTGCCTTGGAACTTGGCGGAAAACTCGGCGCAAAGTTTGTCGGCCTCGATTTTCGCGGCGGCGGCGGCGGCGCTCTCCAGCGTCCAGTCGCGCAACGTGGTGCGGCGGGCGATGCCGTTAAAAGCGAGCGGATTGGCGGGCATGGGCTGGAAGTTGACGATCTCCCACTCGTCCTTGCCGAGCTGGTTGAGATAGGATTCCAGCAGCGCGGGCGTGGCGAAACCATGAGGGCCGCTGGTGATGTGTTTGTATTCCCAAAGAGACATAAAAAGTGGTGTTGAGGGGTAGCGGGTTAACGCATCCCAAATGCCCCCCCGCTTGCCGAGCCTAATCTGACAGCCGCCGATGGGCGCGCAAAGAGGAATCGCCGGCGAGGGCTTTGTCATGCACGCTGCTCGAAGAAATCACCGGACAAGGAACATCTCCCGCAATCCGCTACTCGTAACCTCATCCAACGCGTCCACGTCATCCATGAATATCCGCACGCCAAAAGACTGGGAACTGCCCGAGTCCGCCGTCACCGACGAGGCGATTTACCGCCTGCGGAACCGACGTGATTTTCTAAAAACCCTCGGCGTGGGTCTCACCGGGGCGGCCCTCGGCACGCGCGGATTGCTCGCCGCCGCCGCCGGTTTCCCCGACAAGGAAAATCCGCTCTACCCCGCCGCATCGCTCAAGCCCACCGCCTACAACTTCATCACGAGTTACAATAATTTCTACGAGTTCGGCACCGGCAAGGATGACCCCGTCGTCTATGCCAACAAAGGCTGGAAGCCCGATCCGTGGACGGTGGAAATCGCCGGCCTCGTCCGCGCGCCCGCAAAATTCGCCGTCAACGATCTCGTCGCCAAACTCGGCGGCATCGAGCAACGCGTTTACCGCCACCGCTGCGTCGAGGCGTGGTCGATGGTCGTGCCGTGGGACGGCTTTCCGCTCGCCAAACTCGTCGCTCTCGCCGACCCGAAGCCGGAAGCAAAATTTCTCAAGTTCACTTCGTTTCTCGACCCAAAAAACGCCGTCGGCCAGCAGGACAGCCACTTCGGCTGGCCTTACGTCGAAGGCCTGCGCCTCGACGAGGCGACCAACGAACTCGCCTTCATCGCCACCGGCATCTACGGCAAGGCCATCCCCAACCAAAACGGCGCGCCGCTGCGTCTCGTCACGCCGTGGAAGTATGGCTTCAAGGGCATCAAATCCATCGTGAAAATCGAGTTCACCGACCGTGTCCCCTCCAACACCTGGCAGCGGCTCGCACCCGACGAATATGGCTTCTACGCCAACGTGAACCCGCAGGTGGATCACCCGCGCTGGTCGCAGTCCAGCGAACGCGTGATCGGCGGCGGCATCTTCGCAGGACGGCAGCCGACGCTCATGTTCAACGGCTACGAGAAACAGGTCGCTGCGCTCTACAAGGGCCTCGATCTCACGCGGAATTTCTGACCGTGGTTGACGCCATCCCAACGCCCAGAGCATCGCTGCCGGAAAAGCTCCTCCGCTCGAAGGCGTTTGTTTGCACACTGATCGTTCTGCCCGGCTTGTGGCCGGCGTGGCCGCTCTTCATCAGCCGCAACCCGAGCGTGCTGGCCGACCCGCTTAAATACGTGCTGCATCACCTCGGCTTCCTCGCCTGCGTGCTGCTCGCCACGGTGCTATCGTTCACGCCGCTGCGGGTGATTTTCCCGCAGTCAAAGCTCGCCCTCGCGCTCAACCGCCACCGCCGTCTCGTCGGCGTGAGCGCCTTCACCTACGCCGCGCTTCACCTTGCCACGCACCTCGTTTACGAAGGCGGTTTCGGCGTGCTCGCGAGCGACGTGAAAAAGCCGTTTCTCGTCACCGGCCTGATCGCCTTCACGATCCTGCTCACGCTGGCGGTGACCAGTTTGAACCGCTTGGTGCGGGCGCTCGGCGCGAAGCACTGGAAATGGCTCCACCGCCTCGCCTACGTCGCCGCCGCGCTCGCCGCCTACCACCAGTCGGCGGCTCGCAAGGTTTTCCCGATGCAGGTGCTGTGGATTTTTGTCCCGCTGGCACTGCTTGAAATCATCCGGATCGGCATCCGCTGGCGGCATTCGGGCGTTCATAAAATCACGTGATCGCCGCGTTTCATGTGCCGCAACGGGTGGCAACGGTGCAAAAGATTTTGTGTTTCTCCGGTTTTTTGAGGCCACTGGTGCCGTTCACTTCATGCGCCGCCTCGACCAACTGCTCGCCAGCCTCGGCTACTGCTCCCGCCGCGAGGCGCGCGATTTCCTGAAAAAACACGCCGTCACCCTGCGCGGCCAACCGGTGCGCGACCCGTCGGCGAAAACCGCTCCCGCCGATGTTCTCGTCGATGGCGAACCGCTCGACCACCCCGACGGCCTGCTGCTGCTCATGAACAAGCCGCTCGGCCTCGTCTGCTCCCACGACGAACGCGAAGGCCCGCGCATCTACGACCTGCTGCCCGAACGCTGGCGCGCCCGCAATCCGCAGGTCACCAGCATCGGCCGCCTCGACAAGGACACCTCGGGCTTGATCCTCCTCACCGACCAGACCGAGCTCGTCCACAAATACACCTCGCCCAAGCACAAGGTCCCCAAGCTCTACCGCGCCACCACCGACCGCGACTTGCCGTCGGATCTCGTCCCGCTCTTCGCCGCCGGCACGCTTGTCCTCGACGGCGAAACCGCGCCGTGCGCTCCCGCCACGCTGCGCTTGTTTCCCGCCGATCCCCGCACCGCCGAGCTCACGCTGATCGAGGGCAAATACCATCAGGTGCGCCGCATGTTCGCCGCCACCGGCGCTACCGTGCTCACGCTGGAACGCGTGCAATTCGGTCGCTTCACTCTCGGCGACCTCGCCCCGGGACAATTCCGGCATGCGCTCGCCGAGGAAATCTAACTGTTGTGCCTCGACACATTGTCCGCACACGCCGGGCCTGGATCTGTGAGCCCGCCGCGCACGGATATTGTTTTGCCACCGGCACGGCCGTCGCGTTGCCTCGTCGCCACATGTATGATTTTCCCCTCACCGGCTCGCAGAAAACCTGTCTCCGCAGCCTCGGCCAGACCATGGAGCCCGCCCTCAAGGTGGGCAAAGGCGGCCTCACCGATGAATTCTTCAAGGAGCTTCAGAATCACCTAAACGCCCGCGAACTGGTGAAACTCCGCTTTCTCGGAGCCGACCGCCAGACGCGCGCCGAGCTCATCAGGCACATCGCCGACAAGGGCCGCTGCGTCCTCGCCGGCGCCGTGGGCATGACCGCTCTGTTCTACCGCCAAAACCCCGACCCTGCCCGCCGCGTCATCGACTTGGGATGAACCAAACCCTCCGCGCCTTCGGCTGGGACGATGCATGGGCTGCCGCCTTCGCGACGCACGCCGCGCCCGGCGTCGAGCCCGCCCGCGTCGTCGTCGAGCTGCGCCGCCACTACTACGCCGTCCAGACCGCGACCGGCGAGCTGCTCGGGGAACTCACAGGCAAGTTCCACCACGGCGCCGACCGCGAGGCTCAGGCCTACCCCGCCGTGGGCGACTGGGTCGCGGTTCAAGTGTCCTCCGGCGGACACCGCGCCCAGATCCACGCCCTCCTGCCGCGCCGCTCCTGCTTCTCCCGGCAGGCCGCCGGCGAAGCGCAGGTCGAGCAGATCGTCGCCGCCAACATCGACACCGTCTTCCTCGTGAGCGGCCTCGATGCGAACTACAACCCCAAGCGCATCCAACGCTTTTTCGTCGCGGCGCGCGACAGCGACGCCCAGCCCGTGATCATTCTCAACAAGTCCGACCTCTGTGACAACCCGGACATCGTGCGCGAGGAGATCGAGCTGCTCGTGCCCGGCGTGCCCGTGCTCATCACCAGCACGCACACGCGCAAGGGCCTCAAGTCCCTCGTCGAAACCTACGCCCTGCCCGGCCGCACCCTCGCCTTCGTCGGCTCCTCCGGCGCGGGCAAATCCACCCTCGTCAACCGCCTGCTCAAGGATGCCGAGGCCATGCCCACCGGCGAAGTCCGCGAGAAGGACGGCAAGGGCCGCCACACCACCACGCGCCGCGAGCTCATGACCACGCCCACCGGCGCGCTCGTCATCGACACGCCCGGCATGCGCGAATTCCAGCTCTGGGATTCCAAGGAGGCCGTCGAGGACGCCTACCCCGATGTCGTGGGAATCGCGCTCCGCTGCCGTTTCACCAACTGCCACCACAACGCCGAGCCGGGCTGCGCGATCCTCATTGCCCTCGAATCGGGCGAACTCCCTGCCGCGCGGCTGGAAAGCTACCGCAAG
The DNA here is from genome assembly GCA_903904685.1 of uncultured Verrucomicrobiota bacterium. Lineage (GTDB taxonomy): Bacteria > Verrucomicrobiota > Verrucomicrobiia > Opitutales > Opitutaceae > Rariglobus. Next base: position 145,353 of record CAIVDS010000026.1, read on the forward strand.
CTCAAGGCCGAGCAGGTCGCCAAGGCTCCCGCGCAGCGCAAACCATCCGCCCTCGCCAGCAAACCCGGCTGGCGCAAAAAAAACGAGGGCTCGACGCCGTACCGGCACCGCCAGCACAAAGAGGAGTGAAGCCGAACCGCGGGAGCTCGTCCGTCCTCACACCACGCGATCCACCATCGCCACGCCGTCTTTTTCGAAAGCGGCGAGGTTGGCGAGAAAATGCTTCACCAACGCGACGTCCTGATCGCTGCGCCCGCCCGCCGTGTGCGGCGTGATGAAGCAGTTCGGCGCGGTCCACAACGGGTTCGACGGCGGCAGCGGCTCCTCGGCGAACACATCAAGATACGCCGCTCCCAAGCGACCGCTTTCCAACGCCTGCACGAGCGCGCGCTCATCCACCGTGGTGCCACGGCCGATGTTGTAGAAACGGGTGCCGGGCTTGCACGCGCCAAGGCGGCGGGCGTTGACGTAGTTGCGCGACGCCTCGTTGTCCGGGAGCAGGTTCACGATGTGGTCGGCCTCGGCCAACACGGACGTCACCCGATCCTCGGAAATGATATGCACGCCGCGTTCGCTGCGGGCCTTGCGGCGCACCGCGTAAAGTTTCACGTCAAAAGGCGCAAGCAGCTCGGTGAGCCGACGGGCGATCGTGCCGTAGCCAAGAAGCAGGACGGTCTGGCCGTTGAGCAAAACCGAGGTCGAACGGCGCTCGAAAAACTGCCAGCGTTTTCCCCCGAGCTGCTCGGCATGCGAAGCGAGGAGTTGACGGCCAAGCGCGAGCATCATCGCCAACACGTGCTGAGCGCATGGCTCGGCAAACACCGTCGAGCTCGTGCTGAACACCGAGCCCCGCGCACGAAACGTCTCCAGGAACTCCGGCGTGTCGTAGCGTCCGTAGCCCGCGCTGGTCACGGCGACCCACTTGATGCGCTTGAGCCGCAGACAATCGCCCGCTGCGGGCTGGCCGAACACCACGTCGGCCTCTTCGAGACCGGGATCGGACGGCCCCGCGACGAGGACTGAGGCGGAGCGTTTTTGCGCGAAAATCAACCTATTCCCCGCCAGCCCTGAGACGAGCAACTGCTCGGCGGGCGCGGAAAGCGCGGAATTGCACCAGATCGTAAGGCTCATTTTATTTGGGGTAAATTATTCCGACTCGCTAAACTCGCACAGCACATGCACCAGCAGGCCGGCTTCGCGGAGTTTGCGGGAGCCGCCGAGCTCCGGCAGGTCGATGATGGCGGCGACGCCCACGACTTCGGCATGGAGCGAGCGGATGAGCTTCATCGCGGCAAGGAGGGTTCCACCCGTGGCGATCAGGTCATCGATGATGAGCACGCGGTCGCCGGCCTTGCAGGCGTCGGCGTGGATCTCGATGGAGGCGCTGCCGTATTCGAGATCGTAGTCCGCGGAAACCGTGCGGTAGGGCAGCTTGCCCTTTTTGCGCACGAGCATGAAGGGAAGGTTCATCTGGTAGGCGAGCGCGCCGGCGATGATGAACCCGCGCGCGTCCACCGCCGCGATGAGGTTGATGTTGAGCTCGCGGCACTCGAGCGCGAAAGCGTCCACCACGGCGCGGAACGCCTCTGGATCATGGAACAGCGTGGTCACGTCGCGGAAGTTGACACCGGGCTTGGGCCAGTCGCGCACAGTGCGAATCTTCGACTTCAAGTAGGCGGCATAATCGAGGTGACTCATAAGAGGATGGCATGATGACGCCCCGTGCCGTCGGCAGGCGCAAGCCCAAGGTTGCGCCCTGCGCGCCGACATGGTCGGTTGTCTGGATGCCCGCGCCTCATCCACGTCCCGGCCTGCTCACACCGCTGTGCTATGGCGCGATGATGAGTCTCGCCATTGGCATCAACCTGCTGCCGGTCTTCCTCACCACGCTGAGCGCAACCTATGGAGGAGCCGCCGGCTTGACGCAGGAACAGCTCGGTCGGCTCGGCGCGATGATCTTCAGCGGGCTCGTGCTCGGCATCCTCGTGACCGGTCCGCTGGCCGACCGTTGGGGCGCGAAGGCATTCGCCCTGCTGGGCAACGGTCTCATCGCCGCAAGCCTCGTGGCGATGGCGTTCGCCCCGGGCTATGGCGCTCTTGGAGCAGCCTTGTTTTTCCTAGGACTCGGGGCGGGCGTCCTCGACATGGTGCTGAGCCCCATCGTGTCCGCGCTCAACCCGGAGCGCCGCACGGTGGCGCTGAACTGGCTTCACTCGTTCTACTGCGTGGGCGCGGCGGCGACCGTGCTCGCCGGCACGCTTATGCTGCACGCCGGACTCGGCTGGCGAAGTTCCTGCCTCCTGCTGCTCCCGCTACCGCTCGGCCTGCTGGCGGCCTTCGGCCCGTTGGGATTCCCGGAACTCAGCCGCGAAGGAGGCCGCACCTCGCTGCGTGTGTTGATAAGGAACCGCTGGTTTCTCGTCGCGCTGGCGGGCATTTTCCTCGGCGGGGCGGCCGAAATGGGCATGGCGCAATGGCTCCCAGCCTACGCGGAAAAATCGCTCGGGTTCCCCGTCTGGATGGGCGGCGGAGCGTTGCTACTGTTTTCCGTGGTGATGGCGCTGGGCCGCATGGTGGTGGGCGCGGCGGGCAAAAAGCTGGACGCCTTCCAGATCATGGCATGGGGCTGCGCGACCTCGGCGGGCCTCTTCCTCCTCGGCGCGTTTCTGCCGACGCCCTCCGTCGCTCTGGCGTGCTGCATCCTCGTCGGCTTCACCGGCAGCTGCCTGTGGCCGACCATGCTGGCGGTGACGGCGGATCGCTACCCCGACGGCGGCGCAAGCATGTTCGGCACGCTCGCCGCGCTGGGCAACGCGGGCGGCATCTTCATGCCGTGGGTGGTGGGCTGGGTGGCCGACCACCGCGACCTGCACTGGGGTCTCGCAGTCTCCGCGCTCGCGCCGGCGCTGATGCTGCCGCTGGTGCGGGCGTTGCGCGCGCACTGACCGCCAGCGTCGCCAGCAGCGCGTCGCGTCGGCTCACTTCCGGTCCGGCCTCTTCAACGTGAAGACTTCGCGCGTCATCACGTAGTTTTCGCCGCCGAGCCGACCCACGGTATCGAGAAGCGCGGGATCGATCGTGCCGTCGGCACCCAACACCGCGTCGCTCACATGCGCCGCCACGATCCGCCCGAAAACCACGCTGGCCGCGCCCGCCCCCTCTCCGACGGCGACGATTGCATGCAGAGTGCATTCGAAGGCCACCGGGGCCTGCGCCACCCGCGGCGGACGCACCCGCGTTGACGCCGATGGCGCGATGTCAAACGCCTCGAACTCGCTCTCACCGTAGGGCAAGAGCGCAGCGCAGGCATTCATCGGCTCGACCAGTGAGTGAGGCACAAGATTCACCACGAACTCACCCGTCGCCTCGATGTTGCGCACGGTGTCTTTTTTGACGCCGCCACGGTTGTTGACGGCGGAGAACATCAGCGTAGGCGGATTGCCCGTGATGCCGTTGAAAAACGAAAAGGGCGCGAGGTTGGTTTTCCCTTCCGGAGAAATTGTGGAGACCCACGCGATCGGCCGAGGCGTGATCGCGCTCGCCATCCAGTTGTAGGCATCGCGGGGAGAAAGCACCGTGAAATCCAAGAACATAGCCACCCACCATGCGTAAACCGCCCAAAGAGGCGAGCTCCTTGGTGCCGTATTTTCTTGGAACGGCGCACACTCGTCACGTCCACTTACCGCTCGCCCACCCTTCGCGATCACGGCAGACTGCACGATTTATGTCCATCCCCCCGACGCCCGAAGAAGCTCCATGGCATGCCGGCCTGCGCAGCGCGCGCGCCAATCTCTTGCCCGGCTTTGTCCTGCAAGTTTTCGCGCTCACGGTGGTGCTCGGTTATTACTTTTACCCTCCTGCGCGAACCGCGTTCACCCGACTGGCGGACCTGCGCAACGAGACCGGCATGCTCTTTAATATCGTCTCCACCGGCTTTTTCGGAGGACTGCTTCCCCTGCTCTACCTGAAATCCACGCCGGCCACCCGCACGCAGATGACTTGGCGCCAAGGCTTCATGCTCACCGGCTTCTGGTCTTACAAAGGCATCGAGATCAGCCTGTGGTATGGACTCATGGCGTGGATCATCGGCGAATCGGTCGACGTGCGCACGATCACCATCAAAACCCTCCTCGACCAGTTCGTCTATTGCTCGTTCTGGGCCGTTCCCGAGACCGCGCTTTTTTACCTCTGGTGCAAGACCGGTTCCAACGCCCGCGCCATCGCCGATGACCTGCGCGCCCCGGGTTGGTATGCGCGCCGCGTCCTGCCCATGCTCTGCGCCAACTTCGGCGTCTGGCTGCCCCTCGTGTGCATCATCTATGCACTGCCCACGCCACTCCAACTCCCGCTGCAAAACATCGTGCTGTGCTTCTTCACCCTCATGCTTGCGCACATATCACATCGCGAATCATCCCCCTAAACTAGGCGACGAAAAAAGGCCCGGGCGATGAAGCCCGGGCCTGGTGATTGAACCGTGATACGACGGACCGATCAGAGAGCGACGTCGCCGGACTCTTCGGTGCGGATGCGGATCGCCTGCTCGACAGGCACGACGAACACTTTGCCGTCGCCGATCTTGCCGGTCTTCGCCTTCGCCACGATGGCTTTCACCGCTGCGCTGACCTGATCGTCCCTGACCACCATCTGGATCTGCACCTTCGGCAGGAAATCCACCGTGTATTCGGATCCGCGGTAGATCTCGGTGTGGCCTTTCTGGCGACCGAAGCCCTTGGCTTCGGTCACCGTCATACCTTCGATGCCGATCTCCGTGAGGCCTTCCTTCACTTCTTCCAGTTTGAAGGGCTTGATAATAGCTATAATGAGTTTCATGGATTTTGCAGTTAGAGGATGTAACCTTCTTCGTTGTGCTCGGTTGTGTCCAGTCCTTGACGTTCAACTTCCGGCGTGGGCCGCAAGCCGATCACCGCTTTGACGATGTAGGCGATGATGAGCGTGCCGATCACCGAGAGCACGATCGTTATGCCGATGGCCTTGAGCTGTTCGATCCAGAGCGTGTGGTTGAGCACGAGCTTGTCCAGGCCGTTGGTGGTAGCGGCATTGGCCGGCGAAGCGGTGGCGAGGTTGGGATTGGCGATCGGGCTGGCGAGGATGCCGGTCAGCAGGGCGCCAAGGGTACCACCGATGGCGTGCACCCCGAAGGTATCCAAGGCATCGTCGTAGCCGAAGATCGCTTTGACCTTCATGACGAACAGGAAGGGAATCGAGCCGGCCGCGATGCCGATGATGATCGCACCGGTCGCGGTGACAAAGCCTGTGGCCGGTGTGATCACGACCAGGCCGGCGACGGCGCCGGAGCAGAAGCCCAGGACCGAGGCGTGTTTCTTGAAGATGAACTCAAGACCTGCCCAGACGAAGGAGCCGACGGCGGTCGCGAGGGTCGTCGTCATGAAGGCGTTGGCGGCGATGCCGTCGGCGGCCACGGCGGAACCGGCGTTGAAGCCATACCAGCCGACCCAAAGCATGCCCGTGCCTACCATACAGAGGACCATCGAGTGCGGCGCGAAGGACTCTTTGCCGAAGCCTATGCGCTTGCCGAGAATGATGCAGAGCACCAGCGCGGACCAGCCGGAGGACATGTGAACCACCGTGCCACCGGCGAAGTCGATCGCCTTGATCTTGGCGTCACCGTTCCACACGCCGTTCATCAGGCCGTCGGCGCCCCACACCATGTGGGCCAGGGGGAAGTAGACCACGAACATCCAGATCGCCACGAAGGCGAGGATCGCGGTGAACTTCATGCGCTCGGCGATCGCTCCGACGATCAGCGCCGGGGTGATGATCGCGAACATCAGCTGATACATCGAAAAGACGTTCTGAGAGACCCAAAAGGCGTAATCTGTGTTGGGCGCCGAATCGACGCCCTTCAGGAAGAAAAATTCGGAGCCGCCAAAGAAATCGCTGCCGAAACTCTTGCCGAAGACCAAGCTGTAGCCGAAGGCCCACCAGAGAATCGTAACCAAGCCGGTGATACCCATGCACTGCGCGAGCACCGAGAGCACGTTCTTGCGGCGCACCAGGCCGCCATAGAACAGCGCCAGACCGGGCAGGGTCATGAAGAGCACGAGCGCCGCGCTCGTCATCATCCATGCGTTGTGGCCGGGACCGGAGGTGCCCACTGCCGGGGTCGTCAGCCCCGCCGGAATCGTCGCGTTGCCGTCCTTGTCCTTCGGCCCCACCTTCAGGGCCGTCGTCGGATCGCCGTTCGTCAGATAGGCCTCCAAGCCCGACACCCGCTGCTCCAGCGTCGGATCCTTCGTCGCGGTCGCCGCTGCGGGAGTTGCCGCCGCCGGAGTTACTGCGGGCGCCGCTGCTGCTGCGGGCACCGCGTCTTCCGCCCTCGCGGGCGTCATCGCACATGCGATAAACAGGGCGAACATTGTCACCCGGGTAATACGTAGTAGGTTTGTCATCATAATGGAAAGGTATCCGACCACTCATCAGCAATGGCCATGCCAACTCCACTGTCGGGCAGCGTTCTATTCATAGTTTTATATAAACTGATGCTGATCAAATTATAATCTGGCCCGTTCCGCTCGCGCCGGAGTGTTACACGACGTCTCATAGGGCAGTAAAAAGTTGCCGGTCATCGGGTATTCGAGTGCGATCACTCCAAGACCAACCCCTCCATGAAAGCCCTCCCCTTGCTGCTCGCCGCATCCCTCGTCGCCAACGCCGCGCTTATCACGACCGTCGTGATTCGCCCACTGGGAAAATCCACCGCCACAGGCGGCACCAGCCACAGTGGCTCCAAGACATCCATTGCCACAACCAGGCACGGTACCGGGAACGTCACCACCGATGACCTCATTGCCGCCCTCAACTCCAACGATCCCGAAGCCCTCCGCGACATTCTTCGCGCCGCCGGCCTTTCCGACGACATGGTGCGCTCCTTTGTTCAAATGCGGATATGGAAACGCTACGAAGATCGCTTCAAGGCCCTCCAGCCCAAACCCGACCCCAACAAACCCTGGTGGAAGGATGACCCTCGCCAGCAGAACGGCTGGTTTGGCGGCATGACCAAGGCCCAGCGCGAGGAGATGCGCAAACTCCAGCGCGAAGTTAAGGACGAGTCGGAACGCATCCTCGGACCCGATAAAAACAACAACGGTTTTGGCGGCTGGCAGGATCCGCGGCTAAGTTTTCTCCCCGCTGGAAAACGCAAGCAGCTTCAGGACATCCAACAGGATTACGGAGAACTCATCAGTGAAGTGCAGCAGAACATGCAAGGTTTCCAATTACCTTCCGACCGCGAAAAACTCCGTTACCTGCAAGCGGAGCAAAAGCGCGATCTGGAAGCCATTATGTCCCCCGAAGAGCGCCAGTCCTACGACCTGCGCATGTCCCAAACCGCTCAAAACCTCCGTTGGCAGATGACCCGCTTCGACGCCACCGAGGAGGAATACATGAAGATTTTCCCCCTGCAAAAAGCCTTCGACGATCAATACAACGTCAACGACCTCTACGGCGGCAACCCCGACCGCAGTCCCGATTTTTGGAAACAACGCCAGGAGGCCGACAAACAGCTCAAGGAACAAATGAGAGCGGCCATCGGCGAAGACCGCTACAAGGACTACCTCCGCTCCCAGGACAACGACTACCAGCAGCTTCAGGCCGCCGCCCGCCGCATGGAACTGCCCCCCGAGACCGCCACACGCATCTACGACCTCCGCGACAACGTCGTCACCTCCGCCAAGCAGATCGCGGACAATCCCAACATCGCCGCCGACCAGAAAAAACAGGCCTTGGCCACGCTCGCCGACTCCACCCGCGATCAAGTGAAGGCAGCCTTGGGTCAGGAAGCCGCCGACGCCTATTTCAAAAACAACGGCATGGGCTGGCTCAAGGAAATCGCCAAAGGCAACGTCGTGACCTTCAACGAAGGAGGCAACGGCTGGAGCACCTCGTCCGCGACCCCGCCGAAAAAAAAGTAAGCCGGCTGCGCCAAGCCTTGAACTCCTCCAGCTTCTTGTCCCATGAAGCTGGAGGAGCGGGATGGCTAGTGGAATGGGTTTATACCAATAGACGTTTGTATCATAGAATCCATGACGTGATCAGATGATGCGGATGGGCCTCAAGCCCGGTAAGGCAGCGCGTTCACAGCGGTTGGACGCCAATGGTGCCGCCTAGGCTGGCGCGATAGCCGGGGCTTTGCATGCGGGCGAGTTCGGCGCGGGCGCGGGCGAGGCGGGGCTTCAATTGAAGGCGGGCGACCACCTCGGCGTAGAGCGGCTCGTCGAAGAGCGTTTGCAGGCTTTCCACATGGCGCGTCCAGAGAGCGGTGTCTCCTTGCTGTTTCGCATCGAGGCGCTGGCGATACCAGTCGCTGGCGAGGAGGGATTCGCGGGTGAAGAGCGCACGGATATCTGAGGAGTCGAGGCTTTTGCCTTCAAATTCGCCCTTGGCCATGATGGAGAGCAGGGCGCGCAGGGGCGCGCAGGCGAGGTCGATGCCGCCGTCGGCAAAATAACTTTCGGCGACGCGTTTGTGCGTCGTAACCATAGTGTCCATGCCTTCGGCGAAGACAGCCATGTCCTGTAACTCGGGGCGGAGCATCTCGTCGGTGAAGATGACGTGCGGGTGGGTGAACACACGGCCGAAGTAAACGCGCGCGAAACGCGAGGTGATGCGGTAGCCGAGGCGGCTGGAAAGGACCTTTTTGCCATCGTGCTCGAGGTCGGTGCAGCGTTCGAGGCAGCCTTGGGCGATGAGGGCCTTGGCGCAGCGCTCGGCGGCGGTCATGCGCGAGAAGACCTCGGGGATGAGCAGCGAGACGTCGTGATCGACGCGGACCTTGGGCCCGACATAGCCGGCGGCGGAGACGAACACGTCGTGGCCGGTGAGAATGAGGCCGACGAGCGTGGCGTTAAGATCGATGATGGGCGGGAGGGCGTTGAACGGACCTTTGGTGAGCGCGCCTTCGCTGCCCGCACCGGTGGTTGAGGGCGACTTGCCGGTCATGGAGCTGATGAACTCCATAAAGAGTTCGGGCAGCTCAAGGAAATGGATGGGGTTGAACACGCAGAGCGGGCGGACGCCAGGCTCGGGCGGGTTGTTGCGGCGACCCGGGACGACGATATCGACGGGCGTGTGCAGCGGAGCGTCGGCTGCGAGCTGGCGGTGGAGGCGCTGGCCGAGGCGGGCGAGAGCGGTGGCGCGCGAGTTGGCGACATCGGGGCGCGCCTGGAGGTAGCGCGGGTTTTTGGTGGGCCTGCCATCCACGATGCGCGGGTGGGCGGAGGAGACGAAGTAAGCGGGCGACGAACCGGGTGCGGCGGCGCAGGCCTTGCGGATGAGGTCGCGCATCGGCTTGGTGAACATCGAGAATCCGACGGCATCTTCGCGCAACGCGAGGGCGTCGGCGGTGGTGAGCGGCTCGTAGTTGGAGATGAACGTGCCGGGCGTGGACAGGTCTGACTCGGCCTGGCGGTCGTAGCCGCGATGGATGGCGTCGTCGGGGCGCTGAAAGAGGAGGGCTTCGCAGTTCTGGACGAATTTCAACGACGCTCCCGGCGTCGTGGCCGGGATCTGGCAGCCGAGGGGCGAGAGCTTGACGGAGGCGGCGGGGGCGACGACGGAGGCGGTGATGTCGTCCTCCATCTGGACCTTGGCGGCGGGGTGGAAGTCGTGGCGGAGGCCGAAGACGCGCCAGGAACCGTCCTGCTCGTAGCCGACGCGCAGGGTGTTGACGACGAGCTTGCGGCCGTCGAGCCGGAGTTCGTTGCCCGGGAAGCCGTTGATGACGTCGACGGAGAAGTGGCTGCGCCAGTCGCCGTTCCACTCGGGCTTGTAGTGGCGCTTCACCACGAAAACGAGTTCCTTGACGTGCTGCGGGATGGAGCGAAGCCAGGTGTTGTAGGCCTCGGTGTATTCGACGCGCGACGGGGTGAGGAGCTTGATGACGCTGCCGAGCGTGCGCTTCTCGCTGAGGATCGGACGGTGGTCGGGGCTGATGCGCGCGGGGTCGATGAAGCGGGCGGAACAATCGCGGGAAAGCAGGGCGGCGACGGCGTCGAAGTCCTTTTCAAAATCGGCGACGAAGACGGTGCCGGGCAGGATGGCGTCGGAGATGGCCTTGGATATCTCGGACTTGCCGCCGCCGGAGACGGTGCAGGGCTTGTGGCAGAGGAATCCCTCGGCGACGGTGCCGACGAGACGCCACTGGGCGCGCTGGCCGCGGACGGGTTCCATGCGCACATGGTAGCCGCTGGGGCGAATGTAGGACTTGCCGGCGAGGAGCTTGATCTGGTGCGCCGTGCCGTCGACGGACTTCCACTTGATACTCTGGGTACGCAGGTCGAAGTGCGTGGCCTCGGGCACGAGCACGACGGCCGGGTCGGTGGCGTGGAAGGCGTGGCCCTCGGGCTGGAGGGTGAAGAGGCCGGGTTCGCGGGCAAGGACGGCGGCGACCGTGTAGTTGTCGGAAGCGTTGGCGTAACCGCCGAAATCCTCGCCCAGGTCGTAGCTGGGGAACACGAGGGCGCCGCCGGCGTGCTCCTCCTCAGCCGAGCCGTAGAGGTTGGCGGCGAAACTGATCTGGGTCTTAACCTCTTTCTTGCAGTAGCCGTAGTAGTTGTCGGCGATGATGGTGACCATGACGCCGCGGGTGTCGCGGGCGCAGAGCTTGAAGGCGCTGCCGCCGTTGTAGAGCTCGTCCTCTTTTTTCCAGCACATGCCGTCGCGGCGCTGGCGCGGGGTGGCGAGGTCCCAGTGGGGGAGGCCGACGACGTGCTTGGGCACGGTTATCAAGTGCGAGGCGAGGATCACGCAGCCGGTGTGGCCGGTCCAGCCGTCGACATCGAGGGCGGCGTCGTTTTCGGAAAGGTAGGGGTCGCCGGCGTTGCCAAAGATGGCCTCGACGAAATCGAGGTTGGAAACGAGGGAGCCGGGCGCGAAAAAACGGACTTCCATGCGCTTCTCCTTGGTGAAGCCGGGGACGGCGGGCACGACGAGCGGCCGGAGCAAAAGAGAGACGAGGCACTCGGCCTGTTCCGGCAGGCCGGAGGTGTAGGGCAGGCGCAACAGGTCGCGTGGCGGACGGAGGGCGATGTCGAGCAGGCGAGCGAACGCGGTCTTGGGCACGGCGAGCTTGTCGTCTGGCACGGGCAGGCCGCCCTCGGCGATGTGGAAAACGCCCTGGGTGGTGCGGCGGTCCTTGGCGGGGTTGTGGAGGACGCCGTTGTGAAGGCGGTAGCTCTTGAGCAGGGGAGACTCGACGACGTCGCCATGGGCGGGAAGCGAGAGCTCGCGGGCGATGCCGGGCTGGTCGAGGACGAAGGTGCGGGCAGGCAGGCGGGGCGCGGAGACGGCGTTGCCGAGATAGGCGGCGAGAAAGGCCTGGATGCGCCCGTCAACCGGAGAAAGACGCTGTGAAAGCTGGCGGTCGATTTCGCGCTGGCGGGCGAAAAGGGGTGCGGCGATCTCGGCCCAATCGGCGGACTGGTCGTCCTCCACCGGAGGGCAGCCGAGGAGCGCGAGACGGAGATTAATGGCGTGACGGAGACGTTCGGAAGAGGGCGTGGAGTTGTCCATGATAAGGCGCAAAAGCACAGGCTAGAGCAAACGCCGCGCCGGGACAATGCATGGTTTGCAAAGATTCATGCATCTTTGGCCGAAGGGCGCGTGATTTTCAGCCGGCGATCAATTGCCAGAGGGCATGGAGGAGCTTCTGGCCATAAATGGCGAGGAGCGCAAAGAACACGCCGTTGAAGGCAAACGCCAGATAGCCGCCAAGGATGAACCAGCCGTCGCGTTCGAGCAAGCCGCCGGCCATGATTACGATGCAGAGTGCGGGAGGGAAGTTGGTGCCGGGCGGCAGGGGCAGCAGCAGAACAAAGGCGGCCACGAAAATGATGAAGGCGTGCAGCTGGGATAAAAAAGGCGATGCCGTGAGCCACAGCAGGCGCGGTTTCATCATCACTTCAAGGAGGCGCAGGATGCGGCGCGCACCGCCCAGCAGAGAGGGGAAAAACGTGTGAGGCAGTTTTTTGTCGAGCAGGCGGGCGGGCAGCCAAGGGGTTTGGCCGAGGGTGAGACGGGCGGCGATAATCGCGATCACCGTTCCAAGGATGGTGGAAAGTCCGGGCATCGGGATGGGCAGCAAAAAGGGCAGCGCCAGCAACAGCATGAGCAGGTTGTAGGCGCGATCTTGCAGAACCGTGATCACTTCACGGAGGGAGACTTCCCGCTTGTGAAACTCGATGATCAACCGTCCCAGCTCCTCCGAAAGCTTGCGCGGATGTGCGTAGGGGAAGGGCACGATGGCGCCGGACTCGTGCGGGAGGACGGGGCGCGCCGGAGGATTTTCGCCGGGGGGATCAGGTGCCGCGTCGGTTGCCATAAAGCTCGATGTGCAGACGGTGAGCATACCGGTAACCACGGGTTTTGCAAAGTTCCGCCAGCCAGCGCGAGCGTTCGCGCATGCGATCGAGGGAGATCGCCTCGGGCATGAGGAGGACTTTGTGGCGTGGGATGTCGCGGTTGAGCATGGCGAGCAGCGTTTCCACCTCGTCAACATCGGCGGGGGCGGAGACGACGAATTTGAATTGGCAAGCGTAGGCGTCGATCCACGCACGTACGACCTCGGGTTGCCAGCGGATGGCTTCGTGTCGTTCGCGCCACGCGGCGGGCAGGCGGTCGTCGGGAAGAGAGTTGCGCAGCTTGGGCGACAGCGAGGCAAGGTCGCAGGCGATTCCGTCGGGCGCGATGGTGGCGGCGGTTTCGATGGTGATGTGGCGGCCGTCGGCCTTCAGCGCAGAGGCAAGGTCGCGGATGTTTTTGGCGATCATCGGCTCGCCGCCGGTAAGCACGACATGGCGGGCGGGGTGGCGGCGAACCTCGGCGACGAGCGCCTCCACCGGGCGTTCGATGCCCTCAGGCTGCCAAGAGGCGTAGGGCGTGTCGCACCAGTTGCAACGGAGGTTGCAGCCTGAAGTGCGGATAAAGACGGACGGCACGCCGGTCAGCTCGCCTTCGCCTTGGATGGAGTAGAAGGTTTCGGAGATCAACATGGAAGGGGTCTCGTCGGCAGCGGGTCGGTGCTTTCGTAGACGGTGGGGTCGGGCGCGCCGGCCTCGATGAAGGCCTCGCGGCGCTCCACGCAGGTGCCGCATTTGCCGCAGTGAATCGCCCCGCCTTTGTAACACGACCAGGTGCGGGCGAAGTTCACTCCGAGTTTCGCGCCCTCGGCGGCGATCCGGCCCTTGGTGAAGCTGATGAATGGCCGCAGCAACGCGATGCCGGCGTAGGTGCCCAGCCGCATGGCGTCACCCATCGCCTGCATGAACGCCTCTCGGCAATCGGGGTAAATCGCATGGTCGCCGCCGTGCGCCGCGATCACGAGAGCCTCGGCGCCCGCACTTTCGGCAAAGCCGGTGGCGATGGATAACATCACGGCGTTACGGAAAGGCACGACCGTCTGCTTCATGTTGGCGGCTTCGTAGTGGCCCTCTGGAATGTCACCGCCGGACGTGAGCAGATCGGAGGAGAACAGGCGGTTGACGAAATCCATCCGGACGATCTCGTGGCGCACACCGAGCCGGTCGGCGTGCTCGGCGGCGAACGGCAGTTCGCGATGGTTGTGCTTCGCACCGTAATCAAAGCTCACCGCGGCCACGACGGTGTGGTGCGCCCGCGCCCAATGGAGCGCGGTCACCGAATCCATCCCGCCTGAGCAAAGCACGACAACCTTCATGTCGCACAATGGCGTCGAAATGCGCCGCAAAGCGCAAAGCGAATCCGCGCCAATTCAGAGAATCCGTGGCCGGCGGCGGATTCGTATTGTATTAATTTCACGCTTCCTTCCTGCCCGCTTCGCCGTTTCCTTGGCGTCACAGTGCAAGATCATCCGCCCGCCTACACACTCATCGACCAGCCCGACCAGTTGCCCCCGTTTCTTGCCGCGCTCGACCGCGTTGACGAAGTGTCGCTCGATACCGAGGCGGACAATATGTTCCACTACCGCACACGGGTATGCCTGCTGCAGTTTCTGGTCGATGGAAGGGTCACTCTCATCGATGTGCTCGCGCCGCTGCCTCTGGGTCCCCTGTGGCAAAAGCTCGCTACCAAACACTTGGTGATGCACGGCAGCGATTTCGACATCCGACTGCTATGGGATCTCTGCCAGTTCCGCCCCAAGAGCCTTTTTGATACCATGCTGGCCGCCCAATTGCTCAACCACCAGCGCATCGGGTTGGCCGGTCTGTTGGAACAACACTTCGGCGTCATCCTCGACAAGGATGGTCAGAAAGCCAACTGGTCCAAGCGTCCTCTCACCAAGAAGCTTTTGGATTACGCCGCGCTCGACGTGTGGCATCTGCCTGCGCTGCGCGACATTCTTACCCGTGAACTCGTCAAACTCGACCGCGTTGAATGGCTCGACCAGCAGTGTCGTCGCCAAATTGAGTCGGGGCTGACAGGATTCCCGCAGGACGACGAAAACGACTGGCGTATCGGCCGGTCCGAGCGCCTGCGCGGGCGCGGCCTCGGCGTTCTTCATGCAATCTGGCATTGGCGTCAGGACTGGGCGCAGAAGCTCGATGTTCCGCCCTTCAAAGTGTGCGGTCAGGATCTGCTCATCGCCATCGCCGGTGCCGCCGAGGACGGTGATTCCGAGGAGGCGCTCTTTGCCAAAATCAATCTGGGCAAACGCCATGACCGGCTCGCGCCCACCCTCGGCAACGCCGTGCGCCAAGGTTTGGCCCGTGATCCGCAGACGTTGCCGCGCCGCCGCCGTTCCGATCTTGCCCCGCTGACCGTCGAGGAGGTTGCCTTGCAGGATCGCATCAAGGCCGAACGCGACCGTATCGCTGCTCAACTCCAACTCGAGCCCACCCTGATCGCGAACCGCGCGCAACTTGCCCAGATCGCCCGTGCACCTGAAAAAATCGCCGACGTGCTCCTTCCCTGGCAGACTGACGTTTTGCGCAAAGAATCAGTTTTATTTTAAAGTTGATGAAAGGAGCACAGGTTGTTTTCTATTTTATCTTCCCCTTATCTATCCATGAAAAAAACTGCCCCTTTAATTGTCGGTATCGCGCTTATTGCTCTGACTTCCGGCTGTGTGACTAACTCACGTGAAACCGGCCACCGGACGGCTATCTTGGACTTAAGTCCCTTAAGTCCGTCCCTCGGAGCTCTTGTCGATTACAAACGCGATTATCAGAGTGCTGGTTATATCTATGATCCGGCCGACGCCGGCCTGCTCGGCACTTCTGTTGTCACGAATAAGCCTGAGGGTGCGATGGCCGGTTATTCGGAAAATGTATACGGCTCAAAGTTGAACGTCCTTTTTGGGCTCTTTAAGTTTAATTGGCAGTAAATCTAGCATTGTCGCTTTTTAAGCCCCGCGTTCGGCATGATGCCGCGCGGGGTTTTTCTTTGCCACGACGGGGCATTTCGCGAGTTTCTCCGCCACCTGTGACCTTGGACAACGCCAACATCGCGCGCCATCTCTCCCTCATGGCTGCGCAACAGCCGCAAGCCGCCGCGCTCAAGGTGCCGCGCGGGCGCACGCGGGCCGGAGACATCGACTACCTCGTGCTGTCTTTTGCCGGGCTGGCCGCCGAAGTCGCCGCCTGGCGCGTTGAGCTGGCGGCGCGAGGAGTCCGGCGGGGCGATCGCGTGCTGGTGATGGTGCGCCAGGGACTGCCCTTGATCGCGGCGGCGTTTGCGCTGTTCGAACTGGCGGCCGTGCCGATCGTCATCGACCCGGGCATGGGGCTGAAAAATTTCCTCGCCTGCGTCGCCCGGTCGCGTCCGCGCGTGCTGCTCGGCATCCCGATCGCGCGCATCATCAGCCGCGTTTGCCGCAAAGCCTTTCGCACGGTCGAGGTGCGCGTCCCGGCCAGCGGCTCGGCCACGGCGCGGATGTCCTCCAAATCCGGATCGAATCGCCCGGTGTCCGAAATCGCCGTCAGCGCGGCCGACGATCTGGCCGCCGTGCTGTTCACGAGCGGTTCCACCGGTTCGCCCAAGGGCGTGTGCTACACCCACGGCATGTTCGACGCGCAGGTGGAGATGATTCGCTCGACCTATGACATCCGGCCCGGAGAGATCGACCTGCCGATGCTGCCGGTCTTCGCACTCTTCAATCCGGCGCTGGGCATGACGACCATCGTGCCGGAGATTGATCCGAGCCGTCCTTCACAGGTCGATCCCGCGAAAATCATCCAGGCTATCCGCCAGGAAAACGTCACCAGTTCTTTCGGCTCGCCCACGCTCTGGCGGAAAATCGCGGCACATTGCCACGCGCACCGCGTCACGTTGCCCACGATGAAGCGCGTGCTTTGCGCCGGAGCGCCCGTGCCGCCTGATTTATGGGAGCTCATGGAGCCGGTTTTATCGGGCGGACGGCTGCACAGTCCCTACGGCGCGACCGAAGCCCTGCCGGTCAGCACCATCGGTTCGCCGGAGGTGGTCGATGGAACCGCCATCGCCACTCAACGCGGCGCCGGCACCTGTGTCGGCCGGGTGCTTCCGGCCAACGAGGTCAAAATCATCGCCATCACGGACGGGCCGGTGGCGACGCTGGCGGATGCCCGCGAGCTGCCCTGCGGCCGGATCGGCGAGATCGTCGTGCGCGGCCCGACCGTCACACGGGAATACGATGCGTTGCCCGAGGCGACGGCCGCTGCGAAGATCCGCGACGCGGCCGGCGACATCTGGCACCGCATGGGCGATCTGGGTTACTTTGACGAACACGGCCGCCTCTGGTTTTGCGGACGCAAGGCCGAGCGGGTGGAGACGATGGCAGGTCCGCTTTACACGGAGCAGATCGAGCCGCTTTTCATGGCGCATCCCGAAGTGCGCCGTGTCGCGTTGATCGGCATCGGAATGCGGGGACGCGAGCGCGCGGCTCTCGTGATCGAACCGGTATCCAAGGATTCGATTCTCACGAGCGAAGGGTGTCGCCGGCTTTCGCGAGAGCTTCGGGCCATCACGATCAGGCATCCGCACACTGCCGGGATCAAATTGTTCTATTTCAGGAAAAATTTTCCGGTCGATGTGCGCCACAACGCCAAGATTCACCGCCTTGCCCTTGCGCGATGGGCGGCCAACGATGTCGGCTACGAATCCGACCCCAAACGGGATAACCTTGGCCTCCACTTTTGATCACTCTCCCGCGCTCGTCACCGGCGGCACCGGTTTTCTCGGGCGGCGACTTGTCGACCGCCTGCTTGCGCAAGGCCGCCCCGTCACCGTGCTCGGGCGAACCCCCGCGCAGGATCTTGAGGCCCGCGGCGTGCGTTTCGTGCGCGCCTCGCTCGACGACGAGGCGGCGGTGCGCGCGGCCTGCCGCGGGATGGGCACGGTTTTTCATGTCGCGGCGAAAGTCGGCGTGTGGGGGCGTTACGATGATTTTTTCCGCGCCAACGTGCTCGGCACGCGCGCGATCATCACCGGCTGCCGCGAGCACGGGGTCGCCCGGCTGGTTTACACGAGCACGCCGAGCGTGGTTTACAACGGCCGCGATCTCGCCGGGGCGGACGAATCGCTCCCGCTCACGACCGATTGTCCGAGTCCGTATCCGCTGACCAAGGCCATTGCCGAACGCGAGGTGCTTGCGGCCAACTCGGTGGCGCTGTGCACGGTGGCGTTGCGGCCGCACCTCATTTGGGGCGCGGGCGATCCTCATCTGGTGCCGCGCGTGCTGGCCCGCGCGCGGGCCGGGCGCCTGCGCATCATCGGCTCCGGCGCCAACCGCGTGGACATGGTCCACGTTGAAAACGCCGTCGATGCGCACCTCGCCGTGGAAAACGCGCTTTCCGGGGCGGCGTCGGGGCGGGCGTATTTTATAACCAACGGCGAGCCGGTCGTGCTGTGGGACTGGATCAACGGCCTGCTTAAGGCGCTCGGCGAGCCGCCGGTCACGAAGCGAATTTCCCTCGGGGCGGCCGCGGCTGTCGGCGCGGTGTGCGAGGCGACTTGGCGGGTCCTGCCGCTTAAGGGCGAGCCGCCGATGACGCGCTTTGTCGCCGCCGAACTGGCGAAGGACCACTGGTTTTCCATAGAGGCGGCGAGGCGCGATCTTGGCTACATGCCGCGCGTAAGCATGGCGGAAGGCACGGCGGATTTGGTGGTGGCGTTGAAACGCATGCCGCGAGGGGTATCCGCCACGCTTTAGGCTGATCACAAATAATGGGGGCACACCATATTATGTACTTGTCAAATACCGTAAGTTCTCTACGAAGAGCTCCTGCCATTCCAAAGGCCAGACACTGGATTTGGATCATTCTAGAACCTAAACACACTATGAAAACCAAGCTGTCATCGCTACAAATCGCACTGGCTACGGCTGTGCTCGTCACATCTAACATCACGTTTGCTGTACCGATCAGCAACTCAAACGAGATCACCTCGTTTGCCGCCACGAATACCGATCTTGGTAGCATCGCCACGGGAGCACTTCCCGGTGCTATTACTACGGTAATCAGCAACGTGAATGGCTATCTCGCTGTCGAGCAGGGTATCAATGCTACGGCTATCGCAACGGTCGCCACTGATCAGACTAACGTCAACAATCAGAACACGACCATCGCCAACCAGACCACGTTGATCAATAACCTGATCGCCGCCAATCCCCTGGATCCCACGATCCCGGCCCAGCAAGCCGTTTTGGCCGGAATGCAGGCAGCTTTGATCCCGCTCAACACCACGTTGTCCACCGATCAGGCCGCCAAGACCAATTCCGTCATCAAAATCGCTCTTTACCAATCGGCCATCAACGGCCCGGTGACGACCGCTCAGGCCGCCGCCGCCGCCGCCGCTCAGACGTTCACCAACGCCCAACTCCAGTTTGCAGCTGGCGCCAACAAAGCGTCTGCAAACTACGCAGTCACCGGCACGCCTGGTCTCCAGGGTGTTGCTGACGCCATCAATGGCGTTTCCGCCGGCAACCAAGCTCCTGTCACGCTCGCTCTTACGACGGCCGACGCGACGTTTTCCGGTATCGGTGCGGCCGCTGCAACCGTCACCGATATTCAGAATTTGGTGAATGCCATTAACACCAACCTGCCGCTGCTCCCCGCGATCAGCACCGCCCAGCAAACCCAAGCCCTCCAAGATGTGCTCAACGGCTCTTACGAGCGTGCCGCCATCAACACGCTGGCTACCACCGGCATTCCGGGCGTCGTTAGCGTGCAGCCCAATGGTATCCACATCGGACCCAATTCGCTTGTGACCAGCCAAAGCGGCGACATAGCGGGCGTGGGTGGCCAGCAGAACCTGTTTGCCACAGACGTCAACAACGCCGCCATTGATCTCCATATCAACAGCGGTTCGAACCTCGTCGTAGAGACCAACGCCACCGTGCTTGGTTCGACCACGACCAACGGTATCGTCAACACGGGCGATATCTCGACCGGCACGCTGCACACCACCGGTCTGGCCACGTTGAACAGCGCATCGGTCACCAACAACCTCGCGGTTGGCGGCAACGCGACGGTCACTGGCACGACCACGCTCACAGGTGCCCTCACCGCCAATGGTGGTGCGACCGTCAATGGTAACACCCGGTTGAACGGCAACCTCGCCGTCACCGGCAGTTCGGTGTTCGCCTCTCGTCCCACGGTCTCGGTAGCCACCGCCGCCGCTCCGGCTGTCACGGTCGTTGCCGGCACGGCTCCTGGCTCGGTTGCCGTCAACGGCGCCGCCGCCGTCGCGGCCGTCACGGCTATCACAGGGACCAATGTTGCCCTTGTAAGCGATGTCTCGACCGAGGCCACCTCGCGCGCTGTGGCTGACAACCAGCTTCAGACCAACATCAACGCGGAAACCACCCGTGCCCTGTCGGCCGAGCAGGGTCTGCGCAATAGCATTGACCGTAACACCCGTGGTATCGCCATGGTCGCCGCCCTCCAGACCCCCGTGGTCAGCGCCGGCAAGACCCAGGCGGTCAACTTCGGAGTCGCCACGTTTGATGGCCAAACCGGTCTCGCCGGTGGTTACGCCTACCGCATCAACCAAAGCCTGCAGGTTAATATCTCCGCCTCGTCCACCAGCGACTTCAAGGAGTCGGTCGTGCGCGGCGGTGTGAACTACGAGTGGTAATCAATCGCTCCGTCAGGCCTTCTCTAGGCTTGTGATCTGTTGTTAACAAAAGGAGGGGACGTTATGTCCCCTCCTTTTTATTTTACCACGAGGCCCGCATTGCGCACATTGCGTCTTTTTCCCCTATCGTTGAAAACTATAAAGCGAGTGTTATCCATCGTCGCCCTGCTGTCTGGGCTGGGCGTGGCATCGATATCGGGGGCTGACGTCGCAGGCCAGTCGTCTGAAGCATTGTCCGTGCTTATGAAACGGGCGGAGCAGGGAGTGCCGGCGGCGCAATTCGAGCTCGGCCAGTGTTATCTTACAGGGACGGGCACCCCGCGGGATCCCGACCGTGCGTTTAAATGGCTGCGCAAGGCGGCCCAGCAAAAATCAGCCGACGCCCAGTGCAGTCTGGGCCTATGTTACCTGATTGGCATCGGTGTGCGGCCCGACCCGGTCGAGGCGGCGCGATGGTATCAACTGGCTGCTCTCCAAGGACTGGTTGCGGCCCAGTTCAATCTGGGCCTGTGTTATTTTTATGGTAAAGGCGTCCCGCTGGATCAGGTGAAGGCCGTCAAACTCTACACGTTGGCCGCCACGCAAGGCATGGCCGAAGCGCAATTTAATTTGGCCGACGCGTATTTCAACGGCGCCGGTGTGGCCGTTAATGATCGCGAAGCGGTGCGGTGGTATGGCTTGGCGGCGCAACAGGGGCTGGCCATCGCTCAGCTCAACTTGGCGCTTTGCTATCTCAACGGCACCGGGCTTTCCTCCGATATCAAAGAAGCCTATTTTTGGGCGCATCTCGCATCTGACCGGGGGGACAATATTCTTGAAGTGAAAATAAAAGCGACCGAGGTGCTGACCATGACGTCGGAGCATATTTCCGGCCCGGATCTGGCGGCGATACACAAACGCTGCCGCGAATGGCGTCCCGTCTCGTTGACTCGTTGACTCGTTGACTCGAGTTTCTCCTCTTTGCCGTAAAAGGTTGAACAAATTGACGGGCACACGCTGGCGCATGATGCAAATTCCCCCTCAAGCGCATGATCATGATTCGTTGATCTACGAAAAACAGGTCAGATGCCTGAGGCGTGGATGATCGGCGGAGAGTTGGCGCCATTTGACGGACTGGCGCTAATTTTCGGCTGTCATCTCACGCGCCGCGCTGCCGCACCGCCTCGAACAGCGTGATGATGGTCGCCATCGCCACGTTGAGCGAATCGGCCTGGCCGGCCATCGGGATGACCACGCGGGCGTCGGCTTCCTTCAGCCAGTAGTCGCTCAACCCGTATTGCTCGCTGCCCATGACGATCGCCAGCGGGCCGCGCAGGTCGGTGCCGGTGTAAAGATCGGTCGCCGAGGGTGTGGTCGCGACGGAGCGGATGCCCTTGGCTCGCAGCCAGTGGTTAACCTCGTCGCTGCTCGCGATGATCACGGGCACGGAGAACACCACGCCGGTCGAGGCTCGCACCACGTTGGGATTGAAAAGATCCGTCACCGGGTCGCACACGATGAGCGCGTCCACGCCCGCCGCGTCGGCGCTGCGCAGGATCGTCCCGAGGTTGCCCGGCTTTTCGATGGCCTCGACGACGAGGAGGAACGGCGCGGAGGTTTTCTTCGCGAGAAGGGCCTCGAGCTCGGTGAGCGAGCGGCGCCACTGCGGGGCGACAGCGAGCAAACCGTCGGGACGCTCGCGGTAAGCGACCTTGGCGAAGGAATCCTTGGTGAGTTCGAAGAGTTTTGCCCCGGCGACCTCGGCCTGGGCGATGAGGGCGGGCTCGTTTTCACCGAGATACCACTCGGGCGAGAAATAGAGCTCGGTGAGCGGGATATTCTTTTCCAGCGCGCGGCGGATCTGGCGATAGCCCTCCACGAGGAACACGCCCGCCTCGTCGCGCGGACGCCGGTCGCGCAGCTTTACGAGCTGCTTGATGCGCGGATTCTGGAGGCTGGTGATTTTTTCGACGGGCACGGTTTTTAGAAACCACGAAAACCACGAAACACACGAAATAAAAATACCGCTTCGTTTTAGGCCCTTTCGTGTGTTTGGTGTGTTCCGTGGGTAGAAACAAAAAACCAAACGACCGTCCCTTCGCCTATCATCACGAGATCGAGCTGGAGATCGCCACGCTCACCAATCTCGGCGTGGGCCTCGGCCGCGTGCCTCATCCCGACGATCCCGCCGGCAAATGGGTCGTGATGGTGCCGTTCACCCTGCCCGGTGAACGCGTGCGCGCCCGGGTTTTCCGCAACCACAAGAATTTCTCCGAGGCCGACCTCGTGGCCGTGCTCACGCCGTCGCCCAAGCGCATCGCGCCGCCGTGCCCGCTCTTCGCCCGCTGTGGCGGTTGCCAATACCAGAACCTCGCCTACGACGAGCAACTCGCGTGGAAACGTCGGCAGGTCGAGGAGCTTTTGAAATATATGGCCGGAATCGAGTTTCACGTGGCTCCGGTCATCGGCTCGCCAGTCGAATACGGTTACCGTTCGAAGATCACGCCGCATTTCAACGCTCCGCGTGGCGACGGCCCGGAGTTGCCCATAGGGTTTCTCCGCCAAGGCACGCGCTTCGACATTATCGACGTGCCGCGTTGTGAGATTGCGACTGCGCCGATCAACGCTCGCCTCGAGGAGTCCCGCGCCAACGTGCGCGCCAAGGCGGCCAATGGCGACTACCAGCGCGGCGGCACGCTGTTGTTGCGCGATGCGTCGGGCCACGTGACGACAAACTACGATGAGATCGTCACCGAGACGGTGGGCGACCTGAAGCTGAAGTTTCTGGCGCGCGATTTTTTCCAGAACAACCCGTTCATCCTGCCGGCGTTCACCGCCTACGCGCGCGATCAGGCGGCGGCCAGCGGGGCGCGCTTCATGGTGGACGCCTACTGCGGCAGCGGACTCTTCGCGCTGACGGCCGCTCCGGCCTTTGAAAAAGTCGCGGGTATCGAGATCAGCGAAAGCAGTATTATCTTCGCGAAGCAGAACGCGGCGGCCAACGGGCTGGTTAACGTGACCTTCCAAGCGGGCGATGCGGCGGCGATCTTCGCCGGGCTCACGTTCCCCGCCGCCGACACGGTGGTTCTCATCGATCCGCCTCGTAAGGGCTGCGACGAGGCGTTCCTGAAGCAACTTTTCACCTACGGACCGCGCGCTGTCGTTTACGTTTCGTGCGATCCCGCGACCCAAATGCGCGACCTGAAGTCATTCATTGCCGCCGGTTACGAGCTGACGACCGTGCAGCCCTTCGACCTCTTCCCGCAGACGCGTCACTTGGAGTGCGTGATCACGCTGCGGAAAATCTGATCATTGATACTCGATCCACTCTGGGGAGGAGTATGGAGCGGTGAGGATGATGAGTTCGTCTTCGTTGAGGTCGGGCCACGGAGTATCGATAGTTTCGGCTTCGAGGGGCGCTGCCACCACGTGTTTTTCACCGAGTGGAAACCCAACCGCTGCCTCCCCGGAGTGGACGGAGCGATTTTGGCCGTGAGCAAAAACTTCAGCGCTTCTTGGTTGGTTTCGCTTTTTTTGCGGGAGGAACAACCATCACGGGACAGGGAGATTTTACCAGCACGGCGTGGGTGGTGCTGCCGACGAGAAGATCGTAGAAGGCCGTGTGACCGTGCGAACCGAGAATGATGTAGTCGGCCTTGAGATCGCGCGCCTGTTCGATGATGTGGGTGGCGGCGTGTCCGTTTACGAGAATGGTGTCGGCCACGAGCCCCTTGGCGGTGAGCAATGCCTTGATGTGTTCGAGTTGGCGGATGGCGACTTTTTCGTTGATCGCGAGGGTTTCATTCAACACCTCGATGCCGATGCCGTAGTCGGTGGTGACAACCGGGGGCTGTAAACTGTGGAGAAGCAAAACGTGGGCGCCGAGTGGACGAGCCAGATTCACGGCGGCATTAACGACATCACGGGTGGCCGGGGAGAAATCGACGGGAGTTAAGATCGTTTTCATGCAGAAAAACATACACCCAATGTCGGTCTTCTGCGCGTCTTTTTTTGATCGAAACAACATTTCCTTGCGCCGCCGGAAAAATGGCCGACAAGGCGCCAGCCGGCATACACACGCACAAATTGTGCGGGTCACACGGGACAATGGCTTAAAAGCCTGCGTTTATCTCGTGCTGATGGCCCGGCTCCAGTGTGAGCGTGCCGGCCGAAGCACACTCGACTTGGTCGTTTTTATAGAGCTTGGCGGCGATGGGCACGGTGGCATCGGGGGTTTCCCAGCGCCATTTTCCGATGGAGACGAATTGAAGGGGGACGCCTTTTTCCCAGCTCAGGCCCGGGCCGTCGCCGCGAATAAAGAGTTTGTTGCCGATCCCGATGTAGGCGGTGGCAATGAGGCGGGTAAAACCGTCCGAAGAGAGGGAAGTTTCCGCGGCCGGAGTTTCGACTGAAAGGCCCAGATCAAAACCAGCGTCAGCATGAGCCTTGGAATGGCGGACTCGATTTTTAGGCGGGGAGTTTACAGGGACTTCATCGGGCGACGGATCGGCTGGTGCAGAGGGAGCGTCCTCGGTCGCGGCGGCTGGAGCAGGTGGCACCTCCTCGGAAGCAGAAGGGACGACGGGTGGTTCGGGCGGCGGAATGGGTTCCACGATGCTTTTCTCGGGAGATTCGGTGGCGAGGGGTTCTACGGTTTCACTTTGAGCTGCAGAATGTGGCGGCGGTGCATGGCGCTTGCGACGCGAAGTTTCGGGTGGATTGGTTTCGAGGTGAGCGGTGGTGCGGGTAAGGACGGAAGTTAGGTGGAGTTCAATGTCGGCGAGGGCCTGTGCTTTAGCCGCGGCCATGGCGGTGGTCGCGGCGGCGTTGAAAGTTTCCCCGGCCTTGGTGGCGGACTGTTCTGCGAGGGCGGGGATTTTAGCGAGGGCGTCGTTCGCGGCGGAGATGTTGTGGCGGGAGGAGGTTTCGAGCTTGGTAAGATCAGCGACCGTTTGGGCGATGCGTTTGGCGGCGCCGTCGATCAGGGCTGCCTCTTCCTTCACCGAGGCAGAGGAGGCGCGGGTGGTTTCAGCAAGCTGTTTTTGAAGCCCCTTGATGTGCTCGTGAAGTTGCTGAGGGAGTTGCTCGATAAGCTTGAGGTTGGCGACCGACGCCTCGGCGATACCGTTAAGACTGGCGGCGGCGATGCTAAGCTGCTCGGCCGATTCGGCTGTGGTGCGGGCAAGGGCTGCGATTTGATTCTGGCGCTCGGTCAACTCGGCATCCTGCTGTTTTGCGTAGTTGGCAAGGAATGGAACAGTGGCCAGCACGGCCCCGACGATGACGCAGAGAGCGATGGCTATGAGCGGCCACGGCCCGATGGGCGCGGCGCAGTTTTGTCCGATGAAAAAGGCGGTGGCGAGCAGGACGCCGTCGCCGATCAAAAACGGTAACTTTGGCAATTTCGGAGCTTCTGAAGGGAGATTCATAAGGTGAGCACCGCGACTGGGCGTTTGTGAGGTGGGGCCGATGATTTCTCAAGGCAGAAAACGGGGCGCGTTTTTCCTGCAGTCGTTCGCCGAGCCCGCATCCGAGGATGAGGCGCGGTAGTTTCAGCCGTGAGCAAGTTCCGTCCGGATGACGGCGATGAGGCGGGCCCATTCCACAGGATTGAGATCATTTTTTCGGCCAGGTGCGATTTGCCGGTGATCGGTCATGACAGCGGGCGTCCAGCCGTGACGCGACCAGCGCAGGGCCAGCCATGCGAGGGCGCTGGCGAGTTGGGCGTAGGTGAGCGGGGTGTCCGCAGGTGTCGCCGGCGAAGACCGCGCCAAGCAGAAAGTCGTTGCAACGAGTGCGCCCGCGAAACGTCGAAGCTCCGGTATGCCAGGCGATGTGATGGTCGGCCACAAGGGTGGCGCGAGTGCCATCGGACGCGATCAGCACATGGCAGCTGACCTGGCTTTCGGCTAGAAGCATGCGGGCGATCGTGGCGTCGAAATCCATCGCGCTGTGATGGAAGCATACGCCCAGTTGTTCATGCGCTGGAGTGGCCGCGAAGTTGGGAGACGGACGGGAGATTTCAGCGAATGGCATAAACGCATGCCGTGTTTGGCGCCTGTTGAAATCCTAAAGGCGTCGCCACGCCTCAGCGATCAGTGAGATGATCATGCCGATGCGGATCGCGCCTTCGAGCGTGAGAATGACCAAAATCCATTTGAGCGGGGCATTGCGCCGCAAAGAATAGCTGATAAGCGAAACCGCGAGCATGCAGACGATCTGAATCCGACCCGATGCAGGGAT
Organism: uncultured Verrucomicrobiota bacterium; assembly: GCA_903904685.1. GTDB lineage: Bacteria > Verrucomicrobiota > Verrucomicrobiia > Opitutales > Opitutaceae > Rariglobus. The sequence continues at coordinate 171,642 of CAIVDS010000026.1, forward strand.
GAGCATTAAAATCATCCATACCCAGTAGAGCAGAATGCCGGCGTTCCACGCAAAGGCCACGGGTTCGCTTGGGCCGCGCGTCCGGGGGTCCACGCCATTTTCAATCTGTTTGATGCCCAGGTAGCGCTCGGCGATCACCAGTTGCCATGCCTCGAAGAGCATGCACAGCGGTGCCAGATAAAGCAGAATAGGGATATCGTCGGCGCGATTCATTTCAGGGAAATTCTAATCACTGTCGCGTGTGGGCCAATGCTGAAAGCGGCTGACGTCGGCTTCGCCTGAGTTTTGGTCGTCGCTAACTTACCGACTGGCATGAGGCGCGAGGCACGGTCGGGAAGGAACCCAAGAGGGCACCTTCCGGACTGGTGATAACATGACTTAGTCTAAATGAGTGAACACGATCTAGAAACACACGTCATACAGAGTATCAGGATGAGGCGTTGACCGACGATGCCGCCGGCGCTTTGTTGTCCAGTTCTCATGCTTACTATCGCAGACGTTTCCAAGTCCTACGGCACCCGCGAACTTTTTTCCGACGTCTCGCTTTTCATCGCGCGCACCGACCGGCTTGGTCTCATCGGCCCCAACGGCGCAGGCAAAACCACGCTCTTAGGACTCATCCTAGGTGAAGAGAAGCCCGACACCGGCACCATCGAGTGGGAACGTGGCGCCGACTTCGGTTACCTGCCGCAGGAAAGCGCTCCCGCCGGCAACGAAACCATCCTCCACATCGCGACCAGCGGCAAACAGCTCGAGCCCAGCGACGACAACTACGACATCGACTACACGCTCGAACCCCGCGCCCGCAAAATCCTCGATGGTCTCGGCTTCAAACCCGGCGACGCCGACAAACTCGCCAAAACCTTCTCAGGCGGCTGGGTCATGCGCGCCCACCTCGCCCGCCTCCTTGTCGCCGAGCCCGCCCTTCTCCTCCTCGACGAACCCACGAACCATCTCGATCTCGAGGCGCTTCTCTGGTTCCAGGATTACCTGACGCGTTATCCGGGCGGCCTCGTGGTCATCTCCCATGATCGCGCGTTCCTCAACGCACTCTGCACCGGTATGCTCGAACTGCGCGCCGGTTCGCTCCACTACTATCACGGCAACTACGACAATTTCCTGACCGAGAAAGAGGCACGCAAGCACCAGCAGGCGGCCGCCTTCAAGAACCAGCAGCGTGAGATCGCCCACTTGCAGGTCTTCGTCGACCGCTTCGGCGCCAAGGCCTCCATGGCCTCCCGCGCGAAGTCCAAGGAGAAACAAATCGAGCGTCTTAAGGAGGTCGCCGTCGAGGAACCCACCGAGGAGCTGCGAAAGATGAACTTCAAGTTCCCGCAGCCTCCGCGCTCCGGCCTGAAGGTCATCGAACTCGAACACGTCCAGCAGGCCTACGGCGACCACGTCGTTTACAAGGATCTCAACTTCACCGCCGAGCGCGGCCAGGGCATCGTCCTCATCGGCCCCAACGGCTCCGGCAAATCCACCCTCCTCAAGATCCTCGCCGGCGTCATCCCGATCCAAGGCGGCACGCGCGAACTCGGCAGCAACGTTGTTCCCGGTTACTTCGCCCAGAACCGTCTCGATAACCTGAACGCCGAAGCGACGGTGTTCGAAAACGTGATGGAGTTGCGCACCAACGAAAACCAGCTCACCGAACAGCAGGCCCGCGCCATCCTCGGCGCGTTTCTCTTCCGCAAGGACGACGTGCACAAGCCCGTCTCTGTCCTCTCCGGCGGCGAAAAAACCCGCCTCGCTCTCGCCCGCATCCTCGTCCGCCCGCCCAACCTGCTCCTCATGGACGAGCCGACGACGCACCTCGACATCCAGTCGATCGACGCGCTGGTCATGGCCCTTAAGAACTACGAGGGCACGCTTATCTTCATCTCCCACGACGTGCACTTCATCAGGACGCTCGCGAAAAACGTGCTCCACGTCCACAGCGGGCGCCTCACGCACTACGCCGGCGACTACGATTATTACCTGGATAAATCCAAGTTAAGCGACGCCCGCGCCGCGATCACTGCCGGTTTCACCGACGCCCGCCCCGTGCAAAAAGCCGAACCAAAGAAAGCCACCAACCCCGTGTCAGGCGTGGTAAAACCGAAGCCCTCCACAAACGAGATCAGAAAATTCCGCGAACACGTCGGCGTGTTGGAAAAAAAGGTCGTCGATCTGGAGGCCAAGCAGTCCGAGATCACCTCCGCGCTGGAAGACCCGCAGACCTACGCCGACAAGGGCAAGTTCCACCACTTCAACCTAGAGCTGAGCGCGACCGTCAACCTCATCACCAAGGCGACCGCTGAGTGGGAAGAAGCAGCCTCCAAGTTGACCGAGATGGAGCAGGCCTGACCGCCCGCTGACGTCATCCTATCACTTCGTCAACCAGTCGCGGAGCCGACACCGGCTCCGTGCAAAAACGGACCGCCTGCACGACGCTTTCCCGCGCAGCCACGAGGGCCGCATCGCTGCTCGCATGAACAACCGCGATCACGCCACCCGGCGGCACGCGCTCGCCGATTTTCACCAGTGCGTTGAACCCTACCGTAGTATCCACCGTGTCCTCCGCCTTCATGCGGCCCGCTCCGAGCTTGAGCGCCGCCAGCGCTATCTCCATCGCCCCGACCGCCTGCACATAACCGCCGGTCGCGCTCTTCACCTCGATGCGCAGCCGCGCCTGCGGCAGGCGCGAGGGATCGTCCACCACGCGCCCGTCGCCACCTTGGGCGGTCACGATCTCGCGGAACTTCGCCAGCGCCGCGCTACTTGAAATTGATTTCTCCAACCGCAGCCGCGCCTCCGCCGCGGTTTTGACCGTGCCAGCGAGCAGCAGCATTTGTTCACCCAGCGCGTAGGTGACATCCATCAAATCCCTCGGACCCTCACCGCGCAGACACGCGATGGACTCGGCGACTTCGAGGGCGTTGCCCACCGCGCGGCCAAGCGGCTGGTCCATCGCGGTAAGGAGCGCGCGCGTCGGTTTTCCCATCGCGTTGCCGATGTCCACCATCACCTGCGCCAGCTCGCGGGCCTTCGCCTTGTCCTTCATGAAGGCGCCCGCGCCGAATTTCACGTCGAGCACCAGCGCGTCGATACCCTCGGCGAGTTTTTTGCACATGATCGACGCGCAGATGAGCGGCAGGCTCTCGACCGTCGCGGTGACGTCGCGCAACGCGTAGAGTTTTTTGTCGGCCGGTGCTAGCTCCTTGGTCTGGCCGATGAGCGCGCAACCGATCTTGGCCACCTGCGCGCGGTATTCCTCCATCGACAACCCGACGCGAAAACCGGGGATCGACTCTAATTTGTCTAACGTGCCGCCGGTGTGCCCGAGGCCGCGACCGCTGATCATCGGCACCGCCACGCCGCACGCCGCGATCATCGGGGAAAGGTGGATGGAAACCTTGTCGCCCACGCCACCCGTCGAGTGTTTGTCGACCTTTGGCGCGCGCACCGACGACAGATCCGCGACCACCCCCGACTTCATCATCGCGTCGGTCAATACCACCGTCTCCGCCGTGCTCATGCCTCGCACAAAAATTGCCATAAGCATCGCGCTGAGCTGGTAGTCGACCCACGAGCCGTCGGTCGCCCCGCGCACAAACGCCGCGATCTCTGCCTGAGAGAGCACATGCCCATCGCGTTTCCGGGCGATGATATGCTGGGGAAAAAGCGATGCGCTCATTTTTTTTTAATGCCTTTCCTTGCGGTCCTGCGCAAGCCCCCGACTTGCCCCGCGCTTAAAACCCCGCAACGTAGGCTCATGAAACCCCAAGTCGTGGTCGTCGGCAGTTTCGTTCAAGATATTACTTGGCGGTGCGCCGCCTTCCCGAAGCCGGGTGAGACCGTGATCGGCAATTTCACCACGGGGCCCGGAGGCAAGGGCTCCAACCAGGCGGTCGCAGCAGGTCGCGCAGGTGCGTCCACATTTTTCATCGGCGCAGTCGGACGCGATGCCTTTGCAGCAGAGGCCAGGGCCTTCTACTCCGCCGAGGGCATCGCCGCCTGCTTCGTTGAGAGATCAAAACATGCGACCGGCACCGCCGGCATCCTCGTAAATGCCACCGGCCAGAACGAGATCATCGTCGCCCTCGGCGCCAACGCCCACCTCGCAAAGACTGACATCGACCCAAAACTCATCAGCGGGGCAAAGATAGTCGTCACCCAGCTCGAATCCAATCTTGCGACCACCGCATTCGTTTTAAAAACCGCTCGCTCCGCCGGCGTCATCACGGTCCTCAATCCGGCGCCCATGCGTGCGGATTTTGACCCGGCCATCTTGAAGCACGTTGATGTGCTCATCCCCAACGAGGCCGAGTTCACCACACTCGTAAACCGGCTGCCGGCGACCGGACAAAAAGACTTCACCGCAACAGAGCTGAGCCGGCTCTCCAACGACGCCCTCCACGCACTCTGCCGCACCCTCGGACCGGCCGTCGTGATTGTCACGCTCGGGAAACAGGGCTGCCTCGTGTCGCAAGCGTCCGGTCCCATCTTTATTCCGGCGCACAAAGTGAAAGCAATCGACACCACCGGAGCGGGCGACGCTTTCGTGGGCGGCTTCTCGGCAGGTTTTGTGGAATTCAACGGCGACATCGTCGCGGCGGCGCGCTTTGGCGGCGCTGTGGCGGCGCTTTCGGTCACCAGACAAGGTACAGCCCCCTCAATGCCCACCCGGCGCGAACTCGAAAAGTTTCTAAAAGAAAAAACTCTACCATCATGACTCTCACGCCCGCCCAACTGGCCGCGATGCTCGATTCAACCAACCTCAGGCTCGACGCCTCTGAAGCCGATATCGAGCAGCTCTGCATCGAAGCCGCCACGCACCGCTTCGCTTGTGTCATGATTTACCCGACCAGCGTGCTACTGGCCGCCCGCATCCTTGCCGGCACCGGCCTGCGCATCGGCACCGTGATCGGGTTTCCCAGCGGACGTTTTTCCACCGGAGCCAAGGCCGCCGAGATCACCGCCTCCCACAAGGCCGGAGCGCAGGAGGTGGACATCGTGATGAATTATCCCGCGCTCCTCGGCGGCCACTCCGTCGCAGTGGCCACCGAAGTCGCCACGCTCACCCACCTCGCCCACAAGCAGGGGCAACTCATCAAAGTGATCGTGGAAACGTGTTTTCTCGACGACGCCGACCGGCTCGAGGCTTTTAAAATCTGCGAGGACGCCGGCGCCGACTTCATCAAAACCTCCACCGGCTTCGGCACCGCCGGCGCCAAGATCGCCGACATCGCCGCCTGGGTCGCCGCTCGGCGCGAGCCCATCCAGCTCAAGGCCTCCGGCGGAATCAAAACCCTAGCCGATGCCCGCATGTTCATCGACGCGGGGGCTACCCGTCTCGGCACTTCAAGCGCCGCCGCCATCGTTGCGGAACTCGCAGGTGCCTCCGTCAGCGAAAGCGCAACCGGCGGCAGTTATTGAGCATGTCAAAAAACGGCCGTCACTTTGCGTCGGGCTGCTTCCCGCCGGCGGCGCTCACTCCTTGAACTGCAACGCGTGGAGATGCGAGTAGAGGCCGTTCTTCGTCAGCAACTCGGCGTGCGTTCCCATCTCGACGAGACGGCCCTGGTCCATCACCAGGATAATGTCGGCTTGCTGGATCGTGGAGAGTCGATGCGCGATGATGAAGCTCGTGCGGTTTTTCATAAGCCGCTCCATCGCCTGCTGGATGAGGCGCTCGGACGCGGTGTCGAGAGCGCTGGTCGCCTCGTCAAAAATAAGGATGCGCGGATCCTTCAGAATGGCGCGGGCGATGGCGATGCGCTGGCGCTGGCCACCCGAAAGTTTGGAACCGCGCTCGCCCACCACGGTGGCGTAGCCATCGGGTAGATTGGCGATGAACTCGTGCGCATTGGCCGCGACCGACGCGTCGAGAATCTGTTCGCGCGTGGCGTCGGGGCGTCCGTATTTGATATTGTCCTCCAGCGTGCCGGAGAAGAGCACGCTTTCTTGAAGCACGATGCCGGTCTGCTTGCGCAACGAATCGGTCGTGATGGTGCGGATGTCGATTCCGTCCACCAGAACAGCCCCGGAGGCCACGTCGTAAAAGCGGGCGATCAGGTTAATGATAGTGCTCTTGCCTGAGCCGCTAGGCCCGACGATGGCCACGATCTTGCCGGCCGGGATGGCGAAGTTGACGTTGGTGAGGGTGCGCGGCCGGCCCCCGCCCGGCCGCTCCAGCTCGTAATCGAAGCCGACATCGCGGAACTCGACTTCGCCGCGCAGCACCGGCAGCGCGCGCGCGCCGGGCAAGTCGGACACCTCGGGCTTGGTGTCGAGCATGGTGAAAATATTCTCAAGGCTCGTGCTCGCGCGCTGGAAGATCGTGTTGAGATCAGCGAAGCGCACGATGGGCGGAAAGATGAAGGTGATGTAGGCGTTGAACGCCACCAGTTCGCCCACATCGAGCCGCCGCTGCATTACAAGCCAGCCGCCAAAGCCGAGGACGACAAGCGCGCCGAGCGAGGCGAGCAGATCGGCCACGACGGCGAGCTTGGTGTTGCGCAGGACGATGCGCGAGTAGTTGAAATAGTCGGCGTTGATGCCGCCGGCAAAGGAGGCGATTTCTTCGTGCTCCTTGGCAAAGGACTTCACCACGCGGGCGGCGGCCACGCGCTCGTTGAGGAAGCCCATGACCTTATCCCAGTTATCGCGATGCGCACGGCTTTCCTGCCGCATGCGTTTGCGATGATGCAGGTAGTTGAAGACAAAAAGCGGCAGCACGGCCGTCACCGCGAGCGCCAGATGCCACTCGATCCAATAGAGGAATCCGAGCACGCACAGCACCGTCACCGAGTCGGCGATGATATTGATGATAAAACCGTTGGTGAGGTTATAAACTTCGCCGGTATCCTGCGCGATCCGGCCGATGGTGCGCCCCGTCTGGTTGGTGTCGAAGTAGCGTAGCGAGAGACTTTGCAGGTGTGTGAAGAGCTTGATGCGCAGGTCGCAAACGAGGCGCATCGCGGAGAATTGCATCATGCGGTTGCGCATCAAGGTGAGCCAGGCGCGTAGAACAAAGAGCACGGTGAAGGCCACCAGCAACTTCAGCAGGAGATTCATATCCTTCCTCGGCAAAGCCTCGTCGATGATCAGCTTTAGTATCCACGGGGCCGGCAGCATGAGCAGCGTGGCCACAAAAATAAGGGCGACCCCGAAAAGGAGGTGCCAACGATAGGGCTTGGTCAGCTCAAGAAACCGCCAGAAGGGAGATGCGTTCATTAAACGCGGTCAATTGTTGCATAGCCCCGGAAACGAGGCCAACTGAAACTTGCAAACCGTCCGCCACCATCCATGTTAACCACATGCGCGCGAGCAGCTTGTTGCCCCGGCTTATTTTAACCTGCGCCTTGCTTGGACTGGCGGTGACGCGGTCGCAGGAGGTGCAACAGCACGGCCTCGTTTTTGAAGCCTGGGTGCACGACACGTTTTTCGACGGCTACCAACCGCCCGGCTACACGCAAAAGTGGGACATTCCCTCCGCGGCCAACAAACACCATGGCGGAATTCCCGTGAACGCCAAGGCTGCCAAGGATCACACGCCCGTCGATCTCGGCGATGCGCTGAGGCAATTCGACATCGCCGAACCATTCATTCTCGTGATCGGCTACTGGCGGCAAGACGAAGCCAAAAAACGTTTCGTCAACATCATCGCACCCAACCGGCGGCATGGCGCAAACTCTGGAGCCCTGTCACTCGTGCCGACCTCGAGCGCCTCGACGCCGTCATCAAAGACCGCAACCTCGAGCCCGCCGAGGCGCGACGACAAGCCCAAGCCATCAAAAATGCACCGCCGTTCACCGAAGCGATTATCGTCGTGAATCCCAAAATCGACTCGAAAACCCAGCGCCGCCTTCAATGCAGCCTGCGCTTCGAAGACGTATTCAAATACCTTGCTCCCGAAAGCGATCCGCTCCCCCGTGAAAACCCGTCGCTTTGGGGTGTACCGTTTACTACTGCGGTGCCATCGCCTCCGCGCACTTTCGAGATGGCAACGCCCTGAACCGAGTCCGGCAATGCTCGTCTACCCTCTCGGGGTTGCCACTTCGTGCATACGTGCCAAGACGAGCAGCAACAGGCTTTTTCGAAGCGGGCGCGCTCGATATAAGTCCTAGGATTTTGGAGAAGGGGGAACGGGAGCGATAGCTGAAGCGGCAGGCGTGCCGATAAGAGGGACGAACTGGTCGATGATCGGCTGGATGGCATCGACCCAGATTTGATAGCCCTTGGCTGAAGGATGGAGGAGGTCGGGCATGATTTCCTTGCTCAGGGTGCCGTCCGGCTCGAGAAGTTTTTCGCCGATATCGATGAAAATCACTTTCTTGCCGTCAGCCAAAACGGGGATGATTTTGTTGATTTCCTTGATCTTGCCGCGGACCTGATCGGTGGGTTTTTCGCTGCGGGGAAGGATGCCCATAAGGATGAGCGTGGCGTCGGGGCAGCGCTTGCGGTATTCCGCGACGTCGGCCTTGATGCCGCCGGCGATTTGTTCCGCCGTGCAACCGCCGGTGTTGTTGGTGCCGATGAGCAGGACGATGACTTTGGGATGGAGGCCATCGACTTGGCCGTTCTGGACGCGCCAGAGGAGACCTTGGGTGGAGTCGCCCGAGACGCCGAAGTCCACAGCGTTGCGCCGGGCGAAATACTTGTTCCAAATAGGGCCGCCGCCGGCTTTCCATCCGGCGGTGATGGAGTCGCCGTCGAAGACGAGATCGACCCGGGGCATTTTCCGGGCGTCATCCATGGCTTGTTGAAACCCGTTTAGCCGACCCATCGGCGGCACGGGGATTATCGCGGAGTTCCCACCGGGAGGCAAGGGCGGCTGCGGCTAGGTGACAGTGCCACCAACGATGGTAGAAGGCGAAGGCTTGGGCTGTGCGGCTGCGGGAGCCGAAGCGCTTGCGACCGTGGTGGTGCCGGGCGGGAAGAACTGGTCGATGACTGGCTGAATGGAATCGGCCTAGATTTTATAGGCTTGAGCCGAGGGACGGGGGAACATGAAGTCGCACAGGATCTCTTTGGTCATGACGCCGTCGGGCTTGAGGAATTTATCTCCAAAATCGAGGAAGATCACTTTTTTCCCATCGCCGAATGCGGAGATGATCTTGTTGGTTTCCTTGATTTTGAGGCGCATCGCATCAGAGGGAAGTTCACGACGAGGGAAGATGCCCTGGAGAAGGATGGTGGCTTCGGGACAACGTTTTTGGTATTCTTGGATGATCGCCTTGATCCCTTCGGCGACTTGTTCCGGTGTGTTGGATTGTAGATTACTGCCGCCGATAAGAAGGACGATGAGCTTGGGATGGAGCTTATCGACTTGGCCGTTTTGCAGCCGCCAGAGAACATTTTGCGTGGCGTCTCCCGGATTGGCAAAATCGAAGGCGTTGAGATTGGCGTAACGGGGACCCCAGATGCCACCGTGATCACCCTTGGGGTTGCCATTAATCGAATAGGTATCGCCGTCGAAAATGAGGTCGACCTTGCCGATCTTCCTGGAGGCTTCCAGAACTTGCTGGAAATGGTTGAGCCAGCCTACGCACGGCCCCACGGGAATGGCGGCGGGGTTGGCGTCGGGAGGAAGGGGAGGTGTGGGCCAAGTGAGGACCCCTCCGGCAAGAGCATCTGCGGTTATGGTGAATCCGACGAGGGCGGAGAGAAGAAAACGCTTCATCCGGTGGTGTTTAATCCTGACAGGCGGGATGGGCAAGGAGTGTTTATTTTTGGAGAAATATACTTTGAAAGGCTTCACATCCTCAGGTTGTGGTCGAGGGTGCGGTATTGGATGGCGGCGTTTTAAGCGCGCCAGATTTTCCCCACTAGTTGCCTCCGGAAAATTCGCCGGCACTAAGATTTGGCTGGGGCGGGCGCGGCGGGCGGCGGGACGAACTGGTCGATGATCGGCTGGATGGCATCGATCCAGACTTCGTAGCCGGGAAGACTCGGGTGGAGGAAATCGCCCGTCATGGGCGGCCCATAATTACCGTCGGCATCGAGGAGTTTGTCACCGAAATCAACGTAGAAGATTTTTTTGCCGTCGGCGCATTTGGAGACGATCTGGTTGATGGCTTTAATTTTGGCCCGGAATGGGTCGTTGGCCTTATTGCCGCGCGGCAAGATACCGAGCACAAGAACCGCCGCATCGGGGACATGCTTCCGGTATTCGTTGACTCCGGCCACGACACCTCCGGCGATTTCTTCCACCGAGCACGAATACATGTTGTTGGTGCCAATGAGAAGGACGACGAGCTTGGGATGGAGCCCATCGACCTGGCCGTTCTGGACTCGCCAGACAACGTCCGCGGTGGAGTTTCCTGAGATGCCGAAATCAAATGCGTTGAGCTTGGCGTAATGTTTGTTCCATAGGCCACCCGCTCCGCCTCTCCAAGCATCTGTGATGGAGTCGCCGTCGAAGACGAGATCGACCTTGGGCATCGCATGGGAATCGTCAATGTTCTTTTGGAAACGTGGCAACCAACCCATCTGCGGCATGGGGATGACGGCTGAGTTGGCTCCGGCTGGAAGTGGCGGCGCGGGCCAGGTGATGGTTCCACCGCCGATTAGCTTGTCGGGCACGGCGGCGGTGCCGGAAGCAATCACAGGAATCGGAATCGGCGCTGAAGGAAGGGTGCTCGGGGGAAAGAATTTGTCGATCGTGGACTGAATTGCGTCAGCCCATATTACATGCCCCTTTCCCTGGGGATGAACGAAACCGGCAAGGACTGTCTGGGAGATGGTGCCGTCGGGCTCGAGAAGTTTGTCGCCGAAATCGAGGTAGATGACTTTCTTGCCATCGCCGAAGCCAGAGATGATCTGGTTGACCGCCTTGATCTTGGCGCGAAAGGGATCGGTGGGCTTTTCTCCGCGCGGCATGATACCCGTGAGCAGGATGGTCGCCTCGGGAACCCGCTTCTGATACTCCGCGACGATCGCCTTGATGCCCTCTGCGATTTGTTCCGGAGTATTGGCGCCGGGATTAAAGCCGATGTTACTCATGCCGACCTGGAGGACAACCAGCTTGGGATGGAGGCCATCGAGCTGTCCGTTTTGCAACCGCCAGAGAACGGCTTGGGTAGGGTCGCCCGAGCAGCCGAAATCAAGCGCCTTGATCCGGTTGAACCGCGACCACATGCCGCCGGTGGGAGCATAATGGCCCGAGGTGATAGAGAGCCGGTCGCCGTCGAAGATGAGATCGACTGTTCCCATCTTCCGGGCTCTTTGCAGGTTGAGTTCGAAATAATCCAACCAACCGGAGATCGGGGAGCGCCCAACTGCCGCCTTGTTTTCTCCGGGTGCCAGAGGCGGCGAGGGCCAGGTGATGGTCCCCCCGGCAAAAGCAGCCAAGGTTAAGGCGAATCCCATGAAGGCAGAGAGAAGAATACGGCGCATCCGAACATCTTAGGCCCTGTGAGGGAGATTGGGCAAGGTAGAGTTTGCGGAATCCCAGACTGGAGCAATCGTCATCATCCCGTGCCTGTCGGAAGATCGACTTTCACCTGATGCTGCCGCGTGGCGGCAGAATAGTTCTTCGATATATTCTTGCCCATTTTACAGCGGCGGCCAACAATTCAGCCATAAAGTGTGGCAAAACCGATTCCGTATAAAAATGATTGCCTCGACAGTCTTACGCCATTGCCGCCAAGTGAATTACAATCAGTCGAATGACTGCCATCAATGAGTGTGGCCAAGGGGTGCATCCTCTTTTTGGCTATCATTCTCTGCCTTTTGCCTGCGAATGCCGCAAGGAAGCTGATTTTTGATGGCGGCATCCATATTGCGTACACGATGCCGCAGGATGGTAATCTCACTTTGGGATTATACGGCAAAGAGGGGAAACTATTGCGCTGGCTGGTGCAGGATCAATTCCGTCATGCAGGTGATCATCAAGTGGCCTGGAACGGTCTCGACCAGTGGGGCAAACCCGTGCCCGCAGGCGACTACAGCCTGAAAGCCATTTACCACGCTCCACTCACCACCGAATACCAGATGGCGGTGTGTAATCCAGGCACGCCGCCTTGGCCGACTTCTGACGGAAGGGGCGACTGGCTCTGTGATGAAGCGAATCCACAAGCGGCAGTCACCGATGGTCAATGGGTGTTCCTAGCCTCGCCTGGAAGCGAAAGGGGATGCTCCATCATCGCACTCGACGAAACCGGACAACGCCAATGGGGCACGCAGGAACCTAGGCACTTTCACCCACGCAGCCTTTCCCTGGCCTTGGATGGGGATAATCTCTACGCACTTTACTCAGGCCCCGAAACGCCGGATGCCGACCGCCATCCCGGAGCGAAAAATACCTACGGAAGAGCCGTGCTGGTCTGCTTTGACAAGCGAACCGGCAAGCTGGCCAAATTCAGCCGAGGGAACCTCATCGACCGCCTTGCGCCGTGGATTTATAATACCGGCATCTGGGAGCATCTCCCGGAGTTTTCCCTCAACCGCATCGCTACATGGTCCTATAAGGAGGATAAGATTTCGTGGCTCTGGGACTTGCGGAACGACAAATCCTTCAGCCCCGCCACCTACGCCGGCCAACCCCGCTACGCATGCACCGATGTGGGGGAATCCACCAACGCATTGGGCATCGCCGCCGTTGGTGGCAAACTCTACGTTTCGCTTCATCACGACAACAAGCTTCTGGTTGTTGACGCCACGACAGGTAGGCCGACGGGTGAGGAAATAGCTTTGAACGCCCCGGCAGGTCTGTGCGCGACTGCTGACGGCCACCTTCTGGCCATCAGCTCAACGCAGGTCGTAACAATAAATCCGGCTACCCAAAAGATCACTCAATTGATCGGCTCAAATCTGGTCGCCCCCAGCAACCTTACGACCGACCGGGATGGAAACATCTATGTGAGCGATTGGGGTGCTTCATTTCAGGTCAAGGTGTTCGACCGCGAGGGACACTTCCTGCATGCCATCGGCAAGGAAGGAGGACGCCCTTGGGTCGGCAAGTGGGATTCCAGTGGCATGTTGGTGCCGCGTGGCATCGCCGTGACGGCCAAAGGCAAGCTGTGGGTGGCCGAGGACGATGGCACACCCAAGCGGGTGAGCGTCTGGGACGCAAAAAGCGGAGTATTTCTCGAAGACTATATCGGTCCGACTCCCTACGGCGGTGGAACCTACTTCTGGATCGATCCCAAAAACCCGGAGGCTGTGAACGCGGAAGGCGCGCGCTTCAAAGTCGATTACACCAAGAAAACCTACACTCACGAAGCCATCGCCTATCGGCGTCAGAACCGTGACGATCCCTTCACGCCCAACGGACATAATCTTGGTGGCTATCAGGTGAGGATTCTCTACCGCAACGACCACGAATACGCCTTCGTCAACACCCAGCCCAATATGGTTTCCATCCTGCAACGACAGGGCGACGTTTACAGGCCCGTGGCGGCGCTTGGCGCCATCCGTCGCAACGGGAAGTCCGTACTCGACGGAGATGGCACGGGGGTTGTCCTCTGGGATAGCGATGTCGGTTACCGCGTCTACAACGGCTTTTATCCTGAATGTTTCCAAGGACACGGCGGCGACAACTATACATGGACCGACACCAACGGAGACCACCAGGTACAACCCTGGGAAATGCGTTGGGCTCCAACCGTGACGGGAGCCCAGACCGCCGCGCAACCCTATCGGGAAGGGCGGCAAGGGACATGGGCGACAAGTTATTGGGGAACCGACATTGCGCCCGACTGGAGCCTCTTCTTCGCCGGAAGATACAGCGACCGCCTCGCCATTTACCGGCTCGCGCCCAGAGGATGGACAGACTCCGGAGCGCCGATCTACGACATCGCCGACGCAAAACCAATCATCTTTGATGCCCGCAACAATGACATCAACGGGCTTCATGTTACCGCAGACGGAAAGCTCATCGTCTCCTACAACTTCGAATCGAAACACTGCCCCGACGCGATGCGCTGTTACGATCTGGATGGACGCGCACTCTGGGCGATTGCCATGCCAAAGCGACTGGCGGGGACGAACGTCCACGCCAGCAATGCGGTTTACGATTTTCAAATCCAAGGTCTGGGCGATGTCGTCTGCACTTGGCTTTACCACGGCAGCAGTCGGCCTTTCTTGATCACTTCGGATGGTCTTTACGTCGGTACGCTCCTGGATGACACCCTGCTGGCCCGCCTCCTCCATTCTCTCAATATTTCCACGGGGCTCTACAACGGAACGATCTTCGATTCGGCGCCGACCGGTCCCACGGCCCTGTGGAGCGAATCCGCCAAATACTTTTACCAAAGTGCGGAAGGTAATTGCTACATCATCAACGGCGGCAGCCAGCAGGAATACATCTTCAAGATCAAGGGACTGGAGGCTCAATCCGTCGGTCGCTTCAACCTCGATCTTACGCTGACCCGATCCTCTCGCAACCCATGAGCGGCAGATTCGTATGCAGCTCTGATGAATTACATCTGGTGCGTGCACGGGCCTCATCCCTGCCCCATATCTACCTGTGATTGATCAGTCGTGTATGTCTAAAAATTGATATGATTATACTTATATAATCTATATTCTCATCCGTATCGCCGAATCCGTTCTGAGATGTCGGCGCGCAGGCGGTCCACGTAGTTCAAGGTGTAGGTTTCGATATCCCGTGTCGTGTCCGCCACCAAAGGTGTGAGGTCCATCGCCCAAGTGATGCCCGCCATCTGGTCGGTGGCGTGGGAGGTGTTGAACGTCGCATGCGCCAGACGGCGGCCCGGGACGGCGAGATCGTAGCGTTTTCCGCCGCCGACCTGCGAAGCGAACACCTTGAGCAACTTCGCGCCGAGCCCGTGATGACGACCGGCATCCAGCGCGATCTTGTCAGCATCAACCATCCAATCGAGGTCGCGCCAGACTTCGCAGCCCAACACACAGCCCGGCCGCTGGGTCGGCGGCAACGTGCGCAACGCTTCCATACATCGCAGGAACACCGCGACATGAGTGTCGTGTTTGTCCGTCGGATTGTGCAGGTAAACCACCTCGGGCCGGCAGCCGCCGAAAATCGTCGCAAGATCGGACAGCACGCCGGCGTGACCGGGCGTTTTCACGTCGGCACTCGGATGTGCGAGTTGAATCTGCACCGCATAGCGCCCGAGCCTCGCCGCCTTGCGCTGTTCCTTGCGTCGCTCGACTAGCATCTGTTCATCGGTATAACCCAAGAAAGCTCCCGTGCGCGGCGAACCGGCTCCGTTGGTCACGACCACGCCGCCAAAGGCTTTGCCGGGCAGGTCGAGGCAGTCGGCAATGCCCGCGTGAGCCATGATTTCGATGTCATCCTGATGCGCCGCGATGCAGAGACGGGTCACGCGTGCGAGCGCGACGACGGCCTCGTCACCTGCTGGCGCAAACACATCGGCGTCGGAACGGGAAAAGTTCATGGCTTGGGGAAAAGACTGCCGGGATATTCGCCATTGGCAACCAGTCCGGCGAGCGCGGCCTGCACACGCGGCTTGTCCTCGCGATAGGTGACGCCGAACCAGCTCGCCGTCGTCGGCAACACCTTCACGTCCGCTTCACCCACCGCGATCTGCCGGGAAACCGCCTCGGGCAAATAAAACTCCGACTCTAATGCGCCGCCGTGTATTTCAAAAAAGTTTGTGAACTGCCGGTTCATCGTCGTGAACAGCGCCGGAGTGAACGCCCAGCAGTTCATCGAAACAATTTCGGCGCCCGTGAATTTCTTTCCCGGACCCGCGCCGACATCCTCACGACGAATGCCGGTATGCTCCACCACGCGTTGCAAGGCGCCATCCACCGTTGCCGTGCATACACCGCGCGACACCGCGCCATTCTCAGAAAGGGTATGGGCCAGCCTGTAGCCGACCATGGCAAATGCCGAACGCTGTAGGTTTTGATTTTTCGACAGATAGGCGGCCAATTTTTTAAACGCATCGCGCCCGAAATAGTCGTCGGCCCCGATCACCGCGAACGGTTCGCGCACGGCATCACGAGCGCACCACACCGCGTGGCCGGTGCCCCAGGGTTTTTCGCGGCCGGGCGGCGGCGTGCAGCCCGCCGGCAGTGCGTCGAGTGACTGGAAAACATAATCGACCAGGACACGGTCGGCGTATTTGGCGGCGACCTGCGCGCGAAACGCATCTTCGAACTCCCGGCGGATAACAAACACCACGCGGCCGAAGCCGGCGCGGATCGCGTCGAACACCGCGTAGTCCAAAATTGTCTCGCCCGAGGGCCCGACTCCGTCGAGTTGCTTGAGACCGCCGTAGCGGGAGCCCATGCCGGCGGCGAGAACGAGGAGCGTTGGTTGCATCAGTGATGCTTTATGAAGCCGCCCGCCGCGCCGCAGGCAAGATACGGTTTTCGTCCCCAGCTACTCCACGATGCCTTTCCTCAGGTAGGCGTGGTGCCCCTTCAGCAGTTCCTGAGCGAGTGCGTAATTGCGATTGTCCTGATTGCTCGCGAATCCGGCAAACGCGGCGTCAATCCGCCCGCGGGCATTGCCCACGAAACAGGCGACGAGCGCTTCCAGTTCCGCCCGCGGACGCATCGGATCGGCGCATTTGATGAGCGCGTCGGCATGGAGCACCGCCGCCGAGATCGAGAAAAGCTCCGTACCGATGTCCACTACGCGACCAAGAAGGAGCTGACGTTTCTCCAGCTTCGCCCCATGCTTGGCCATCGCGTGAAACAGCGTGCGCGCCAGCCGGCGACTCGTGCGTGCGACATAGGCCAACGCAGGCTTGAACGCCGGCGTGAGGTCGGCCGGCACGCCGCCGGACGGCAGATACAGACGCGGATACCAGAGTGCGTAAAAGCCGCCGGCCTTCAACATGGCGACGAGTCGTTTGCTCGCCGACTGCCGAGAATCGAGCACACCGCCCGCAACCTTGAGGTGAGGATCGAGTGCTTCGCGCGCAAGGAAGAGTCGCATGATTTCCGAGGAACCTTCAAAAATGAGGTTGATGCGACTGTCGCGCATCATGCGCTCGACCGGGATTATTTTTTCGCCGCGATTCTTTAAGGACTGCGCGGTCTCGTAGCCGCGTCCGCCGCGGACCTGCATCGTCTCGTCAACCGCACTCCAAGCGGACTCGGAGCCCCAGAGTTTGCACATCGCGGCCTCAATGCGGATGTCAGTCTTGTCGCGGTCTACCATCGCCGAGGTGAGCATGACCATTGCCTCGCACGCGAAGGCGTCGGCCGCCATGCGAGCCAACTTGTCGGCGATGGCGGCATGATGCCCGATGGGTGCGCCCCACTGCACGCGCTCGGCCGACCACTCGCGCGCATAGCCGAGGCAGCGCTTCATAAAGCCGACGCATGCGGCGGGAATCGTTAGGCGTCCGGTATTCAGAGTGGTGAGCGCCACCTTCAACCCGCGCCCCTCGCCGCCGATGATCGCCTCGCGTGGCACCTTGACGTCGGTGAAGCGCACCACGCCGTTGTAGAGCGCGCGCAGGCCCATGAAATGGCAGCGTGCGACCACTTCCACGCCGGGCGTATTCGTCTCTACGATGAACGCGGTGATGCGGCTGCGCGGCTTGCCGTTCACGACCTGATCGGGCGTGCGTGCCATCACCACGATCACGCCGGCCTTAACGCTGTTGGTGCACCAGAGTTTTTCGCCGTTGATGACAAAGTGTTCGCCGTCGGGCGTGGGCTCGGCGCGCGTGGTCATCTTCGCCGGATCGGAGCCGACGCCTGTCTCGGTGAGCGCAAAGGCAGAGATTTCACCACGTGCCACGCGCGGCAGGTATTTGTGCTTCTGCTCTTCGGTGCCGAAGAGTTTCACCGGTTGGGGCACGCCGATGGATTGGTGGGCGGAGAGCAGCGCGGTAAGGTTGCCGTCCACGCTGCCGAGGAGCTGCGCGGCGCGGCAGTAGTTGGTCTGCGACAGGCCGAGTCCGCCGTAGTCCTTCGGAATCTTGATGCCAAACGCGCCGAGCTTCGCGAGCCGCTCGATCAGCTTGTCGGGAATCTCGCCTTCGGCATCGATCCGGTCGGCGTCTACCTCGTGCTTCAAAATATACTCTAGCTCGGCGAGAAATGGCGCCCCCGCCTGGATATCCGCGTCGGGTTGCAGCGGAAATGGATAGACCTGGTCGAGCGCGAGTCGCCCCATGAAGAGATCGCCCGCAAAGCTGCGACGATCGCTGATATGGCGCGCGTCCTCGGTGAGTTCGAGCGCCTCGCGCTGGCCGCGATTCATTTTTGAGGTGTCGATGATCCCCGGGATGTCGTCAGTGGTGTTCATTGGTGGACGAAGTTGTCGGCAGGATAAAAAGTGCGGCCGGCGCGGCGCATCTCGCAGAGGTATTCGCACGGCGCGAAACGGGGAGCGACCTCGCGCGAAAGCACTTCGAGCCGTCGAACGACTTCGGCGATGCCGAGCGTGTCGGCGTAGCGCAATGGCCCTCCGCGGAACGGCGCCCAGCCCGTGCCGAGGATCATCGCGAAATCAACTTCCTCCGGCGACTCGATCACGCCCTCGGCGAGGCAGCATGCGGCCTCGTTGATCATGATGAGGACAAGCCGGTCGCGCGCCCTCGCCGGGTTCAACGGCCGCACTGCGACGGTGCTCACCGCGCCGACCTGCGGGTTCACCTTCTCATGGCCTTTCTTTCCCGCGTGCAAATAGAAGCCGCAGCCGGATTTTTTGCCGAGCCAGCCCCTGGCGATCATCGCCTCGAGCGTGTCGTCGGGCGCCGCCGGATGCGGAAGCCTGCGTCCGAGATCTTGGGCCACGTGCGAGGCGACATCGAGGCCCACCTCGTCGGCCAGCCGCAGCGGTCCCATCGGCATTCCGAAGTCGAGCATCACACGATCCACCTCCTCGACGCCGGCTCCCTCGCGGAACAGTCGCACTGCCTCGACTATGTAGGGCATGAGGATGCGGTTCACCAGAAACCCGGGGCTGTCCTTCACGATCACCGGGAGCTTGCCGATGGACTTTGAAAACTGAAGCGCCGTCGCGAGCGCATCCGCCGAGGTGCGGGGTCCCTGCACGATTTCCACGAGCTGCATCCGATGCACCGGATTGAAAAAATGAATGCCAACCACACGTTCCGGATGCGCCAAGCCTGCCGCGATGGACTCGATGGAAAGCGCGGAGGTGTTGGTCGCGAGGATCGTATCCGGACGGACACGTGCTTCAAGATCGCGAAAGATCGACTGCTTGGCCTCCAGCTTCTCGACGGCGGCCTCTATCACGAGATCCACGGCGTGGAGCCGTGTGGCAAGATGCGAAGGAGTGATGCGGTCAAGGCCGGCCATCGCCTCGGTGGCGGTGACTACTCGCCGCTTCGTCGCATCCCGGTAAACCGCCTCGATCGTGCGCAGGCCCTTCGCCAGCGCTTCGGGCGCGATGTCCTTGAGAATGACCGGCAGGCCGCGCGCGCTCACCCATTGCGCGATGCCCGCCCCCATCACGCCAGCGCCCACGACCGCGACACGCCGCACGGGGGCGGCCACGGCGGGAGCTGGCACTGAGAGTTTCTTCGCGCGTTCCTGCAGGAAAAAAATACCGACGAGATTCCGGCATTCGGGCGTTTCGAACAATTCGAGAAGCGCGGCTTTCTCCAGCACCAGACCTGTTTCGAGCGAATGACTCAACGTGTCGGTGCAAACTTCGAGGGCCTTGAGCGGCGCCGGATAATGGCCGCGGGACTTCGCCAGCACGCCGCGGCGGGCCTGGGCGGCCACAAGGGCCCGGATCGGCGTGAAACTGGAAACCCTGTGCGGAGGCGGCGGTCGTTTACCGCGGGCCAGCAGCCGGCGCGCGGCGGCCGTCAGGTATTCGCGGTGCGCGAGTTGGTCGACGAGGCCGAGCTTGAGCCCCTGCGCGCCGACGACCTGGCGACCGGGGAGGATCAGGCCGAGCGCGGCGGGCAGGCCGATAAGCGCGGGCAGGCGCACGGAGCCGCCCCACGCGGGCAGGATGCCGAGCTGCGTCTCAGGCAGGCCGAGCTTGGTGGCCTTGTCGGTCGAGGCGACGCGCCAGTCACAGGCCAACGCCAGCTCGCAGCCGCCACCCAAACACACGCCGTGAATCGCCGCGACCGACGGCACCGTCAGTCGCGACAGCCGCGTAAAAATACGTTGTCCAAGATCAACGATTTCGCCGAGGGCTACGGCATCGGGAGCGCGGACGAACTCTTTCAAATCGGCACCGGCGATGAATATCTTCGGCTTCGCACTGGCGATGATGACGCCTTTCAAGGTCGGCTCCGCTTCGAGATTGGCAAGGTGTACATCGAGTTCGGCCAGCGTGGAGCGGTCGAAGATGTTGGCCGAGGAGGCGACCCGGTCAAAGGTCAGCGTACAGATGCCGTCGGCGTCGAGTTGACGGGTGATGTTCATGGCGTGGCCTCCAACCAGAGCGCGCCGCCTTGCCCGCCTCCGACGCAGAGCGAAACGAGCGCGCGTTTTTTCCCGCGCCGATGCAGCTCCTTGAGGGCGGTCAGCACGAGACGCGCGCCGGTCGCGCCGACCGGATGGCCGAGAGCGATACCGCCGCCGTTGACGTTGAGGATTTCACCGCGGATGTCGCCCAGCGGGCGGTCGCGGCCGAGGTGTTCCTTGGCAAACTCAGGCGATGCGGACGCGGCGCAGCACGCGAGTACCTGCGCGGCAAAAGCCTCGTTGATCTCGATGAGATCGGCGTCCGCCAGCCCGAGACCTCTTGTTTTTTCAGCGCGGGCGATGGCAAAGAGCGGGCCGAGCCCCATCCGCGCGGGTTCGCATCCGGCGTAGGCGTAGTCCACGAGACGGCCCAGCGGCTTGAGTCCGGTGCGGGCGAGCGCGGCCTCGCTCATGACCAGCAACGCCACCGCTCCGTCGGTGATCTGCGACGCGTTGCCGGCGGTGACGGTGCCGCCGTGCTTGTCGAACAACGGACGCAGCTTGGCGAGGGCTTCGATCGTCTGCGGAGCGCGCACGCCGTTGTCGGCGGTGACGGTAGAGGGCTCGCGTCCGCCGCGGGGATAGAAGGGGGCGATCTCGTCGGCGAGGCGTTCGCGGGCGGCGGCGGCTCGCTGGTGCGATTGCAGGGCGAAGCGATCCTGCTCGTCGCGGGTTACGAGCCAGTCGCGCGCCAGGACCTCGGCAGTCTGGCCCATGTTGAGTCCGCACACCGGATCGGTGAGACCAAGCTGCAGGCTGACTCGCGGCGTGAAGTCGGACGGACGAAAACGCAGCAGTCGGGCAAACTTCTGCGGGAGGGTTTTCGCCTTGGCGAGTTCGCCAAACTTGCGCGCGGCGCTGTCGTTGTAGAGCAGCGGATAATGGCTCATGCTCTCGGCACCGCCAACGAGAAAAATGCCGCCTTGGCCGGCGGCGATTTTTTCGGCGGCCTGCGTGATGGCTTCGAAGCCGGAGGCGCAGTTGCGATGTACGGTGATGGCCGGCACCTGCATGGGAACGCCGGCGCGCAGGGCGATGACACGGGCGATATTGGGGGCGTCGATTGGTTGGCCCACGCAGCCGAAGATGACCTCGTCGATGAGCGCGGGATCCATTCCGGTGCGGACGAGCAATGCGGCGGCGGCGGCGCGACCCAGCTCAACGGCATCGGCGGAAGCGAGCGCCGTGCCCATCTTGCAGAACGGGGTGCGGACTCCATCGACAATGTAGAGCGGCGTCTTCATGGGTAGGATGACCGGGGGGACGGGAGAGGTGCGTCGTGCGGGGGTTCCACGCGGCGGGATCCGTCACGGTGATCGACCACCTTCTGCTCCTTGAGGGCGACGCCGACTTTCTGGAGCACGCGGAGCTCGGCGGAGGAATGAAAGAGGATTTTGTTGGGCGTGAGCTCGAAGAGCGCGTGCAATTTTTCGCGGAGGGCGTACTCGAGGTCGGTCTCGGAACCCTCGCCGGTGCGCGCGACGTGGAGATTGAGTTCGTCGAGGTCGAGCGGATCGTCGTGGGCCTTGCGCAGTTCGATCTGCCACGCGCCAAGACCGGGCAGGTCGTCGAGCGCGCATTCAAGCTCGTTGAAGTCGACGATGGTTCCCTTGACCTTTTGGAAGCGCAGGGCGTGGACATCGGACACGCGGGAGATTTTGCCGACGAGGCGCGGCATTCGGCGTCCGCAGCATGGGCACGGTTCCCAAGTGACGCCGTGTTCGCAACGGTCGCCGGTGCGGTAGCGCAGCACAACGGTACCTCGCTGGTCGAGGGGCGTCCACACGATCTCGCCACCCTGGCCGTCGGGCATGGGTTCGCCGGTCTCGGGGTTGATGATCTCGATGATGCCCTGGTCGGGATAGAGGTGGTAGCCGGGCGGCGTGGTGCCGGGCGCGACGGGGCACTCGGTCCATGCGAGCTTCGCCTCGGTGAATCCATAGGTGGCCATGATCCGGACATCGGGCGAACCGAGTTGCGCACAAAGCGCACCAAGCTTGCGCCGGGTGCCATCGGGGACTTTTTCACCACCGAGCACGAGGATGCGCAGACCCTCGAAGCGGAGCTTTTCCTCCACGGCATGCTGGAGCACGTGGTAGAGAAACGTGGGCATCGCGACAAGGATCTGCGGCTTCAACTTCTGGATGGCGCGGATGTTGCCCTCGGTGCCCATGACCTTGCCGCCGCCGGTCGCGAGCGCGAAGACGTTCCGGTCGATGCCGGCGTGATACATGTACCAAAATGCCAGGTGCGGCGCGAAGGGGAACATGTTCACCATGCGCTCGTCGGGGAGGACACCGCCAATCTCAACAATGCGCCCGCTGCCGAGGCCGAGGTTGCGAATGTCGTGCTGCGTGTAGAGGAACGGCACCGGCTCGGTCGAGCGCCCGGTGGTGCTCGTCATGAAGATCGGCCGCCACTCGTGCTCCAGTTCGTCATGTACCCGCGTACGCCCTTGCAGCAGCGCGCGCAGGATCACGGACGGGCGCCGGGCGAGGAGCTTCGCGTCGGGCGTGAGGACGAACTCAAGCGTGTGGCGAGGATCGTCCGGCGTAGGCAGCAGATCCTCCTTGCTGGTGAACGGCAGTTTCTTGAGGTCGACGACGGAGTGAAAATCGTCCGCCGTGAGGTTGCGCCCCTTGAAGAGCTTCCGGTAGTGCGGCGAAAACGGCACCACGCAATCCCGCAGGTATCGATGGAGCGCATGGCCCTGAAATCCGACCACGGTGTGTCGGTCGAGATGCTGCCACTGATGCGTGAGCCGGGGGTTCGACATACGAGAAACAGGGCGAAGGTTGAGGAGAGAGCACCACCGTTTTTCTGACGGCGTCACCGCGGGGAACGGCGGATGGTTGGTAACACCTGCAAGATGCATCTTTCCCCGTATAAAAGCAAATCTGCGATCGCGGCGGGCGTGTGTTCAACGCCCGATGAATGCCGCGATCTCCTCGCGGCGACGATCGCCATCCTGCTCGCCGATCTCGATCATGCGGTTGATGTAGCCGGGTTGGAAAAGCACGGTCGCCAGCAGATCGGCCCGCCGGGTTTCCCGGGTGCCAAGCCCGCGGGTGGCAAAGCGGAATGTGCGCGGCAGCTCTACCTCGAATTTGTTGGCGATCATCCCAAGATCCAGCGACGGGCGGATGAGAAGCAGCTCCACCGGACGAAGACCGGTGTCCCGTGCCGACGGATGTCCGCGCAGCAGCGCGTTGAAGCGCTGGGTCATCAGCGCATCATAGTCGAGCATGTCGAGAAACACGGCGTCCATCAACAGACCGATCACGGTGGCGGGAGGTGGATAACCCCGGGTTGTGACGGGAGCGGGCACGGTCGACGAAGCAGCATACTGGGTGGATATGGCGATCATCCGGTCGGCACCGAGATGCATGGCCGGCGACAGCGGTGCCGTGAGCCGTATGCCGCCGTCCCCGTGCCAGCCTTCGCCCAGATGGATGGCGGGGAAAAAAAGCGGCAGCGCGCAGGATGCCAGGATGTGGTCCACCGTGAGCGTGGTCAGCATGCTTTGGCGTCCGGGGCGTTTCCATGCCGGAATATCGCTGCCCTGCACCCAGGTGACAGACTGGCCGTCGCTGTAATTGGTTGTGGTGATCCCCACTGCGGACAGGCGACCGCGACGGATGTTTTCATCGATGCCGCAAAGCAGTCCATCCTTGCTCCCGAGCGCGTGCTGCAGAAAACGGCGCAGCGGGGTGGTGTCCACCATGCCTTGGGTCGGCGGCGAAAGCGATGCGCCACCCAAGACCAGCCGAAGAGCCCAGCGCAGCATGGTCGTGCTCAGAGTCGGCAGATCCGTACGGAAAACCTGATCCACCGTGATGCCCCGCCAGAGCGCGGCGAGCCGTTCGACGGACTGGGGAAACGCATCGGGGCTGTTGGCCAGATGGGCCGCATTGATCGCCCCCGCGGATACGCCGGTCAAAACAGGGAAATGAAGATCTGGAAACGCGCGGGCGAGGCTGCGCAAAAATCCCACCTGATAAGCGGCGCGAGCGCCGCCTCCACCCAGCACCAACGCAAGCTTGGCGGAATCGTTTGTCGTCATGGGAAAACGGGGTCCAAATCACCACTGACTTACTGAACGACGTCAAACTAGCGACCAGGTGCCATCATGACCAGCGGTTTTCCACAGGCAGATAAGCTGGGTGTGATCACAGGGGCCGGCACGCCCGGAGGGACGGAAAAGGGAGGCGTGGCCTCTCAGGCCTTCGAGATGACCTTGGCCCAAGTTTCTTGGAGGGCGTGGTCGGGACTTTGCAAGCCGAGGGTGTCAGCGATGGATTCGCACAACTCGTCATTGGCGCGGCCTTCGAGCGCAAGGAGGCGTGGACCTTGGGAAGCGGTTTGTCACATCTTTGTAGCGTGAACGTTTCATTGAGGCCGCGATGTCGTAACAAAGCGGTGTTTTATTGGTCACCTTTGATTCAAGCGATCCACACAACAACGGATCACCTCGTAAAATTCATCACATGTTGAAATTGCTATCGTCACTATCAGTGTTGGAGGGCTACTGGCTTCGGGCTGCAGCCGTCAGGCAACACGCATGGACGGGATTAGGACGGAAAACCCGTCTCGGCCTGACATTCATCAGGCATCGGTCGTCACTGCAAAATCCCAATCGGCGGCGGATCGTCCCACGACTCGGTTAAGTGGCGAGTCTATTTCGACGGGGAACAGAAGAGGCGGCCATCCATGTGCCGGATCCGAATTCTATCGGTGGCGCCGGGCAATCGGGCCGGAGCCTCAACCGGCGCACGCTTTGGGGAAGTTGATTTGTTTGGTCCGCCTTGAACGAGCGCCAGCCATGTTAAGATTGTGTGACGACGAATACTCTTCTTTGACGTTGCTTCAGCTGGCGGACTAAAGGAAGCGCTGATGATCCATCGCGTTTTTGACAGGTTGAGATGCACGCCTCTTCCGGCTTTTATTTTGACCATCGGTCTTGCAGGGCTGCTGGCTTCGGGCTGCAGCCGTCAGGAAACGCGCATGGACGGAATTGGGACGGAACACCCGTCTCGGCCTGACGTTCATCAGGCGTTGGCCGTCACTGCAAAATCCCCGGCAAAATTCCAATCGGCGGCGGATCGTCCCGCGACTCGGTTGAGCGGCGGGCCTGTCGCGATAGGGAAAGAGGAGGTCATCCATGTGCCGGGGCCGAATCTACCGGTGGCACCGGGCAATCAGCCCGCGCCTCAACCGGAGGCTCTGCCGATTCCTCTTGCCGCCGTGGGTTTCAATCCCGCGCTCAAACTGAACCCCCAGCAGGTCGCGCAGCTCGTTCAACTGGGCCAGGCGTTCTTGGCCGTTACGGATGCGACTCCGTCGGTACCCCAGTCGTCTTCTCCGGTGGAGATCTCCACCAAGACTCCTTCGACTTCGGCTCGTTCCGGATGGCTCTCGGCGCAGTCGGAGAGCGATCAGCTTTTCAGGGCGATGTTCGGGTATTCGGCCTTTAACGCCCAACTCCTGCTGCGGGCCCAGCAGGCAGCGGGGAAATAATATCGCCCCGGCTTGCGGGAGGCGGTTCCCCGTGTTTTCGCGGGTTCCGCAGGGAGGCTGTTTGTCACGTCTTTGTAGCGTGAACGTTTCATTGAGGCCATGAAGCCGTAACGAAGCGGTGTTTTAATGGCCCCCGTTGATCCAAGCGATCCGCACAACAACAACGACAGATCACCTCGTAAATAAAGTTCATCATATGAAACTGTTCAAATCCTCCCTCGTGGGCGCCGCCGCCCTCGCCCTCGCCTCCTTGGCGATGGCCACCACGCCCACCACCACCCAAGTCACAAACGCTGCCCATGTCTACATCACCGGCTCGACCGCTTTCCGCGGCGCGGCGATGACCGGCATCACCAACATTCTGGATGCCGGGTATGCATATGCCTACGACAGCTCCAGTCTCACCGGCTGTAACTACGCCGTTGTTTATGGCACGCTCGCCAGCAATCACACTACCGCCGTAACGATCAAGGCCTACTGGTCCGGTTCCGCCTCCGGCCAGAAGACGCTCGATCAGAATTTGTCCGTCGCCTACTGGATGCCCGACACCGTCACGCTTGATAACACCGCCCATGCGACCACGACCTACACCGCCGTGTCGCATACGGCCGATATCACCATGATGGACACCGCCCAGAGCCTCTCGCCTTACAACACTACTGCCCTGACCGCTAATAAGGTTGGCGTAATCGTGTTCGCCTTCGTCAAGGGCCGCTTGGCTTCCGGTCACCCGGCTTTGACCTCGTTCAACGGCATCACCAACATCAACGGCCAGCAGGCTCAGGCTATGCTCACCAACGGTGTTAATATGGCCCAGCTCACCGGCAACTCCGCCGACAACGGCTACAAGGCTTACGCGCTTGGTCGCAGTCCCGACTCCGGCACCCGTCTGACGACCTTCGCCGAGACCGGCTATGGCACGACCAGCACGGCCATCCAGGTTGAACCCACCACCGACACGCTCGGCACCGTCGCCTCCACCGCCACGGGCCAGACCATTCAGGACGTCATCTACTATCCTGCCGGCACCGTGAATGGCATCTACGCCGTTGACGGCGACAACGGTTTCGCCAGCGGCGGCGGCTTGGCCGACGTCCTTTCCAATCAGGTCAGCGCCACCTCCAGCAACGATGTCGATGGCGTTCCCTACGGCCTGATCGGCTACCTCGGCGTCAACGACGCCTCCCGTTCGATCAAGGGATCGAACGGCACCGGCAGCACCGATGTCAGCCGCATCCTTAGCTACAACGGCGTCTCGCTCAACCCCAGCTACAGCACCACGACCCAAGCCGTCACATGGGATAATACGCAGGTTGCCGAAGGCAAATACACCTTCTGGTCCTACGAATACCTGGCTTATCGCCCCACGCTCTCGGGCACCCCGTTGACTGTGGCCGGCGCCCTCGCCACCCGCATCACCAATTATGACGCCTCCGTCTCCGGCTTGATTCTCAGCGCCATGCACTGCTCCCGCGCAGTCGAGGGCGGCGTGGTTACCCATAACTAATCCGGAATCCGGTCATCAAATAGTTTAAAACCTGGGGTGCGGACGACAACAAGTCCGCACCCCTCTTTAGCTCAAAAACATGAAAAAAATCCTATATTCCCTTCTCGCGGTCGGCGCTCTCGCCACGTCCGCTTTTGCAACTCCCGCCTCCGGCGACCTGATCATCGGTTTCTACACCTCCGCCGGCACCGGCAGCGGCACGAACATCATGATCGACGCCGGGCAGTTCAGCCAGTTCCTCGCCGGCAACGGCTCGACGTTCTCGATCGGCGGCTTCAGCGCCACCGATCTGGCGAACACCTACTCGACCGGCGGCGGTTCCAATTGGTATGATCGCACCGACCTCTCGTGGGGCGTGATCGGCGCCATCAAGCCCACCCAGAGCGGTGTGCTGGCGGCCAACTCCCAAGGCTTCGGCGCGGTGAAAGACACGTTGTTTGCAACCGCTCAGGCTGGATTCGGCAACACCTCCGCCCAGTCGCTCGGCGCCAATGTCATCAATCCGATCTACACTTATTTGGCCGGCAGCACGGTCAACGGGGTCGGCAGTGCGACCTATATCGTGCCCACCGCGAGCGGCGTGGCGGGTTCTTTCATTCAAGAGAAGAATGCGGCAGCCAACCTTGACTTCAAGTACTTTACCTCCAACAGCGTGATGACCTACAGCATGCCCGGTGTCGTCGGAACGGCCACGCAGGATCTCTACGAGACCATCCCTTCCGGTGTCAGCGGCACCACGGGTGGCGTCTACAAGCTGGGCACGTTCGCCCTGACGAGCAGCGGCATGACGTTCACCGACGTCGGCACCGCCGCGATTCCCGAGCCCTCGACCTATGCCATGATCGCCGGTGCGATCATGCTCGGTTTTGTCGCTCTCCGTCGCCGTTTCCAGACCAAAGCTTGATTAGCTAACCGCTAGTCTGTGTTAGTGTTTTAACACGTCAGCCCCTCTGCCTTTATCGGCGGAGGGGTTGATTCGTTAACACGAAACGGACTCAACCCTACTGCAACCGCATCGAATGTCCCACCGTTTCGCGACCCTGCGCATGGCCGCGACCTTTGCATTTATGCTGGGTGGCCTTTGGCCGACCGCCGTCTTGGCGGCGCCAGAGCCCGCGGCACCGGACAATCGTTTTTATATCCGCGAGTATCGCGTCCAAGGGGTGAAGCACCTCCAGTCCGCCGAGGTCGAGGACACCGTTTATCCCTTCATGGGCCCCGAACGCACCGCGGACGATGTCGAGCAGGCGCGCGCCGCCCTCGAAAAGCTCTATCGCGCCAAAGGCTATCAGGCCGCCTCCGTGGTGATCCCCGCGCAGCAGGTGAAGGGCGGGATCATCTTTCTCCAGGTAGCCGAAGGCACCGTCGGAAAACTCCGCGTGCGTGACTCGCGCTATTTCTCGCCGAACGAGATCAAGAAAAACGCCCCGTCCCTCGCCGAGGGCGGCGTGCTGAATTTCAACGGCATCAACCGCGATGTCGTCGCCCTCAACCAGCTCCCCGACCGGCGGGTGACGCCCTCGCTCAAGGCGGGCGCCGAGCCCGGCGTCTTCGATGTCGATCTCACGGTCAAGGACACGCCTCCGCTGCACGGCAGTCTAGAGCTGAACAACCGCTACAGCCCCAACACCACCCCGCTTCGCGTCAACGGCTCCGTCAGCTACGCCAACCTCTGGCAGCTCGGGCACACGCTGGGTTTCAGTTTTCAAGTGGCACCCGAGCGCCTGGACGACGCCAAGATTTTCTCGGCCTACTACCTTGTCCACCTCACCGAAACCCCGTGGCTCAGCCTGTTGGTGCAGGCCACCAAGCAGGACAGCAACATCTCCACGCTCGGCGGCAGCGCCGTAGCCGGCCGCGGAGAGACGTTCGGTATCCGTGCGATCATGACCCTGCCGCCGTCGGAGGAGTTTTACCACTCGCTGACGCTCGGGCTCGATTCCAAGCACTATGGGCAAAACCTCACGACGGCCGGCGTCACCACCGCCACCCCGATCACCTATTATCCCCTGAGCGCCGTTTACAGCGGAAGCTGGACGGGCAAGGGCTCGGCGACCGATTTCAACGCCGGACCCACCCTCGGGCTGCGCGGAGCCGGCAGCGACGACACCGCCTTCAACGCCCGTCGGAACGGCGCCTCCGGCAGCTTCATCAGTTTCCGCGCCGATGTCTCCCGCACCCAGGATTTGCCGGCCGGTTTTCAGCTTTTCGGAAAACTCCAGGGGCAGATCGCCGACCAGCCGCTTGTCGATACCGAGGAGTTCAGCGGAGGCGGCCTGGCGACGGTGCGTGGCTACCTCGAAGGCGAGGTCGCCGGGGACGATGCTCTCTTCGGTTCGGTTGAACTGCGTAGCCCGTCGGTGCTCGGTTGGCTGGGGGAGAAATCAGGCGAGTGGCGGTTCTACGGTTTTGCCGATGGCGGGATGCTGCAAGTCCAGCATCCGCTGCCCGCCCAGACCGCCGATTTCACGCTGGCGAGTGTGGGCGTCGGCAGCCGCCTGCGGTTTCGCGACTACCTCAGCGGATCGATCGACGCCGGCCTGCCGCTCAAATCCCAAACCACGACCCATCAGGGAGACCTGCGCCTCACTTTCAGCATCCGAGCCGACTACTGAGTCCAACCCGAAAACTTTTAACACCCACCACCCAGCATGCCTACGGTTATGAAACCAGCGAAGCCCTCCCTTCTCAAACGTCTGCTCCTCGGCGGCCTCGCCGCCCTTGCCCTCTCCAGCACGGCCCACGCGTGGTGGGAGAGCGACTGGACGATGCGCAAGAAAATCACCCTCGATGCGTCGTCCACCGGCGTGGCCATCGCCGACGCCACCGGCGTCGTGCCCGTGCTGGTCCGTCTGCACGCGGGCAATTTCCAGTTTGCGCTGGCGAAGGAGGACGGCTCCGACCTGCGCTTCGTCGCCGATGACGACAAGACCCTGCTGCCTTTCCACATCGAGCGCTACGACCCGCTGCTCAACGAGGCGTTCGTGTGGGTGCGCAGCCCCGAGCTCAAGGCCGGCGGCAAGACGAGTTTCTGGCTCTACTACGGCAACACCGGCCCCAAGGCCGTAAAGGTCGAGGACACCAAGGGCACCTACGACGCCAACACCGTGCTCGTTTACCATTTCTCCGAGCGCGGCCAGCCCGCCTATGATTTCACGGTTTCCGGCAACAACTCCGGAAACATCGGCACCTTGGCCGAAGGCTCGATGATCGGCGGCGGGTTACGTCTCGATGGTAAGAGCGACCTCATCGTGCAGCCTTCGCCATCGCTCGTCTGGGCCGACGGAGCGGCGATGACGTGGTCCGCATGGATCAAGTTCACCGCACCGCAGACCAACGCCGTGGTCTTCAGCCGCTGGGACGGCGGCAACGCCTTCCTGATCGGCGTGGACAAAGGCGCGCCCTTTGTCGAGGTGACGCGTAACAACACCACCCAGCGCAGCGCTCCCGGAGCGCCCATCGCCGCCAACGCGTGGAGACACCTCGCGGTGACCGCCTCGGGATCGACCCTCACGCTCATGGTCGACGGCGAACCCTATGCCAAATTGAACGCCGCGCTGCCGGCGTTGAACTCTCCTTTGTTTATCGGGGGCGATGGACCACTCGGAGCGGTGGAAGGAGCGGGCGAACGGGCCAATTTCAGCGGTGAGCTGGACGAGTTGGAAATTTCGAAAATCGCGCGGACGTCCGGTGTCCTCAAACTCGCGGCCATCAGCCAGGCCGGCGGCGACGAGGCGGGCAAGCTTCTCGTCGTCGGCGAAGACGAGCATCCCACCGACCCGCTTGCCTGGCTCAAGGGCGGTTATTTCGGCATCATCATCTCGTCGCTCACCGTCGACGGCTGGGTGGTCATCGGCCTGCTTGCGGTCATGTCCGTCATCAGCTGGCTCGTGATGGTGGCCAAGGGTTCGTATCTCAACGCCATCGCGAAGGGCAACGCGCTCTTCATGAAAGAATGGGTCCATATCTCCACCGACCTCACGGTCATGGACGAGGCCGATGCGGACAAAGTTCAATCGCTGGGTGGCCGCGTGACTGCCGCCGAGCTCAAGGCGATGCGCAACACGCCGCTCTACCGCATCTATCACATCGGCTCCGAGGAAATCCGCAAGCGTGTCGCCGTGGGTCGCACCGGAGGCAAGGTCGTCTCGGCCCGATCCATCCAGGCCATCCGCGCCAGCCTTGACGGCGGGTTGGTGCGCGAGATTCAGAAGCTCAACCGACAGATGGTGCTGTTGACCATCGCGATTTCCGG
Organism: uncultured Verrucomicrobiota bacterium; assembly: GCA_903904685.1. Classification (GTDB taxonomy): domain Bacteria; phylum Verrucomicrobiota; class Verrucomicrobiia; order Opitutales; family Opitutaceae; genus Rariglobus. The sequence continues at coordinate 203,273 of CAIVDS010000026.1, forward strand.
AGGCCCCTTCCTCGGGCTGCTCGGCACCGTGGTTGGCGTTATGATTACGTTTGCCGCCGTGGCTGCTGCCGGCGAGGTCAACGTCAACGCTATCGCGCCCGGTATCGCCGCGGCGCTTCTCGCCACCGTGGCCGGCCTCGGGGTCGCCATTCCCGCGCTCTTCGGCTACAACTATCTCGTCACCCGCGTCAAGGAGACCACCAGCGACATGCACGTCTTCATCGACGAGTTCGTCACGAAGATGGCCGAATTCTACTCCGAGGAAGCGCACAAGGAACGCACGCTCACCCGCGCGCCTTTCGCCCCGAGCGAGCCCCGCTAAGCCCCGGCATCTCTCATCGCCATGCAAATCCAAGAGGACAAGCCCTACGACGACATCAACATCACCCCGATGTTGGATCTGGCCTACGTGCTGCTCGTCATCTTCATCCTCATGTGCACCGCCTCGGTGCAGGGCGTGAAGGTCAACCTGCCCAAGGCCAGCAACGCGCCCAGTCTCTCCAAGCCGAAGACGAAATTGATCACCGTCAACAACGAGGGTAGGGTGTTCTTGGACACCGTGCCCGTGACGATCGCCGAGTTGGAGCAGCGCCTCAACCAGCAGAAAACCAAGACGCCCGACTTCCCCGTCGTTATCCGGGGCGACAGCCTCACCCAGTATCAAGGCGTCATGGACGTGCTCGATGTCGTCGGTCGCATTGGGATTTCCCAGGTCGGCCTCGCCACCAAACCGGGCGCCAAATAAGCGCATGAACGATCTGGACGACAACGACGGCCGCAGCTTCCTCCGGCGCCATCTTCTCAAGATGGTGGTGGTGTTTGTGCTGGTCGGCGGCGCCGTCTTTGTCGTCAAGACCCTGGCCAAGCATGGCGGCGGGCGCGCCAAGCCGCCGGAGATGACCATGGTCAAAATCCAGTTGCCCCCGCCGCCACCACCTCCGCCCCCGCCGCCACCACCTCCCGTGGAGCAGAAGATGATCGAACAGGCGCCGATCGACCAGAAAGAGGACAAGCCCGACGACAAACCCGCGCCTCCCGCGCCCTCGCTCGGCACCGGCATCAAGGGCGACAGTCCGGATGGTTTCGGCATGAACAATTCTGGCGACGGCATGATCGGCGGCAACGGCCACAGAGGCAGCCGCTGGGGCTGGTATGGCGGCCAGGTGCAGACCGCGATCCAAGACGCCCTCAGTAAGAATCCGCGCACCCGCAACGCCACTTTCCGTCTGGTCGCCCGCATCTGGCCCGACACCACCGGGCGTATCCGCCGCGTGGATCTCAAGGGCTCCACCGGCGATCCGTCCATCGACGCGCTCATCAAGGGCGAAATTCTCGCGGGTTTCCAACTCCAGGAAGCGCCGCCCGCCGGGATGCCCATGCCCATCGTCCTGCGTCTTACCGGACGTCGCCCCCTTTAAACTTTACAGCCACCGCCTATGTCCAACGCCCTCCACGTTTCCCGCCGCCGCTCCCTGTTGATCGCCTCCGCTTGGTGCGCGGCTGCCGTTCTGCCCGGCTACGCCGCCGATACGACCGCGACTGCCGCTCCGACGGTCGCCGCCGCGCTACCGACGGCTCCGTCGCCCAACGCGACCATCAACCTCATCCGCCTGATGGTGGAGCGCGGCCTCATCCCGGCCGCCGACGCGGAAAAACTCATCAGCCAAGCCGAGGCCGAGGCCGTCCAAGCCCGAGCTGCTCTCGCTGCCGTCGCGCAACCCGCCGCCGCGCCGATGTCCGACGACACCGTCCGCATCACCTACATCCCCGGCAGCGTCCGCCGCCAGATGGTCGAGGAAGTGCGGCAGGATGTGATGTCCCAGGCCTCTCAGGAAAACTGGGCCGCACCGCGCACTTTCCCCGACTGGGTGTCGCGCTGGAAATTCGCGGGCGACATGCGCATTCGCTACGAAGGCATGTCCTTTCCGTCCGACAATGCCACCGGCTTGAGCAGCAATTTCTGGAATTATAACAGCATCAACACGTCCTCCTCGCCCTATGACGTGAAAGGTGCGGCCAATCCTCCGTTGGCCAATGCCGATCAGAATCGCGACCGTATCCGGCTGCGCGCCCGGCTCGGTGCGGAGATCGACCTTGAGGAAGGATTCACCGGCGGCTTCCGCCTTGCCACCGGCGAAAGCAATTCCCCCGTCTCGGAGAACCAGAGCTTCGGGGCGGCGGGCTCGGGTCAGGGTGGCAACTTCAGCAAATACTCCATCTGGCTGGATCGCGGTTTCCTGAAATACGAGAAGAGCGTCGCCCAGTCCGACTGGTCGATTTCGTTGGGACGCATCGACAATCCGTTCTTCGGCACGACCATGTTGTGGGCCTCCGATCTCGGCTTCGACGGTCTGGTCATCCAGGGCCGGCGGCAGGCGGGCGAGAACAACACGTTCAGGCCCTTTGCCACCCTCGGCGCGTTCCCGGTTTTCAACACCGACCTCAATTTTTCCTCCACCAACCCCAACAAGTTCAAGAGCACCGATAAATGGCTCACCGCTGCCCAGATCGGCACCGAGTGGACGATCAGCAAGGACTTCAGCGCCAAGGTTGCCGTCGCTTTCTACGATTTCCAAAATATCGAGGGCAAGCTCTCCGATCCCTACACGCCGCTTCTGATCTCCGATGCTGGCAGCACGGACTCCACCCGCCCGGCGTTCGCCCAAAAGGGCAACACCTACATGGCCCTGCGCGATATCACGCCCAATGCGACCAACGGTTTCGGCACCACCAACCAGTGGCAGTATTTCGGCCTCGCCACGCCGTTCCGCGATGTCGTTCTCACCGGTCGTTTGGACTACGCCCGCTTCGATCCCGTCGTGGTTTCCCTCATCGGCGAGTTCGTTCAGAATGTCGCCTTCAACCTGAGTGATGTGAGTGCAAAGGCGATCAACAATCTCGACGCCTCCAACAAATTCCAAGGCGGCGACATCGGCTACATCGTCAACTTGCAGGTCGGCCACGCCGCCCTCGACAAACGCTGGGACTGGAACGTCAGCCTCGGCTACCGCTACGTCGAATCCGACGCCGTCGTGGATGGGTTCACCGATTCCGATTTCGGCGGCGGCGGCACCAACCTCAAGGGCTACACCCTCGGCGGCAACCTCGCCCTTTCGCGGCGCGTCTGGGTCGGCCTGAAACTCATGAGCGCCGACAGCATCGCCGGCCCAACCTACAAAAACGACATCCTCCAACTCGACTTCAACGGCCGCTTCTAACCATGAACCGCTCCCTTCTCTCCCTCCTTGCCGCCGGCGCGCTCGCGCTCGGCCTGACCGCCCCGCTCATCGCCGCCGATGCCGAAAATGCCGAGGCCCGCCTGCGCGACACCCTGCGCACCACGATGCTTCAGTTGCGCGGCACACAAAACGATCTCGCCGCCGCCCAAGCCGCGCAGAACGCACTCGCCGAGAAAAAAAAGACACTCGATGCGCAGAACGACGCGTTGAAGAAACAGGCCGTGGCCGACCACCTCGAAGCCGCCAAGTCCATCGCCGATCTCAAGGGAGCCAACACGGCCCAGGTCGAGGACATCGCTAAGCTCACCGATACGCTGACCAAAACCAAAGCCGCCTTGGAACAAGCCTCCGCCCTCGCTCGCTCCAAGGAGGAAGAACGCGCGCGGGTGGCTTCCGAGCTTATCGTCACGCAACGCCGCGCCGACGATCTCCACGTCAAGAACCTCGCGCTCTTCAAGCTCGGGAACGAAATCCTCGTGCGCTACGAAAAATTCGGCCTCGGCGATGCGCTCGCCGCCCGCGAACCCTTCGTCGGCCTGACCCGCGTCAAGCTGGAAAACTTTGTCCAAGACTACGCCGACAAGCTCGCCGAGCAGCGCGCCGCCGTCGCTCCCTGAGTATTTTCGCCCGTCCGCACAGACTGATTTTCACCACCTTCCCATGTCCACGACCGAGCAATCCACCTCTTTTAGCTCCTTCGCGTTCCGGTCTATTCTGGGGATGTTCATGCTGGCCGCCACCGGCCCGACGGCCGGAGCGGGCGGTCTGCTGCGCAGCAACGTCGGTTCCACCCCAGCCACCTCCGTTCCCGTCGATGCCTCGGCGGTGACCGCCGCCCAGGCGTCGGCCTTGGCGCAACGGGCACAGGCCACACTCTTGCGCAGTAACACGGTGCAGCAATCGCTGCAGGCCATGCAGGCGGCTGCCCGCGCCGCCGCCCAAGCCGCCACAAGCAGCGTGCCCAACGGTCTTGGCACCGGTGGTCTTCAAGTCGCCCCCGGTGTGCCGGCGAACCTGTCGAATGTTCTCCCTGCGGAAAATGCCGCCCTCTGGCAAGGCGCGCAGTTGCCCACGCAGACGACGGATACCAACGGCCAGACCAACGTCACCATTACGCAGACGGCGCAGCAGGCCCTCCTCACTTGGCAGACCTATAACATCGGCAAAAACACCACGCTGACCTACGACCAGAGTGCTGGTGGCGCGAATACGAGCCAGTGGATCGCGTTCAACAAGATCAATGATCCGTCTGGAAACCCGTCGCAGATTCTCGGCGCGATCAAGGCCACGGGGCAGGTTTACGTCATCAACCAGAACGGCATCATTTTTGGCGGTTCTTCGCAGGTGAACACGCATACGCTCGTCGCCTCGTCACTGCCGATCAACGACAACCTCGTCACCCGCGGCTTGCTCAACAATCCCGACACCCAGTTTCTTTTCACTGCCCTTCCCCAGGGTACCGGGGCCAACGGACCCACGCCGGCCTTCACGCCATCGGCTCCGCTTACCACCAGTGGATTGGTGGGCGATGTGGTGGTCGATGCAGGGGCTCAACTTTCCTCGCCCACGAATGCCGACAAGGCCGGCGGGCGCATCGCCTTGATCGGCGCCAATGTGAGCAACGGAGGTTCCATTTCCACGCCTGACGGACAGGCCATCCTCGCGGCCGGTCTTCAGGTCGGGCTTGCCGCGCATGACGGCAGCGATCCCAGCCTGCGCGGTCTTGACGTGTTTGTGGGGAGCGTCGGCACCTACGCCGGCACCGCCACCAATACTGGGCTCATCGATGCACCCCGCGCCAACGTGATCATGGCCGGCAAGACGCTCAACCAAAACGGCGCCGTGACCAGCACCACTTCCGCGTCCCTCAATGGGCGCATCGATCTGCTGGCCTATTATAACGCCATCGGCAGCGGCGGCTTCACGGGCATGCCCGCCTTTTTCGCACAGAGCACCGGCAACGTCAGCTTCGGGGCCAACAGCATCACCACGATTCTTCCCGAGTGGAGCAGCACGGAACGCGCGGTCGGCACCACTCTCGCATTGCCCTCCCAGATCAATGTGGGCGCCCTCGCCGTCTACCTCGCGCCCCAGGCGCTGGTTTACGCTCCCGGGGCCAATCTCACACTGAGCGCGGGTTCGTGGAACTTAACCGGCGCAGGCGCGACCGCGCAGGATCAGTTCGTCTCCACCGCAGGTCAGATTTACCTCGACCAAGGGGCTGGCATCGATGTGGGCGGCTCCACGAACGTGGCCGCATCGGTCGCCGACAACATCATCTCGGTGCAACTGCTCGGCGCCGAGCTGGCCAATTCCCACTTGCAACGCACCGGCGCGCTCCGCGGCCAGACCATCCAGGTCGACATCCGCCAGACTGGCACCTATAATGGAACCGCTTGGGTTGGCACACCGCTCGCCGACACCAGCGGCTACGTCGCCTTGGTCGATCACACGGTCGGCCAGCTCACCACCAATGGAGGGACCGTAAACTTTAGAGCCGGCGGTTCCTTTGTGATGCAATCCGGCGCATCCATCAATGTTGCGGGCGGCACGACCGACTATCAGGGCGGCATCGTCACGACGACCAAGGTGCTTTCCAACGGCCATATCTACGACATCTCGCAGGCCACGCCCGATCTTGTTTACAGCGGCATCTACACCGGACAATCCGGCACCTATGAGGCCGGCTATATTCAGGGTGGGAACGGAGGCTCCATTAGCATTACCGCGCCAACCATGGCCCTCGACGGCAGTCTATATGGCAACACTGTCGCCGGACCCCGTCAGCGCACCACCGCACCCGCGCTCGGGAGCCTGAATCTTGTTTTTCAAAACCAGTATCAAGCCCCGGGGAATTTGGTTCTCAACCAATCGCCCACGCCTCCGGCCATCAGCTTCCAATCGGCCATGACCCTGGCTCCCGCCGACGCCTTTACCCTCGACGCCTCAGGTAATCCGTCTCCTCTGCGCGCAGACCGGATCTCGCAGGTGATTCTTTCGCCCTCGCTTTTCAGTGGCGATGGATTTGGCAACGTCAGTATCAACAACAGCGAGGGAAACATCGCCGTGCCGATCGGTTCCGCGCTCACTTTGCAGCCCAAAGGCGTGCTCACGCTTCAAGCCGCCAACCTCGATATCGCGGACAATATCACCGCTCCCGGCGGTTCGCTCAACTTTACCGTCACCAACATTTCACTGGATACGGTGAATGGGTTGTCCACCACTCCAGGAGCGAGCACTCCGCCGCCCGCAACCGGACGCGGGCAGTTTACACTCGAAACCGGAGCCGTCCTGAGCACGGCGGGACTCGTCGTTAACGATCTGGCAACTTCGTCCACGGCGAACACCCAGCCTCTCGCCACCGCCGGAGGATCGATTCTTATCAACGCTTATGACGTTCATCTTGGGAGCGGAAGCTTACTCGAGGTCGCGGGTGGCGTGGCGGTCAGCGCCTCGGGGAAATACAGTTACGGAGTGGGCGGAACCTTGAGCATAAAAGCCGGACAGGATCCCACAGTGGCCTCAGTCTTGGGCGGGGTCTTGAACGGGGGTGTGTCCGGAGCCCCACTTGTGTTTAATGTGGATGGAGACAGGTTCGGCAGCGGGGTCTCGCTGTGGGGTTATTCCGGCAGCAAAGGCGGTTCGCTCACGCTGCAAGCTCCCTTGATCCAAATTGGCGGCACCGAGCTGCTTGCGGGCAATACCCCCGACAATACCCTTTGGATCCAAACGACCGCAGCCGGCAGCCTGACGGCTGCCAACGGCAGATTATCTGGGGGTGATTTTTTTACCGGAAATGGGTTCGCCAATATCACGCTCAACGGCCTCGGGACTGCGACCACCGGGGCTGCGGCTGCGCCTGATCAATTTGTCCCCGCCGTGCGCATCGCCCCCGGGACGACGGTGGCTCCCGTGGTTGCTAGCTCTTACGTCGGGATCGACTATATCGACCCCACGGGCTTAGTTTTCAATGGCCTCAGGGCCTATCTCGCCCTTCAGCCCGTCGGCATGCGGCCAGCGGCCAGCCTGACGTTCAACGCGGTGGGTGTGCATGACTCCTACAACAACATCGATCCTACCCGCGGCGACTTGGTCGTCGGCCAAGGCGTGAATATCATGACGGATCCCACCGGCAGCGTTTCGCTCAAAGGCGACACGGTGGACATGCAGGGCGCGATCACCGCCCTCGGCGGCGTCATTACGGTGACAGGAGGAGGCAACTCCAACACCATTTTCCCTTTGACCAACAATAACGCGCCCCTTCCCACCGTCGTGCTCGGCGCGTCCAGCAGGCTCGACGCCGCAGGCACCACCGTGCTCATCACCGACACGACCGGCCATGGCTATCGCACGGGTTCCGTTCTTGGTGGTGGCAGCATCAGCGTTTCGGGCAATATCGCGGCCCTGAGCGGAGCCGTCCTCGACGTTTCCGGTGCCAGCGGGGTTCTCGACTTGGACCCTGCCTACACGGGCACCGCGTCCAACGCCGTCCGCGTGCCCACTCGCGTCAACAGTTCCGGCGGAGTCATTTCATTCGTTGGCAAACAGGAATTGTTTCTCGACGCGACTCTGCTGGGAACCGGCGGCGCCGGTATAGCCCTTGTCGGCGAGAGCGGCGGTGCAACGGCGTCCGGTGGAAGCCTGACGATTTCATCCGGTTTCTATCTGCCGGTCAGCAGCACCGCGCCGACGAGTCCGTTCGATGTGCGGTTGGTCGTCACCCAGTCCGGTCCGGTTTTGCCGGCGTATGCGGCCGGCCAGGCCGTCGTCGGCCAGCCGGTGCTTTCCGCCCCCGGCACGGCGGCGGCGGGGCTGGGCTACGTCGCCGCCGACACCATGAACCATGGCGGCTTCGACGCGCTCACCCTCGGCGGCACCGTGCAATTCAAGGGCCCGGTCGCGATTTCCGCCGGCCGCAGCATCCGGTTGGCGGATACGGGAGTCGTTTTTGCGGACGGCGCCGTGACGCTCTCGGCGCCTGCGGTGGCCATCGGCACCTCATTGCAGGGGCCAAGTCTGCTGGGCGAGGTTCTCAGCGCTTTTCAGGACAGCAGCAGCCAGGCCTATTATGTGGCCCCCGCGTATGGCGCCGGTTCCCTCACGATCACGGCCGCGAATCTCATCAATGTCGGCAATCTATCTCTTCAAGGTATCGGCCAAGCCTATTTCACCACCGCCGGAGACATCAGCGGGAGTGGCACGCTTGATATCGCGGGCAATCTTACGTTGCGCGCCGGCCAGGTTTACCCGCCGACCGCTACGACCTTCACAATCTCGGCGTCCGACTACACGGCGGGCGGCGGCACGCAGTCCGGCACCATCACCGTGGTCGCCGATGGCACTCGCAATCTTCCCCTTTCCTCCGGCGGCACGCTTAACCTTTACGCCTCGATCATCAATCAGGGCGGCATGCTCCGAGCCCCTCTCGGCACCATCAATCTCGGCTGGAACGGCACGGGGTTGGCGCCGATCGATCTTGTCACTGGGCAAGCCGTGTCTGTCGCCAGTCAGGTCACCCTTGCAAGCGGCGGCATCACCTCGGTGTCCGCCCTCGATCCCGTCACCGGCCAGGCGCTCACGATTCCCTACGGCATCAACCTCAACGGAACCGCGTGGATCGACCCCAGCGGAAATAATATCACCACGACCGGTGTCCCGGCGAAGCAGGTCAATATTTCCGGCCAGTCCGTCATCACCGAGTCGGGAGCCACCGTCGATATCAATGGCGGCGGCAACCTCTACGCCTATCGTTTCACCAGTGGCGTCGGCGGGACCACCGACATTCTCGCCTCCAGCGCCAGTTTCGCCGTCATCCCGGGATATCAGGCCGATTACGCACCCTTTGCCGCCTACAACACCAGTGCCGCCGCCACGATCAGTTTTGGCACCGACACGGGTTACACCAACTCTGGTCTTTCACCGGGCGACCGCGTCTATCTTAACGGCAGCAACAGGCTGCCGACCGGTATTTATACGCTGCTGCCCGCCCGCTACGCGCTGCTGCCCGGGGCGTTTCTCGTCACACCCAAGAGTGGAGTTCCCGCCAGCGGCACCGTCGTGCAGCCCGATGGTTCCAGCATGGTCACCGGTTACCGGTTTAACGATTCCCTGATCCTTTCAGGCGGAGCCACGCCGCTGCGCTCATTGTTTGAAGTGGCCTCGCAGACGGTTGTGCGAACCCGCGCCCAGTATGACGATTCTCTCGCCAACGCTTATTTTGCCGTCAGCGCCCCTTTGTCGCGCACACCGATCGATGCCGGCCAGCTCGTTCTTTCCGCCACCCAGACAATGAGTCTCAAGGGTGGCATCGACGCCCTTGCTGCCATCGGGGGTTTAGGCGGGCTCATCGACATCAGCAGTCCGGTTGACATCGTGATCGGCGGGCCGGGTATCACCGCCGCCCCCGGCCAACTTCTGCTCGCCGCCTCCGATCTGAGCTCTTACAGCGGATCGAGTCTCCTCATCGGCGGCATCCGCTCGACCGGTGCCGCCGGCACGACCGTGACCGTCAGTGCCAACAACCTCACCGTCGACAACTCCGGCTCGCCCCTGTCCGGAACCGACATCATATTGGTAGCAAAGCAAAATCTCACCCTCGCCGACGGGGCCGATATTCAACAGACGGGTTCTCTGGGCGGTGCGGCCGATTCCCTGCTTTTCGGTTCCGCCACGACTGTCGGCAGCGGCGACGGCGCCCTTGTTCGCGTGAGCAGCGATGCTTCGGCGTCGATCGCCCGCTCCGGCATTGGATCAGCGTCCACTGCCTCGCTCACGCTTGGCAACGGAGTGACCATCGGCGGCGGGCCGAGCCTGATTCTCGATTCGACCGGCGCAACCACGCTCACCGCAGGATCCATCTTTGGCGGCCAGTCTGTCACTTTGGATAGTGGCCGCATCAGCCTGCAACTTGCCAATTCAGGTTCCCTTCAATCCGGTGCCGGACTCGTGCTCACCAGCACGGCGCTCGCTTCGCTTCAGGTCTCGGCCAAATCCCTCTCGCTGCTCAGCTACTCTTCCATCGACATCTATGGCACCGGGCAGGTCGGCACCTCCGCTTTTTCCAGTCTGTCGCTCCACAGTCCCTCTATCCGCGGTTTCAACGCAGGCGGCGGCGCCGTCGCTTTTCTCGCCCAGAACATCCTGTTGGACGGCGGTGTGGGCGGCACGGCCCCGACGTCCACGGGATCACCGGACGGCACGCTCGCCTTCAATGCTTCCCAAACCCTGAGTCTTGGCTCCGGTCAACTGGGTGTCGGCCAATACGCCGACCTTGCCCTCTCTGCGGTCAACGGAATATTGGTCAGCGGTTCCGGCGGGCTGACCGCTTCGGGCAACCTCATCCTGTCCTCTCCTGTTCTCACCGGGGCGACCGCCACCGTTCAACAGATCACCGCCGATGGCGATCTTAGCCTGACCAATCTGGCCACGATCGGCACGATCCCGGTTGTCGGCGGGCTTGGAGCGAACCTGACGCTGACCGGCGCCGGCGTCGCGGTGGATGGCGCGATCAGCCTGCCGAGCGGCACGCTCACTTTGCATGCGACCACCGGTGACATGACCGTCGGTGCGAATGCCGCCGGCTTGATCGATGTCGGCGGCACCGCCAAAACATTCAAAGACCAGACCCGGTTTACCAACGGCGGGACTATCCATCTGATTGCCGATGCAGGCTCCGTGAACCTCGCCTCCGGTTCCACCCTCTCCGTCGCAGCCCAAACGGGCGGTGGTAATGCCGGTACGCTTTCTATCAGTGCGCCGGCAGAGGCTTTCACGTTGGCTGGCACGCTGCTGGGTCAGGCCGGAACATCCGGGAAGGGCGGCACATTTTCCCTTGATGCCAACTCACTGCCCGGCGGCAGTCTTGCGGCCATCGACGCCTCCCTGAACACGGGAGGTTTCATACAGGAGCGCGACTTCCGGATTCGCACCGGCGATGTGCTTGTGGACGGCACGGCGACCGCCCGGAATTTTACCCTTTCGGTTGATCAAGGCGCCATCACGGTGACCGGAAAAATCGACGCCTCCGGAGCGACCGGCGGTGCCATCACTTTGTCTGCTCGCGACAGCCTCACCATCGTTTCGGGCGCGGACCTTACCGTGGCGTCGCAGGCGTTTGACAATGCCGGCAAGGGTGGCGCGATTTCTTTGAATGCCGGTTCCGAACTCAACGGAGTCGTCAACACCGCCGCAGTCCTCGACCTGCAAACCGGCGCGTTCCTCGACCTCTCGGTGGCGAATCTTGCCCCTGACAGCGCGGCCTTGGGCGATTTCTCCGGCACCCTGCACCTGCGCGCCCCGCAAACCGCCTCCGCCAACGATCTTCAGATCAACGTCATTGACGCCACCATCCTTGGCGCTTCCAGCATCGTGACCGAAGGCTATAAACTTTTCGACCTGACCGCTTCCGGCGGAGCGATCACCGCCACGACCCAAGCCAACGTTCAAACCAACGGCACTATTTTTGGCGGTAACACCGTCGACATCTCTTCCCGGTTGCTGGCCAACAACGCATCGCTCGCCCCCGTGCTCCATGTCCAGCCCGGTGCGGAGATGATCAACCGCACCGGTAATCTCACGCTCAGTGTGACGTGGGATCTTTCCGGCTTCCGTTTCGGTCCCGGCGTTGATCCCTCCGTTCTGGGATCTGGTGAAGCGGGCAACCTCACCTTGCAGGCGACCGGCAACCTGATTTTCGCCTACAACACCGCCACCAAGAAATTTGCCTCATTGAGTGATGGATTTGGAGGAGCATCAGCCAATGGTTTATGGACCGCTCCAATGTTGGCGGCGGGCGACCGCTCGTGGTCCTACACCTTGGTGGCGGGCGCGGACCTGACTTCGGTCGGTCTTACGGCGGTGCAGTCGTTGGCGCAGCTTGGTGTTGGCTCAGGCTCGCTTTTGATGGGGCAAGGAAGCCCGACGCTGCCATTGGGTGGAAGTACCGACGCCTTGCGCGCCACAACCTTGGCGGGCGCCTCCGCGGCATTTTACCAGACGATTCGAACGGGTACGGGAGACATCACCATCAACGCCGGACGCGACGTTCAGTTGCTCAATTCGCTGGCCTCGATCTACACCGCCGGAACCCAAGCCGCCACAATGGCCAATTTTGACACGCCCAACACCACCTATCGGGCGACCCCCGCGCTAGGCGCCATCCAAACTCCGGCGTATGGCGTCTACTATAGTCTGGAGGGTGGCAACGTCAGCATCTCCTCCCAAAACGACATCGGCCACTTCTTGCAGTTGGGATCGACTCTGACGGCCGATTCTTCCGCAGAGTTGCCGATCAACTGGCTTTACCGGCGCGGCGAGGTCGATCCTGTGACCGGCCAGTTTGTCACCCCGACGGGTCTGTCGGGCGCACCGAAGCAGATATCATCAACCTCGTGGTGGATCGATTTCAGTAATTTCTTCGAAGGCGTCGGTGCGTTGGGCGGCGGCAACGTTACGCTCACGGCCGGCCGAAATGTCACAAACGTGGACGCCGTGGCACCCACCAACGCCCGCATGCCCAAGGGCGCCCCCAACGCCTCGGCGCTGGTCGAACTGGGTGGCGGCGATGTCACGGTCCAGGCGGGCGGCAACATCGACGGCGGTGTCTACTACGTGGAGCGCGGTCTCGGCACGCTGTCCGCCGGTGGCAACATCATCACCAACTACACCAGGGCCGCCGTCAAACGCGCCGCGATCAAAACCGATCCCTCCACTTGGCTCCCGACCACGCTTTTCCTTGGCAAGGGCAGCTTCGACGTTTCCGCCGGTGGCAATCTCTTGCTCGGATCGATGGTCAACCCGTTCCTCCTGCCGCAAGGGATCAACAACAGTTATTTCAATAAATCCTATTTCACCACTTACGCGTCCACCGATGCCGTGACGGTTTCCTCGCTGACTGGATCGGTGACGCTCAAGTCCGATCCGAACGATCAGACGGGATCCCTGGCCAACTGGTTTGCCAACGTGCTTTACAATGATTATCCGGCGACGGCGAAAGGTAAGGCCGCTACGACTTATGCCGGATATAATGAACCTTGGCTGCGCCTGATCGAAAACAACACGTCGGTTTTCAACACCGTCGCCGCTCTGCTTCCGGCGACTTTGAATGTATCGGCCTTTACCGGTGACGTGAATCTTATCGGCACACTCATGCTGGCTCCCTCACCCACCGGCACACTGGACATCCTTGCCGGCGGTTCGATCAACGGTTTGCAGCCAAACGGGCTGAACAATCCCTCCTTCGCGTTTTCACCCACCACCAATCCACGCGTCTGGAGCACGGCTACCATCAATGTCTCGGATGCGAATCCAGCCAGTCTGCCCGGAGTGGCCACGCCGCTGTCATTGGGCACGGCGTCGAGCACCACCCCGATCAACCTCATGACTTCGCTCGACGCCCTGTTCGCCGAGTCCGGCTCTACCCAGGGGAATTACGCCGTGCTCCAGACGCAACAGGCGCTGCATGATTCCGGGCTGCTTCACCTCAATGATACGGTGCCACTGCGGCTCTATGCCGGTTCGGGCGATATTTCTGGGCTCACCCTTTATTCGCCCAAGGCCACGATAGTCGTCGCGGGCCGGGATATCACCGACGTCGCCCTTTATCTTCAAAATATTTCCGCTGCCGACACCAGCGTGGTGTCGGCCGGACGCGATTTGATCGCCTATGACGCAAATTCCATCCTGCGCACGCAAGCCATGACTTCGGGCAATGAACTCATGGTGACCTCTGTCACCACCGCCAGCCCAAGTAATGGCAACCCCACCGCCGGAGACATCCAGGTCGGCGGGCCGGGCACATTGACCGTCACGGCCGGCCGCAATCTCAATCTTGGCAGCAGTATCCTCACCATGGATGGCACCGCGACGGGCATCACCAGCATCGGCAACTCTCGCAATCCATTCCTGCCGACCGAAGGAGCCGCCATCAACATCGCCGCCGGCCTCGGCGGTGTGCAGACTGCGGATTACGCCGCCTTCAACGCACTCTTCCTCGACCCGGCCACCGCCGGCGCCAACTCGACACGCTACCTGCCGGACTTGGGCGCGCTTCTCGGCCTGACTGGCGCCACCAACGATCAAATCTGGACCGCGTTTAACCGGTTGTCGCAGGAAAAACGCGACAGCTTGTCCACCGCTCTTTTCTATGCGGTTCTTCGTGGCGCTGGACGTAACCACAACGACCCGACCTCCGTCGGTTACGGCAACTACGCGGCCGGCTTTGCCGCCATCACCGCCCTTTTCCCGGGTTCTTCCAACTGGTCCGGATCCCTTTCGCTTTCCTCGCGTGAAATCACGACTACCAACGGAGGCGCGATCAGCGTGCTCGTTCCGGGCGGCGGACTCTCGTTGGGCGTCGACGCTCCCAAGAACGCCGGCGCTCCTCCGGGCATCATCACGGAACGCGGTGGTAGCATCTCTATTTTTGCGCGCGACAGCGTGGAGATCGGCGCCCAGCGTATTTTCACCCTTCGCGGCGGGGACGTGCTTGTCTGGTCCTCGACCGGCAACATTGCGGCCGGATTTTCGTCGAAGACCGTGCAGTCCGCCTCGCCTACACGCGTGCTTATCGATCCGCAAAGCGGTGATGTGAAGACCGACCTTGCCGGTCTCGCCACCGGCGGCGGCATCGGCGTGCTCGCCACAGTCGCGGGCGTGGCGCCCGGCAACGTGGACTTGATCGCTCCCGCCGGGAGCATCGATGCTGGAGACGCCGGCATCCGTTCCTCGGGCAACCTCAATATCGCGGCCCTCCAGGTTATTAATGCCGGCAACATCCAGTCCGGCGGCACCAGCACCGGCACGCCGGCGGCTCCTGCGGCGGCGGTTTCCGCTCCTCCTCCCTCTCCCGCTTCGGAATCCGGCAGCTCTGCTTCCGATCTGGCCAAGGCCTCGCGCGACCAGAATCGTGGTGCCAATGGCGAAAACGAAATGCCGTCCTTCATCTCCGTCGAAGTGCTCGGCTATGGCGGCGGCGATTCCTCGGTGCCGGCCCCCGAGCCGAACAACGGCGAAGGCGACAAGAAGGACGAGAAAAAGAAGGATAAGAAAAAAGGCGCGGCGGAAACCTCGTCTCAACAGCTGACTCGCCAAGATTCTTCGGCTGCGGTTGTTCCTCCCTCGGTTTAAGACTGAGGGATAGGCCAGCCGTTTTGCCGCGATTGGATTTCTTGCGGAACGATACCGGGATCAAGGTTCTATGGTCTTGGATGGTGGCGCCCACTCGTCCAACGTCCTTTCAACCATGCGAAAATGAGGGGTTTTACGAAGGATTTCCCGGGCAATAAAAACGGCTGTTTCAATGTCGCCGGTTCCGTGAAGTTCCATGGCGAGTCCCATGATTTTTTTCGACCGGTCGAGATCACCGTTGATATAAAAATGTACCAATCCCTGCACGGTCATGGTGTCCTTCTGCTTTGCATAAAGACGGATCTCCATGAGCGAGAGATCATCCCGACGGGAATTCAACCACTCGGGGCGGGCGTCTCGTGCGGCATGGATCGCCGAGAGGGCCTCGTTGGCTTTGTCGCTCTTGATTTGAACCTCAAGATGTTCGAAGAACAGCGTCTCGTCGTTCACGCCCGCAAGGGTTGCGCGAGTGGCAGCTTCAATCGTATCAGCGGTGTCCTGCCTGTGTTGGAGTTTGATGATGACCGGCCTCGGTTTGGCGGCTTTGTCCGCCGCCACTTCGATGGCGAGGGTGGTCAATGTTTGTTTGATAGAAGCGCTGTTGGGATAGCGACTCAGCGCTAATTGAGTGATGCCGAGTGCGGTGGAGTTTCGCCCGGCGGCGCGCAGCACGCTGATCAGTCGCCGGTAGGCCACCAGTGTCATGCGCTGATCCTGCAACGTGGAGATAAGGTTGGATTGAACTCCTTCCGCCGGATCAAGGGTGGCGGCGACGAGCAGGGTCATCAACCTCCAGTAGGGGGCCGAAGGATCGTTCTTGGACTGAAGCGCGGTGAGCCGATTAAGCAGAGTCTGGGCTTCGTCCCATTCACCCTTGGTGATGCAAGTCTCCATGAGCAATTGTTGCAGCGTGATGGTGGGGAAGCCCTGATCCTCCGCACTCGCCAGACATTGTCTGGAGAGTGCGGTTTCACCCGTCAGGACCAGCGCCTTGGCCAGCTCAATAAGATTGTCGATGCGGCTGTTGAAACGAATGAAAAAGGACTCCAGTGCGGCTTGCGCGCCGACGGTGTCGCGGAGCATAGCTCGGCTGACGACGACATTGACATAGGGTGTTGGATTTGTGGGATCGCGGCGGCACCAGTCGGCCAACGCGCGTTCCATGTCTTCGCGTTGCCCCGTCTCTCGCAATGCGCGAATCAGCAGGGGGCGTAGCAGGGAACTCGGCCCATTTCGCTGCTGCCACGTCTCGATGAACGATAGCGCGGCCTTGGTTTCTCCGTTTTTGAGCAGGGCGAGGACTTCGAGCTCGCCGAGCGATTCATCGGCGCTTGCCCCCGAGGCTTCGGCCAGTCGGGCGGCTTCGGCGGAGTGCCCGGCCTCGGTGAGGCCGATAATCTTGCGCTGGATGATCCAAAGGCGAAACGGCGCCAGGTCGGAGCGGGCCGCGGATTGAGCCAAGGCGGCATCACAAGCCTCCTGCCAGAGTTCGTCGTCCTCCCCTGCGACCGCAAATTGGAATACGTTTTCCATGTAGCGCCGGTCGGTGGCAAAATACGGGAACCCGTTGCGCAGCACGGTCACAGCTCGCGTGTTTGAGTTCATCAGCACATAAATATTCGCGAGAACGAGACGCCCCATGAGTTCCTGCGGATAGCGCTCGATGCCCACGGTCAACTTTTGCATGCCTGGTCGCACTCGACGGGCCTTGATGTCATCCAAGCCTTCGAGAACGAAGGCCTGGCCTTGCTTGGCCTTGATGACGTCGCGGCGAACCGGATAAAGCACACAGTCGGAAAAAGTGACGAGATTGAACGGCCGTCCATCCATCCATTGGAAAAACACGAGGACCGAGGTCACATAGCCTATGGCCAGCAAGGCGGTTCCCCAGAGCAGCAGCCCACGCATACTGATCGCCAATCGTCGCCTGCCGTAGCCCATTCCATGACTACCGCCAGCCGTGGAACGTTCATACATGCAAAACAAGCCGCCATACCAACGCGCGGAGATGGCATCCAACGATGATCCCCAGATAAATTTAATGGGTATTTTCAAAAGAAATTTTCGGAAACATGCCGGATATGTGAGCCGATTAAGAAGCCGTTTCCGTGCGGGAAAGGCCTGCCTTCGCCGGCCTCTTTCGATGGTCTGATGGATACGGTTGTGTTTTATAAATCCATCTCATCTTTTTTTGGCATGACGGTTTTGATGATTGTGCGGAGCCGATTGGAACTCAGTCGCAGTCGTAAACCGTGACGGAGAAACCCCCGGTTCAATGGGTGTCGGGCCAATTCTTCCGCACACGAACGAAAGTTCTGATAACGCTTGATGCGGCTTATGCTGTCGATGAAAGCGTGATCCGCGGCGAAGTGATAGCGTTGGAAGACGGCGATCAAGGTCACAAACGGGCGCGTGTGGGGATAGAGAGCCTGCCGAAAAACAACCTTGGGGAAGTCCTTCGGATCGATTTGATGTTGGCTGCAATACAGTTCCAAGAATGTTTGCCCGTTGTTTTTGATAACCTAGGCATATTACATGCTCATCGCGTCATTTTGGTGACGTTCAGGAAACATTTGTGCATTTTTTTGTCCGACGAACTCCAAAGGACTCATATGAAATGTAACATTAGAATAGTTGCATGACAGCACCCATTCGAGTTACGTTAATGTAACAATTGACGGGATGTCCTTCCTAGTCATTCCGCAGCTGAGATGACCGCCTGAAACTATGCCGGTGACAGAGTGACGTGCGCACCCTCTTCATGGCTGGTTTGGGATCATTCTTGCGCATGGCCGGAGAAATTTTCCCAACCTCGCATGCATTCTGCTAATGAGAGGCCAACCCGCCATGCCTCCCGTCATCGACTCCCCCTCTCCTGCCGCCGACACCCCAGTGTCCGAAGGCTTTTTTAAGCCTTACGATCCTGCCGGCTTTTTCGACGAGGTGCTCACCTCCGAAGGCCGAGCTCGGCCACACTATGCCCGCTTCCTCGCACAATTTTCCAAGCTCAATCAGGCCAAGTTTGACGCCAAACGTCGCGCCGTGGATCTCTCGTTTTTGCGGCAGGGTATCACGTTCAACGTCTATGGCGACTCGCAGGGCGCCGAGCGCATCTTCCCGTTCGATCTCATGCCGCGCATCATCCCCTCCCGCGAATGGGAGCGGGTCGAGGCCGGTCTCGTTCAACGCATCACCGCGCTTAACCTGTTCCTCCACGACATCTACCACGAGCAACACATCCTCCGGGACGGCACCATCCCGGCAGACTATGTTTTCTCAGCCAAGCACTTCCGCCGCGAATTTGCGAATTTCAATGTCCCGCGCGACATCTACATCCACATCTGCGGCACCGACTTGATCCGTGATGACAAGGGCAACTATCTCGTCCTCGAAGACAATGGCCGCTGTCCTTCAGGCGTGAGCTACGTCCTCGAAAACCGCCGCGCCATCAAGCGCACGTTTCCCGAGAGTTTCGAGGAGTGTGGCGTGCGCCCCGTCGAACATTACCCGGCCGAGCTGTTGAAAGTCCTCCAGCACATCGCCGCGCCCGGTGTCGCCGAGCCGACGGTCGTCCTGCTCACACCCGGCGCCTACAATTCCGCCTACTTCGAGCACACTTATCTCGCCCGCCAGATGGGAATCGAGATCGTCGAGGGCCGCGATTTGCTGGTGCGCGACCAACGCGTCTGGATGCGCACGACCAAGGGCCTGCATCCGGTCGATGTCATCTACCGGCGCATCGACGACGATTTTCTCGACCCGACTGTCTTCCGCAAAGACTCAGCGCTTGGTGTCCCAGGCCTCATCAACGCTCTCCGCGCCGGCCATGTGTCGCTCGCCAACTCCATCGGCACCGGCGTGGCCGACGACAAGGTCATGTATTATTTCGTCCCCCGGATGATCAAATACTACCTCGACCAAGACCCGATCCTCCCGAACGTGCCAACATTCCTCGCCAACGAGGAGGCCGACCGGAAACACATCCTCGCCAACCTCGACAAGCTCGTCGTGAAATCCGCCAACGAGGCCGGCGGCTACGGCATGTTGATGGGCCCGTCGGCCACCAAGGCCGAGCGCGAGGAGTTCGGCCGCAAAGTCGCCGCCGATCCGCGCAACTTCGTCGCGCAGCCCGTCGTCTCGCTCTCGCGCCATCCGACCTATTACGAGGGCGGTTTCTCGGGGCGGCACATCGACCTGCGGCCATTTGTCCTCTACGGCGAAAAACCCGTCATCATCCCTGGCGGCCTCACTCGCGTCGCGCTCCGCCCCGGCTCGCTCGTCGTCAACTCTTCCCAAGGCGGCGGCAGCAAAGACACCTGGGTTCTCTACGGTAACGATTAAAAATAGCCGCTCCACACTCGCTTACCGCCGTCTCCGTCTTTTCATCCTTCACAATTCTTCTTTCTACTTTCCGCATCATGCTCAGCCGTGTCGCCCACAATCTCTACTGGATGAGTCGCTACATCGAGCGCGCCGAAAACACCGCGCGCCTCGTTGACGTCAACCTCCAACTCCTTCTCGACGTGCGCAATCTCAACGACCGCACCCTCGCCGAATACTGGAAGCCCATCGTCCAGAGCACCGGCGACGATGAGTTGTTCTTCCGGCTTCACCCGAAAGCCACCGGCCGCAACGTCACCGAGTTTCTCGTTTTCCAACTCGAGAATCCCAACTCCATCGTCTCGTCCATCTCGCAAGCCCGCGAAAACGCTCGCACCGTCCGCGACCAGATCACCGTCGAGGTGTGGGAGGAGCTCAACCGCCTCTATCTCCTCCTGCACTCCCCGCGCGCCCGAGAATTGTGGCAGACCAGCCCGCAGGATTTTTTCCACGAAATCAAATCCAGTTCCCTCCATCTGCAAGGTCTCACCGAGGCCACCGTCGTGCGCAACGAGGGTTGGTTCTTCGCGCAAGCCGCTCGCTACCTCGAGCGCGCCGATAAGACTTCCCGCCTGCTCGACGTGCGCCACGCTTCGCTCCCGACGCGTGGCACGCCCGTCGCCGATATCACCACGCAGGCCGATGCTCTCGGATGGTCCGCCGTCCTCCGCTCGTGCAGCGCGTGGGATGCCTACAAGGCGCTCCACGGGGCCGAGGTGCAACCGGCGTTCGTCGCCGAGTTTCTCCTCCTCTCCGATGATTTTCCGCGCTCCGTTCGTTTCTGCGTGCAGCAGGTCAACACCGCGCTGCGCGGCATCTCCGGCGTCGCTCAAGGCCGGTTCTCCAATCATGCCGAAAAACTCTCCGGTCGCCTCCTCGCCGAGCTCGAGTTCAGCGCCGTCGCCGACATTCTCGACATCGGCCTGCATTACTATATCGATCAGATTCAGGGCAAGCTAAACGCCATCGGCGAGGCGTTGTTCCAGACTTACATCGTCCAGCCGTTTAATGCCCAGACCGAAGGCGAACTCCGCCAACAAGAGGAACAACAACAACAGCTCGTAGCCTCACTAAACGATTCGGTCGTGGCCCAGTCTGGCAGCGCCTTTCCGGTGGCGGAGAAAATCCGGCTCTCCCGCACCGCCATCAACCGTTTTCTCGCGCGGTGATGAAGCTCCAAGTTTTTCACCGCACGCACTACGCCTACGCCACGCCGGTGCGCGATAGCGCCAACGAGGTGCGCCTCCAGCCGTCCGATTACGACGGCCAGAATCGCCTGAGCTTTATCCTCAAAGTGCTCCCCATTGCGCGCCTCACGCACTACCTCGATTTCCAGCGCAACTGCGTCCACCTCTTCGATGTGTCTTCGCCGCACAGCGAGTTGACCATCGAAGCAACCTCCATCGTCCGTACCCGCGATCCCGCGATACTCGCCGACGACGCCACGCCCGCGCCATTCGCCACTTTGCCCGCTGCCACGCTCACCGAGCGGTGCTACGATTTCCTCCAACCCAGCCGTTACGTCGCATCTTCGCCCGAAGCGTGGCGGCTCGCGCTCGACCTCTCCGCCGGCCAGACCGACGTGTGGCAAGTCGCGCTCATCTTGATGCGGTACATTTTCCGCGAGTTCGTCTATCAGCCCGCCGCCACGCACGTTCACACCACGATGGAGGAATCGCTCCGCTTGCGCCGTGGCGTCTGCCAGGATTTCGCCCATGTGATGATCGGCCTCTGCCGCGCCCTGAAAATTCCGGCGCGCTACGTCAGCGGTTACCTCTACAACGGCCCCGCCGACCAGCTGAAAGGCGCGCAAGCCACCCACGCTTGGGTCGAGGTTTTTATTCCCGGCATTGGTTGGCGCGGTCTGGACCCGACGAACAACCAACAGGTCAATCGCCACCATGTGAAAATCGCCCATGGCCGCGACTATGCCGACGTGTCGCCCATCCGTGGCACCTACCACGGCACCGGTCAACGCACGCTCACCGTCGATGTCCTCGTCACCTGTCTCGACGACGAGACCGACACATTGCCGCCCGCCGCGCCGAGCCAGAGCCAAACGCAAACCGCCACCTCCTGAGCCTTGTCTGCATCACCACCCGCATTTGGTCTAGCTCTTGCTAATCAGATTCATTCATGGCCATCCACGTCGCGCTGCATCACAAGACCGCCTATCGCTATGATCGCCCGGTCACGCTCGGGCCGCAGGTCATCCGCCTGCGCACGGCGCCGCATTGCCGCACGCCCATCCTGAGCTACTCGCTCACCCTCACGCCCAAAGACGGTCACTTCGTCAACTGGCAGCAGGACGCCTTCAGCAACCATCTCGCCCGCGTCGTCTATCCCGAAAAGGTCCGCGAGTTCGCCGTCACCGTGGACCTCGTGGCCGAGCTCGCCGTCTACAACCCCTTCGACTTTTTCCTCGAGCCTGACGCGGAAAAATTTCCCTTCACCTACGGCAAGGCCCACGCCGCCGAGCTTTCCCTCTACCGCCGCAAACGCCCCCGCAAACCCAGATTCGCCGCTTTCGTCGAGTCGCTTGACCTCACGCCGGTGCGCACGATTGATTTCCTCGTCGCGCTCAATGCCCGCGTCAACGCGCTCGTCAAATACGTCATCCGCCTCGAGCCCGGCGTGCAGACGCCCGAGCAGACGCTCACGCTCGGCAGCGGCTCGTGCCGCGACTCCGCGTGGCTGCTCGTGCAGACGCTCCGCCACATCGGCCTCGCAGCGCGCTTCGTCTCCGGTTATCTGATCCAGCTCAAGGCCGACCAAAAATCCCTCGACGGCCCCAGCGGCGCGGAAAAAGATTTCACCGATCTCCACGCCTGGTGCGAGGTCTATCTACCCGGCGCGGGCTGGGTCGGCCTCGACCCGACTTCGGGTCTGTTCGCCGGCGAGGGCCACCTCCCGCTCGCCTGCTCGCCCGAGCCGTCCAGCGCCGCGCCCATCAGCGGCGGCGTAGACGAGTGCGAGACGGAGTTTGATTTCGCGATGTCCGTGACGCGCGTCCATGAGTCGCCGCGCGTCACGTTGCCCTACACCGACGGGCAGTGGGCGAAGATCGAGGCGCTCGGCCACGCCATCGACGCCGACCTCGTGAAAAACGACGTGCGCCTCACGATGGGCGGCGAGCCGACGTTCATCTCGCTCGACGACCCCGACGGCCCCGAGTGGAACTTCACCGCCGTCTCGCCGAAAAAACGCGCCCTCTCCGGCGAACTCATCCGCCGCCTCCGCCACAAATTCGCCCCCGGCGCGCTCCTCCACTACGGACAGGGCAAATGGTATCCCGGCGAGCCGCTGCCGCGCTGGGCTCTCGTCGCCTACTGGCGCAAGGACGGCGTCCCCGTCTGGCGCGACGACTCGCTCATCGCCGACGAATCCAAAAACTACGGTCACGGCCCGCGCGAGGCCAAGGAGCTCGCTACGCGTCTCGCCAAAATTCTCGGCGTCAGCCCCGAGCACCTTATTCCCGGCTACGAGGACGTTTTCTATTACACCTGGAAAGAGCGCCGTCTTCCGTCGAACGTCTCGCCGGAAAAATCTCACCTCAAAAACAAACAGGAGCGCGAACGCCTCGCTCAGATTTTCCAAGCCGGGCTCGGCGAGGTCGCCGGCTACACGCTGCCGATCAAGCGCGCCACCGTCGCCGGCCGGCCCGGCTGGGTGTCCGGCCCGTGGTTCCTGCGCGACGACGAGACGCTCTGGCTCCTCCCCGGCGACTCGCCGATGGGCCTGCGCCTTCCGATTGATTCTATCCCGTGGGTCGCTGAAAAAGATTACCCGTGGCTCTGGCCGCAGGATCCGTCGCAAAAACTCCCTCCGCTGCCCACCAAGTTTCCTTACCAGCAATCCATCGCCGGCCGCGCCCGTGCCACGCGCGACGTGCCTGAAAATCTCCGCCAAAACTTGGGCGACCAGATCCGCGGCCAAGTTGACCGTCCCGCTCCGCCCGACGCGCCGACGCAACTCCCGCCCGGCCAAGATCCCACGCGCCGCCCCGCGCCCGGTCAGAGCGCGCCGTGGATCATCCGCACCGCCCTCTGCGTCCAACCGCGCGACGGCCGGCTCCACCTCTTCATGCCGCCCGTCACCGCCGCCGAGGATTATCTCGACCTCGTCGCCGGCATCGAGACCACGGTCAAGGCGATGGGTATCCCCGTCATCATCGAGGGCGAGCCGCCGCCGAAGGATTCGCGCCTCAACAAGCTCGCCGTCACGCCCGACCCCGGCGTCATCGAGGTGAACCTGCACCCGAGCCAGACGTGGGACGAGCTCGTCGAACGCACCACCGTCCTCTACGACGAGGCCCGGCAGACGCGCCTCGGCACCGAGAAATTCATGCTCGACGGCCGCCACACCGGCACCGGCGGCGGCAACCACATCCTCCTCGGCGGCGACACGCCCCAGGACTCGCCCATCCTCCGCCGCCCCGACCTGCTTCGCTCGCTTCTCACCTACTGGCAGAACCACCCGTCGTTGAGCTGGCTGTTCTCCGGCCTCTTCATCGGCCCGACTTCGCAGGCCCCGCGCCTCGACGAAGCCCGCCACGACGGTATCCGAGAACTGGAGATCGCGTTCAAGGAGATGGATCGCCAGCTCGCGCATGGCCACTGCCCGCCGTGGCTCGTGGACCGTCTCTTCCGCAACCTCCTCACCGACGCCTCAGGCAACGCCCACCGCGCCGAGTTCAGCATCGACAAGCTCTACGCGCCCGACAGCCCCACCGGCCGCCTCGGCCTCGTCGAGCTGCGCGCCTTCGAGATGCCGCCGCACGCGCGCATGAGTCTCGCGCAACATCTCCTGCTGCGCGGCCTCGTCAGCAAATTCTGGACGCAGCCCTACGCGAACAACCTCGTCCGCTGGGGCGCTGACATCCACGACCGCTGGATGCTGCCGCATTTCTGTCGCACCGATTTCAACGATGTGATCCGCGACCTCCGCGAGTCCGGCCAGCCGTTCGAGCCGGAATGGTTTTCCCCGCACTTCGAGTTTCGCTTCCCGCGCGTCGGCGAGTTTTCCGTGCGCGACATCAACGTCGAGCTGCGCACTGCGCTGGAGCCGTGGCACGTCCTCGGCGAGGAGGCCGGCGGCGGCGACACCGTGCGCTACGTGGACAGCTCGCTCGAGCGCCTGCAGGTGAAGGCGACCGGCCTCGTCGGTGACCGCTTCGTGCTCACGGCCAACGGGCACCGCATCCCGCTGCACCCGACGGGCGTCAACGGCGAAGGCGTGGCCGGCGTGCGCTACCGCGCGTGGCAGCCGCCCAACTGCCTCCAGCCGACCATCGGCGTCCACGCGCCGGTGACGTTCGACCTCGTGGACACCTGGAACCAGCGCTCGCTCGGCGGCTGCACCTACCACGTCGCGCACCCCGGTGGTCGCGCCAACGAGACCTTCCCGGTCAACTCCTACGAGGCCGAAAGCCGCCGCCACGCCCGCTTCACCACGCACGGCCACACGCCCGGCACCATGACCGTCCCGCCGCCGAGCAAGCCCGCGCCCGAGCAACCCTTCACGCTCGACCTGCGGGCGGTGTGATCGGCAAAACGTTCTCGTCCTTCTCCGCTCCCGTCACGAACACACCTTCCGCTGCGACACACTCCTATGGCCCGCACAGACCTTCTGCCCATGACGCCGCCCCCATCGGCGGCAAACTCTTCGTGGATGACCTGACCTGTTTAATCGGGTATGCCTTTGGGAACAGTCGGATCCAATGGATCTCATCCATTTTCAGCAAACGGGATCCCGCTGCCCACACTATTTAGGGACTTGGGTTGTATAGGAAATGCGCCAGAGAGTACCATTAGCGTCGTCGGTTACGAGGAGAGCGCCATCGTGGGCGACAGCAACACCGACAGGGCGGCCCCAGACGTGGCCCTCATCGATCACAAACCCGGTCAGGAAATCCTCGTAATCACCGGTTGGTACACCGTTTTTCAGCCGAACGCGAACGACCTTGCTTCCGGTGCGACCAGTGCGATTCCAAGAACCGTGGAACGCAGCGAAAATCTCACCGCGATAGGGAACAGGGAATGCAGCCGGTCCAGACACTGTAGCCGGATAAAACGTCATCTGCAACGGTGCGGAATGGGACTGCAACAACACGTCAGGAACAAGCGCCTGCCCCTTCAAATCCGGCCGCTCACCCGGGTGACGCGGATCTTCGTAATTGCCCAAATAGTACCAAGGCCACCCGTAATATCCGCCATCCTTAACGTGCGTGATGTAATCCGGCACCAGATCGTCGCCCAAGCCATCGCGCTCATTCGTCGAAGCCCACAATTCACCTGTGGCTGGCTGCACGGCCAGCCCGACCGCATTACGGATGCCGGTAGCGAATATCCGTAGGCGCTGCCGACCTTCGGGATCGGTCACGAAAATATCAGCGCGCCCTGACTCGTAGCCCCAAGCAGAGCCTCGCGCATGCAAGGTCTCCCAAGCGCGGATCTCGGCTGGAGTTTTCGCCGGCATTCCTTCCGCGACATTCGAACCCGAACCAACCGAGATAAACATTCGTCGGCCATCGATTGAAAAAACAATATCCCGGGTGGTATGTCCGCCCGTGCTGTCAGAAAGGTGGGGCACGACTATCTCAGCAGGCCCACCCGCAGCGAGGTCACCAGCGCGATAGGGAAAGCGCACGATCGAATTGAGGTTGGCCACGT
Source organism: uncultured Verrucomicrobiota bacterium (assembly GCA_903904685.1). Taxonomy (GTDB): domain Bacteria; phylum Verrucomicrobiota; class Verrucomicrobiia; order Opitutales; family Opitutaceae; genus Rariglobus. Next base: position 229,689 of record CAIVDS010000026.1, read on the forward strand.
ACACCCAACGCGGATCTCCGTCCAGCGGATAGAAGGCGATGCCAAAGGGTCCCTGTAGGTGATCTGCAAATATAGTATTTTCCGATGGTGCGTCTGCTCCATCCGCCGCTCTTAGCACACGGATTCGTCCCTCGCGGGTTTCCGCTATAAATATATCTCCGTTGGGTGCCGTGCGTAGAAGCCGTGGCCCAGAAAGCCCCGCCGCGAATAATCTGACTTGGAATCCCTGCGGAACGGAAAGACTGGCGCCAGCGGGTTGGGCTACAGTCCGCGGCGCGTTTCCGGCCGATGCCGTGGCGTAAGGCGGCGGCAAGTCATTTAACCGGATCTGATGATGCGCACCGGGGGCATCGTTCTGCCAGTCGCCGGGGCTCGGTGCGTGATGAGACACCCCGACGTTCCCTGTTCCCGGCTTCGGAATTACGGGTCTCAATGTGGCCAGAAAAGCGATCACGTCACTGCGATCTGTCGCGTTTGCCAAGGTTACGGGCATGGTCGTTCCTGGCACCAACACTCCCGGCCCGGCCAGAAAAGAATGTAACGTCGCGGCATCCCAAGTTAGGCGCGAAGACTCCAGTGCTTTGGAGTACCCAAAATTGGAAAGCGAAGCCGCTGGCCGGCCCATGATACCGGCGAGCGAAGGCCCCTGGCCCGCCGGCGGACGCGCTTCCAGCCCCGTGACATGGCAAAGCGCACAGTTTTGTTGAAACAAGATTTTGCCCCGACCGGAGTCCCCGGCGTTCGAAGCTTCCGCCGCCGCTGTGGTCGTTTTAAGAGCCACCATGGAGAGAATAGTTAGCGCCAACGAGCGGTTATATGACAGCATAGAAGTGCCTTTGAACGTAGAGAAGATTGAGTCTAGTCGGCGAGCTGATCGCCGGAAACTAGGGAGTGTTAACGAAAACTGCGTAATAAGACGATGGAGGCGATGAGATGAACGAATGCGAGATAAGAGCGGGCGAGTTTGTCGTAACGGGTGGCGACACGGCGGAAGTCGAAGAGTTTTCGGAAGTAATTTTCGACCTTGTGCCTGAGTTTGTAGAGTTCAGTCGAGTAGCCCGGGGGGTGCTTGCGGTTTTTAGGCGAAGGGATGACCACTTCGATACCGGCGTCGATCAGGGGCTTGCGAGTGGGGTCGCCGTCGTAGGCGCGGTCGGCGGTTACGCGCATGATTTTTCCGGCCGTTGAGGCCTCGGTGATCAATTCGGGCACCGGCACGCTGTCGTGGCGCTGGCCCTCGCTCAAGGTGAGCGCAACCGAGCTGTGTTCATCGGTGCAGGCGACGTGCAGCTTGGTCGTCAGGCCGCCTCGCGAGCGGCCCAAAGCCTCTGCCCCGCCGTTTTTTTTGGCGCGCCCGCCGCATGCGGATGCACGGGGATCGAGGTGCTGTCGATGAACACCTGCAGCAGCGCCGGACACGCCCCTTGTTCGAGCTGTTCCCACAAGCCCCGCCACACCCCGGCTTTTTCCCAGCGGCGAAACCTCATGTATACCGCGCTCCACGTTCCAAACCTCGCCGGCAGATCGCGCCACGGACATCCCGTGCGCCCAAGATACAAGACCGCCTCCAAAAACTCCCGCTCGCCCGTTTCCGGCGGCGCTCCCCTCGGATCGCGCACCTCCCGCAACGCCGCTTCGCATTCTCTCCACATCGCCTCGTTCAACACCTTTCTTGATTCGTCCATCCCCATCCTGAATCACAAAGGCTCCTCATCGTACAACTTTTTCGTTAACACTCCCTA